>JAUCGF010000119.1 GCA_030378005.1 Desulfococcaceae bacterium HSG9 | reverse complement strand
AACGGTGTCATACCGAATATCGCTGAAAACAGGCGCGGGCGTAAGAAGCCGAAAAGAGGAAGGAAAAGACTTTTCTGCGAAAAGATATATAAAAACCGGTTCGGCACGGAACGGACATGGGCATGGGTTGATAAATTCAAACGTCCGCTCATCCGTTTTGAACGGAATGATACATATTTTTTCGGGCTTCATTGCATTGCTTTTGCGATGATTAATCTCCGAAATTTAATCGGAGAAAAAGTTTAAACCAGTTCAAGAAAAGGAAAAAAACAGTATGCTCTTCTTTGGCTTATTCGCTTTTCCGGTAGATGTGATGTACGAACTGCTTAAAAGCTACATGGAAAGCGGATAAGAAAAGGAAAAAGCACAGTATTCCCTTTCCTTTTCTTATCTGTTTTCCTTGTAGTAGTTATCTTATTTTTCATGCATGAACAACTGACATACGCAATCAACGGCTGCCTGTTTGAAGTATTCAGAAAACTGGGCAACATCTGGAATGAGGATGTTTATGAAAGTGCTGCGGAGCTTGAACTCCGATCTCGCGGCATGAAAACAGAACGTCAGAAGGAATTTGACGTATTCTATTTTGACAGGCGTGTGGGGCGTTACAGGGCTGACCTGTTAGTTGAAGATACGGTCATTGTGGAACTGAAAGCGGTTCCTGACATTTTTCCATTGCATCGGGCGCAACTGATTTCCTATCTGAAAGGCATGAACAAGCCGTTAGGGATTTTGGCAAATTTCGGCGGTTTCAAAGCTGAATGTCAGACCTTCCCGAATCTTCTGCATCTCAAAACGCCGTTAAGAGATGATTTTGATTTTTCTAAAATCCGTTTGGAAGGCAAGGAATCTATCAAAGAATTGCTCTTTATGGCAAACCGGATTCTAACGACGCTGGGTGTCGGCTATTTTCATCAGATTTATCGGCGGGCATTTTACTACGAATTGAAAGAAGCAGGTATTGATTTTGGAATAAACAAAGAAATTTATGCTCAATACAGAAATAACACAATTGGTTCAAAGGAAATCAATTTCTTCATTATCGGGGATATGTTGCTGTCAGTTATCGCGGTAAAGGAACTGGATAGCCTGATTCTGAACAGATTCTGCAACTACGGACGCTATCTTAAAATGAAACGGGGACTGATTTTCAATTTCAATGCCTTGCATTTGGATTTCAAGTATTTTTCAGATTTAAATAACTACAAGGAAATCGGATAAGAAAAGGAAAAAGCACAGTATTCCCCTTTCCCTTTTCCCTTTCTTATCTGTTTTCCTTGTAGTTTTTTACTTGATTTGCTGTCAATCATCTTGAATAACTACACGGAAATCGGATAAGAAAAGGGAAAAAACAGTAGTTACCCATGATTCAAATACCAAACAAAGGATCATAAATATGACAGACAATGAAAATACGGAAATCCCACCACCGGTTTATGTTATCAGTGACAACCCTGAAAAAGAAAAAGCGCTATTCGGCTTTGATGCGTATGCCAAAACCATCGGAGGCTTAATTGCCAACAAGGAAAATAAGACACCGCTGGTGATTGGCATATTCGGTAAATGGGGATCAGGTAAAACCACGCTTATGGAGACTGTCCGGAAATTATTGAAAAACGGCACGTTTACAGATCGCACTTTATACCGGCGCTGCAAAACAGTCTGGTTTCAGGCTTGGAAATATAACCAGGAAAATGAAATCCTGGCGGCTTTGATTGAAGAAATTTTCAAAGCAATGGAAAATGATGGTTTTTTTACGCAATGCCGTAGCAAAATTGAAAAATTGGCAAGCGGATTGAACCATTCAAAAATCATTGACCGAATCACCAAGCTCGGTTCCGGTGTGGGTGTGAGCGATCTTTTTACCGGCCTTGAATACAAAGCCAAACTTGGTTTTTACGACACTTTCCAGGAATTTTTTGATAAAGTGCTGTGGACCTATCTGAACTGGCGGCCTCAATTGCATCAAGCGGAAAAAACGGATGAACGCCAAAGCGCCTTGGTGATATTTATTGATGATCTTGATCGTTGCCCGCGTGAACGGATTGTCAAAGTGCTTGAAACGATTAAATTGTTTATGGATAAAGAGGGGTGTATCTTTATTATCGGCGCCGCCAATGAAATCATTGAAGAAGCGTTGGCCGACTCATACAAAAAAGATGCCGGTAAGTTTATGGAAAAAATCGTGCAAGTGGAGTTTAAGCTGCCCGGCATCCCTGTTGAAGATTTTAAAACCTTTGTCAATCATGTGTATCCGCAGGCAAAAGCGGAAGTTTTTGAGTATCTTGACTTAATCCTTCCGGCTTTGAACAGCAATCCCCGGCGTCTCAAACGGTTTCTGAATGATCTTAATCTGCTCGAAGGGCTTCTTCTAAACAATGAAGTTGATATTGAATTTAAGCATATTCTATTCTGGAAAATCATTGAAAATGTTTATCCGTTTTTAAAGAAAGACCTGGAGCAAAAACCTGACAATCTGGATGTTCTACGCCAACAAATCAAAAAATTTGGTGATGGGGATAATAAACAAAAAATGCTGGAGGCGGCGCCTCAGCACCTTAAAAAATTTTTAGAAATTGATGCCCTGGTAAATATTCTTAAACAATTTGACTGCAAAATAGAAACATTAAGCCAACTGATCACATTGAGCGCTACGGTGGAAACTCCGGAAGAGAGGGAAGTCAAAGAGGCTCGTAAGAAAGAGATGGAAAAAAGCGCCATGACTGATTTTCAATCCATGGCCGCAGTTCCCGCCGGTAAATTCATCTTTGGTGATAAAAAACAGGAAGAAACCATAGAAAACCCATTTGAAATTGACATTTATCCGGTTACCAACGCCCAATACGCTGAATTTATCAAGGCTGACGGATATAACAATGATGATTATTGGAGTGATGACGGTAATGAATGGCGGAAGAAAAATAAAATAACCCTGCCTGAATATTGGAATGATGAAAAATGGAATCTGCCCGGTCATCCTGTTGTGGGCGTCAGTTATTATGAAGCCGAAGCATACTCCAAATGGGCTGGTAAACGATTGCCCTCTGAAAAAGAGTGGGAACGCGCTGCGCGGGGTGAAGATGGCAGGGAATATCCCTGGGGAAACAAATTCGATCAAGCGAAATGCAATACAGATGAATCCGGTATCGGCAAAACCACTCGTGTAACCCGCTATCCCAACGGTGTCAGTCTGGTTGGCTGTTACGATATGGCTGGGAATGTGTGGGAATGGACAGCAAATCAAGTGCTGCGGGGCGGCTCCTGGAACAGCGATAGGGATAACGCCCGTTGCGCTGACCGCTACAGCCTCAACCCGAACTACAGGTACAACAACGTGGGGTTGCGTTGCGTCAGGACTAAAAATTAGCCTTTGTGCTTTTACACTTTTACGCTTTACCGCCGGAGGCGGTCGAAATTTTTTTAGGTTATCATATATACAAGGATTTGTTATAAGAAGAGGATGATAAGAAAGGGGCTGAAATCCTTTTTTTATAAATCCCTCGCTATAATGGCTTCAAATACGCAACCTTGAATAAACATCCGCGTCAGGGCTTGAAACTTTTCCCGCTTTTAAATAATGCCATCCGGTCGCAGCGATCATCGCGGCATTATCACCGCATAGTTTTAAAGATGGAATATACACATCGAAATTTTCTTTCGAGGCATCCAGGGCGACCTTTTCTCTTAAACGACGGTTGGCGGCAACACCTCCTACAATAGCGATATGACGACAGGCTTTTTGTTTGGCGGCGTTAATTATTTTGTATGCCAGCACATCCGCGACCGCTTCCTGAAAACCGGCCGCAATATCTGCAATGTGTTGCTCATCAATAGCCTTATGGGATTGAATATAGCGGTTCACCGCTGTTTTCAGACCGCTAAAACTGAAATCGGAGCTGTTTTTATCTAAGTAAGGTCTGGGAAAAGCGATTTTGTACGGATCTCCTTGTTGAGCATATTTCCCGATGATGCCTCCACCCGGATAGCCCAGCCCAAGCATTTTGGCGACTTTATCAAACGCTTCACCTGCGGCGTCATCGCGTGTTTGCCCCATGAGTTCGGTTTTTAAATAATCGGATACATAATAAATTGAAGTATGCCCGCCGGATGCCAGCAGCGCAACAAAAGGAAAGGGCGGTGGCTGCGGTTCTAAAAAAACCGAATTGATATGGCCATCAAGATGGCTGACGCCGATCCATGGAATATTGAGGGCAAAAGCAAAGGCACGGCCAAAACAAAATCCCACCAGCAAGGCTCCGATCAGTCCCGGCCCTTGGGTGACGGCCACCCCATCCAACTGTTTTTTTGAAACGTCAGCTTGATGCAAAGCAGTCTCTGTAACATATCTGATCGCTTCCAAATGTTTGCGTGATGCCAGTTCGGGAACAACGCCACCATAAGGATGATGAATCGCTGTTTGGGAGGCAACAACAGAAGATAAAACAGTGCGGCCGTCCGCAACAACAGATGCGGCAGTTTCGTCACAGGAAGTTTCAATTCCTAAAATAAGCATAATTTTTCCAATTTGCGGTAATCACCGGTGAAAAGCTTTTTTAACCGCATCTTTCGAATATTTAATCCACGTAGGGCGTCCGTGGGGGCAAAAAGAAGGATTGTCACATGTATCCATTTGATGAAAAAGGGTTTTGACCTGTTCATAACTAACCGATTGATTGGCTCTTAAAGACGAATGGCAGGCAATCAGAATCAGGCATTCATCCAGTGCCAAGGCCAGTCCTTGTGAAAATCCGATTGACGTTACTTTAGAGGCGATTTCCATTAAAAGCGGTTTAAGTTCTTTTCCGGATAGCAATGCGGGAACTGATTTGACAACAAACGTGGTACCTCCAAACGGTTCAATTTCCAATCCAAGCATCAGAAATGATGGAATCAGTTTTTCAAAAGCAGCGGCTTCACGATGATTCAGATCAAACGTTTCCGGAATCAACAGTTTTTGTGTCGCGGGTGTGGAAGCATCGGCTTTCTGTTTTAATTGTTCAAACACAATCCGTTCATGCGCGGCGTGCTGATCTACCAGAATCAATCCGTCCGGAGATTCACACAGAAGATAGGTGTTATGCAATTCGCCGATAAATCTCAAATCCGTAAAAAATTTCGGTTTCCAAAGAGGGGGTTGCTCTTTGGTATCGCTTGCGTCGTCAGAGTTTTCCAAAGATATGGCCGATGTTATATCTCTTTTATCCTGAAATTCCCGCGGCTCTTTATTTATTCTGTTTTCATTATAATCAGAACGGTATTCCCCGATTGAAGAAGTGGGTGCAGGAGGCGTTATTTCCTCTGGCATATTTTCTAAACTTCCGGGATGCAGGGATTGCCGCAATGTTTGGGTTATAGATGTGACAACGGCCTCATGCACCATCCGGGGACGCGCAAACCGGACTTCATGTTTGGTGGGATGAACATTGATATCCACCATATCATAAGGAACGGTAATGAAAAGTACGGCAACAGGAAATTGCCCTTTCATCAAGCGGCCTGCATAGCCTTGTAAGATCGCATGGCGAACCATTCGGTCACGAATAAAACGGCCATTGACATACAGGTATAAACCGTTAGCGGTTCGGCGTGTTATCTGCGGAGAGGCGATAAAACCCGTAATGGCAACCGGATCGGATTCCGTTTTGACAGCAATAAGGGCATCTTGTACATCGCTTCCGAGGATAGCGGTAGCGCGTGATTGTGATGCGTCAGTGGATGGCCAGTGTTTTACAGACTTTCCATTATGATTCAATTGAAATTGAACTTCCGGCCACCCCATCGCAATGCTTGCGACCGTATCCGTAATATGCCCCATCTCCGTAGGGATTGTTTTAAGATATTTACGCCGTGCGGGCGTATTGAAAAACAGGTTTTTCGCGGTGATCATTGTTCCTGCCGGTGCCCCGGCAGCGGAAACATCAATCAACTTACCGCCATTTATACGGATTGCCGTGGCTTCGGCAGTATGTGTTTCTCTGGTCACCAGCGAAAATTGAGTGACCGAAGCGATGCTGGGGAGCGCTTCCCCACGAAATCCCAACGTACTAATCGCAAAAAGATCCGTGTCATCATAAATTTTGCTTGTTGCATACCGTTCCAAAGCAAGCAGTGCATCGTCCCGGCTCATACCGATGCCATTGTCACCCACGCGGATCAGCGCACGTCCGCCTTTTTCAACTTCCACCAAAATACGTGTACTGCCGGCGTCTAACGAATTTTCAATCAATTCTTTAACAACCGACGCCGGCCGTTCAATTATTTCACCGGCGGCGATTTGATTGGCGATAATTTCTGGAAGAATTTTGATTTTAGACATATGCTGATTCCGGTTTACAATTGAAGGAGTGCCAAATATAAGCTAATTTTTGATAAACGGTAGTTTTATAAATCCGTATTGTTCGAAATGCTTATCGAAACAGAATGCCTTTTTGATTTTCATATCATTCATAATTGTAAAACTGGTGCAGTCAGTAAAAGAAAAATCTTTGTCGGAATATTTTTCAAATATATCCCATGCTTTTTTCAATAAATCATCAGTGATATGAACGACAAATATTTTATTTCTTTCTTTTAAAGTCTTGATTTCATGACCAAATTCTATTGCTCTTTTATGGCCTACATCGTATCGTAGAAGAGTGTATGTTTCATTCAATACATAATCACTTGTTACATAAAAACAGCCCTCACTTAATAGCTTTTTATTCTCAAAAACAGCATGTTTATGATATTTATCTCTGATATTGTTTAAAGCAATCCAGCAACCTGTATCAATAAATATTTTTCTCATTTTTTGCACTTAGCACCATATAAGTATTGATCGTGAGATTCCGATGCATCCGAAAATTTACCTTCCACTGAACGTTCACCCATTGTACGGAGAATTTCATCATCAGAGTTATCCACATTAAGATTGGGGGTATTATTATTTTCAATTAATAAAGTTATTATAACATCAATTTCATCTTTATCATTTTCGATCGGCTCAATAGGGATGATTTTTCCCTTTTTATATATGCCTCTGATTGAACTATACATACTTACCTCCTTATCCTTCGTTGATAAACCGTTCCAAATAGGCTTCATCTTTGGGCGACAGGTTAAATTTCAGACCGGCTTGTTGAATCAGTTTATTTAAATCCGTTTCCGATTCATACTGTTTTTTATCGGAAATCCACTTAACCGCTTTTCGCAGTTCCTCGCCTTGCGGTAAAATGCTCATAAAAAATAGCTCCTCAAAATTTTTTACTTATTCTCAATCTATGTCCAATTGAGGCTTTTTCAAATGAAAATCAGTCGCTTGTTGAAAGTTATGCGCAACCTTGAAAATAGCGGTTTCATTAAAATGGTTGCTGAGTATCTGGAGTCCGATTGGCATTCCTTTGTCAGAAAAACCGCACGGTGTTGACATACCCGGAATTCCCGCTAAATTGGCTGACAGTGTGAATATGTCACCGAGATACATTTGTAGCGGGTCATGGGTCATTAGTCCTATCGGACACGCTGGCGTTGGCGCAACAGGTGCGATAATCACATCACACTTTTCAAACGCTTTTTTAAAATCCTCTATGACAAGTGTACGCACCTGAGAAGCTTTTTTATAATATGCGTCATAATAGCCAGCGGAAAGGGCATACGTGCCTAAAATAATCCGGCGCTGCACTTCGTCACCGAATCCCAGAGAACGCGTGGAACGCTGCATCTCAGCAAGCCCTGTCTGATTTGTATCGCGAAAGCCATATTTGACGCCATCATAGCGCGCCAGATTGGAACTGGCTTCACATGGTGCAATAACATAGTAGGCTGATACCGCATGGCGAGTGAGCGGCAACGAAATATCAACACATTGCGCTCCCAGCGTTTCCAATACGCCAATCGCTTTACGGATGGCTTGGGAAACGCTGGCATCAATTCCTTCCGTAGCTTGATATTCACGGGGAATCCCAAGCTTAACGCCCGTTAGACCTTCCCCGGAGATAACGCTGTAATCATCGGGAATTGGCGTCGGCGAGGAAGTGGAATCTTGTGGGTCATAACCGGCAATCCCATTCATCAAAAGTGCACAATCGGCAGCATTTTTCGTAATAGGACCGATTTGATCCAAAGAAGACCCATAAGCCACCAATCCGAAACGTGACACCCGGCCATAAGTGGGTTTTAAGCCGACAACACCGCAATGGGAAGCCGGTTGCCGCACTGAACCGCCTGTATCCGAACCTAACGCTCCAAAACACATATCTGCAGCAACGGCCGCAGCCGAACCGCCGGATGAGCCACCCGGAATGCAGTTAAAATCCCAAGGATTATGCGTAATTTGTATCCCCGAATTTTCAGTGGATGACCCCATTGCAAATTCATCCATGTTGGTTTTGCCCACAATAACGGCACCGGCTTTTTTAAGCTGTTTGATTACAAACGCATCGTATGGCGGAATGAAATTTTCAAGGATACGTGAAGCGCAGGTTGTACGCAATCCTTGAGTACATATCAAATCTTTTATCGCTATGGGGATACCGGTCAGAGGAGTCTCCATGCCCTGAGCGATCATACTGTCTGCCTGTCGCGCCATTGCAAGCGCGATTTCATCCGCAACAGTAATAAAAGCGCCGATTTTATCATCCAACGCATTGATACGTTCAAGCACGGAGCGGGTCAATTCTTCCGAAGAGATTTTTTTTTGTTTTAGAAGCGCGTGGGCTTCCACTATCGTTAATTCATATAGTTTCATTTTATAAGGTGCTATTCATTTTTAAAAAGGTGTTAAAATATAGTTATATTATCTATGAGTTACGCAGTTGAAATGTAACCTATTGATTTTATTGAATGTGGTATTTTGCTGCATCTAATAAATTCAGGTAGTTAAAATCCAACTGCGTAACTCCTATTATCTTAAAGAATTTTAGGCACTTTGAAACATCCATCCTCTTGAGCCGGTGCGTTGGCCAAAGCCGTATCTTGTTCAAGAGACAGCCGTTTAATATCTTCACGGAACGCATTGGTCCTGAAAGTGGCATAAGAAGTCGGTTTAACCCCTTGGGTGTCAACCTGATTAAGTGTATCGACATATTCCAAAATCGTCGCAATCTGACCGGCAAATTGATCAATGACATCATCGGTCAATTCAAGTCGCGCCAGTGCTGCAACGTGCAAAACCTCATCTTTGGTAATCTTCATTATTATGTTTCCTAATTGGCTTGAAGCAAAATTGTGTTGTAATTATCCTTTTTAAGCCGGCGGATAAGGTAGTCGGCTTGTGATTTACTGTCAAACAATCCTACGCGGATACGGTACCAAATTCCTTTACCGGAAATTTGGCTCATAGCGCTATAGGCCGGATAGTTTCCATTTTTAAGTTTGTTCACCATCCGGTTGGCCGCGTTTAAATCCTGGACGGAAGCCACTTGAATCGTAAACTTGTGTACGGCATCCGGGGAAACGTTACTTGCAAGCGGCTTGGTTACAAGTTGTTTTGGCACTGAGACTTCCGGTGATTTAATGCGATCTTGAATTTCAATTTTAGAAGCGGCTTTAGTCGAATGTTCTTTGGCCGGAGGATCAAACGCTTCGAGCGGTATCGGAGTCGATTCTTTGCGATCTTTCAATTTGTCATAAAAAGAAAGTGCGGTTTTACCATTTTTACCGTCGGCTATTAAAAAACGCTTCAATTCTTTATCAAGATGGTTTTGGCGCAGTTGAATCAATTCGGCCTGAAGTTTATTAATATCAAACTCAATGGGTGCCATGCCACGGCCCACAAATACCCCCAGTGTAAACCACCCGGCCGAAATAAAAAAAAAGAGAATAAACCATCGCAGCGCACCATGACGGAACATCGAAGATGCCGGGCGAAATTCAGAATCAGAATTTTGATTTGTTACGGCCATAATTATTTCTGATTCCTTACATTTTTTCCGGCGCCGAAACACCTAAAAGTGCCAAACCATTGCGGATGACAATTTTTACCGCTGCGATTAAATATAAGCGCCCGCAGGCCAATTCCGTGTCATCTGCCAACACCCGGTGTTTGTTGTAGTAAGAATGAAACGCGGCGGCCAGTTCCATTAAATAAAAGGTGATACGATGCGGTGCCATTGTTTCGGCGCTATGTTGAACTGTTTCGGGAAATCGGGCAAGCAATTTGATTATTCGGATTTCTTCGCCACTTGTCAGACGACTGACAGCCTGATGGTTCAAATCAGTCGTTTTCAGACCTTGTTTATCTGCTTTACGGGTGATACTGGTGATACGAGCATGCACATATTGAACATAATAAACCGGATTATCATTGGTTTGCCGTTTGGCCAGATCCAAGTCAAAATCAAGCGGGCTGTCATAGCTGCGCGTTAAGAAAAGAAAACGCGCCGCATCCCGGCCAACTTCATCAATCACCTCCTGTAAAGTAACAAATTCACCCGCACGCGTGGACATAGCCACAGGTTTCCCCTTACGCAACAGGTTGACCAATTTTACCAGAATAACGCTGAATTGGTCGCGTTTGTGGCCCGAAGCTTCAACACAGGCTGTCAAACGTGCGCAGTAACCGTGGTGATCCGCACCCCATACATCAATGAGGCGGTCAAAGCCGCGTTCAAATTTGTTAAGGTGATAGGCAATATCGGATGCGAAATAGGTGGTCAGACCGTTTTTACGAACCACAACGCGATCTTTTTCATCTCCGAAAGCAGTTGTTTTGAACCATAAAGCGCCATCTTTAGGGTAAATCAACTCCTGTTTGCGCAAATTTTGCAAAACCGCATCGACTTTGCCGGAATCATAAAGGCTCTGTTCACTGAACCAGTTATCAAATGTTATGCCAAAGGAGTTCAAGTCTTGCCGAATGCCGGCGATAATTTTGGCTGCTGCTAAACGTGCGCATAAAGCGATAGCTTCCTGTTCGTCAACAGACGCTAACTGATCAGCTTCGCGCAAACCGATTTCAGCAGCCAGGTCTTTGATATAATCACCTTTATAACAGTCGTCGGGAAAATCGGTCTTTTTTCCCAGGGATGCCAGGTAACGCAGAAAAACCGATTTCCCCAATGTATTGATCTGGCGTCCGGAATCATTAATGTAATATTCTTTTTCAACCTGATAGCCTGAAAAAGATAAAATATTGGCAACGCTATCGCCCACAGCCGCGCCGCGCCCATGCCCCACATGCAACGGTCCGGTGGGATTGGCGCTGACAAACTCGACTTGAATTTTTTGTCCGCTGCCGATGTCAGATGCCCCATATTGAGTGCCTGCGGTGTGGATGGCATTCAGAATCAAATGCCACGCGGCCGGCCGAATAAAAAAATTGATAAATCCGGGACCGGCAATTTCCGTTTTGGCGATGAACGCGCGGTCGGCGTCCAAATACTTAATCACCGTTTCAGCAATTTTGCGCGGTGCCATTTTTTGAGCCGCTGCGGCCGTCATTGCAAAATTGGATGCAAAATCGCCGTGTATATCGCTCTTAGATTCTTCGACGGAAAATGGCGGAATTGTCGAAGATCGCAATTCGCCCTGTTCATGCGCTTTTAGCGCCGCTTTTTGAATTAATGTCTTTATTTTATGTTTCATTTGCTTTAAAATTAAATATGTTTATGATATAATCATGTTGTTGTTTTTTTATTGGCCTGCGATAAAATACGCTTCGTACTATTTTAAATACTCCGATTAATAATTGCTTTTCATTGCTAAGTCAAGTTACTTTGCATTTGGTGGAAAACCCGGCTTTGGTGACCAGTTTATTCGAGCGATGGGGTTATCAGAATATAAAGTCGGTATTTTCTGGCTGTTCACTCTGACTTACTATTTGATTTCAAAAAAATAGTTTGTTATATGTAACTTTCGGGGTTATTAGGTAAGATAATAACATAGCGTAATATACGCATTATTAAGACAAAGCTGACTTACTTATCTTTGGGGAAGAACAGGCTCCCATTTAAGGCTTAAAATAGAGGAAATCACGATGCTGCTTTATGATATTATTAAGGACATGCCAGTGTTTGAAAAATTTTCAGAACGGGAAAAACGATTATTTTCAAATATGGACCATTCCTTTTTAGCATTTAATAAAGGGGATCGGATTATAACGGAAGGTGGCATGTTTTCTTCCCTCTACTTAATTATTAAGGGAAGTGTTCTTATCACAAAAACGGATTTTCAGGCTCCGATTGGACGATTAGGCACCGGCCAGATATTTGGCGAAATGTCCTTTTTATCAGACAAACCACGTTACAGCAATGTCATCGCGGCTGAAAGAGTTTTTGTTCTGAAAATGGAAAAAACATCTTTTCATAATGTTGATCCAGTGCTTAAAGAGAAAATTATCAGTTACCTGATCGAATTGCTGATCAAGCGCCTTGATGGTATGAACGATATTTTACTTTCTATGGCCAATTTTGCCAGGGGCCATTTATTACCTTAATGTATGCTTTATGCTTTGAGATACACAATACATGATTTCAATAAAAAAGGGTTAAACGTTGCCACGCATAACCCTTTGAGAATATTTTGTAATACATAGTACGCCCGGCAGGATTCGAACCTGCGGCCTACGGATTCGAAGTCCGGCGCTCTATCCAGCTGAGCTACGGGCGCATTGTAAAAAAATGGGGTGAGTGAAGGGGCTTGAACCCTCGACATCCAGGACCACAACCTAGCGCTCTGCCAACTGAGCTACACCCACCATATAATCCGCGTCTTATAGCAGCATATTGAATCAATAGCAAGTTATTTTTTCGCTATCTGGAAAATAATTTATTTTGTATATTTTCGACTGATTGGGAAAAATTTCCATGTCATCTTATTCATTGACCCATCTTGCCTTCTCATGTATGTTCCACGCAAATAACAACAATATTTTAATGATGTGGCAGGTGTTTTTTGTGAATCGTTTTTACATTTTTCTTGTCAGAGCTGTTTTAGGGGCAGTATTTGCCGTTATGCTTTCCCGCTTTTTTTATCCTGATGCCGACCTTGTTTATGTTGCAGGGTTAGGTGTTTTTTTGGTAGGGATGGCCTACCTGTCAGAATATATAAGAATCCGCAAAAAAGAATAAGACCTCCTAAAGGAGCAATTAAACGGTGAAACAGATTATACTTGGCACTGCCGGCCATATTGATCATGGCAAAACATCTTTGATCAAAGCGGCCACCGGTATTAATACAGACCGGCTGAAAGAAGAAAAAGAGCGCGGTATTACAATCGAACTGGGATTTGCTTCCATTGACCTTCCGAGTGGGCAGCATCTTGGCATCGTCGATGTTCCGGGGCATGAAAAATTTGTAAAGCACATGGTTGCCGGCGCCACCGGAATCGATATTGTGGCGATGGTGATTGCCGCGGATGAGGGTGTGATGCCCCAAACCCGGGAACATCTTGAAATCTGTACGCTTCTTGGAATAAAGCATGCTTTTGTCGTGCTTACCAAAATTGATATGGTTGATGAAGAATGGCTCGAACTGGTGCTAGATGATATCAACGATTTCATTCAAGGCACTTTTTTAGAAAATAGCTGTATAGTCACTGTATCTTCTGTCACAGGTCAGGGAATTGACGAATTTATCCGCATGCTTGACACATTGTGCGCTCAGATTCCCAGTCGCCAACCATCCGCCTTTTTTCGGCTGCCGATTGACCGTATTTTTACGATGCACGGATTTGGCACGATTATTACCGGCAGTTTGATTTCGGGGAATGTGCGAGTCGGCGATTCGGTCATGTTGTACCCGTCTTTAATCAAATCTAAGGTGCGAGGTATTCAGGTTCACAATCAAAGTGTGGATGCGGCCGAATCCGGTATGCGCACGGCTATCAATATGCAGGGGCTTGAAAAGGCGGTGATTCAACGGGGTGATATTTTGGCGTCCCCGGATGCTTTAAAACCAAGTTATATGCTTGATGTTACGTTGCATTATCTTGGAAGTTGCAAAAAACCGCTTAAAAATCGTGCGAGGATTCGGTTTCACAGCGGTACCAGCGAAATTTTGGGCGTATTGATTTTGTTGGAAAATGATGAATTGGCTCAGGGAGAAGATACAGTGGCGCAAATCCATCTTGAAGCGCCCATCGCGGCGGTTAAGGATGATCATTTTGTTTTAAGAAGTTATTCTCCCGTAAGAACCATCGGCGGTGGACAGATATTAAATCCTATTCCCGGTAAACATAAACGCTTCAAACCTGAAATTATAGACAATTTAAAAGCGTTAGGCCATCGCACACCCGAAGAAATCATCGCTTATCATGTCGGCCAAGCCGGTTTTAAAGGTGTGTCTATGGCTGATATCAAAATTATGGTCAACCTCTCGGATAAACGGATTCGGACAGGCATTCAGGGGCTGTTATCCAACAGAACACTCGTCCAGATTGATAAGGAACATAAAATTTACATACATGGTGACAGTCTTGAATTGCTTAAAAAGCAGACATCCGCTAATTTGATCGCTTATCATGAAGCTAATCCGCTGAAAAAAGGTATGCCCAAAGAGGAGTTGAAATCCAAGTTGCCATCCTATCTTCAGGCTAAACTTTTCAATCTGATTTTGAATCTGCTGATAAAAACGAAAACTGTGATGCATGAGCAAGATACTGTGCGAATGGCAAACCATAAGGTGTCGCTAGGCATGGACCAGGCCGTATTGCGAAAAAATATTTCTGAACAATACCGCGACAGTCGATTGACGCCTCCATATTTTAAAGCGCTATGTAAAACCCTTGGTGCCGAAATATCGCAAGCTAAAGATGTTTTGTTATTACTCGTCAATGAGGGGCTGTTGGTGAAAGCCAAAGATGACCTTTATTTTGACGCTGATGCACTTGATAACCTCAAAAAGCAACTGGTTCGTTTCCTGGAAACAAAAGGAGAGATCACTACACCACAGTTTAAAGAAATGACGGGTGCATCACGTAAGTATGTTATACCGTTAATTGAATATTTTGATGCTCAAAATGTAACTTTGAGGGTGGGAGATATACGTAAACTGCGCTCTGGGCAGACAAAATAAAGGAGTAAACTGTGGGGAATTGCTGTCCTGCATACAATATAATCATTCTATCATATTCCTAAAAACTATCATCTAAAGCCTAAACCCGGCTTCAACACGGTTGCCACATTGCCGCCAATGCGGCAACCTGCATCGTGTTTTCCTTGCCACGATTATTTTGTAAAATAAATGCGAAATAAGGGCTATTCTTCAGGATACCAACTTGACTTAAAAACAAAATTCCCTTATATTTGTATTGGTTTATATTAAATAAGGAGTGCTAAAATAATTTAATGAAATCTGAAAAGGAACGTAAAGCCATTATCGAACGGCGAACGAATGAAACTGAAATCAGCATTGTTCTAAACGCCGATGGCCGCGGTAATAATACGATTTCCACCGGAATCCCATTTTTTGACCACATGCTGACTCTGTTCGCGGTCCACGGTTTTTTTGATTTGACTGTTAATGCCCAGGGAGATCTGGATGTTGACTATCATCACACCGTCGAAGATTTGGGATTGGTGTTAGGCAATGCGTTCGATACGGCGATGGGTGATCGCAGCGGTATTATCCGTTACGGCCATGCCGTAACGCCGATGGATGAAGCTTTGACAATGGTAACGATAGATCTATCAAAACGTCCTTTTCTGGTTTACAATACTCCCGGTGATCTGAGTGCCGCCGGCAACGGCTTCACGGGATTGACCAAAGAATTTTTCAGAGCGTTTGTTAATCAGGGTGGCTTAAACCTACATATCAATGTTCTGTACGGTGAAAATGAACACCATATTATTGAGTCGATCTTTAAAGCTTGCGGACGTGCCTTAGACCAGGCCCTAATGCCTGATAATCGTATTATCGGCGTCCGTTCCAGCAAAGGTGTGTTATGATATAATAAAATTTCAAGAAGCAAAATCCAGATAAATCACGAAAATTAAATTTCAAATAACCTTAAAGAGAGAAGCGGGCTATGCAAAAACAAACAGAAATTGAAAACAAAAAATTCGGATGGCACCAGATTATCAGAAACGCTGTGGGGATAGGTTTGATTATTCTTATTGTAATTATAAGCGCCTGTTCAACTTCCAAACCGATAAAAAAATTCCCTGTCTCCATGGGAGCGGGAACCTTGCTGATTCTGCCGTTTAAAAATATGTCCACCGTTTACGGTATTAATCAAAATGTCAGAAGCCCTTTAAGCGGGTCATTTTTTACAACCGGAGGCGTTTCTTCTGAGGCTGAACAATCCATGACCAAAAATATGTCCGCATTATTGCAAAAATGTGCGCAATATATTTTTATTTCCGGAACCAAGGCCCGCAGTGTTATGGCTGGTGCTTTTGCGGAAAACAGAAATCCCGTTCAAATGCGTGAACACTTAGTGCGTATAGGACAACAACTCGGAGCTGATTGGGTGGTGGCCGGAGGCATATATCGTTTTAAAGAGCGTATCGGCGGCACCATGAGCGTCAAAACACCTGCATCCGCGGCGTTTGATATTGCCTTGATTGATGTGAGTAACGCACGATTGCTATGGACCGGCCATTTTGATGAAACCCAAAAACCGTTAAGTGAAAATATTCTTGACTTCGGTTCATTTGTCAAACGTCAGGGTAAATGGGTTTCGGCTGATGAATTGACACGTTTGGCAATGAAAGAAATGTTTAAGAATTGTGTTAAAAGATAGGTGCTATACTTAGTATTATCGGGAAAAACCCAAATAGCATAGTGCGAGATTTAGTTTGCGGATGCTATAGACAGTCACATATTAAATCACACTGCGTTATCAGTCGTCGGCGTATCACATCGTATTACAATGCAGCCTTCTTCCTCTATCCTTGTGAAATTTAATATGTGACTGTCTATATATGGCTGACACCTGAATCCTCTTTTTCAAATTTGACATTTGAAGAAACATGTTTATTTGTTTTTTATATGATTCAATAATTTTTCAACTTGCAAATAATTCAAACATGGCTTTATCAAAATGTTGAAGCTTACAGCCTATAAAAAGGAAAAAAACACAATTACATCCCGTAGAATTTCCTACCGTCATTTGCCATTGACGGGTTTTTAAAAAAGTTCAGGCGTTGCCAGTTGCCGCATTATTTGCGGTTAAACGTATGTTCACACTTATTACAGTCTATAAACTGACGTAATATGCGAACAATCAACTGAGGCGCATCAACCACTTTTTTATAAACCTGTTTTCGATTTTAGGAGAATGATTGGCAAAGTTTATCCCTGAACATATAATTTCAGAAATACAGAGCAGCGTTGATATTGTTGACGTTGTATCAGAAGTTGTTATTTTGAAGAAAGCGGGAAGGAATTATTTCGGCCTTTGCCCCTTTCATTCAGATAAAGACCCGTCGTTTTCCGTTAGCCCCGAAAAGCGTATCTTTCACTGCTTCGGATGCGGAACTGGCGGTGATGTTTTCACATTTCTGATGAAACTCAACGGATATTCCTTCCCTGAAGCGGCTCGTATTCTGGCAGCAAGATGCGGTGTCCGTATTCCGGAACAATCGCTTACACCGGCGCAAAAACGGCTGATCGATGAAAAAACGCGGTTATTTAAGCTCAACGCGATGGCTGCCGATTTTTTCCATCATTCTCTGTTGAATGGCGTTTCGGGTAAAAATGCGATGACTTATCTGAACCGGCGCGGTTTTTCCGAAGATATTATCACCCGCTTTAAAATAGGCTTCGCACCGGAAGGCTGGGATAATCTGCTGTCTTTTTTTTATAAAAAAAAAGCGCCTCTGAATTATGTTGAACAGGCCGGTTTGGTGGTTGCTAATAAACAAGGAAACGGTTATTATGATCGTTTTCGTAATCGCATTATGTTTCCAATTACAAATATTGCCGGGAGCATTATCGGGTTTGGCGGTCGTGTAACCGATGAATCCTTGCCCAAATATCTTAACACGCCGGAAACGCCGGTTTATAACAAAAGCCGGTCTTTATACGGAATTGATGCGGCTAAAACAAAATGTCGTACAAATGAAACGGTATTGATTGTTGAAGGATATTTAGATTTTTTAGCCCTTTACCAAGCCGGTTCTGAAAATACAGTCGCCACATTAGGAACCGCTCTCACAAATGAACATGTCCGTATGTTGCGGGGATGTATTGGAGCAAATGGCAAGGCAATCCTTGTTTATGATTCCGATCTGGCCGGTATTAAAGCGGCCGAGCGCAGCATCGCGGTGTTTGATCGAGGCCATATAGATGCACGTATTTTAGTGTTGCCTGCGGGGCATGATCCGGACTCTTATATCCGCAAACATGGGCGGGATTCTTTCATGCGCGGTGCTGATAAGGCTAAGAATATAATTGATTTTCTGACGGATATGGCGGTAAAAAAATATGGACATTCTGTTGAAGGCAAACTGCGTGTACTGGATGCTATGATCGGCCCCCTATCCGCCATTGATGATATCAATAAAAAATCTTTATATAGAAAGGAATTGGCCGAACGTTTGGATATTGACGAAAGTGCTATCCTGCATAAAGTACGAGATCGGAATGGAAAGAAAAATGATACACGCTCTTGGGTCTCTGAGAATGGCGCAATGATAAGCGCGTCTAACGGGTCGGGCGGCTACACAGATGGTGAGACGGAAACCGCCAAAGCCAAATTCGAACGCCGACTCATTGCGATGATGCTTCAATTTCCGGCTATCATACCTGAAATTGAAAATAGACGGCTTCCGTATTTTTTTGAAAATAACCTTTTAAAGACATTAGGCAATACCATTTTAAAGTATTATGCGGATTCGGAAGGACATGTTGCGGAACTGCTAAATGGGATACAAGATGAACGATTACGCGCTATGGCAACCTCATTGGCCATAGATGATCGAACATGGCGCTATGAAGATTGTCTTAAACTGATCAATCAATTTGAATCAGGTATAAAATATCCTGAAAAAAATTTGTCACGCAAAATAAAAGAAGCGGCGGCTAAAGGTGATGATGTCAAAGTTATTCAACTATTGGCGGAAAAACAAAAATATGTCCGCAATAAGGCCAAAAAAAAGTGTGTCCGCAGGAGGTGAAATTATATGGTGCTAACATTATCCGTAAAACCGGGAAACGCCAATCAACTGACGAGAGAAGCGATTCGTGATTTGATTGCTAAAGGCAAAAAGCAAGGCAGCCTGACGTATGACGAAATTAACGAATTTCTTCCAGATGAGATGTTTACAGAAGAACAATTGGATCGAACGCTCATATTATTTCAAGAAAGCGGTATTGAAATTGTCGGCAGCCAAAATATCCGTCGTATGCGTAAAAGCATTAAGCCCAAGAAGAAAAGTGATACCAAGACGAAGAGCGCTTCTGATCATGATTTCGGAACAGTCACTGATCCTGTGAAAATGTATCTTCGTGAAATGGGAATGGTTACTCTGTTAACGCGCGAAGGTGAAGTCGAAATCGCCAAAAAAATTGAAGCGGGTGAACAGGATGTTTTAAAAGCGTTGTTAGACACTACAACCGGCGTGGATAGCATCATTGATCTTGGCGGGCATATCAAACTGGGAGCGTTACGCCCCAAGTATGTTTTAAGAGATCTTGATGAAGGAGACGGCTATGTTGATGAGGCGATTCAGACGGAACGATTTTTAAACACCATTTACTCAATTACTGAAATCACTAGGGAAAATGCGGCATTCCGGGAAAAACTCTTTCCTTGCCATGCAAATCCGGATGAAGAACGGATTATTCAAAGGTGCATTAATCGGCGAAATAATAAAATATTCAATTTACTCAAAGAATGGCGCCTTGAGGCAGGTGTTGTCAATAAAATTGAAAAGCTTATCCGAAAACAAATTGAGTGGTTTGACACGATGGAAAAAATGCTGGTGATTTGCGCCAATGTCCTTGACGCACCCGTTGCGGATTTACGCCAAAATCTGACATCACCGGATATGTTCCGTAATCGGATTCAATCGCTTTATGATCTTAGCGAAGAAGAAACGGAACTTATATTTAATGAACTGAACGGTATTATTGAACAAATTAAGCACCGTGAAAAAATGATTAAAGCGAACTGCCGTCGTCTGAGAAGAATTATTGCATGTGTTGATGAAGGCCGTTATTACACCAAATTGGCGAAAAGTGAACTGACAAAAGCGAATCTTCGTCTGGTTGTCAGTATCGCCAAAAAATACACTAATCGTGGTTTGCAATTTCTTGATCTGATACAAGAGGGTAATATCGGTTTGATGAAAGCGGTTGATAAATTCGAATATCGTCGCGGTTATAAATTCAGTACGTATGCGACTTGGTGGATCAGACAAGCGATTACCCGGGCAATTGCGGATCAGGCGCGCACAATTCGTATTCCCGTTCACATGATTGAAACAATTAACAAGCTGATTCGGACTTCCCGCTATCTTGTTCAGGAGTTGGGACGCGAACCGTCTCCCGAAGAAATCGCTGAAAAAATGGAAATACCGCTTGATAAAGTTCGTAAAGTGCTTAAAATCGCACGTGAACCGATTTCACTCGAAACACCTATCGGAGAGGAAGAAGACAGCCATTTGGGTGATTTTATAGAAGATAAAAAGTTTATGTTGCCATCCGATGCCGCGGTCAGCCTGAATCTGGCCGAACAAACTCGTAAAGTGTTGGCCACATTAACACCGCGTGAAGAAAAAGTGTTGCGAATGCGCTTTGGAATTGGCGAAAAGGCTGACCATACCTTGGAAGAAGTGGGGCAGGATTTTGCGGTTACACGCGAGCGTATTCGTCAAATTGAGGCCAAAGCCCTTCGTAAACTAAGACATCCGACTCGCAGCCGGAAATTGAAAAGCTTCATTGACACTTAATTTGAAATTTTAATTTAAAAATAGCGGTCACTTTCACTTGACAAAACATTTTACAATCGCTAAAAGCGTTACATTTAGCAAAACAAAAGGGGCCCATAGCTCAGTTGGCAGAGCCACCGGCTCATAACCGGTCGGTCCCAGGTTCGATTCCTGGTGGGCCCATCTTTTTAATGTAAGAGACATCATTAATCAGTATTTTGCTTTTCTGAAAAATGATGCAAGCGAGATTATGAATGATTAGGAAATTCTGCCTACAAATTGCAAATAACACACATTTTTAAAAGGCGCGGTTTTTTACTTACCACGCCTTTTTTAATTTTAAAACGGTAAAATTTAAAAGCGATGATTGCAACAACAGCCGATATTATTGACGTGATGGAAACCATTGCACCATCACGGTTATCTGAAAAATGGGATAATGTCGGGCTTCAGGCAGGCAAACTGAGCTGGCCGGTAAAACGATTACGGGTGGCTTTAGACCCCTTGACAACCATCGTGAATGAAGCTTGTAACGACAATATTGATCTGTTGATTACGCACCATCCTTTAATCTTTAAGCCATTAACCAAAATTGATTTTGATACGTCTGTTGGCCGCATTATCCGCATGGCGGCCCGACACCGTTTGGCCATTTTTGCGGCACATACCAATTTGGACAGTGCCAGGGACGGATTAAATGATTTGCTTGCGCATCGCATAGGCTTAAAAAATTTAAGTGTTTTCGTTCAAACTGCGCGACTGGAGCCGCAGTCTGACCAGGGGGCAGTGCCTAATGAAGGCCTTGGCCGTATCGGAACAACTGACACGGCCATAGAACTGGCTACTATGGCTGCGAAAATTAAAACCGAACTGAATTTGGAACATATAAAATACGCTGGAAATCCGCATTTGATTGTAAATAAGATTGCTGTTTGCACGGGAAGCGGCTCCGGTCTTATGTCTCAATTTTTAGAATCCGATGCTCAGGTGTTTATCAGTGGTGATTTGCGCTATCATGACGCTCGTGATGCGGAAGCAAACCGGCGTGGTTTGATTGATATCAGCCATTTTGCGTCAGAACATTTGATTGTAGCTGTTCTGCAAGAAAAACTGGAGAACATTCTTGTTTCAAAGGGGTATGATATAGGTATCGACATCTCTTTTTCTGAAAAAGAACCCTTTGTTTCCATTTATTAATTCACAATAATTAACCAAGAGGATTGCACCAATTTATGTCAACTACGTTAGAAGAACAGATATTTACATTACTGAAACTTCAGAAAAATGAAACTGAAATGACAAAAATGCAAAATCTGTTAGACAGCACGCCTCGCAAGATCAAAATCTTAGATGCCAGATTGGCTGAATACGAACAAAAAATTTATGATCGGACATTAAATCAGGATCAGCTTAAAAAAAATTATCGAGATAATGAAACTGATGTTCAGTTAAATTACGTCCGGATCGAACGCAGCCAGGAAAAGCTTAATTCTGTCAAAACAAATAAAGAATACCAAGCTTTGTTAAAAGAAATTGAAGAAGTCAAAGCCATTAACTCTCGAATTGAAGATGAGATGTTGGATATTCTAGGCCTGATTGAGGAAAACGAAAAACAAATTGCAGCTACGCAAGATGAATATACCCGGGAAACAGATAAAATTAACCGTGAAAAGGAGCTGATTCAAAGCAAAGCTGAAGAAATCAAGAATGAATTAGCCCAATTTGAATCGGAATGGGAACAAATATCCCATAAGATCGAACCGAAACTTTTAGAAGAATTTAATAAAGTGAAGACATGGATTCCGGATTCCAAAATGATTGTGCCGGTAACAGATGCGGTTTGCGGAGGCTGTAATATGAGCATTATGCCCCAAACGTATAACGAACTGCAACGGTCAGAAAAACTGATGTACTGTCCGCACTGCCAGCGCATGATTTATCATGAAAACATCTGTTAGGATTGCTATAATGCGGTCAGAGTAGTCAAGACGGTCGTCCGGTCTGTTTTTAAGATCGGGAGGAAAGTCCGAACACCATAGGGCAGGGTGCTCCGTAACACGGAGTCGCGGCAACGTGAAGGACAGTGCAACAGAAAGGATACCGCCCTGCACTCAACCTTAATTTATAGGTTGATAATGCAGGGTAAGGGTGAAAAGGTGCGGTAAGAGCGCACCAGTTCTTCGGGTGACCGGAGAAGCTTTGTAAACCCCACCCGGTGCAAGACCAAATAGAGGAACAATTAAGGGCCGCCCGTCCGTGTTCCCGGGTAGGTCGCAAGAGGCGTCGGGCAATCGACGTCCCAGATGAATGATCGTCATCCGGTGCGAGATGACTTTTACCGGATACAAAATTCGGCTTATTGACTGGTCTGACCGTAATTTAAAATTACAAGTCACTTATCACTTTCAACGTGAAACTTTTCCATAGTGAATAACCAACAAATAAAATGTGATATCACCTTTTCGAAAAAGGTTCTGATATTTTCCCATTCGTTTCTGAAATATTGCCGTTACATTACGAATTCAGAGGCATCCGGCTATCCCTTTTCCAAAATTCTTTTTTCCAAATTGATTACTTCATCCAAGCTTATGGAGGATTTTCTTGATTTTAATGGCGCTAAAAATAATAAACAATGGTTTTACTACAGGGAACTGGCAGCATCTATGCTTCATCTTTGCATGGCCTGTTATTCCCAAAAGCATATTTTAAACCGGCTCATTTTCTATAAGATTGATGATACGACTGATTTTGTGAAGGAAGGAAAGAAAAATCTGCTTTTTTTAACGGATGCGTTGCTAAAAACTACGCCTGAAGTGATTCGTGAAGCCGGGCGATTGGGAATAAAACAACCGGATGATTATTTTAAAGACGATAACTTTACCAGCTTGATTACCAATGAACCGCTCCCTAATGATATAAGTATTGATAAAAAAGACCAAAATCGACGTCGGCAGCACATTGTCATTATCGCCAGTGATTTTTTAAGCATTTCAAGAGATTTTGATCAATTTGGCATTTTTCTGACATGCACGTTAGAGGAAATTCAAGAAATAGTACCGGATAAGGTGAATGAGGTCGAAATAAGGCGCTACGAAATGTTGGTGCATAACCTTCAATCCGCCTTTGACACGTATGTCGCTCCCGGTGGGCTAATTAGTGATAATGGTAAGTTAAGCGAACTGCGCAGCCATTTTTCGGTGGTGTTCCATTTGTTGCAGTTGACCGGACGGCTACTTCACTATTACGAACGCCATCTTCACAAAACCGGTTATAAAAATATATATCAAGAGACTCATGAAAAACTGTCTTCTTTGGTGAACAGCGATGTTCTTTTGGACCGTATCGTCAATTACGGGCTTTACTATGCTTGCCATTATCTTTCAACCGGCCGTGAGCTGGCTCAAGAAATATTAAATGCTAACATTGTTCGTAGCACCATCACAGCCGGTATTCCGGTGGAAAGAGGTTTCCACCTGAGACCCAGTTTGTTGGTGTCCAAAATCGTCCAACATTATGGCGGCCAAGTTGAATTGTGCGTCGTTGATAACCATTTTGACGCCAGCAGCGTTCTGGATATTCAATGGGCTGGAGGAATGATTCAAAAGGAAGGCATTACGCAGGTTACGTTTAAAGGTGATGATCGGGCTTTAAAAGATATTAAGATACTCGCAGCTCGAAATTACGGTGAAGATACGATGGGTAAAGACATCCCTTTACCTAAAGAGTTAAACTACTTGAGATAGGTTATTCTTTAAATCACAAATTACAATATTCAAATTTCAAATAAATTCCAAATTTCAATATCTAAATCTCAAAAAAGTTTGGAATTTGGGATTTTAATTATTATAATTTATTTGTTTTTTGTCATTTGTTATTTGTGATTTCAAATCGTTAATGAGACAAGCAATATCCATACTAAAATGAAATAACATGGTCTTCGCAATCATAGTCGCTGCCGGTAAAGGCGTGCGGATGCGCCAAACCGTTCGTAAGCAGTATCTTGAACTGGCCGGAAAACCGCTGATCGGGCATACGCTGATAGCGATTGACGCTTGTAAAAAAATTGACAAGGTGATACTGGTCATCCCGCAAGCTGACTTTAACGTATGCGGCCAGATTATCAATCGGCTTAATCTGCAAAAAAATCCGGTTCTTGTTGCTGGCGGCGTTCAACGGCAAACTTCGGTTTATAATGGCCTGTGCGCCATTGAAGCTGTTGCAAAAGCAAATGGTATTGTGATTATTCATGATGGTGTGCGTCCGTTCGTTACGTCAGCAATACTTAACGCCTGTATTGATGGAGCTTATCAGACGGGGGCTTGTATTACCGGAATTCCGGCTTTTGACACACTCTGGCAGATTGATCTGAAGGAGTGCGTAAAAAAAATAATTCCCCGTAAAATGATTCGGATGGCACAAACCCCCCAAGCGTTTGAATATAATTTGCTTAAAAACGCCCACGACAAAGCGTTACAAGAAGGCTTCATAGGAACTGATGATGCCGCCCTTGTTGAAAATGGGGGCGACAGGGTTAAAATGATCGACGGCAGTCGCTTCAATATCAAAATTACCACGGCCGAAGATATGGAGCTGGCACGCATGTTTTTTCAAAATCTGAATATTATTGATGCAACACTTCAAAAGGAGGTGAAATGATACGGGTTGGTATTATCGGAGCCACCGGTTACGCAGGTGCTGAACTGGTTCGATTACTTGCAGGACATCCGGATATCTGTCTGACAGTGCTGACATCACGTCAATATGCCGGAGTAAAATTTGACAAGGTCTATCCCTCTATGGCAGGTATGCTTGATTTAACATGTGAAGTGTTAGACATTGAAAAGGTATGTAAAAAAGCCGATTTGTTCTTTCTTGCGCTGCCCCATAAAATTCCGATGGAACTGGCACCCCAATTCATTGCCAAAGGTAAAAGAATTATAGACCTTTCCGCGGATTTCAGATTCAGTGATGTGAAACGCTATGAATCCTGTTATCAACCCCATAGCGCTCAAGGCCTTTTAAAATCATCCGTTTACGGACTTTGCGAAGTCTATTTTAACCAAATCAGAAATGCTAATTTGATTGGCAACCCGGGATGTTACCCCACCAGCGTGCTTTTACCTTTGATACCTTTATTAAAAAGCAAATTGGTTCATCCAAACTCACTTATTGCGGACTCTAAATCAGGCGTAAGCGGCGCGGGACGTTCGCTTTCGTTAACCGCCCATTTTTGCGAAGTCAACGAATCATTCAAAGCCTATAAAGTCGCATCACACCGTCATGCACCGGAGATGGAAGAGGTCCTCAGCCGTGAAAGCGGGGCGGATATTCATATTACGTTTGTGCCACATCTCGTTCCCATGACACGCGGGATGTTGACAACGATTTATACTGATTTGGCAAGAGATGTCCGCACTGAGGACATTCGTGACTGTATCGGCTCTTTTTATTCAGGATGCCCGTTTGTGCGTATCGTACCCGAAAATCGGATGCCCAATACGTTGAACGTACGCGGGTCAAATTTTTGTGACATCGGATGCAAAATAGATCGGGCTAATAAACGCCTGATTGTTATCTCAGCCATTGATAACCTGGTTAAAGGCGCGGCCGGACAGGCCGTTCAGAATATGAATGTTATGCTTGGGATGGATGAGACCAAAGGTTTGATGAATATTCCGATGCCATTGTAAAAAAAAATGAAATTGTAAGTATTTTAGCCGGAATTACGGCTTTTAAGTCATGTCGCCCTCCGTGCGAGGGCGTGAATTGAAACACAAATAGCTAAAAGGAGAAAAAATGTCAGCAAAATTAATTAAGGGAACTGAAATTCGCGAAGAAATTTTAGAAGAGATCAGTTCTGAAGTCACTGAAATTAAAGAAAAACACGGTAAGGTTCCTGGATTGGTAACCATTTTGGTGGGTTCGAGCCCGGCTTCCATTTCTTATGTTACGTTAAAAATTAAAACAGCGAATCGACTCGGTTTTCACGAAATTCAGGACGATCAGCCCGATGATATCGCCGAAGCCGATCTGTTGGCGTTGATTGACAAATACAATAACGATGACGCTATCAACGGCATCCTGGTGCAACTGCCGTTGCCCAAACATATTGATGAAAAAAAGGTGTTGAATGCAATCGATCCGGATAAAGATGTGGACGGTTTTCATCCGGTAAATGTCGGACGCCTGATGATCGGCGGTGATGAAGTTAAATTTCCGCCTTGCACACCAGCCGGCATTCAGGAGATGATTATTCGCGCCGGCGTGGAAACAAGCGGTGCCGAAGTGGTCGTTGTGGGACGCTCCAATATTGTAGGCAAACCGATTGCCAATATGATGTTACAAAAAGGTCCTGGCGCGAATTCAACCGTTACAGTTGTCCACACCCGCACCAAAGCGCTGGACGAGCATTGCAAACGCGCCGATATTCTTATTGTTGCGGCGGGCGTTCCAGGTCTGGTCAAACCTGAATGGATTAAACCGGGCGCGTGTGTAATTGATGTCGGCGTGAATCGTGTGGGTGAAAAACCGAGTAAAAAGAATCCTGACAGGATGGTGGCGATATTGCAAGGAGATGTGGATTTTGATGCTGCCAAAGAGATTGCCGGTTCAATCACGCCTGTTCCGGGCGGCGTCGGTCCCATGACAATCACAATGCTGATGAAAAATACGCTTAAATCACTTAAATTCAAATTGGGGCTTAACTAAAATCACCTGAATTATACGGCCTTATGGAGGAGCGTGTCCTCACGATCCGTTTGTAAGCTGACCCAATTTTATTTATAAAAAAATGGACGGCTTGCGGGGGACGCTCACCTCCATATTTATTCCTGGCAACGTAAGAAAATCAATTCAACAATAATTTTGGAATTAATTTGAAATTTAATAAGTTATGCGTGTTCTCCCAATGTCATTCCCAATTCAAGCGCCTGTCGGTTCATATCCAAAAAATCGGAAGGAATGCGTGTTGCCAGGGTTTGCATAATGGAATCGGGTCGAACAAGCTTAGTTAGAGCGATTACGGCACCTAGCATACAAATATTGAACACAATCGGTTTACTTATTTTATCCATTACATTTTCAAACATGTGCAGTGATTTTTGACGCGCATCCACTTTGCGGTTCAATTTGACATAACGGGCATCGGTCAGCAGAATGCCGCCCGGTCGAATAATCGGATAAAACTTGTTATAAGATTCCTGGGTCAGGCAAACAAGGACATTGGGTTGATATACTTTGGGAAAATTGATTTCAGCGTTTGAAATAATAATATCGGCGCGCGTAGAACCGCCGCGGGCAGCGGCTCCATATACCTGTGTTTGCACTGCATTCAGATTATCATAAAGTGCCGCCGCTTCGGCTAATATAATAGATGCCGTAATCACACCCTGACCACCTGATCCTGAAAACACCAACCTGCATCGTTCCATCTTCATATCCTTTTACTTGCCCTTTTGCGCCAGGGCCGTCATTTGCTCATAAGCATTACAGTATTCGGGCTGTTCGATCTGATGCAAAATACCGCGCTCAATCAATTCGGGGTTGGCCTGTTTGGCTTTGGAGCCTTTAGGGGTAGTTATCTCTTTGAAATTCCGGAGCATTTCAACCGCCCCGCCCAATTTGTTCTTACGTCCGAAATAGGTGGGGCATTGAGACATCACTTCAATAACGGAGAAACCTTCATGCAAGATTCCGGCTTTAATAAGTTGGCTCAATTGCTGTACATGAAAAGCGGTGGTGCGGGCCACAAAAGTGGCACCGGCAGCTATCGAAAGTGCCGAAATATCAAACGTATGATCAATATTGCCGTAAGGTGCTGTGGTCTCCTTGGTGCCATATCCCGATAAAGGCGAAAACTGTCCGCCGGTCATCCCGTAAATGCGGTTATTCATCACAATGGCTGTCAGATCAATATTGCGGCGGGCGGCATGAATAAAATGGTTGCCGCCAATCGCCAAAGCGTCTCCATCGCCCATGGGTACGATAATATTTAAAGCGGGCAGGCTCATTTTCACGCCTGTCGCGAAAGCAAGGGCGCGGCCATGTAAGGTGTGAAGTGTGTGGAAATCCAAATAGCCTGAAATTCGGGATGAACATCCGATACCGGAAACCATCACAATTTCATTTTTACTCATTCCCAGTGCCTCGACCGCTCTGAGCAAGCCGTTCAGCACCATCCCGTGTCCGCATCCCTGACACCATATATGCGGGAAAAACCTTTCTCTGATGTAGTCTTTAACAGCCATGCTTAAACTCCTTTGCCCTGAATGATGCGCAGTATATTGCGAATATCGGCGTCCGATATAAGGCTTCCGTCAATCCGGTTCGCCAGAAAGACTTTTTCCGGAAAATTAACAGCGTTTTTAACTTCCCTCAGAATTTGTCCCATATTCATTTCAACCACCAATACATAATGGGCTTGCTCACATCTTTCACGAATCAGTTGGCTGGGAAAGGGCCATAACGTCTGCAATTCGATTAAACCGAGTTTTTCACCTCGGAGTCTCCGGTTCTTGACGACATGCAGTGCGGATCGGGCCGACGAACCATACGAAATCAGAATGCATTCGGCATCATCAAGATAAAACTCTTTATATTTTTGAACCTGATGAGCATTACTTTCGATTTTATCCACGAGATGACGTTGAAGGCCTTTGACGATCTTGGGATCATCGGTGGGAAAACCCCACATGTCATGATATAAACCGGTAACATTGTACCGGTGTACACTGCCGAAATCGGACATGGGCAAACGGCCGTCTTCACGCGGAAGATAAGGATGGTAATCAGTGCCCTCTTTAACCGCAGTACGCAACCTTTTGACAAGGGGAATTTCGCCCTCGTCAGGGATAACCAACTTTTCCCGCAGATGCCCCACGACTTCATCGAAAAGAAGAATCACCGGTGTGCGATACGTCTCGGCAATATTAAACGCTTCAACCGTCATTTTGAAAACATCCTGATGATTGGATGCGGTGAGCGTGACAATCGCATGATCGCCATGAACGCCCCAACGCGATTGGTTGACATCCCCCTGGCTGACATGGGTGGGGTTGCCGGTTGAGGGGCCGCCGCGCTGCACATTAACGACAACACAGGGAATTTCCGCCATGATAGCGAAACCTAAAGCTTCCTGTTTCAGAGAAAAACCCGGGCCGCTTGTGGCTGTCATCACTTTTCGCCCGGTAAGGGAAGCTCCGATAATAGCGCACATGGAGGCGATTTCATCTTCCATCTGAATAAACTTGCCGCCTTGACGAGGAAGTCGGGCAGCCAGATGCTCCATGATTTCGGTGGAAGGCGTAATCGGATAGCCTGCGAAAAAATCAAGTCCCGCGTACAGAGCGCCTTCAACACACGCTTCATTTCCCTGAACAAATTTTATGTTTGCATTCATAATAAACCCCTATTCGGTGAGGATTTCAATGGCCAGATCAGGGCATCTGAGTTCACACTGTTTACAACAAATACAATCTTCGGGACGCGCGGCAAACACCTTTTCATCTCTATCCAGTTCCAGAACATGTTTAGGACAGAAAGCGACACAGATGCCACATCCTTTACACCAATCCCTGTTGATAAGGTGTTCCTTTAAAATCGGTTTAGCCATACAAAATTCCCTTCAGTAACAAGTAAGATACGTTGACTCAATTATTAGATTCGAAATTTATTGTCAAGAAAAAAGAAAAGTAAAAAAGTACAAAAAAGACTTTCATCTTTTAAATTTTTGTGCTATAAAATAATTAAATGATATTTAATTATTTCATTCCTATCTGAATGACAAATCCAGGCGCAACTCTATTGAATTCAACATTATCATAAACCGTTCGTTTTGAAATCGAATATCCTTATAATTTTTCAACCTGTGCGATTGCTATAGTTGAAGAAACATTTTGCCGATCTTCCGATTCAGATGATGAAAAAGGAAAGGGATAATAACATTCGGATATAATTATCTTGACATAAATCTGATAAAAGGCGATAAATAGCACAATTTAGTGAATTTGTGTTTTTAAAAGAGAAATATATCATCATGCTATAAAGATGATGTAGCAAAAATTGAAATTACTGATGAGTATAGATTATGATTTTAGGAAATAAAACCCATCTTGTAGGTTTGGATATCGGTTCTAAAACGATTAAAGCGGCGGAAGTCGTGGCAACGAAAAAAAATCAGACATTAAAAAACTTTGCTGCCACTGATATTCCGTCAGGATTAATTGAAGATGGCACTATCAATGATCCGGAAACCCTTGCAGATACAATTCGCCACATGTTTAAACGCAATAAAATCAAAACACGCAATATCGCCTTATCTGTAGGAGGTTATTCTGTGATCGTTAAGCGTATTAACGTTCAGACCATGTCTGAAGAACAGTTGCAGGATGCTATCCAAACCGAAGCGGAACAATACATTCCTTTTGATATCAGTGATGTCAATTTGGATTTTCAAATTCTGAATGAAGATGAAGATGATCCTGAACAAATGAACGTTCTTCTTGTAGCGGCTAAAAAAGAAATGATTGCCGAATACATAAGCTTACTTGATATGGCGGGATTGACTACTAAAGTTATTGATGTTGACGCGTTTGCTTTGCAAAATATATATGAAGTCTGTTACGATCTTAAAGATGAATGTGTTGCATTGATCGATATCGGTAATACCAAGACATCACTGAACATTCTAATTGAAGATCAATCTCAACTGATGCGAGACGTATCATTGGGCTCTGTGCAGATTAACCAAAAAATCGCCTCTATTGCGGATTGTTCGTTAGATGAAGCAGAGCATATTAAGTTAAGCGGACAGTCGGAACGGATTCCACCCGAACGATTCAGAAAAATATTAGATTCCGTCATTGGCGACTGGTGTACGGAAATTCGGCGCGCATTTGATTTTTTCTATTCGACAAATCCGGATGAACAAATACAACGCATTGTTTTGAGCGGAGGAGGGGCTAATATTGCGGAATTTAATAAACTTTTGCAAGCGGAAACTTCGGCGGAAGTCGTAAAAATTGATCCGTTTAAAAAATTTAAGAGTAGCAACAGATCGTTAGACCCCGCTTTTATGGAACAAATCGCCCCTCAGTCCGCGATATGCATGGGGTTGGCATTAAGAAGAGTGAATGATAAATGATACGCATTAACCTTTTACCATATCGAGACGAACGTATTAAAAGAGAAAATCGTCGCAAAGCGGCCATTTTTTTAATAGGCGTTTTTGCGCTCGGTTTCATTTTATTTTTGTACAATAGCCATTTAAAAAGTAATATTGCTGCATTAGAAACTGACATTAAAAATACACAACAGGAACTCGCCAAATTTAAAAAGATTTTAGCTGAAATTGACAGTATCAAAAAAGAGCTTGGAACCTTAAAAAAGAAAATTGAAGTTATCAAAGGCCTTTCGAAAAATCGTAAAGAACCTGTTATTCTGCTTGAAACGATGAGTGAGTTAATGATTCCGAAAAGGATGAAGCTGATCAATTTTGTAGAAAAGGATAAAAACATCAATATTGCCGGCGTCGCATTGGATGATAGAACCATTGCTGATTATATGAAACAACTTGAAAAGAAATTTTCGGACGTTCAACTGGGGCCGATTATGCAGTTTAACCGAGATGGCTTGAAATTGAAAAAGTTTAAATTAAGCTTTATAAACCGTAACCCCAACGAACCTGAAGAACCTGAAGAAGAGAAGAAAGATAAGAACTAAATTGGGATTAGGAATGAAAAATAACTTGCTCCGTTTAGAAAATCAGGCTATAAATTAAGTGTATGAAATCTTTAGTTTGCGCTTGGCATCTCAATCAAAATCCTGCACTCCGAAATTGGAAGCCATGTTAAACCCGCTCCTTAATTTAAACTTAAATTTAAGTAATATTCAATGAAATGTTAAAACCTTTTTTCGATAAAATAGATCCTTTGCTGGCTAAAATCGGTGACCTTGATAAGGTGCATCTCATAATTATATGTTGCGTGACATTTGTCCTTATTGTCGGCCTTTTTTATTGGCTGGCTTATATGCCTAAATTTGAAGAAATTAATAAAAAAGAGGATGAACTTAGCAAACTTACGACTGAACTTGAAAATGCTAAACGACAAGCAAAAGATATTGAAAAATTTCGCAATGATATGAAAGAAGCAGAGGTTGAATTTCTCCGTGTAAAAAAATCGCTTCCGGAAGGCAAAGAAATTCCATCTCTTCTTATCAATATTTCAAGGGCTGGACATGATTCTAATTTGGAATTCCTTTTATTTGAACGCAAAGATGCGGTTAGTAAAGATTTTTATGCCGAAATCCCCATTGCTGTACAAGTCGCGGGAGGTTATCATAATGTGGGAGAATTTTTTGATAAAGTTGCTAAGTTAAACCGAATTGTAAACATACGCAACATCAAAATGGTTGATTCCGACATCAAAGGCCTTAAAAAAATGTCATGCACCGCTATGACGTATATGTTTATAGAAAAGCCTAAAGAAGAAAAACCTAAAAAAAAATAGAGATTTTAAGTTATTGCACAACATTTTGAAATTATTGAAACTGCTAAAATCAATGTTATGATTTTAGCAGACTAGATGATCTTATGACTGGCGAGTAACTTGAGACCTCAATTTTGGCACTATTGAAACTTGAAATTGTGATACGAGATAAATCTATGCACTTACTAATAAAGCTATCAAGCTTGATAACCATTATTTTCTACATTTTTATTTGGGGTGGGTGTGGAAGTGAAGAATCACCTGAACCCCAAAAAACGGCTACCAAAAAGATAAACATCCCGCCACCGACGGCCTCAAATGAAAATATCGCCCAAGATAGCGACACATCACCTGAACCCCAAAAAACGGCTACCAAAAAGATAAACATCCCGCCACCGATGGCCTCAAATGAAAATATCGTCCAAGATAGCGACATACCGCCTGAACCCCAAAAAACGGTTACTAAAAAGATAAACTTCAAACCTCCGCCAGCAGGCAGCGGCACACCGCCTAAACCCCAAAAAACGGCTACCAAAAAGATAAACATCCCGCCACCGACGGCCTCAAATGAAAATATCGTCCAAGATAACGACATACCGCCTGTACCATCTCAACAAAAACCCTCAGAGCCAGTTATATCTGATGATGCTGAAAAAACGGACCTGAAAAAGATACCGGATATAGTGTCGGATGATTCCAAGCCATCGCAGTCATCAACAGGTAAAAAAAATATCACTCCCTCCATCAAGGATTCTACGAAACCCAAAGATAATTCTATTAAAAAAATTACGCCCGAAACAGATGTGTCACAATTTTCCCAAAAAGATGATACAGAAAACCAAGATAGTGGAATTGAGACACATCTCTCTGATATTCAAAGCGATGTGGAAGCATCTATGGGGTCTGAAGAAACAACCAGTTATTATAATCCTAAAGGACGGATCGATCCTTTTGCTCCCTTTATCAAACCCAAAAAAGAACTTAAGGCTAAACCCAAAAAACAAAGACATAGGGGGCCGTTGGAACAATTTGATATCGACCAGTTACAACTCGTCGGTATAATTCGAGCCCCGAGTGGTAATTTAGCGTTGGTGCAACTGGCTGACGGCAAGGGTTATATTATACAGAAAGGGACGCCCATTGGGATCAAAGAAGGTCATATTGTTGAAATATCAGCTGACCAGGTAGTTGTCGAAGAAGAGGGTGTTGATTCACATAATGACCCCATAACAATAGAAAGATTGATGAAAATCAAAAAACCGATCGGAGAGTTATAATGATGAGTGTGAAAACTCCTATCTTTAAAAGCCGTAGAAAATTGTATTTTATTTTACTTGCAATTACTGCATGGGGATTTGCCTGCGGCCCTGCCACCAGAGTAGAACGAACAGCTAACTCTGAAAATCGTGATGTAACATCGACAAAGATGATTACCAGTATTATTACTACTGATGAAGCAGATGGTTTCGGAGTACTGCTGAAATCAGAACGGCTCTTAACGGCTACTTCTATTAAACAGCCCTATCCGCTTGGTGTGATCCTTTATCTGCCGGAAACCGTCGCACCTGATTTAAAAACGATTTACACACCTGATAGTGATATTGTCAAATCAATCAAAGCAACTAAATTAACTGATGACGGTCTTGGTGTGCGCCTTGAAATATTATTACTAAAAGAAGTGTCTTATGATATTATTCAGGAAGATGAAGGGCTAAAAGTCGTACTTAGAGATGTTGATGACGCATCTTCGTCAATACTTTACGGTAAGCCTGGCAAAGTTCCTCAGTCATTCGACGAATCTGATATCGAACCTATTGAACCTGAACAAAAAACGCGTTTAACTGCCAATAATATCCGCACCGTGTCTGCGACAGAATTAGATGAAAGTGTCAACATCTCCGTCCAGGCTGATGGGGCGATCAAAGATTATCGTTCATCAACTATGGATAGTCCGGCACGAATTGTTTTCGAAATGTTTAACGTGAAAAGTCAGTATCAGAGAGAACAGACAATTTCTGTAAACACTGAATGGGTTAAGGCGGTGCGTTATTACGGTTATCCAGACCGTGTACGCTTAGTGCTGGAAACCCATAAAAAATATCTGAATAATTTTTCCGCTTACTCAACCGATGACGGCTTGTTAATAAATGTCGGCTCTGTCAAATCACCTTTGGTAACTAATGGTGATAATAAGGTTCCGGGGCTTTCAGTTGCGGACGAACCGGTACAATCATCGGATAGCCGAACATTACAGCCTAAAACCATTCCAGGCAAGAAAAGATATGGCCGCGCTTTGATAAATCGGATTGATTTCCAGAGTACCGCAGATGGGCGTTCTATGATTATTATCGGAACAACGAATCCGGTTAGATATGATGTAAATAAACAGGGTGCCAAGCAACTGAAAGTATCTCTTTTTAACACCCGTATTCCAAAGTACCGTAGGCGTCCGTTGATTACAACTCATTTCGAGAGTGCGGTTGATCGGATAACCCCGCAACAAAGGTCAGGAGCGACTGATATTGCTATCTTGTTGCGTGAGGCGGTACCATATAATGTTGAGCAGGAAGGTAATTTGCTTAAAATTACTTTGAATCCATCAGCAATGCTACCGAAACCTTCAGCTACCATAGCATCGGTGGAATTAAAAGACAATGATACGCAAACTTCATCCGGTACCCCGTCGGATAGTACAGTCTTAAACAAAACGAATAGTAAAGTTTCATCGGCAACTGAAACAACACAAAAATATGTAGGGGAAAAAATTTCGCTTGATTTTTACCAGACCGATATTAAAAATGTTTTTCGAATTTTGAGGGAAGTTAGCAAGAAAAACTTTGCCATTGATGATGAGGTAAATGGCAAGGTGACGCTGACGCTTGATAAACCCGTACCATGGGATCAGGTTTTGGAATTGATTCTCAAAATGAACTCTTTGGGGATGGTTTATGAAGGTGATATAATTCGTATCGCGACGCTTCCAAGGTTAAAAAAGGAAGAAGAAGAAAAAAATGAAATTATCGAAGCGTCTATGAAAGCCAAGCGAGATCAAGCAGCCCTTGAACCGCTGCAAACCGAGTACCTCCCCATAAATTATGTCAAACCTGAAAGTATTTTAGCACAAATTAAAGGGATTTTAACACCGGAGCGAGGCAAAGCCGAAGTACATGCTGAAACTCATCAAATTGTAATTACGGATGTACCTGATGTTATTGATGCGGCAAGAAAAATTATTTCTCAACTGGACCTGATTACCGAACAGGTGCTGATTGAAGCCCGAGTTGTAGAAGTTAACACCTCTTTTAGCAGAGACCTTGGAATCAGGTGGTCAGCTTTTGGAGGCATAGAATCAGACTACGATAAAGCCGGCGTCGGAAATGTAGGCGGCCCTGCGACTACTGGTAAAGCCGGAATCGGCCCTCAAAGGGATTTTGACACATGGGGCGGCACTTATGGATACGGAATGATTTCACAAAATACCCCCGCAATGTCGGCAGGTACAATCGGTTTAGAATTTACTCGTATTATAACGTCTGAACTTCTACTTGCCGCCAGTTTGACAGCGCTGGAAGGTACTGGAGAGGGAAAAATCATTTCTTCGCCTAAAGTTTTGACATTAGATGGTGTTGCAGCCACCATTACTCAGGGTGATTCGATTCCCTATAATAAACTTGATGATTCTGGAAATACCACAACTGAATGGAAAGATATTACGCTTACACTGACGGTTACACCTCAAGTTACGCGCGACAAGCGTATCAGAATGACAATTAGTTTGACAAACGACGTTCCCAAAACATTTGGCGGAGATATTGGCGCGGCCACTGGTAGTATCAATACCGAGCTTCTGGTAAATGATAGTGAAACAGTTGTAATCGGAGGAATTATTAAATCAGATAAGAATATTAATGAAACCCGACTTCCTTGGCTGGCCGATATTCCTATACTGGGTTGGCTTTTTAAAGAGCAGCAAGAGCTTGAATCTTCCAAAGAAGTACTTATTTTTATAACCCCCAAAATTATCAAACTGAACCAACCTAAAATTCAAAATTTATAGAAATAATCGCAAAAAATGATTATATGACATTTTCAAAAGGAGCGTATAGTGAAATCAAAAAAAAATTGTAGCATTATTTTCATTATTTCAGTATTTTTTATTGTTTTTCAAATTTCCGGATGTGGATCAGAAGGGTCATTGTATGACACTTCTACTGCATCAATAACAATTGAGACTTCATCCAATTCGGTTGAAGCCGATGATCGAAGCTCTGTAACCATCACCGCAACAGTTACGGATGTATCTGGAAGTTTAGTTCCTACCGGGACACCCGTAAATTTTTCAACGACAATGGGACGTTTTTCTAATGGTAGCCAGTTTATAACTGTCGAAACCATTGGCAACAGCGAGGGAGCTAACTTTGGAACAGTAAGTGTTTCTCTCATATCCAGTACTGAATACGGAACAGCGGAGGTCACCATTGAATCTTTAGGCGTCACCCAGTTTGCTTATATTAATTTTACAGCACCTTTAGTACCGGGATATCCGGCAACTATCAGTCTGGTTACGGCATCTGAATCTATTACTTCTGATGCCTTCACAACCTTAACAGCGACCGTGTTAGATAAATTTGGTGAGGTTGGCTTACTTGGCATCCCGATAACTTTTACTACTACTATAGGCGCTTTTGGAAATGGTCAAACAAGTGAAACCGCTGTGATAACAACAACGGCCGGAACAGCTAGCGTGGTTTTATTTGGTAATGGGGAATCTGGCACAGCAATTGTAAACGCTGTCTCGGAGGGAATACCGTCAAATACGGTTATAGTGACCATTACAGCAGCAGAAACAACGGAAACGACAACGGAAACAACAACAGAAACGACAACAGAAACGACAACAGAAACGACAATAACAACAACAACAACGGTTCCCCGCGATACAACAACAACAACTACAGTACCGTAGAGGAAACAATACACAGTGCGCGGCTACTAACATAAGGGGGACACAAGTCTTAAAAATCGGGTTTCTTGGTCATTATAACTCTATCACTTTTCTTCGCTTTAGAAACACGATTTTTCCCATGGTTTAGTTGGTAGCCGTTAAATTGTAAGGGGTTCCCTAATTACAGGCAATTTGAGTAGCATTAAGTATTGAGGCAAAAACCCTCTGGTTTTTTGGAATCGAGTTTTTTAAAAAATCTGATTTGTTGAAGATGTTGATCCATAAAAATATATGCCCAAGTAGTTATTCATATTTTCTTTTATTTCAATCCGTTCATTTTTTTGGTCGCTTCAATTGCCACCATACTATTTTCTTCGGCCAGTTCAATTACTTTTTTATAATTTTTCAACGCTTTCTTATAATCACGCAACCATCTATAAGCATTCCCTATCGCTAAATAAATATTCGCATAACCTGGTGCCAGTTTGACTCCCTTGTTAAATGTTTTAATCGCTTGGGCGTATTCTCCTAAGGCCGTGTAAGTCAAACCGAGGCCATGCAGAGCTGTAACAAATTGTGGCTCCATCTTCAGCGCATTAATATAGTATTTTTTTGCGAGAGCGTACTGTTTTTTGTTATAATACGCCCACCCGATATTACTTAAAGGCATATAAGGGGTTGCATACAGCAAATCACCATTTATTTTTTTGAAAATTGAGATAGCGAGATCCCACTCCTTACGGGCAAGATAAGCAGTGCCAAGATTATTCATTGCCGGCGTAAATTCCGGTTTTATTACCAAGGCTTTTTTAAAATGCCCAATCGCCAAATCCGGTCTCCCTTTGGCAATATACACTAGTCCTAAATCGTCATGAATATAAGGGTTCTGCGGATCAAGTTTTTCAGCATCAAGCAGCTTGCTAAGTGCTGCAGTATAGTTGCCGCTGAGCCAATGCGCCTCACCCAGATTCCGTAAAGCCTCCGCTTTTTTTAGCTTTTCTTCTTCTGAAAGATAAGATTGGCTGGCCGTGCAGGCAAAAGTTATTGTCATTAACACTATAACGAAGATGTAAACCAAGAAGTGTTTATGATTTAATCCTTTTAATTTTTTAATTATCTTCATCTCACTCCTTTGATAATTCCTTAGTTTTTAAGTTTAAAGCAACCGCGATTGCACGCGCACTTGTATCTATGAATTGTTGCAAGCTGTCATCTTGCTTATCAGTTTCGATCAACACAGGGGCGTTAATCAAATCCGATTTGTAAGATATACCGAATTCCGATGGAAACTGTCGGGCGAAATACATTTCCTGAAAACCGGAAAATTTTAACGCATGTGCTGTGGAATCAATAATTGCGGTTTCATTTTTATCAATAATACCCAGTTTCTGCGCGACTGCCAGACCTGCCAACGATTCCCCTCCCTGAGTGCAGGTGATATGGCCATTTCGATTGGCGGTCAACTCCCATTCCATAATAGCCTGTTCGGTGACTTCGACAACAAAAACATTTTGTCTGCCGGATAACCGATTATACAACTCAGCAAGATGGATAACACGCGGCATTGAAACCGGGTTGCCAATCATGGCCGCTTGAGCCACACTGGGTTTTACCGTAACGGGTACAAATTGACGGCACTCCGAAGTAGCTGCGTAATATCGAAAAACCGGATTGGCATGTTGGGACTGGACACCGATTATTTTCGGTAATGCCTTAATTATGCCGGTTTCGTAAAATTTGATAAACCCACTCATTACAGCGGTAATATTGCCAGCATTACCAATAGGCAGAACAATTGCCTTATTATCCATATCATACTCAAAATCCTGAGCGATTTCATAAGAATAGGTTTCCTGCCCTAAAATACGCCAGGCATTTTTGGAGTTTAACAAGGCAACATTATAGCGCTCGGACAGGGCTTCAACGACTTTCATACAGTCATCAAATACACCCGGAATTTCAAACACGCGGGCACCGCTTCCTAATGGCTGTGAAAGTTGTTGTGGCGTAACTTTTTTATGCGGCAGCAACACTGCCGATTTGACATGCGGTTGCAAATACGAAGCATACAAAGCCGCAGCAGCGGATGTATCACCGGTGGATGCGCATACGGCTAAAATATCGGAAACAGCCCCGCTTTTAATTAAATAGTTGATATAGCTCAAAGCACTTGCCATGCCGCGATCCTTGAATGAGGCACTGGGATTTTGCCCATCATTTTTCACAAAAAAACGAACGCCAAGCTTTTCCTGTAAAAAGCGATTTGCCTCGATCATGGGCGTATGCGCTTCCCCTAGATAAACCACAGCATCTAAGGGCACCGTCGGGCCAATAAATTCATGATAAAGATATATGCCTTTAAGCTCAGGAATCGAAAGCATTTTACGATAATCAAAAATTTTACGCCAAACTGCACCGTCAATTTGTTTTAGCTGATCAAAATCACGATCATAAATCAAAAACACTTGACCACAGGATGGGCATGTGTAAAGCAGTTCTTTAATTTCGTATTCGTTGCCGCACGCCAAACATCGATAAATCTGATCGCCTTTATGTTTTGGAAAAATATAAGACCTGATCTCTTGGGGAAATTGTTCAAGTTCCATAGCTTATTTTTTGCATCCCTCCCATATAAGGTTGTAAGGCATCCGGTATTTGCACTGTTCCGTCGACTTGCTGGCAATTTTCCAGAATTGCGGCAACTGTGCGTCCGACGGCAAGGCCCGAACCATTCAACGTATGAACATAGCGGGTACCTTTTTTGCCTGTGGTTTTATAGCGAATGTCAGCGCGTCGGGCTTGAAACGACTCAAAATTGCTACATGATGAAATTTCACGATAGCGTCCCTGTGATGGCATCCATACTTCGATGTCATACGTCTTGGAAGCTGAAAAACCTAAATCACCGGTACAAAGCGTGATAACTTGATACGGCAGTTCGAGTCGAATTAGTATTTCCTCAGCATTTTTTAAAAGTTTTTCCAACTCTTGGTAAGATGTTTCCGGTTTGACAAATTTGACCAATTCAACTTTATTAAACTGATGCTGGCGGATCAATCCTTTGGTGTCTTTTCCATAAGAACCGGCTTCAGACCGAAAACAGGGCGTGTAAGCCGTATAATAAACAGGCAACTGTTTTTCATCCAAAATTTCCTGGCGATGAATATTGGTCACCGGAACTTCGGCAGTTGGAATTAAATAATATTCCGATTCATGGATTTTAAAGAGGTCTTCTTCAAATTTAGGCAACTGACCTGTTCCTGTCATGCTCTGGCTATTAACAATAAAAGGAGGCAAAACTTCTATATATCCGTGTTCACCCGTATGAATATCCAGCATAAAATTGATCAACGCGCGTTCTAATCTTGCGCCAGCTCCGAAATAGAGCGGAAAACGTGCGCCGGTGATTTTAGCGGCGCGTTCAAAATCAAGTATTTGCAACTGGCTCCCGATAGTCCAATGTGAAAGCGGGTCAAAGTCGAAGTTCGGAGGTTGTCCGAATTGTTTGACCACCGGATTTTCAGTTTCGTCAGCCCCGATAGGCGTTGATACGTGCGGTATATTGGGAAGCTGGGTCATAATTGATTTGATTGCAGATTCATTTTCCTTGAACGCACTATCAAGCGTTTTAATTGAGCCGGATACATTTCGCATTTCAGTTGTCAGCGTATCCGTATTCAGCCCCTCTTTTTTCATTTTACCAATTTTTTGTGATGTTACATTACGTTGATGTTTTAGCGCTTCGCTTTCTTTTAGCAGGTCTCTTCGTTGAGCCTCGCAATGTTTGAAAGTTTGCAAATCAGCGGCATCTCCCCTGTGTTCAAGGGCTTTTTGGACCTGCGATAAATTTTGGCGAACAAACTTGATTTCTAACATGATAATCCCTATCTTATATAATTTAATGGTATTATGTGCTTTTACAAGCTTAGATTTTTATTATGAATCATCTCTTTAGTCAATGGTTAATACAGATTGACAGTTAATATATATCATATATGAGGATTCAATCAATATAGGGCGGGTTGTCAATTAATTGTCTGAAAGTCTGGATCATTTAAGAGATGTTCAGGAGAATATAATATTATGGAAGAAGATCCCAAAACAAAATTTGAAATACGCAAAGATATTGATATGATGATTGATTCACTAGCTAAACGTGAAATCACTGATAAAACCATAGCAATTGAAAAACGATTATTTGAATTTGCCAATTTCATTGAATCTAACATTACACTCTTATATTTTGATGGAAAAAAGGCCAAAGTCCGCACCAGAGAAATTGTTCAAAGATGCTATCATTACAATAAGATTGTCGTATTACCGGCCTTTGATCCTGAAACTTATACTATGACATTGATGAAGGTTGATAACCCTGATAAGGATTTGATCGTTAACGCACAAGGTATGTCAGAGCCGGACCCGCAACGATGTAGAGTTGTGCCGATTGAAGTGCTTGATATTGCACTAATTCCAGGAATCGCCTTTGATGAAAAAGGAGGGCGTATCGGTTCTGGGGAAGGGTATTACGACCGCTTAATCCCCCAATTATCCGCCACCACTCGTAAAGTTGCGCTTTGTTTTGAAAGCCAGATGATTCCACAGGTCCAAATGGAACCGCATGACAAGTATATTGATATTATCATTACGGAAGAGCGGATTATTTATAAAATTTGATAAATTAGCAATCAGGATTCAACACATTGTCAAGCCGTTGAAGATTAACCGCCTCACCAATAGCGATAACTGTGTCGTGTGCTTCTATGAGAGTGTCAAAAGAGGGGTTAAAATTCATCTGTCCGTCATCTTTTTTAATGGCAATAATTATCAAATTGTATTTAGACCTGATTCCTGAATCCTTCAGCATGACATTCACTAGATGGGATGCCGGTGTAATAGGGATTTCTTCCATCTGAATTTCTTTAGGTTGGGAAGCGAGTGCCAAATTCAAAAAATTCGTTACAGTCGGTCGGATTATTCTTTGAGCCATGATCATAGCTCCCATATCATAAGGTGATTCGACTGAGTTCGCTCCGGCGGCCAGGAGTTTTGACTTTGATCGTGATTCACATGATCGGGCTATAATGAAAAGATTCGGATTTAATTGCCGCGCCGTTAAGACCAAAAATACATTTTGGGCATCGGTGTCCAAAACAGCCACAAGCCCTTTCGCCTCTTTAATCCTGGCCTTAAGTAAAACGGTCTCATCCGTGGCGTCTCCTGTCAGAAAAAGGATTTCGTCAGTTTCCATCGTCGGAATCATATCATCGTTCTTTTCAATAACCATAAAGTCAATTGACGTATTCCTGACATGATTGCAAAGTACCTGACCGATACGTCCGTATCCACATATAATATGATGTCGCTTCAAGTGATTAATTTTATTATTCAACCTTTTTCTCCCCAAAATGGCTCGGATTTGCCCTTCGACCATCAGTTGTACGATGACTCCGGCAACATACATAGAAAATCCGACTCCCAAAAAAATGATCAATATTGTAAATAAACGGCCAATATTGCTAACACGATGTATTTCGCCATATCCAACTGTGGCTATCGTGATAACCGTCATGTAAAAAGCATCTATAAAAGTCCAATCTTCGATGGCCATATAACCAATCGTGCCGAAAATTATAATTAAGGCCGATAAAACAGAAGATATTAGAAGATGTTTGGTATTATACATATACGCAATGTTTGAAGTGTAAAGTAGAAAATCAGCAATTCAGAGTTTAAAAAATGACTACCAATCAGTATCAGAATATATATTTGGTTGCAACAGCCTTAATTTCAGGTGGGAAAATGTGCCCGATAAAAATCAGTTATATGCCGCTGAAATAAAAATATGGTCACATGTAATATTAATGACAAAGATAAACATGGCAATAGCGGCCATTATTATTTCTGCCAATTCATATTCTGGTTTCTTACGCACATCTTCTATTTTTTTTATACGAGCTGACAAACACGGAAAATATCAGTAAATTATATGGTAAAGCAATTGATATTCATCTAGAAGTTCCGACCGTCCCTTATAAAAGATTTGATGATTGAAACCGAATCCGAACCCTCCTACGCCATCCGCAAACGTGTGACCGAAGCACGTTCCTTATTAAAAAGCACTGCGCAATTGATTCGCCATCTGCGCAATTGCTTGAATCCGCCATTGAAAAATTAGGACTTTCGGCCCGTGCCTATCACCGTATTTTAAAAATTTCACAGACAATTGCTGATCTTGAAGGCGCACCGGCGATTAAAACCGAACATATTTCGGAGGCAGTGCAATATCGGAGTTTGGATAGGGGCAAAATTTTTTAATGTCTGAAAAATAAAAAAGGCGGGACTGTAAACAGTCCCGCCTTTTCAGTTAATACAATAGTATTTTGTTATTTTATGAATTTTTTACGAAAACCGACCAAGCCGAGAATACCCAAGCCCAGCAGAATAATTGTGGAGGGTTCGGGAACCGGATCACCCATGAGGTTGTCATTGCCGCATTGCATAGTGAAGTGCGAGACGAATGTTGTCGGGTCTAGCAAGTCTTCAAGTTCGGCTGAAGCAAGATTGACTGAAACGGCGTTGTGCGATCCGCCAGTGATGCCTTCACCATCTAAACCATTATCCAGACCCACCAAATATGATCCTGTACCGCTTCCTAATACATTGCCGCCGCTATCATATCTCCAAGCACCGGATTCATCATTCATCCTGAACCAACCGCTGGTGTTGGAAGAAAGCGCATTGCCATCTTCATCGTAAAGCAGTTCAACAATATCGTAATCAAATGTATATTCATTATCTTCGCCATCAACTAATTCAAAACTATCAAAGTCAATATCAAAAACCAAATCATATCCCCAGTTGTATTGTTCAGTTTTATTTCCGTTTTTGCTACCAAGATCTATTCCCGGAGTATTGGCATCTGTGCCAAATTCGGCGTCTGCAGTTCCCCTATGAACGGATCCGGTTGTGTCAAAATAGATATCACCGGATTCAAAATCGCCGTCAATCCATCCGTCAGCATCTTGACCATCCATAAAATCGTATCCCATCACCATAGTAAGCGTGTTGTCGCCTAAAAACATCGCTTCCAAGTCCCAATCCTGGTTATCTGTGTCACCGGGTTCAACTTCCTGGTCTTCACGATTACTGTACCATCCGGAACCTCTATAATCTTCATCCGAAATAGTAATGTTTCTGCCAAAATTAGCGCCATAGTCATAAGCCATCGCGCCGCCCGTAAATAAAACCAAGCCAAATACCACACCTGTTAAAATTGCTAATCCCTTTTTCATTGTGCTACCTCCTCTTAATTAAAAATTTAAATTACTAAATTGTTTTCTTTAAATATAATGTATGCAAATTGCGTGCCAAGATTGTAACATATTTAATTTATTGCGATAAAAAAATTCATACAAATTCTCCCAACTTTTTGAAGTGAGTTTGTAAAGTTTATTG
>JAUCGF010000118.1 GCA_030378005.1 Desulfococcaceae bacterium HSG9 | reverse complement strand
TTCGTCAGAAATCATATCAAATACCACTAAATAAAGGGATTTTGCTCCTTCAACGTCTTAATTTTTTATGTAATTTTATCAAAAAAACACTTGATCTGTCAAGAAATTTTAGAACTGAACAGCCCTGATTGTTGTGTCAAGTTTAAGGTGACAGGTGAAAATCAGGAATGCTGACTTCAGTTTGCCGCTTTTGGAGCGTTTTGGCAAACTGAAGTTCGCACTCCTACCCGTCAGCTAAATTTTGACACAACACTATTGACAGAACTGACTGGAAATATGGGTGACTGAATATAAACATTCAGACTTCAGGCATCGTATATAAAGGAATTGCCATTCCTTTTGTCTGGTTTACCTTAGACAAGTGCGGTAATTCGAATACAAAAGAACGCATCAGACTTATTGACCGTTTTATAGGCGTATTCGGTGTGATGATAATCCGATGTCTGATAGCTGACCGTGAATTTATCGGTGATGAGCAGTTCACATAATGGAATTAAGAAAGAAAAAGACCGAGCTAAACGGTTGAACGGACTGATGCAAGCAACGGTTAAACCAATGGGCGAATATTGCTTAAAACCAATAACTTACAACCAGGAAAACTATGATAACAGGCGAAATCAGAAACAAAGTCGATAAAATATGGGAAGTATTCTGGACGGGCGGAATCACCAATCCGTTGACCGTGATTGAGCAGTTTACTTACCTGCTCTTTATTAAAGGGCTGGATGACAAACAAAACGATCTGGAAGCCAATGCCGCGCTTTTGGGGATTGAAGCGGAGAAGATTTTCAAAGAGGATCAACAGGCACTGAGATGGCATCAGTTTAAGCAGAAACCGGCCGAGCAGATAATGAAGGTCTTTACTGATTCCGAAAAAGGGGTGTTCACCTTTATCAAGAATCTTCATGGGGATAAAAATTCCGCTTTTTCCAAATATATGGAAGATGCGATCTTTATGATTCCCACTCCCGGGATGCTGGAAAAAATTGTCACGGACATTGATAAATTGCAGATGACCGGCAAAGACGCCAAGGGGGACCTTTATGAATACCTGCTTTCCAAAGTCGCCACATCCGGAACCAACGGGCAGTTTCGCACGCCCCGGCATATCATCAATATGATGGTGCGCCTGATGAAACCGGCACCTAAAGATATTATCACCGATCCATCGGCCGGCACTTCCGGCTTTCTGGTTTCTTCCGGCGAGTACTTGCAGGAACACCACAGCGATCTATTCACCGACGCCAAGCTCAGGCGGCATTACAACCAGACCATGTTTTACGGTTATGATATGGATCGCACCATGCTGCGTATCGGAGCCATGAACATGATGCTGCATGGGGTTGAACAGCCCAATATCGAATATCGGGATTCCCTGTCGGATCTGAATCCGGATCGGGAAACCTGCACCCTGATTCTGGCCAATCCGCCCTTTAAAGGTTCTTTGGATTACGAAAATGTCACTGCGGATTTGCTCAAAATCACCAAAACCAAAAAGACCGAACTCCTGTTCATCGCCCTGATGCTCTCCATGCTCAAAAAAGGGGGACGTTGCGCGACCATTGTTCCGGATGGCGTCTTGTTCGGCAGCAGCAAGGCGCATAAAAATCTGAGGAAAGAAATCGTTGAAAATCATCATCTCAAAGGGGTGATTTCCATGCCTTCGGGTGTGTTCAAACCTTATGCGGGTGTCAGCACCGCGGTGATTATTTTCGAGAAAACCGGCATGGGCGGCACCGATCAGGTCTGGTTTTACGACATGACCGCGGATGGCCTCAGTCTGGATGACAAACGCCAGCCTGTTGAAACAAACGACATTCCCGATATTATCTCACGATGGGATCATCCGGACGCTGAAACAGGCCGCAAACGCACCGAAAAATCCTTTCTGGTTCCCAAAGCGGAGATCAAATCCAATGATTATGATCTTTCCATCAATCGTTACAAAGAGATTGTATATGAAGAGGTGGTGTATGATGCGCCTTCGGTGATTTTGGAGCGGGTGGCTGTTTTGGAGCAGGGCATAATGGATGGAGTTAAAGAACTCCAGGAGATGCTTATATGATGTGGGAAAATGTTAAGTTAGGCGAGATAGCACCTTCTCGCAAATCTAAAAAAGAAATTTCTCCACATGAAACTGTGTGGAATCTCACTCTAGATCAAATTGAATCTGAAACAGGGCATATTGTAGGAAAACAATTTATAACGGCGTCTTCGGCGTCCCAATCATCAAGCTATGTTGATGAAAACAATGTACTCTATTCAAAGTTAAGACCTTACCTAAACAAAGTAATTATTCCTGATTCTTTCGCAGTCGCAACGACGGAGCTAGTGCCACTATATCCCGATAAATCAAAGCTTGATAACACATATTTACTTTACTATCTACGTTCAAAAAAATTCGTTGATTGGGCATCTGGTGTCGTCTCAGGTGCAAAGATGCCAAGAGTTGTTATGAAAAAATTTTGGGCATATAAAATCCCCCTCCCTCCCCTAAAAACCCAGAAACGGATTGTGGCGCTTCTGGACAAGGCGCAGGCTCTGATCGACAAGCGCAAAGAGCAGATCGCCCTCATGGATCAGCTCATCCAAAGCCTCTTTTACGATATGTTTGGCGACCCTGTGATTAATCCGAAGGGGTGGGAAATTTGCAAGATAAAAAATGTAGTTGATATTCGAGGAAGAGTAGGTTGGAAGGGTTATAAAAAAACTGATTTAAGAAACTCAGGCCCCCTTGTTTTGGGGGCTACACATTTGACAAAGGAAGGCAACATCAATTTAAAATCTCCAGTTTTCATTTCAAATGAAAAATATGAAGAATCTCCAGAAATTGTGATCAAAGTAGGTGATTTGCTTATTGTTCAACGAGGAAATACAATAGGTAAAGTTGGTGCTATTACTGAAGATATAGGAAAAGCAACTATTAATCCTTGTATTTTAATTATGAGACCAAAGAAAGTAGATATAAATTACTTAAGATTTTATTTCGTTAATGAAAAAATTAATCAGAAATTGTGGCAGATGAATAATTCATCTGCACAACCTATGCTAACACAGAAAGATTTGAATGCATTCAATATACCATTTCCTCCTCTCGGCCTCCAAAGCACCTTCGCCCAAAAAGTCCAAAAAATCGAAATCCAAAAAGAAGCCATGACCGCCTCGCTCAAAGAACTGGAAGACAATTTCAACGCCCTCATGCAACGCGCCTTCAAAGGAGAGCTTTAGATGACATCCAACTTTGCCTATCTCAAAAAAGACCCCAAATTCAAAGAGATTGAGATTGCCTGCACAGACGCGGAAAAGGCGCTGGCCGTTTCCAATTCGACGGCGGCGCTTCAAACGCGGTGCGCGCTGGAGATCGCGGTTAAATTTGCGTATCGCTATGACAGCGAGCTGGAGGTTCCTTATCAGGACAACCTTTCCTCCTTGGTGCATGATCATCAGTTTAAAGAGATTCTGGATGAAAAGCTGTTTCCCCGTATCCGGTTTATCATATCTTTGGGGAATAAGGCCGCCCATACGGTCAAACCGGTCAGCCGGGTGCAAGCCGTGGAATCGCTCAGGAATCTTTACGATTTTATCTCATGGATCGATTTTTCTTATTCTGTTGATATTCACAAGGCCCCGTTTAACCCTTCATTATTAAAAGACGGCATCGCGCAGGAACGGAAAAACCGCCGGATTCAGCAAGAACTGGCCGCCAAGGAAGCCGCATGGGAAGCGGAACGCAAAAAACTGAAAGCCATGCTGCGCTCGGCTGAAGAACGCCGGGAATTCACCCGCAAGCGCAAACAGGCCGAGCAGAGCCGCGATTTTGAGTGTGATGATATCAGCGAGTTTAAAACCCGCAAAATTTACATTGATCTGGCGCTGGAAACAGCCGGCTGGACCATTGGCACGGATTGCCTCGAAGAAGTGGTGGTCAAAGGCATGCCCAATCCATCGGGCCGGGGTTTTGCGGATTATGTGCTATATGCGGATAACGGCAAACCGCTGGCCGTGATTGAAGCCAAGCGTACATCCGCAGACCCCAAAAAGGGCAAGGTGCAGGCCCGCCTGTATGCGGATTGTCTTGAAAAGGAGCATGGCATCCGCCCGTTGATTTTTTACACCAATGGGTTTGAAACCTGGTTATGGGATGACAGCGCCTATCCGGAACGGCGGGTGTTCGGTTTTTTCACCAAGGATGAACTGGATTGGCATTATTATCGCAAAGCCAATAAAACGCCGATTCATGCCGTGACGGTCAGTGACGCGATTTCCAACCGCGTTTATCAGAAAAAAGCGGTTCAGGCGGTGTGTGACACGCTGGCGCAAGGACAGCGCAAAGCGCTTCTGGTCATGGCCACAGGCTCCGGCAAAACCCGCACCGCGATTTCCATTACGGATGTGTTACAGCGTCATGCCTGGATCAAGCACATTTTATTTCTGGCGGATCGCCGGGAGTTGGTCAAACAGGCCAAAAAGCATTTCAGCAATCTGCTACCCGATCTGAGCATCTGCAATCTGTTGGATCGCAAGGATGACCCGAACAGCCGCATGGTGTTTTCCACCTATCCCACGATGATGAACGCCATTGACTCCGCCAGAAGAAAAGACGGCTCGCGTCTGTTCAGTTCGGGGCATTTTGACCTGATCATTGTGGATGAATCCCACCGCTCGATCTACAAAAAGTATCAGGATATTTTCACCTTTTTTGACGGGTTTCTGCTGGGGCTTACGGCCACGCCCAAGAGCGATATTGACATGAACACTTACAGCGTGTTTGAGCTTGAGGACAATGTGCCGACTTTCGCTTACGAACTGGATGAAGCTATCCGAGAAAACTATCTGGTTCCTTATAACACGATTGAAACCAAAATGAAGTTTATGGAAGAGGGCATTCACTACGATGCGCTTTCCGACAAGGAAAAGGAACAATGGGAAGAAACCTTTGATGACGGCGTGACGGATATATCCGGTGAAGCGTTAAATAAATTCTTGTTTAACAATCAAACGGCCGATACGGTCATTCAGGATTTGATGGGCAAAGGGATTCATGTCCAGGGCGGCGACCGGATCGGCAAAACCCTGGTTTTCGCTAAAAATATCAAACATGCCGACTTTATCCTGAAACGCTTTGATGCGCTTTACCCGGAATACGCGGGCCGCTTTGCCGCCACGATTTACCATGGCATCAAGTGCACAGATGACTTGATTGATAAACTTTCCACCAAGGAGAAGCATCCTCATATTGCGATCTCCGTGGATATGTTAGACACCGGGATCGATATTCCCGAAGTGGTGAATCTGATTTTCTTTAAAAAGGTTCGCTCCAAATCCAAGTTCTGGCAGATGATCGGGCGCGGCACACGCCTTTGTGAAGACCTGTTCGGCGCGGGGCATGACAAAGAATCTTTCCTGATCTTTGATTACTGTTCCAATTTTGAGTTTTTCCGGATTAATAAACACGGCACAGAGGGCCAAATCATCAAATCCCTGACTGAAAACCTCTTTAATATTCAGGTAAAAATCGCGCAAAAGCTGGAACACTTGGATTATCAGACCGACGAATACAAGGCGCACCGCACCCGACTGGCCGGGCGGCTTCACAAAGCGGTGTGTAAAATCGATGAAACCCGGTTTTCAAGTCAGCTCAGGATTGAATATCTCCATCGCTATAACCGCGCTGACAAATGGCAGTCGATTTCAGATGAGATGGTTCGTGAACTGGAAGAACAGATCGCGGCTTTAACAGTTCCCACCGAAGAAGATGAACTGGCCAAGCGTTTTGACTTTTTGATGTATGCCATCGAACTGGCGACATTGGAGGGGATTCCAGCCCCCAAACCCAAAATCAAGGTGATTCGCACGGCGGAAAGACTGGCTGAAAAAGGCAATCTGGCCCAGGTGCGACGTCATGAAGATTTGATTCGTGAAGTGCAGACCGATGAATATTGGGAAAACGCGGATATTTTTGCGCATGAAAAAGTGCGCCTGGCCTTGCGAGACCTGCTGGCACTCCTGGAAAAAGAAAACACTGCAATTTATTACACCTCTTTTGAAGATGAGGTCATATACGTACACGAAAACCAAGGGGAATACGATACCGGCGATCTGCAAAGCTATCGCAAGAAAGTCAATCATTACCTGCAAAATCATAAAGATGATATGGTGGTTTACAAACTGCGCCGCAACAAACCGCTCACGGATTCGGACTATAAACACATCGAACACCTGCTTTGGCATGAACTGGGAACCGAGGATGATTATCATCAAGCATTCGGGGATGAACCTTTGATGCGGCTTGTTGCCGGACTGGTCGGTTTGGAGCGTTCCGCCGCCAATGATCTGTTTTCCGAATTTATATCCGATCAAACGCTCAACAGCAATCAGATCGAATTTGTGCAAATGGCAGTGAATCATATTGTGGAAAACGGCGCGCTTGATAAAAATATCTTGAACTGTCACCCCTTTGACAAGCATGGAAGCATTATTAACTTATTTGAAGGCCGGGTGAACACCATCAGGGAGATTGTAAAGTGCATTGATGCGTTGAATGAGCGGATTGCGGTTTGAAAAAATTAAAGCAATCTGAAACCATCCGTGAAACGTGATTTGTAAATTGACATAATAAATTCAAATAGTTAAAATCCAACTGTGTAACGCCTACAAAAAAAGAAAGTACCGGCACGGAGGTTATGATGACAGATGAGATGATGGTTAAAAGAAAAATCCTGATTGTGGATGATGAACCGGACATGCGTATTTTCATGTCGGTTTTATTTGAAACGAACGGGTTTAAGCCGACGCTCGCCAATAATGGCAAAGACGGTTTGCATCATGCCCGAAAGTTACATCCGGATTTGATTATTCTTGATGTGATGATGCCAGAAGAGGGCGGTGCTTTGATGTATAAAGGGCTTAAAGAAGATGCCAGGCTCAGGCAAATTCCCGTGATTATGCTTTCAGGTGTTAAAGAAAACGTCTTTTTGCATTACTTGAAAATGCTCAATATAGGTGCTAAAGATACCCTTCCGAAACCTGACGCTTATTTTGAAAAGCCGCCGGAGCCTGATTTACTCTTGAATAAAGCGCAAACTATTTTAGAACGCTAAATTTTTTCTTTGCGTTTTTTGCATCTTTGCGATAAGTTGATTGAGTTTCAGTAGATCGAAAAAAGAGTGCTGAACTTACAGTTTAGCACGGTTTTTCTTATGACTTCATGTTTCGGGCCTGTGCTAAACTGTAAGTTCAGCACTCCTTTGGCGGCATTTCATAAAACTTTTCGAACTATTGTTCTGTCAACATTTAGCTGACGGGCAGGAGTGCAAACTTCAGTTTGCCAAAGCGCTCCAAAATCGGCAAACTGAAGTTTGCACTCCTGATTTTCACTCGTCACCTTAAACTTGACACAACACTACTGAGTTTGTAAGGGTTAAACTGTGAAAAAATTTTATAAGGCAAGGAGAGAGAGATAATGGCAAAAAAAATTATGATCGTGGACGACGACCCGGCAATAGTTACCTATCTGGAAACATTTTTTGAAGATAACGGCTATGAAACTTGCGCGGCTTCCGATGGAACCGAGGCGACGAAACTGCTCAAACAGGAAAAGCCGGACTTGATCACTTTGGATTTGGACATGCCCAAAGAGTGGGGGCCCCGTTTTTATCGCAAATACACCAAAAACCCTGAGTTAAAAAATATACCTGTGATCGTTATCAGCGGAATGCCTACTAATCAATATGCGATTAAAAATGCGCTGGCTACCTTAAGCAAACCCTTTGATCGGGATGAATTGTTAAAAATTGTTAAAGACGCAATCGGTTAATCATCAGTAAAACGTGAAAACTGAAACGTGAAACTTACAATCGGATTGCCAATTTTCACGTTTCAACTAAACCTATATAGGTAATAATGAATAAGACGATTTTACTGGCAGATGATGAAGAAGACATCCGCGATGTATTGAGCATCTACCTGTCTGATATGGGCTATTCGGTGATTACGGCCGAAGATGGCCTGCAGGCGCTGGACATTTTCCAAAAAGAAAAACCGGCTATTGTTCTCAGCGACATTAAAATGCCTGTCATGGACGGGATCGAGCTTCTTAAACAAATCAAAAAAAGAGACCCGCACACCGAAGTCATTATGATCACCGGGCATGGTGATATGGACTTGGCCATTAAAAGCCTTAAACTGGATGCCTGTGATTTTATCACCAAACCGATTAATGATGATGCCTTTGAAATTGCGTTGAAACGCGCTTGCGACAAGATCGAACTGCGCGAACAAATCCGCGTTCACAATGAAAATCTTCATCGACTGGTGCAAGAGGAACTTCATGCCACGCGCCGGCAGCACCGACAGTTATTTAATGAAGCGCCCTGTTACATTTCCGTTCAAGATAGCGAATTGAAAATTACAGATGCGAATGAGCGCTTTAAACAGGATTTCGGTGATAAACGCGGTGCGTTTTGTTATGAAATTTATAAACATCGCAATGAACCCTGCCTGGACTGCCCGGTTCAAAAAACGTTTGATGACGGCCTGTCACACCAATATGAAACGGTTGTATCACCTAAAAAAAATCACCCATATAACGTGCTTGTCCAAACATCACCGATTAAAAATGAAAAAGGTGAAATCACCCATGTAATGGAGATGTCCACCAATATCACCCAGGTACGTAAATTACAGGATCAACTTTCCTCTTTGGGACTGCTGATCGGTTCAATCTCCCACAGCATCAAAGGCATACTCACCGGTATGGACGGAGGCTTATATTTATTAGATTCAGGACTCCGAACCCGCAATTATGATCGTATTCATAATGGCAACGAAACGGTCAAACTGATGGCCGGGCGCATCCGCAAAATGGTGCTTGATGTTTTATATTATGCCAAAGAGCGCCAATTACAGCTTACGCAAATAAATACCGCTGAATTTGCCCTGGATGTGGCATCCGCTGTGAAAACCAAAATGAAGCAAGCCGGTGTTCGTTTTAAAACTGATTTCGGTTCCACTTCGCAAGTGATAACAATTGACACGGCTCAGATGCGCCCGGCCTTGATTAATATCCTCGAAAATGCTGTTGATGCCTGTGTGGAAGACTGTTCCAAAGATGCTCATGAAATCATCTTCAGCGTGAAACAAAACAATCAATCTGCTATTTTCAGTATCAAAGATAACGGTATGGGCATGAATCGGGAAACCTGCGAAAACATGTTCACACTGTTTTTTTCTTCCAAAGGCCATAAAGGCACCGGCTTGGGTCTTTTCATATCCAACCGCATCATTGAACAGCATGGCGGTACAATTATAATTGAATCCGCTCCCACCGAAGGCTCCCTTTTTACTATCCGAATCCCGTCATAAATCTCCCTCACACAGCACTGTTTTTGTAGCGACTGTCAGAAAATCACAAAACTATGAAACGAACTTCAAAAAAAAATTCAGGAATTCATTGAAAAATTTTTCCAAATGGTGTAAAAGAGCCAAAAATTATGCAAATGATAGAGATGTTTTTTGAAAAGACAAAAATGCTGTGTTGTTGGATGTCAGTATTTTCAGTTTTGGCAATGGTTTGAAATTCTATGGGATGTTTTTCAGCCGGCCTTATCTGTTATTCGGATAGTTGCCGCCCGATTTGCAATCGACAGACGAGGCATTTTATTAATTTTTTTAGTCAGAGAAGGAGGAACAGATGTTAAACAAATTGAAAAGTACGTTTCAGCTTGTTCTTTTCAGCATGATTGTTCTAGGGTTATGCACTACTGTCAATGCGCAATCCCTGGAAGAAATCATGAAGGCAAGAGGGCTTACCCAGCAGGACATGCTGGCAGCAGCCAAAACTTACACCCCCACCGGTAAGATGGATGAGTATTATTGCTTCTCTTCCGGCGGGCAATCCGGCCATGTGATTGCCTATGGCGTGCCGTCCATGAAACTGCTGAAATATATTGCGGTTTTCAGTCCGGAGCCGTGGCAGGGATATGGTTATGGAGATGTTGAAAGTGAAGAACTCCTTAATCAGGGCCGTATGAGGGGACGTAAAATAACCTGGGGCGATACGCATCATCCGGCACTATCCGAAACAGCTGGTGAATATGATGGCAAATACCTCTTTATCAATGATAAAGCCAATCCGCGTGTGGCGGTTATCGACCTCAAGACCTTCAGCACGATTCAGATTGTGCCCAATCCGATTATGAAGTCGGAACATGGTTCGACTTTTGTGACGCCCAATACCGAGTATATTTTGGAGGCCACCCAGTATCCGGCACCGTTTTCCAATAAGTATGTGTCGCTAGATGAATTCAATGAAAAATACCGCGGTGCTATGAGCTTTTGGAAATTTGACATGAAGAAAGGAAAAATCATTGTCAAGGACTCTTTTTCCGTGGAATTGCCACCTTACTGCCAGGATTTGTCCGATTCCGGTAAAAAAGTCAGTGAAGGTTGGGTCTTCACCAATTCCTTCAATTCAGAACGATATGTAGGAGGTTTTGGAAAAGGCAACACCAAGTGGCAGGATAGATTGCCGTTTGAAGCCGGAGCATCATCAAAAGACACCGACTACCTGCACATGATCAATCTGAAAACCGCTGAAAAACTGTTTAAAGATGGAAAAACCACAGAGATCAACGGCCATGCAGTTATCACTATGAAAACCATGGTTGAAAACAACGCTCTGTTCCTGATTCCGGAACCTAAAAGCCCTCATGGGGTGATGATTGATCCTTCCGGGCAGTATATCACGGTTTCCGGAAAACTGGATACCCATGTATCGGTTTATGATTTCAAAAAGATGATGAAACTGGTGGAAAGCAAGAAGTACGAAGGCAAAGACCCGTACAATATTCCTATTCTAAGCATGAAAGAGTCATTGCACGGTCAGGTGGAATTGGGTCTGGGGCCGTTACATACCCAGTATGACAAGGAAAAAGGAATTGCCTACACTTCTTTGTTTGTGGATTCGGCTATCGCCAAATGGGACTACCTGAATTTGAAGCTGCTCGAAAAAATATCAATTCATTACAATGTGGGGCATTTGGTCACGGCTGAAGGCGATACGGTTTCGCCTGATGGAAAATACATGATTTCTCTGAATAAACTGTCAATTGATCGCTTTCTGCCTGTAGGTCCTCTACATCCACAGAATCATCAATTGATTGATATTTCACCGGGGAAACCTATGCAGATGCTTTATGATATGCCGTTTCCTTTGGGAGAACCCCATTACGCGCTCTTGATCAAGGCCGACAAATTAAAACCGATCAAACGCTATAAGAAAAAATGGTTTAAAAATCGTGTGAAGCCAGGCAGGGAAAAAGTGGTTAAGGAAGGAAATCAAGTTACCATTCATTCAAGTTTGATCAGGAGTCATTACAGTCCTGAAATTATAGAAGTGAACGTCGGTGACGAAATAACCTGGCACATTACCAACCTGGAAAGAGCGCAAGATGAAACCCATGGATTTAGTGTTGACCTTTACAATATTCACGGCAGTCTGGAACCCGGCGAGACCTGCACCTTCAAGTTTACAGCAGACATGGAGGGTGTCTTCCCGTTCTACTGCACCGAATTTTGTTCGGCCCTGCATCTGGAAATGATGGGTTATCTGCTCGTAAAACCGTAATAGGGAAAAAAGAAATCGGGTTTTTCAGAAAACCCGACTGTAAAGGCTTGCAGGGAAAAAAAATCGGGTTTTTTAGAAAAACCCGATTTTTAAAAGCTTGCAAATCAGTTCCTAAATTAATAACTAAGGAGGTAAGGCTTATGAAAACAAATGGTACGAAAACAATTTTTTTATTGCTTACGCTGGCAGCGTTCCTCTGTTTTGCCGGCAACGTAACGGCTGCTGAGGAGAGTTCTAAGGCTAAAGTGAAACAGAATGACGACACTATCGGTACGGCCGCTGAGGAGGATTATAAGGCGAATTATCAGGCTAAAGTTAAACAGAACGACGGCACTATCGCAATTATTGCCGGCGTGATCAACTATGTCTGCCCAAAAATTGTCCCTGCTTCCACAAAAATCTGCAATGCTGATAAACCTGTGGAATCGGCAGTTGGAATCCAAAAATATATGGAACAAAACTGGGACAAAGAGGAGGACGATATTGAAGACGCCAAAATGCCGGAGTTGTTAAACAAAAAAGCCGCTTTGCAATTCTGGGATGCGGTGGAACAGTTCAAACTTCATTATCCATATCGCGAAAAAGCGAAAAAAGCCACTGAAAAAGAGGATTGGTACAATGCGTTTCTCAATGAGGAGATGGCTTGGCAGTATTTGGTAAAATGTGCCAGCCGTGGCATTTTTGCCAAAAAAATTGTGGATGGCGAATAAGAAAGATTCTGCGTGAAACGTGATACGTGGCCAGGTTTTACGTTTTTACGTTTCACGTTCCACGTTCCACGTTTTTGAAATCAGGTGAATTATGAAAACATTTATTCTTTCAGCGATAATTCTGTTAATGTTCGGAATAATTTTGCCGACATCCGTTGTCTGTGCGGCTGATGCGGCGGAATTATATGTAAAACTGACCTGCAATACCTGTCATGGCCTCGATGGAAAAGGCATGGTGCGTACCGAAACAAAGGAAAAGTATTACCTGAGAAAGAAAAAAATGTACAAGCAAATGGTGAAAGATGGCATGCCTGTTGATATAGTCAAAAAATTACAACCTTTGTACAAGAAAAAATTCAAGGGAAAAGATGATTTTATCAAAGCCATTGAAGGGCATATCGGACTGGCTGATACTGAGAAATACAAGGATATCGTCGTTAAGATTGGTGGAAGGATTTATTACCACAAGGGCGATTTGATTCCGGGGTTTGAAGATTATCCTATGCATGCGGGCAACAAAAAGCTATATCTGTATTATCAGATGAAAGACATCCTCGAAGGTAAAAGAACCAACGGCAACTCAGAGGCGATGAGAGGAATCAAGCCTTTTATTGATAATAATCACATCACAGATGATGACTATATGAGTATCGCCGAATACTTGTCTAATGTTAAAGTTGTGAAATGATAGAAAACAAAGTCGAATAAGGAGGTACTATAATTGAAAAGCAATATTTTTATAAAAACATGTAACATTACAGCCGCAATGATTTTAGTATTTTTTCTGGCAGTAGCAACGGTTACCACTGTCATCGGGGAGGATAAGTCCATGACTGCCGAAGAGTTAAGAAAGGCTGCGGCCGCCAAAGCCGCTGCACTCATTAAAGCTCCTCCCGGCGGCAAGTGGAAAGCCACTGCCGAAGAGGCTTTGGAGGCGTTGAAACTTAGCGGAGACCCGGAGGAGGGCCAGGAAATTTACGATGTTTGCGCCGCCTGTCATTTCCCCACGGGCTGGGGCGATCCACTCGGAGTTTTCCCTCAACTCGCCGGACAACACACCACGGTTCTGATTAAACAGATCTCCGACATCAGGGCCAAAAACCGTGATAATCCGACCATGTACCCTTTTGCCATGCAAATAGAAGGCGCCCAAGATATTGTTGATGTTTGCGCCTATATTCAAACCAGGAAAATGAATCCTAATCCCAGAATCGGACCGGGCGGCCCTTCCTGGATTTTATCCAACATGCGGAAAGAAGTTTGGCCTATATCACTTGATAAAATTCAACAAAAAGTGGGCAACGCAAATTTTAAAAAACTGAAAAGCCTTGAAGAAAAGGAATTCAAATCAAAAAAGGAATTTCAGGATGCGCTCGCAAAGGCCATCGGTGCAGAGGAGTTGAAAAAGCATGAGGCCGTGATCCTTGAAAATGCGGATTGGGTAAACGACTTGAAAATCGGCAAAAAACTCTATGAGGAAAATTGTGTCAGGTGCCATGGTGATCATGGCCAGGGCAACTGGAAACAACCTGTCGAAGTCAAAGAAGGCCAGACTGCCGAAACCGACAAGACGAAAATGGAACCGGGATATTTTCCGGTCATAGCGGGACAGACCTACCTTTATCTGATCAGGCAATTTAGCTGGATTCAGATCGGGAAAAGGAGGAATGCCAACCCTGATATGGTCAAACAGATCAAAAACTTTACTTTCAGAGATATGAAGAGCGTTGTTGATTATGCTTCTCGCTTTAAAATGCAAGAAGGAGATTGGCAAGAAGTCGGCGATAAAGATGAAGCGGGCTGGGACCTCGGCGAAGAGGAAGAGGATGATGATACACCCGCACATTTGAAAGATTAGAAAGAAATCGGGTTTTTTAGAAAAACCCGATTTCTAACGGCAAACTTGTAATTTATTGGAAAAAAAAGAAATTGAGTTTTTTCAGAAAAACTTGATTTCTAATAGCAAACCTGCGAGTTAAGAGGCAAAAATGAGTAACAGTGTAAAAAAAAGATTAGCACTCAGCAATATTTTGGCATTGCTTGCCATATTGTTGCTTTTGGGAACTTACACCCTGAAGCCGGTGTTTCAATACCGTGATCCGGTGGCAATGGATGAAGAGGATGAAATTGAGGAAAACGAGTCTTTTCAACCGTTTGCTTTTTTAATACCGGAAGGCACCGAGTCCTACGCACCTCCTAATAAACATTTGAAAGCCCTGATGGGAGATAAAATATGGGAATATCATCCCACCGGTTTTTATGCGTATCTGATCGGCTATAAAACCATGCCGGTCTGGAGAGTGTCGCTGGAAGCGCCCCAATATCCGAAAGCTTCTTTTCCTGATGGAATTCCTGTATTTTTCAATTTAACGGATTGGAGCGGCAAGGTTAATGAAATGAACACCATTAACCATTATATTGGCATGAACCCTATGGAATCCGGGGCCGTAACGGTTCGTCAAATTATACCTTTTATTTATCTCCTCTTTTTTATCATGCTGATCGTCTATTTGTTTTACAAAGGGCCGGGCTGGCAACTGCTCGGACTCTTTCCCGCCTTTCTTCCTTGGTTCTATCTGGCGCTTTATAGTAAGTGGCTCTACTGGTTTGGACACAATCTGCAACCCTGGGGCGCGTTTAAGATAAAACCTTTTATGCCTACGGTCTTTGGCGATGGAAAAGTAGCCCAGTTTACGACCCATTCCTACCCTGCGATTGGATTCTATTTTCTGATAGGTGTTTTTATTCTGCTGATACTGTCTGTTTTGATCCGACGAAAAGCTCTCAAAGATGCGGCTTAAAAATCGGGTTAGAAATCGGGTTTTTTCAAAAAACCCGATTTCTTAATTTTCTTGATGCGGCTTTAAAAAAATTAGGGCAATAGAATTTTGAAAAATTTCCCGATTCTCATTCTTTTAATCGTTTGCTTATCTGTCACTCAAGCAATGGCCAAACCGGCAACCACACTCCAGGCGCTGATTGAACAAACACCTGAAGGCGGTGTTGTCCCGCTCGAACCCGGTCGATATACGGGACCGGTGGTTGTGGAAAAAGCTGTTATTCTGGATGGCAAAGGTAAAGTTACGATTGACGGTCAGGGAAAAGCGTCTGTTTTGCTGATCAAAGCCGACGGCGTTGTGGTTAAGAACATGATCCTCACCAATTCAGGCAACAGCCATGATCGGGTGGATGCCGGAATCTTGGTGCGTTCGTCTCGAAATCAGATCCACAACAATAAAATTTATGATACGTTGTTCGGCATTGACCTTCAGGAAGCCCACGAGAACATTATTAACGGCAATGAGATTTCTTCTAAAAATGTCACTCTGGGCCTGCGCGGTGATGGTGTTCGCATCTGGGCCAGTCATCGCAACACCTTTCGCAAAAATAGAATCCACGATTCAAGGGATATGGTCGTCTGGTACTCCAATGATAACATAATCGAAGAAAATGTGGGTTGGAACAATCGTTACTCGCTTCATTTTATGTACTCTGGCGGCAATATGGTGAGAAGAAATAGCTATCATCATAATACAGTGGGAATTTTTTTGATGTATAGCAGGGATATCACCGTTGAACAAAATGTGGTTAAATACTCTTTGGGAGGCACCGGCGTGGGAATCGGTCTGAAGGAAGTTGACAATATGACGATTCAAAACAACAAAATAGTCTATTGCACTGCCGGATTTTTCTTTGATCTCTCTCCCTTCCAGCCCGACAGGTACAATTTTATTAAAGCAAATATAGTCGCATACAACGTAATCGGCGCTGATTTTAATTCGACCCTTGAGCGCAATATCATAAAAGGCAACGCATTTATCGACAACCTCGAAACTGTCAGAGTTCGTGGCAACGGCGTTGCTACCGGAAACCTCTGGGAAGGGAACTATTATAGCGATTATGAGGGGTTTGATCGAGATAAAGATGGATACGGGGATTTTATTTATAACCACGATATCTATCTTGATACGCTTTGGATGAATGACGACTGGATGCTTATGTTTTATGGTTCCCCGGTTATCAGCGTCCTCAATCTGCTAGCTAAACTGGCTCCCATCTCGGAACCCAAACGCTTATTGACTGACCCAAAACCGGTTTTTTCTCCAAGCGCCTCGGTCTTATTTTCAAAATCAAATCTCAATTATGACCCTCCGGTAATTAATATGGAGAAAGATGATGAGGAAGATGGCGAAATGCCGGCCAGGTTTGCTTCGGATGATGATGATGACGAAGATGATGATGATGACGAAGAGATTGATGAAGCGCTAAAAAAGAAGGCGAATTATAACAGATATTTCTTAAAACAATGATCAAAATAAACAGCCTGACTAAAAAATTCGGCAAGATTCCGGTTCTTGACAACATCAGTTTGACCGTCAAAAAGGGAGATCGTATCGCTTTAATCGGACAAAACGGTGCCGGCAAAACAACATTGATCCGCATTATTTTAGGACAATACCTTTTTAATGGCGAACTGACTGTTTTTGATAAAAACCCGCGTCATCACCGGGTGGAGATTTTGGATAGAATCGGATTTGTGCCGCAACTTCCGCCTCCGATTCAAATGAATGTGGGAGAACTGGTGAAGTTTTCAGCCAGTATTTCCCGAAAATCCGGTATTGACGCCATTTACCAAAAAGCGACGGAACTGGGGCTGGACATTGAAAAAAATGTGAAAAAACCGTTCCAAAAACTCAGCGGCGGGATGAAACAAAAATTATTGATCGCCCTGGCCCTGGCCAAACAACCGGATATACTCATAATGGATGAGCCGGCCGCCAATTTGGACCCGCAAGGGAGACAGGCATTTTTCCTGCAATTGATACGCTCAATGGAAAACACGACCATGCTCCTAAGCAGCCACAGGGTTGACGAAATCATTAATCTGATCAATCGAATTGTTGAAATCGATTATGGCCGCGTTGTGCAGGATGAGCAGATAGACAGATCTCATTTTGCGGATAAAATGCTGAAATGTCAGATTACATTAACCCAAAATCACGAAGCGGCAATCAGAATGTTAAATGATTGGAATTTTAAGAACAAAAATGGCGGGCGTAAATTCGAAGGCGGTTTTATCGGAGCTGAACGATTAAGATTTTTAACTTCCATTTCACATTTTGCCAATCATATTCAGGAATTGAATATCAGTTAAGAAGGATGGCTTTGCAAGCTATTTAAAAAATGAATACATTTTTTCAAGTCAGCATAGCGGATTTTCGAGAGTCTTTTCGTGCTAAATGGTTTCTTATTTACAGCTTGGTTTTCGGCGGAGCGGTTATTTTATTGTTTGTACTGGGCATTACCGAATCAAGAGTGATGGGGTTTACAGGGTTGAGTCGATTGTTGATCACTTATATTCAACTCTGCGTTGCGATTCTGCCAATCCTGATTTTAATTTCAACGGTTCGGAGCGTTGTGGGAGACCGGGAATCTAATATTCTTGAATATTTCCTTTCCATGCCTATCTCGCTGGGGGCCTATTTTTGGGGTAAAATTGTTTCTAAATTTTTCCTGATTTTTATTCCGATCAGTACGGCGTTATTGGGAGCGATTGTGTGGGGAATGGTTAAAAGCCTCTCCATTCCCTGGTATATTGCCGGTTATTATGCTCTTCTTCTCGGAACGCTTTCCTGGTGTTTTTTGGGTTTAGGGATGTTTATTTCAACGCTTGTCAAAAAGCAGGAATGGGGGCTGGGACTTTCCATCTTAATCTGGCTGGTTTTATTACTGTTTATAGATGTTATCTTGATTGGCCTCATGCTTCAGAATCAAATCCAAGAAAGTGTGATCGTGGCCGTGTCTATGCTGAATCCGATCATGGTTTTTCGCACCGGTGCAGTGCTTTTATTCGATCCTGAACTGACTTCAATGGGCCCAGCATCTTACGTAATCCTGGACAATATGGGATATCGCGGTTTTCTGACTTTCACCATACTGTATCCTTTATCTTTAGGCTGGCTTTTTTCATGGCTAGGTTTTTTTCGTTTTAAAAGGGGGGACCTTGTGTGAATTCAGTATATTAATAAGAAAAGAGAAGCATATCGCCGTTTGAATTAGAATCTGTAAGATTTTGAAAATCACCGAACATGAACCTCAATAAACAAATTAAACAGTTTTACCTGGATCATCTAACTGGCGCAAAAATTGAAGGTCACCTTTTGAAAGCGCCATGCCCGTTTTGTCCGAGCGAAGACAAGCGCAAAATCGGCGTGATTGCAGTGTATCTGAATCCTGATAGCTTTTTGATGGGCTATTTCCGCTGTTCGAACCGCTGTCTTGCTGGTGGGTTTCATATCTATTTTGGCAAACTCAGAAGAATCGTCCCTCAGGATATCCCCGGATGCGATCCGGATCGTGACCCATTTGTCAGAGACATGGTTTATCCCAGTAAAAATCTCAATTCAGACATTATTCGCTTTAAAAACATTATGAATGCGGATATGTATGCTCATTTTGCCCGTTTTGGCGTTTCCAAACCAGTGTTAAATGAAATGAACATCGGGTTTAACAGGCGCTATCTGGTTTATCCCTATTTTCTGGAGAACCGAAACTGTTATGCCGCACGTTGTGTTTTGCCGAAACGAGATACAGATGCTTTTTGGCACGGCGATGAAAATTTTTTTGCCGAAGAATTTCGCATTTTCAATGTGCAGGAAATTGAACGTTGTGAAGGCGGCGCGTTGTTTATCACTGATGGTGAAGATAATATGCTGCTTCTCAGGGAATTGGGATATCCGGGGATTGCCGTACCGCATGCCACTGATTTTGAAGTGTTGCAAGCGGAACGACTGGCGTTTGTCAATCATATCATTATGATAACAAATAACACGCCCGAAGCCCAAATGTCGGCGCGTTCGCTGGCCGTTCGATTGGGATTTAAAACCCGTATCGTCAAATGGCCCTATCATTATAAACGCGGCTTTCATCTACGCCAACTTGCCATAGATAAAGGCGCTAAACATCGTTCAATCGTTGCGTCTCTTATTAAATCAGCCAAGTCATACTCACCCTTTACCGCACCTCGCAAAGAACATTCTCATTTTCGTGAGATGCTGGATCGGGATATGGGCAAAGAATTTCGCGGCATGGTCACCGGTTTTAAAAAACTCGATATTGCCAATAATGGCATTCGCGGTATTAATATCATGGGCGGCCAACCCAAATCCGGAAAGTCCTGCATTTTTATGCAAATTGCCACCCAAGTGGCTCGTAAAAAAACACCGGTAATCTATTATGATTTTGAAAACGGACGTCAGAAAATATATACGCGCACTATTTGCCGCATCAGCCGGCTTTCAGAAACGGAAATTCGCGCTGTTGACCTGAAAAAAAATAAAAAAGAAAAACTCAGGCACACCCTGGCCGAGCTTAAAAATATTTTGGTCTGGTTTCGGGTTGTGACAGATCGTAAATTAACACCTGAAACCATGCGCAAGCATATTGATTTCATACAGCATGAAACCCGTCAAGATGCTGTTTTGGTGGTGCTTGACAGTCTTCAAAAAATTCCTTTCAAAAATCTTTCGGAACGCCGTACCGGTATTGATTCATGGCTGCGCCACATGGAAGCGATTCGGGATGAACAAAACACCGCATTTTTAGTCATTTCGGAATTAACCCGCAGCCTCGAAGGCCGTTATGATGAAAGACCGGATATCGGTTCTTTCAAAGGTTCCGGCGATATCGAATATAGCGCAGACAATGCCATGATTTTTATGCCTCACTGGAATGCCTTTAATCCGATTACCACGGAAGAGCGCAAAAGCACTTTATGGATGGTCGCAAGTCGGGAGAACAGTCCCGGCAAAATCGCTGACTATCGCCTTGACTATCCGTATTGGGGATTTTCGGAGTTGTAAACAACCTCGGCTAAAGACAATTATAACCCTTACTTGATTTTTTGATATTTACGCACCGCCCTGTTATGGCTTTTGAGGTTAGTGGAGAAATAGTGCGTACTGTCCTTTTTGGACACGAAAAAAAGAAAGCGGGTGTCGTCTGGATACAGGACTGCGCGAATCGCTTCACGACCTGGATTTGCGATGGGACCCGGCGGCAATCCTTTGATTAAGTATGTATTATAAGGTGTCAGGGTTTTAAGATGTTTGCGTGTGAGATTGCCGTCAAAAGATTTCAAGCCGTAAATGACCGTGGGGTCACTCTCAAGACGCATCCGCTTTTTCAAACGATTATGAAACACGGATGAAATGACAGCTCGTTCTTCAGCCGCACCGGTTTCTTTTTCGATAATCGAAGCCAGCGTTACCACCTGATGAATTGAAAGATTCATTTCCTGAGCGCGCTGTTGCATCTCATCTGTAAACACTGCCCGAAATTGTTTGACCATTCTGGTGATGATTTGGACAGGCGTAATTTGCGAAGGAAAATAATAGGTCTCCGGGAAGAGATACCCCTCAAACGTACTCGCATCAATATTCTGCCGGCGCACCTCTGCCGGATTGGTTGCCGCTTTGTAGAAAGCATCTTCTGACGCAAGCCCCGCGACACCGACCAAAGCGGCAATCTGATGCAAATTATAGCCTTCTGGAACAGTCAGTTTGAAAAGATGCACGTCACCGCGCACGATTTTATCCAAAATTTCAAGCGGAGTCATGGACGCAGAGATCAGATACTCGCCTGCCTTGAGTTTTTGCGCTTCCCCCCTGAGTTGAACGATTAGCTTATATTTAAACGGATATTCAATCATATTCGCTTGGTGCAACAGTTGGGCAATGGCGTCAAGTCCTTGTCCGGAGCGGATTGTAAAAATTTCAGGCGACGCATCTGCGCCTGATGCCGAATGTGCATAGCGCCATAAATCATTAGCTAAAAAAACAATGCCGCCTAAAACACACATTAACATCAGAGCGGTAATAATAATAAATTTTTTCATGGATAAATCGTAGCCACGCTACTCCTCATGTATATCAAGTTTTACTTCAATCTTTCATTATAATTTGCCAATTAGCGTTTGTTGTGCTATCAAACGGCTACATAAGACAAACGAACCCGTCTGACTTATAGAATCAGAACTATTTTACCGGAAAACTCGCCATTTGCAAAGCTTTTTTCTGTAACGGATATTTATGCACAAACTACAAGGAGATCATTATGTACTTTGAAAAACCGGGCAAAGTCAACACTCGGAAAACACTGGAACTTGCTTATCAGCGTGGCCAGGAACTCGGACTAGATGAAGTGGTGGTTGCATCCAGCAAAGGCGAAACCGCCTTTTTGGCCTTGGATATTTTTAGCAATTTTAAAATTACAGTTGTCACTTATCACTGCGGTTTTAAAGAACCGTTCAAAAATATAATGCCTGATGAAGTTAAAAGCAAATTGCGTGATCAGGGAGCTGAAGTTGTATCCGCCACCCATGCTTTATCGGGCGTGGAACGTTCCTTATTTAACAAATATCAGGGCGGTTTTCCTGTATTGCTCATTGCTGACACGCTGCGTCTATTCGGGCAAGGCGTCAAAGTTGCGGTCGAGATTTCCATCATGGCGACGGATGCCGGTGCGCTCACCGGCAAAGATATCATCTCGGTCGGAGGTACCGCCCGAGGTGCCGATGCGGCACTCGTATTAAAACCGGCCAATCAATCTGACCTGTTTGCGATGCGTATTCGTGAGATTATCTGTAAACCGGCAAACTTTTGAATTTGGTAAAAAATTAATTTCGTAACAATCTGTTTGTGATTAAAACTTAAATATGCTAAAGGAGTTTCTTTAATTTAACCAGATACTTAATTTGTACTCGTCAGCCATAGATTCTTGTAAATTGCTGAATGTTAAATATCAATTGGAGGGAAAAGTATGATTTTAAAAGGCCTGCTTCACGTCGAAGCACCCATTTACCGGGGGAATGCTCGTAAAACGCTATTTACCAGGGATGGCGATGGCAAGCATCGTCTGGTTTCATTGGCTGGTGAGATCACCGGAACCGCACAGTCTTTAATGGATGCGTTTATCGGCCAATCCCGCAATGGTAAAAATATCGGTTTGCTGAATCAACTCTGGCAACGGTTGTATGGCGCATCCATGCCGAACGGTCTTATTAATAAAGTTGATTGCAATCTTCAAAAAGGAAGCTATCAAAGGGATAATTTTTTTGATTTGCGTATGGGCATTAAGTTGGATGAAGACCGCTGGGCTTCGGAATCTAACGCCAATTATAAGATGGAAACGATCTTGCGCAATTCGGTTTTTGACTTTACGATGTCAGTCAAAGATGCCGCCCTTAAAAATAAGGAAACTCAAGCGCAACTGTATTATCTTCTCCAAGAGCTAATAGCCGGCCGTTTTTGGTTCGGTGCCGGTAAAAGCAAGGGACTCGGGCGTGTACGTCTGGAAATGAAAATTCCTTTTGAAGTGGAAAATGCTCCTGATGTGTTTGCCCAAACCAACCATTTAAGAGTCGATATGGCGTTTAACGCAGAAAATCCGATGTTAATCGGCTGGAATTGGGGTAAAATTGACCCGCTCACCGCTTCCTTTGCGGATATTGAAGCGAAATTGCTGGTTGAAGGTATGAAGACGATTCCCGGTTTTATTCGTAAACGCATGGCAATGACATTAGGCGGTGTGATTCTTAATCCGGATGATTGGAAAAAGAAATTTAGTGAACTGTTGCCGCGCCTGATTGCTATTTGGTTGATGAAGCGTTCCGCCAGAAAAGTTGAATTCTGGACATTGCCATCTGCGGCAATGTCAAAGTTAGGTAAGGGTAAACATGGCCTTGCCCCAAAAATCCTCAACCAGATCAAGCCGTATGCCGATAAGCAATATACGGATAAAGACAAAGCATCCGACGATTTTAAAGCCGCTCTGGGAAAAAAGGCCAACATGTCCAAACGGGTTGTCAGTGCAATGGAACTTCAAAAAGAAACTCGTCAGGAATTGGACAGAACCGGTTGGGAACGCCTTGCCAAAATGATGGGACTGGATAAAAACATAGCTCCTGCTCTTGATGAAGCACTAAAGGATGAAGATGCCCTGACCCTGGTCGTGGCGCAGGAATGTCAGAAGATTCTGCCCAAGTTATTCCAGCAGGTCGATCAGCAGATTAAACTTCTTCAAAGCGATGGCTGGGTGGATGCTGAAATAAAAAGCCGTATGGAACATCTTAATATCAAATTGATGATTATGGACGGGAAAATCACGGAATATGATTGGGGCGATCCCAAGATGGTTCCCGAAGGTATCAATCCGGCAATTTGGAGGGAATTTTTAAGTGACCATCGTCGGGTGAGATTCAATCACATGCTGAATAAAACCAATTTAAGTAAAAGCATCACCAATGATCGCAACCAGATAGCCTTTCTTAAATATTATCGTGACCGCACACGCCAGGAACTCGCCCAGCCATATCATATTGATTTCCGTTTAGGCGGTGCTTCCAAGCGTGAAAAATCACGCAAATACGGCAAACCTTATGATACTGTCTTTATGCGCATGTTAACCTGGAAAGCATCTTCCGAGGAGCAGGGTTCATGGGAAGCCTACATTCCCGGAAGCACTATCAAAGGCGCTTTTCGCAAACGTGCCTCCCAATTGTTGAAAACTCTGCAAGGTGAATCCAGGAAGACGGATGATCTTCTGATACGTCTTTTTGGCGCTCAGGGACGCCGCGGCCGGGTCTTTTTTTCAGATGCCTACCTGACAGACCCGGATAATCCCGACCAAAACTGGTGTTCCGTTGATGGAATTAAAATGGAACCCAAGACCGGACGTCCCATTGAAACCGCTAAACGCGATTATCTTTATGCTTATGGCAAGGAACTGGAATTTAAAGCGCGAATTGATGTTCAGGATATTCAGCCGGATGATTTGCCCGCAATCACGCTTTTACGCCATTTAATTCGTGATTTTAGAAATGGCGACATTCCTCTGGGAGGCCAAAAAACAAGCGGTTTCGGGTGGGTTGAAGTCGAAATTGCCAGGTTGGAATGGCTGACTGCCGCTGATTCCACAGTCGGAGTTAAATTGTTTGGTAAGCAGGCGTTAGAACCAAGCGGAGTTTGGCATAAGCTGGAACTGGAAGGTGCGGAAGCGACCGCTGCACTGGAACCTACTCAGGCACTAACGGGAGGAAAAACTCTGGTTCAGGAAAAACCGCCTCAGGCCCGTGGGGGATTTATTTCTCATCGTGCATTCGGCGGCCTTTGTGGAATGCTTGATATTGATGTCGAAGTATTGACCCCTTTAAACATTCAGGAAAGCGGCGAACCTTCTTATACCAAAATGTTTGACGATGGCCCTGTGAACGGACATGATTTTTTTTCCATCGCGTCGCCGGAAGCGGAACGACGCGATGTGGAAAGAATATATGCGCTTCCCAGCCGCAGTTTGAAAGGCATGGTGCGTCATATTTATTCGATAGCCAGTAATTCCGATGGTGACAGCATTGATATCAGCCGTCTTAATCCCTGTGACAGTTTATTCGGATGGGTGGGAAACGGCCCTAATCAGGCGTTAATGGGGCGCTTGGTGTTTAATATGGCTAAGTTTGAAAATCAGCAACCAGCTTGGTTTAAAGTTCCCTTTCCTTACGGCTACTGGCAATACGGAGACGGCCAATGGCGGGAACAAAAAGGGGGCAATGCCGCCAGACTGCTCATTGACAAACGTTGGCGGATTTTTCCCCATGCGCCGCTAGCTCCAATAGTTGAACAAACCGATACGTTCGCTCCGGACACCGTTCAGGCACGCTATTTCAGAGCGATGATGCCTGGTGCTAAGGCGCGTTTCAGCCTGCGTTTTTGGAATCTGCTCGAAGAAGAATTACAGCGCTTGGTTTGGTGCTTGGCGTTAGAACCGCAATTGGCGCATAAGTTAGGTAATAACCGCTATCTCGGTTTTGGCAGTGTGCTTCTGAATATTCGGCCGGAAAGTTATCTGACCGATTGGAATAAACGCTATGCCGCTCAAATGGATTCAAAATGGCGTCTGCCGTTTGATATAAAACAATGGAGCGATGTCAAAACGGTTGCTCATTTACAAAAATTGCAGAGCGCGTTGAATGCAGACACCCTTTAATTGGCTACGCGGATGCCGAAGCGGTGCTGAACTGATGGCCGTTATACGCCTCATTCACAAATCTCCCGATCTTTTCCAAAATCAGGCCCAAAATCAGGAAAAGATCGGGCAGCCGTTTTTGCTGACCGATACACCTTGCCAGAGATGCCATTTCTATCCCCATGATGATTCGCTTGCGGCGCGCTATTGTAAAACATGTCAAATGATTATTGCGTGGTCATCTCGTTTGAGTAGGATTTCAAATCCGGCCATTATTGTATGGGGATTTGTCAATTATATCCCTCCTCAAATCAGTCCGGATAAGTTATTTGGGCGCACTGATTTTCATGGTGTTTATATCCATGACGATCATCATTTCCTGATAATGCTGTATCGTAAAAAATTAGCTGAATGGATTCGGGAGCTTCTTATTTATCAAGGCTCGGATATTAAAGGACTGATCCAGATTTTTCCGACCACAGGTAATAGCAAAAGAGGGAACATGGGCGATATTCTTTGCCGTGCGGTGCATCATGAAGCCCGCTTTCCCATGGATTTACTGCGCGTAAGGTTCTATTCCGCGGCGCATCAAATCTTTGATCCCCAAAGTCGTGAAAAACAAGGTGTGCTTACCTTTGAAGTCAGTGAATTTCTTAATCTGCTGGAAATGGCCACTGTTTTCCGCACATTACTCAATTCGGATGCCCGAAAAAATTTTTTGGAATTAACTCAACTGAAAAGTGTCAAAGAGGAGCAATTTTACTGGGGGCGTTTTATGGGCTATTTAAGCGATGAGGCCAAAGATATGCTGAATTCATGGAATATTCGGCAATGGCCGCGAACCCGGATTCAATTGCTCTACGATCTTTTATCTTATGTCCGCTATTCCTATTAATCTGATTCGTTATCTGTTTGTTTTACGCGTCAATCGTTCCATGGCGTGGTTGTCGAACTATCTACCGACCGAAATTTCCCTTGTTTTGGGAACTGCCATCGCCAAAAGGTTGCCCACAGCGCAAGCGCGTCCATGGAGAAAAGCGCTGGCAGCATGGGAGCCTTATGGCGGTTTTAAAAGCATGGCTGGCAAACTGATAAAACGAGTACCGGAAATATCATGGCCAATTGAATCCGTTATATTCGCCTATCCGTATGAAAAACGCAGTTTTGGCGAAGGCGAGTTTATTTTATGGGAATTAAAATTGTTTGGCGATAGCGCTGACCACGGTTATTTTTTGGAAATAATCATGCCGGCGATTGAGGAAGCCGGTCTTTCTTATGATAAACGTATGACGTATCCCAACTGCTTATGGGGCAAATTTGAAATTCATGCTGTTTATGCCGCACGGGGAAAACTGTGGGAGCCTATTGTCGAAAACGGTCAATTGGATTTGAATTATCACGTCACGCCGTTTCAATGGTCTGAAAACCTATCATACACCATCAATCCCGAACTGCCTCCGGATACGATCAGATGGCTGGCACCTTATGATTTATCGGATAAAACAGCCAGGCATCATGGTCGAAAAACCTGGCGACGTAACAGCAAACACCAAAACCGTGCTATGCCTGCGCCGTCTTTAAAAAAAATCATAGAAGCGCTGATTTTCAGGATGAACAACCTCATAGCAGGAAAAATTACCAATTTTGATGAATTGTGGAAATTTATCGGAAAAGAACAACAAATGGCACTAAAAACCGCATGGAAACAAGCCAGCCATATTCCTATTTATAAAAAGGCGCTTTGCGCACCTCCCGCTCACTGGCCTGGCGTCGCTATGGGTTCCCAAACTTATACCGCCACTTTTCCGGAAGCCTTTATCCCTCTGCTTGGGCTGGCGGCCATACTCCATATCGGACGATACACCCACTACGGCCTCGGCACCTTTACCATTGAACGGTTGTCTGGCTTATCATAAGATTAAATTATAATAAATATCAGGAGCTTATTGTTTGGTTGGGTGATTCTATGCTGCTTTCTGGCGATGACTTCAACAACAATTGACTTAAACAATCAGCAATACGTTCAATTGCATCGGCTTTGCGTTCTTCAGACTTGGCTTTACGCTCTTCAGCAATGGCAATCCGTTGATGATTATCATTAATCTTTTCCAAATGTTTTTTAATCACAGGCCAATCGGCGGCACCAGTTTTGCGATGACTACCAATTTTAGGCTTACGCCGGTCATTCCTGTTTTTATTAACTCCATACCCTTTTAAATTACCATTTCGTACTCGATGTATAAAATCATCCATCGTTAACCTCCGTTTTAATCTATATGTTTATTGTTTTTATTTTGCTTTGCTTATCTTTCTGTTTTCTTCTTTTTGTTCTTTCATTAAGCAGGGTAGGCTTTGATTTTCTTGGTTTTTATGAGGAATATTAATGCTGGCGGATTTATAATCTTTCTTAATTCCCAAAAATCCTAAATCCACCCATAAATTAAAAAGTTCAAACCAATCTTCCTCTTGCGGGAATTCTTTTGTTTCACAGACAGTAGTCATGTATGCTTCCCTGCACTGTATAACCAAGAAAACGAATCGTTTTGCATACATCTGAGATTATTGTGTTTTTTACCATACGGGCTTTGTATTTCCTGCTGTAATTCTCCTTTTGTTTATCGTTTGAAATTAGGCATTTACGTTTCATCTATAAATAAATCTTTTACGTTTTTAAATGCTTCCGCAGCACATCAAATGTAGGGGAACCTTGATCGTTTTTTTATTGCTTCTTGTACAACTTTGTTTAGAGTTATGGGCATGATATTTTTCTTGTAAAAATATAATGAGTTAAAAATAGGTGCAAAAAATATTATCAGTAGATGGAAAATGCCTGAAAATACGGTATGGAGCGCAAAAATTAAGTGAAGCGGCTTTTTGCCGGCACCTGAATCTGCAAGCATCCGGGGGTGCCGGATGCAAAAAATCGTTGCACTTAATTTTTGCACTCCTGAACTTTCCATCTACTGATTATAGCAAAAATTAGAGGTTTGCGTGTTAATAAAAGCGAAAATTATCGGGTAGCCGGTGTCACCTGAGTCCAGTCCGCAATAGAAATATTCAGTTATAAATTCAATACAAATAAAGTGGTCACTTTCGCAGAATTTAAATTTATATCAGCAAAAACAACGAGTTTGATTTGGCGACAAGTCTAATAGCGGAACACAAGTTTTTTAAGATTTAAACTACGAGGGCTTTTAAAAACTCTTAGAACTTCAGTTTTAACTTGGAGGCTGCTTGGAAAATCCAATTAGAATACTATTACTGCTTTGAATCGTTCATTGCTAAATATGTTTTGAAACGAACGTGAAATAGGTTGCATCCTCGTCAAGTACAGCAAGGCAGGCGATGATTCTTAATTGAGCGGAAAAAAGCTCCGTTCAATTGTAACGGAAGGATCAATTTATTTTAGAGAGGATAAACAAACTCAGTAAATGCTTATCATTACTTTTAGAAATGCTAAAAAAACGAATAAAAGAGTGCGCTAAAGTATAATTTTCACCACTGTACAGGACAAAAATTTATATATAATTCTGAATAATATTTAATATCAGACAGTTATCCTGTTTTAACCGGAATTGCCATTTTCAATAATATCAATATGTTACCATTTTTTGTCCTGTACAGTGATTTTTCACACTAAATTCAATCAATGCGAAAAATGATTTTCATACCCCTTTATGGCGATTTAAAGTGTGAACCGGTAAATGAAGGATGTCGAATATAACGTCTAAAGAGGATGCCTACAATATAGAACACGCAAAATTTTTCGTACCCGCCCCCAATTCCCAGATTAGGAACGAGTACGATTTGTTTATACGTCGTTAGTTATTTAAAAAATCATCGCTTTTTTATTTCTTGTTAAGAATGTCAAAATAAAACAATAATCGGACCATCATAGCTGCAACTGCTGCTGCTCACGATAATCATATTTAAGCCCGTTAATAAAAGTTCGCATTGACGCGAGGATAAAGATAAACAGCGCTATAGTTAAATTCACCGCCGCCCAATAATTAAGAAAAGGAGGCAGTTTCGTACCACCATCTTCTGGGGAAGCCTCAGTGTCGCCCTGTTTAGCATCCGGTGCAGGTGCTGTTTTTTCACCCTCTTGAGCAGTGTTTGCCGAGGCTAAACAAATTGCATTTGTAATTTTGTTGTAATCTGGTTCTAAGATATTATTTAGACGGATCCCCATGTGGGTGAAAATAATTCCGAATCCTATCAGGAAAATGCCAGCTGTTACAAAATAGCGGACAGAACGCGCTCTAGTGCCTATAAACAGATAAAAAACGCAGAACAGAACAATTATTTGAAGAGCATAGTGGCAATATGGTATTAATCCACCTAAACCAATCCAACTTATATTCAGCCCTTGATACAGGAACCAGAAAATAAGAGCTAGGAACTGTGTTGTAGCGGTAAAGATCAAAAACTTAATACTATAACTCTGAATACTCTCAGGCGGTTGGATTACTTCTACTGTTGGTTCCTCAATAGCGTAGTTTAACAGTCCCAACTCTCTGTTTTTAATCTGTTTAAGAGCTTCTAACTCTTTCTTCCTTTGGTGAATCGCTTTGACTTCCTGTTTGTGTTTCGGTTTATCAATGATCCCGTTTTTATACATCTTCTTACTTGTTTCAAGCTTACGTACATTATTTCCGGTTTCATCAATAATCCTATCAATGTCATTGGTTAGTTCGAATATACTTTTTTTAATCTGTTTTTCCAATGACCTCATTTCAGGTTCAAGTTCATCCAAATCCATCTGCTGATCATAAACAAGGTTGTCATACACATCTTTGGAAATATTGTCCTCAATTGACTCTAGTCTACTAATGTTGGCTTTGGTCTGCAAATAGTTGGCGCGTATTTCCTTGTAACGAAAAGAAATATGCTCTTCATCACCACCGCTTTCCAAAGATTGTGTTTGATCACCGCTGTCTTCCGACATTTTTCCGGTGTCATTGCTACTGTCCAACGGTTTCGTCATAATTACCTCCTTTTTAAAATTTGTAAGTTTGTTCACTTTAACACTATCACTTAATTAACATATAGGCATCAAGAGTGAAAGAACATATATAAATAAAAATAAAAATAAGTTCAATTCATAAAATCAATTTATATTTAATTAATATGATATATAGTGTATTGCAAGAAGATCGTTATGTGTCAAGTTTAAATCGCTTCTTACGCCAAGATACAACGATTTTGTGGTATCATCCTTATAAAAACAATCCTATCATGCAATGATTAGCGGGCAATTCATAAAAAAACGATAAAAATCTTTCTTTTAGATTGATTCTCAATGCAATATTGTTATAATAAAAAATTTGAATTTATAACATTTGATCATTATAGTTGCAAGCAGAATGCGATATTCAAAAGTTTACATTGAGTCCTTCGGTTATGAATTGGCTCCTTACATCGTAACCTCAGATGATATTGAAAAGCGCCTTGAACCGCTCTATCAAGCGTTGCATTTTCAAAAAGGACAACTGGAATCACTGACCGGTATCCGCGAACGTCGGTTCTGGACACCCGAATTTCCCATAGAGGAAGGCGCGATTCTGGCGGGCCAAAAGGCGATTAATGCGTCCGCTGTTCCGGTTCAAGATATAGATACCCTGATTTATGGGGGCGTGTGTCGTGAAAATCTTGAACCCGCTGCCGCTTGTGCTATTGCCCACGGTCTTAACCTAAACCCTGAAACTCAGATTTATGATGTCTCCAATGCCTGTCTCGGCGTAATCAATGGCATAATTCAAATTGCCAATGCCATTGAATTAAAACAGATTCGGGCGGGACTGGTCGTTTCCTGTGAATCCGCTCGTAAAATTGTCGATCATACCATTGAACGTATGCTCCTTAATCGCGACATGCCCACATTTATAAATTCAATTGCCACTTTAACCGGCGGTTCCGGTGCGGTTGCCGTGCTTTTAAGTGACGGAACCTACGGACATAGGAGCGAACTAAAATCAAATTCAAAACATCGCTCCCAACTTTTGGGCGGCATCGTCAGAAACGCATCTCAATATCATGGCCTATGCCGATGGGGACCTGACCCGAAATATCCGGATAGCGGCCATCACATCATGGAAACCGATTCAGTAGCGGTCTTAAAAAACGGAGTGAACTTGGGAATAGAAACGTATAAAGCATTTATCAAAGAAATGGACTGGAATGGTAACAAGCCGGATAAAGTTATTACGCACCAGGTTGGTGCCGCTCATCAGAAAACCATTCTCCAATCCATTGGCGTGCCGGAAAAAAAGGATTTTTCCACTTTTAAACATTTAGGCAATATCGGTACCGTTTCCCTGCCCATTACCGCGGCGATTGCGCAAGAGCGTGAATTTTTGCAACCCGGCGATGCGGTCGGTTTTCTGGGAATCGGCAGTGGACTCAACTGTATTATGCTGGGGCTTCAATGGTAAAAAACAAACCGATTAACTTGGTACCTTTCCGCCATTTATATCCGTTTCAATCACATTATATGAAACTCGGCACTTCTCTGCAATATCACTATATTGATGAAGGTAACGGTGAACCGGTGGTGGCCGTACATGGGAATCCGACCTGGTCGTTTTATTTTCGTAAACTCATCAAAGGGCTTTCTTCGTCTTACCATATAATTGTTCCGGATCATATCGGTTGTGGTCTTTCTGAAAAACCGGGTTCTGATCGTTATCCTTACACTTTAAAAAATCGCGTGGATAATCTGGAAGAATTTATCTGTCGTTTGGGCATTAACACCGGTATTACGTTGGTGGGACATGACTGGGGCGGAATGATTGCAATGGCGTATGCGTTACGAAATCCTGGTAGAATCGCACGTATTGTCTTGATGAACACAGCCGCTTTTCACCCGCCCCATTTGGGAACTCAGCGAAAAAAACTTCCCTTACGATTGGCACTGGTGCGCAATTTCACCTTGTTGTCGAAACCGGCCGTACAGGGATTGAATCTTTTTGCTTATGCCGCTTTATATATGGCTTCGGCTAAAAAATTGCCTCAGGCGGTACGAACAGGGCTAATCGCCCCCTACAACAGTTGGAGCAACAGGGTTGCGGTTTTCAATTTTGTACGTGATATTCCGATGAAACCCGAAGACCCCAGTTATGCTTTGGTACGTGCGACAGATTCGGGGTTGTCTAATCTTTCCCATCTTCCCATGCTGATTTGCTGGGGATTACAGGATTTTGTTTTTGACCTGGCGTATCTTAATGAATGGCGGCGGCGTTTTCCCCACGCTCATGTCCACTCCTTTGCAGATGCCGGACATTATATTTTGGAGGATAAACCACGCGAAATTCTTTTTCTTATCAAAAATTTTTTAAAAAACAATCCTGTTTCAAGTTGTAACTGACGATATCTAATTTTAAAAGGCTAAAAATCAATGCTATGTCTGAAAATTCATCCGATTTAAATAACATTGCCAATATTGCCGGTCATTTGCGTAGAATGGCCCAAATTCAACCCTACAAAAAAGCGGTGGTGGCTCCTGCCGGAAGGAATGAAGACGGACTTGTTCGCTATATACACATGACGTTGCGGCAATTAGATAAAGAATCGGACTGTCTGGCACATGGACTGGAAGCGGCAGGTATCACACAAGGTATGCGAACAGTTTTAATGGTAACGCCCGGTTTGGAATTTATCACTTTGACTTTTGCGCTTTTTAAAGCTGGAATCATTCCGGTTATTGTCGATCCGGGGATGGGGATTAAACCGATGCTTCGGTGTCTGGGGGTTAGCCGTGCGGAAGCGTTTATCGGCATTCCACGCGCTCATCTGATGCGTAAAATTTATCCTAAACATTTTAAAACGGTCAGAAAATGGGTGACTGTCGGACGCCGCTGGTTATGGGGAGGGGTAAAACTGGATGAGCTGCGTTATCGACCATGGAAACCCTATCCTTTGGCGCAGGTTCAAAATAATGAAACTGCCGCGATTCTTTTTACAAGCGGCAGCACCGGACCGGCTAAAGGGGTTGTTTATACACACGCAACCTTCGATGCTCAGGTGCGTCACATCCGTTCGCGTTTCGAGATCAGTTCTGATGAAATCGATCTTCCCACGTTTCCTCTTTTCGCTCTTTTTGATCCCGCTATGGGGATGACAGCCGTTATACCCGATATGGACCCGACCAAACCGGCGCAAGCCGAACCTCAGAAACTGCTTGAAGCCATCTTCAATCATGGTGTGACCAATATGTTCGCTTCTCCGGCGCTGCTTCGCCGTCTTGGTGCTTATAGTAACCGTAAAAATATCAAACTCCCGTCATTAAAGCGGATTATTTGTGCCGGCGCACCGGTAACACCTGATATTCTTAACAGCCTTAACCCGGTTTTGGATAAGGATGCCGAAATTTTTACACCTTATGGAGCCACTGAAGCTATGCCCGTGATCGTTATCGGCTCTAATGAAATCCTCTCAAAAACAGCAGAACTTACGAAAAAAGGCTACGGAATATGTGTGGGACGTCCCATTAAGGGAATTGAAGTTAAAATCATAAATATTTATGATGATCCGATCCGTATATGGTCTGATGATTTAGTCCTGCAAAATGGTGAAATCGGTGAAATCGCAGTCAGAGGCGACGTGGTCACCCAATCCTATTTTGAAAGCCCGATGGACGATCTGCTTGCTAAAATCAAGACCGACGGCACGGTGTGGCATCGTATGGGAGACTTGGGATGGCAAGATAAACGCGGCCGTATCTGGTTCTGCGGTCGTAAAAATCATCGTGTTGTAACGGCACAGGAAACCCTTTTTACGATTCCTTGTGAATCCATTTTTAATAACCATCCCAATGTGTTCCGCAGCGCTTTAGTCGGCATAGGGGACCTACCGGAACAAACACCGGTCATTATCATTGAACTCCACCCTGATCAGGATGATAAGAACAAATCTCAAATCAGACAGGAACTCCTTGAACTTGCCGTTTTAAATGAGCAGACTAAAGATATTGACATGATTTTGTTTCACAATGACTTTCCGGTTGATGTACGCCATAATTCCAAAATTTTCAGAGAAAAGCTGGCCGTTTGGGCATCAAAACAACTGGAATAAAAAAATTGGAAAATATAGAAAACTCAGCTTTTCTGATTTCCATTATCATACCGGTTTTAAACGAAACGAAAACGATAAACACGACCTTGGCGCATTTAAAAAACTCCGGCATGGGGGATGATTGTGAAATTATCCTTGTAGATGGCGCTTCTTCGGGAAATACGTTAAAGGTCGTTAACGAGCCGGATGTTGTGAAGGTTCGATCATCTAAAGGCCGCGGCTTGCAGATGAATCAAGGCGCAGTTGCGGCAAACGGCAATGTGCTTGTTTTTTTGCACAGCGACACCTATTTGCCGAACAATGCCACTAACGCAATTCGCGCCGCTTTAGCGGACAATCATGTTGTGGGAGGCGCTTTCGATCTAAGTATTCAATCTGATCGTCAAGTTTATAAAATTATTGCCGCCTTTGCATCCCTCAGATCCCGCATCACACGCATCCCTTACGGTGATCAGGCAATTTTTATTAAAAAAAGTTTTTTTTTCCGTATCGGCGGCTTTCAAGTTATACCTATTATGGAAGATGTCGAACTGATGCGGCGCATTAAAAAAAAACGTTACAAAATAAAAATTATACCTGATAAAGTAAAGACTTCCTCCCGGCGTTGGCAAAAAGAAGGCGTGTTGTATTGTACCTTAAGAAACTGGTTTATCATGCTGATTTATCTAACGGGCGTATCACCGACAAAATTAATCCGCTTTTATAATTATTAGGTGTTATAGCGACACCTCAGACAATCGACAAGAATGGTTTTCAATTGCAAAATCGTTTGAAAGTTAATCAGTGATTCGCATCCGATTAACATCAGCCATAATTGTGTTGACATCGGATGTCAGTAACTGTCGATTACGCACCACAGCTTTTCCAGATACCAGCACATCTCTGACATCCGCGCCGCTTACGGCATAAACAATCAAAGACGGCAGATTATAAACCGGTGTCAGGTGCGGTTTATGGGTGTCAATAATAATCAGGTCAGCCTGTTTACCGGGTTCGACAGAGCCAATCAGATGATCGAGGAGGATTGCTTTAGCGCCACCGATTGTTGCCAGTTTAATAACAGTTTCCGCATCCGCCACACAAGGGTCACCAGTATTCACTTTATGAAGTTTGGCCGTTACATCCAATTCCCGGAACAGATCAAGATCGTTATTACTGGCGCATCCATCGGTTCCCAGTCCCACGGTCAGTCCGGCCTTTATAAATTCAGGCAGTGGCGCGATACCGGAAGCCAGTTTCATTTCACTTTCAGTTGTAATTGAAATATTGGCTCCGTTTTTGGCGATAATTTCAATATCATCCTCATCCACCCATATAGTGTGAGCCAAAAGAGTTTTCTGATCCAATATTCCAAGAGTTTCCAGATATTTGATCGGCGTAACTCCGTGTTCCGCCAGGCAGTTTTCCCTTTCGGCCTTGGTTTCAGCAACGTGGATTTGAAAAAGTATATCTTTGGCACGCGCTGTTTTTTTAGCCGCTTTCAATGTTTCAGATGAACATGTGTAAGGGGAATGACAAAAAATTGAAGGAGTGATTGTAGAATATGCGCCTTGCCATTTATCCACAAACGCGGACGCGGTCTGAATGTTTAAGCTCGGATTCGGAATACCCGGTGCAGGAAAATCAATGACGCCCTGAGCCGCTACGGCACGCATACCGGCAACTGCAATCGCCCTGGCCGTATCATCTTCAAAAAAATAGCCATCACAACAGCAAGTGGTTCCGGAAAGCAGCATCTCCGCACACGCCAAAAGCGTTCCGGCATAAACGGATTCAGGACAGATTGATTTTTTTTCAGCCGGAAAGATATGTTCATTCAACCATGTATGAAGCGGCAAATCATCAGCCAGACCGCGAAACAGCGTCATCGGCAGATGTGTATGCGTGTTGACCAGACCGGGCATGATAATTCCGCCTTTAGCGTCTAACCGGTCGGTTGCCAAAGGTAATGGCTGATTTGCGTCACGCGCCTCAACGATTGCGATGCGGCCATCTTTGATACCAATCACACCGTCGGATATAATGTCAAAACGGGGATTCACTGTAATAATGGCGCAATTATAAATAACGCTATCAAACATCTGCATTCTCTACACTTTTTTTAAGTCTGACCCGACAGTTCTCCAACGAAGCCCTTGGCCTAAAAAATCATAGGTGCGGCCAAAATACGACCTGAATCAAATTCTGTCCCACTCACTGATTTCCCAATCCGTTCTGATCGCCGCAATCCGGACATTGCCAAGTAATGCCGTTACAAGTCATGCCCCAGGCGTTTTCATTCAGACAGGATTGGCATATCCCAAAACCGCAGCGGCACTGCCAGCAAAACGGCATCGGCCTTCGGCAACAATGGCAGATACTGACACGATTTTTACGCCGCCGGGCGGATCGGCGGCGCGGTTTATCAGAAGAATCTGGCATGCTCTATCTTAATACAGCGATTCATAACAACATTAACGCCGGCGGCTGTCAGCAATTTTGCGGCTTCCTGATTTTCAATATTCAACTGCATCCAAAATGTTTTTACCGGTGGGATGAATGCCAGCGTTTCCTCGGCATGGGGCATGATTTGTGCTGGATTGCGAAAGACATTGACGATATCAAGCGGTTCATTAATATCCGCCAAGCTTGGATATGCTTTTTCCCCCAGAATACTCTTTTTAACCGGATTCACAGGGATCACTTTATAACCTTTTTCCAAAAGATAGCGTGCCACTATATTGGAATCTCTTTCCGGTTTAGGACTAAGCCCTAAAATGGCAATTGTGACTGGATTTACCAGAATTTCTTTCAAATCTTTATCTGCGGTGATGATTTTTCCTTCAGACATGCGTATCCTCATTAATGTAATTTTGTATTTAAAATATAAATTTTATTATAATATATCATGCAGCTTCGGTTGTCAAAAGGATATAACAACGAATTTCAGGGATTTAACGGATAAAAATTCGGTGTATTACGGCTGTTGCCTGACGCACTTACAATTCTGGAAGTTATGAGATAAAGAACTTGATTTTGTTTTGTTTTTGTTTATGTTTATATGTTATGTGATTGGCTGAAAACGTAATCAAAGCGGATTTGCTACAAACATGCCACTTTGGTGGAGCTATAGGCGTTCAGACAAATAATTCCACGGCGTTTTAACGCGGGACAAAAAATCGGGTTTCTAAAATATTGATGAATTTCAGGTATCCTTCAAAGTGGGCGCAATCGTTTAAACAAACACTCGCTCCTTTTTTTCCTTGTTTCCGGGCATAACCGCTATAAAGGAATTTTTATGCTCCGGATTGTAAACCTGACCAAGCACTTTGATGACCTCATTATCTTAGAAAAATTTAATCTGACGGTTCCTTCTGATGGTTTTACGGTACTGATCGGGCCTTCCGGTTGCGGCAAAAGCACGCTGTTTGATCTGCTCACCGGTGTTGTCCCTAAAGATAGCGGTGAGATTGTGTGGGAACAACGCCGTATGAATCATTTAGGGCGTAACGCGGCGTATATGCAGCAAAAAGATTTGCTTCTGCCGTGGTTTTCACTACTGGAGAATGCCTTGTTGCCGGCCCGTATCAGCAAAACGGACATGGTGAAGTCCGAAATCAAAGCGCGTAAATTATTCCGACGTCTGGGCTTGGCGGGTTTTGAAAATTATCATCCGGCTAAAATTTCGGGAGGGATGCGTCAACGTTGTGCGTTGGTGCGCACCCTGATGTTTGATTATGAACTGGTGCTGTTGGATGAGCCGCTTTCCGCTTTGGATGCCATCACCCGCCGCAGTTTGCAAGCGTTGCTTCTCATGCTTCAAAGTGATTTCAGGAAAACCATTTTAATGATCACCCATGATATTGAAGAAGCCTTGTTACTGGCCGATGAACTGATCGTGCTTACGCCCGCACCGATGCGCATCCGTAAGCGCTTTGCGTTGACAAGTCCGAAACCTCGTCGAATGAACGATCCGTTTCTTGTCGAATTAAAAGAACGTATGCTTGAATTATTGCAAGAAGATGCGGGATTAATTATAAGATGAAATATCCGGCGGTTTATTCGACAGCCGCGGTTTTACTGTTTTTATTCCTGTGGGAAGCCGCCTGCCGGTATTACCAGGTGCAGGATTTTATTCTGCCGGTTCCCAGTCGCATCCTGACGGTTGCAATTACACGCGCGGCACTTTTAGCGCCCCATGCCGGCGTTACAGCTTTGGAAGTGATAATCGGTATCCTGATATCTTTGGCTGTAGCGGTGCCATTGGCTGTCATCATGTTCGCGCATCCGTCTGTGGAAAAAGCGTTGGCTCCGTTTTTAGTGGCTTCTCAAGCGGTGCCGGTTTTTGCAATAGCGCCGCTTTTGGTGGTTTGGCTGGGGTACGGAATGGCCAGCAAAGTGTTGATGGCCGCTATTATCATATTTTTTCCGATTACGGTGAATCTTTTACAAGGCTTTAAAAATTGCGATCCGGAGTATCGAGTTTTATTTCAACTTATGGGAGCTGACTTCAGGCAAAGTTTACGCCTTCTTTTATGGCCGTGGGCGCTGCCTCATTTTTTTGCCGGTCTGAAAGTCGGCGTAGCCGTGGCCACAATCGGAGCAGTTATCGGCGAATGGGTGGGCGCTCAACAAGGTCTCGGCTATCTGATGATTCAGTTTAACGCCCGATTACAAACAGACCTTGTATTTGCCGCGATTTTATGGCTTTCCGCAATGGGGATGACGTTGTGGTTTATTGTCGGATGGTTGGAAAAAAAAATCGTGCGATGGAAATTTGAAAGGTAAACCACGAATGAAGGATGCTGAAAATTAAAATACAAAAAGGGGAAATACTGGTGAAAAATGTAAAACAATTTATGTTCACGGCAGTTTTGTTTATTATGTTATCTGGTACGGCAGCAGCGCAAGAAAAGCTGACTTTAATGTTGGATTGGTTTCCCAATGTCGATCATTTGCCCATTTATGTGGCTCAACAAACGGGGATGTTTGCCGATCAGGGGTTGAAAGTCAATATTATCAGCCCTTCGGGAACATCCGACGCTCTCAAATTGGCCGCCGCCGGTGAAACCGATATTGCTGTTTCATACCAACCGCAAACGATCATTGCCGCTTCTCAGGGGATTAAAATTATGGCCATCGGCCGATTGGTGGCGCATCCTTTGACCACACTGCTTTTCCTGAAAGATAAAGGTATTAAAACACCTCGTGATCTGACGGGAAAACGGATCGGTTATACGGTACCCGGTCTGATGGATGTGCTTCTAGCCGCTTTTGCCAAACTCAATCACATCGAAAATTATACGGCTGTCAATGTGGGTTTTACTATCGTGCAATCTTTGTCCGCTGATAAAGTTGATGCGGTCATGGGGCCTTTTAAAACTTACGAAACAGTGACAATGGCGCAAAAAGGTATTTCAGCTAAATACTTTGAACTTGAAAAATACGGTATTCCCGATTATGATGAATTGGTATTTGTCAGTAGCCCGACAATATTAGAAAAAAAACAAAAGACGCTTGCCAAATTTATTGATGTCATCGGAAAAGCGATGAAGCTGATGCACGCTGATACGGAAAAGGCGTTGGCCGATTATCTGAAGGCCGTTCCTGAAGCAGATAGCAAAATCGAAACAGCCGCTTTTAAATTGACATTGCCGTATTATGCCAAAACACAGCAATTTGACAACCGCCGTTGGCAAACATTTGCCGATTTTGCATTGAAATATGGATTGATCGAAAAAGCGGTGGATACGCAAACGATTATCTGGAAAAAAGCACGTTAGGAATGGGGGAAGTTATTTCGTCCACGTTCCTTAAAAATATATAAAAAGGTTGACATTATGACACATAGTATTTTTGGATTTATTATCGTTTTAGGAGTTTTGATTTTTGTACATGAACTGGGACATTTTATAGTAGCGCGGTTATGCGGCGTCGGTGTTGAAAAATTTTCACTGGGATTTGGGCCGCGTCTGATAGGCCGAAAAATAGGCCGCACTGATTATCGTATATCCGCTATCCCGCTGGGGGGCTACGTCAAAATGGTTGGAGATGAGCCTGACAGTGAAATTGCTCCCGAAGATATGGCGATTGCCTTTGACTACAAAAGCGTGTGGAAACGAATCTTGATTGTCGCAGCCGGTCCTGTGTCCAATTTTTTACTGGCGGCATTTATTTTCTGGGTGCTTTATCTTGTTCATGGGATTGAACATCTGAAACCCGTGGTTGAACAAATTCAAACCGAAACAACGCTGATAACATCGAATGATGTCGAAGGATTTCAAAAAGGCGATATCATTGCCGCCATTGAGAATGAGCCTGTTAAAAGCTGGACCGATGTGGTTCAGCGAGTGGAAGCAAGCAAAGGACGCACACTTGCTTTTACTGTAAAGCGTGGAAACAGCGGCTATGTTATTAATGTCACGCCGCAACTGGAAAAATCGCAAAATTTATTCGGAGAAGAAATTCAAAAATATGGCATCGGGGTTTCACCCTTTCCGGCAATAACGCCGACTATCGGTGAAGTGCGTAAAAATACGCCCGCTATGCGTGCGGGTTTACAGGCAGGTGATCGCATCATCACAATTGATGGAACGGTTGTCAAAAGCTGGAAAGAGATGGCTAAAGTCATATCCGCCTGTAATGGCCGTAAATTGGAACTCGAAGTTCAACGTGCAGAAAAACGCATCACAACACAGATAACACCGGAACTATGGCCTGACACCAATAATGTCGGTGAAAAGATAAAACGTTATATGATAGGTATCACCGCCGTTAATGTACCGCCGCAAACTTTTACCGAAAGGCTGAATCCTCTACGGGCAGCGGTGGAGAGTATTGCACGTACTTATGAAATTACGGAGCTGACAGTTCTCAGCATTGTTAAAATTTTTCAAAATAAAATTTCTTCCAAAACAATTGGCGGGCCGATAATGATTGCTGAAATGGCCGGGCAGCGAGCCAAAGAGGGCATCCTCAGCTTTGTTTTTTTCATTGCCTTGTTAAGCGTCAATTTGGGACTGATTAACCTTTTCCCTATCCCCGTGCTGGACGGCGGACACTTGCTGTTTTTTACAATAGAGTCGCTCAAAGGAAGCCCCCTGAGTATGAAAGCACGCGAAATTTCACAGCAAGCCGGTGTTTGTGTACTTCTCGCTTTGATGGTTTTTATTTTCTACAATGACATAATGCGTGTTTTTTTTAGTTAAGTGTTCGAATCTGAACGCCAGTGTGAATCATAGCCCATGCGCGCTCACCGTCTTTCAGTACACACGAACCGGTTTATCAACATATTTGAAGCAAAAATCGCTTTGGAAAACAATACGGCCAATCCTTTTTAAGACACGGTTCACTCTGACGCGATAAGGATTTATATAAATGCAAGTTCTTCCGGCCATTCTCTGAAATGACCATCTTCCGGCCCTTTGATCGACGCATCAATCACAACCCGTCCCTCCTGAATCGTTATATCTCGCTCCGGATCGACATTGTTAAATAATTTCCATAGTATCAAAGGCGCATCGTCAAGATCAATATCTTTATCAAAGAGGATAAAGATATTGTATGGTTCCAAAACTTCCAACCTCAATATATCGGCTGCAAAGGCTTTTCCGTTTCGATGCCTCCCTTTTTCAATGGAAACGGCCATGATTGCATTTTGGATTGGCTGCTGCTTCGTTAATTTTTCAGACAGCGGCAGGCAGGCAATCGCACCGGAAATTTCTGACAAAATGTGGTCTTTCACGGTTTCATAGCTTAACTGTTTAATCGCTGTTCTTTTTTTACTTCGTGGAGGTTCATCTTTAAAACGTTCAGTTAAATCAATGCCAAGTTTACTTCCGAAATTGGGAAATGGTGAAGCATGATCAAGCACATCCAAAATTCCTTTGGTAATCGTAATATCTGAAGTTATATCAAGATTGGCAAGCAGTGTATTTAGCACAGTTCGGTCATCCTGAAGACTGACCTGTTTATCAACAATTACAATTGTTTTGCAAAAGCTCATCTGTCCCTGCCCCCACAAGCCGCTCATAATTTTCTGGGCATGTCCGGAATATTCTTTATCAATGGCGACAATGACAATATTATGAAACACCCCCTCCCAGGGAAAATAATAATCTATGATTTCGGGAAAAACCGTTTGCAGCATCGGTAAAAATATGCGTTCCGTAGCTTTGCCCAAGTAGCAATCTTCCATGGGCGGCCGACCGACCAGAGTGGTACTGTAAACCGGATTACGGCGATGCGTGATAGCGGTAACATGAAACACGGGATAATCATCGGCCAGGGAATAATAACCGGTGTGATCGCCAAAAGGCCCCTCACGCCGGAGTTCCTGCGGTTCCACATAGCCTTCCAAAACAAATTCCGCTTCCGCGGGAACTTCCAAATCAATGGTCAGGCATTTGGCCATACGCACGGGCTTTTTGCGTATAAATCCGGCCATAATGATTTCATCCATACCCTGGGGCATCGGAGCCGTGGCGGCATATATCGTAGCCGGGTCGGCTCCGATAGCCACAGCAACAGGCATCCGCCGGCCGGCTTGAACATATTCGTTAAAAAAGTGTGATCCGTCTTTATGAATATGCCAGTGCATGCCAGTGGTGTTTTTATCGTAAATCTGCATCCGGTACATGCCCATATTGCGCTTGCCTGTTTTCAAACTTCTGGTGATAACCAGCGGAAGCGTTATAAATCGTCCGGCATCTTTAGGCCAGCATTGAAGAACCGGCAATATGCTCAAATCGACCCTATCTCCTTTTAAAACTGTTTCCTGGCAAGGCGGCGTTCCGCGTCGGAAAGAACGTGGAAAAAATTTGAGGGCTTCAAAAGCCATCGGCAGCATTTTAAAGGCTTGCTTTAGTGTTTTGGGCGGGTTGAAATCAAAATAGGTTTTAATGCGCGCGCTCAACTCATCCAGATTATCCACACCAAGCGCCATGCCGATACGCCGCTGACTGCCAAAAAGATTGACTGCCACCGGAAAAGATGACCCCTTGACATTACGAAAATAGAGCGCTTTGCCGCCGTCGGCATTTTTTGATTCTGAATCAGTGCGTTTGCTGATATCCAAAATGGGAGAAAATGCCTCATCAATATAGCGTACTTCGCCCGCCTTATCCAATTCGTTAATAAATTCGTTCAGATTGTTATACGTTGTTTTTTTTTTCATATTCAAAACCTTTTTTTCAAATACCGCTATGTTAAAAGTCTCGGTAATTTTTTAATATAAGGCAGTTGCATCGCCAGATCATCGGGCATGGGCGGACGGCCAGCTTTATAGTCCGTAAACATTTCATGCCTGACAGTTGCAGACTTTTAATGTAAAATACGAATTTTGACAAGTAAGAAAAAACAAGTTTACATTCTGGAGCAAACGGCTTACAAAGCGCATGGAAATGTTCGTTGTTGTATTAACATGCGTAGTTGACCATTCGGCAAAAGAATAACTTCAAACTTTACACTTTCAACGTGAAACTCAAAAAATGCCTATCATAAAAAACTGCAAAATCGTTTTGATCGACGATGAAGAAGGAATCCGCAAGATAACGTCAATCACTTTGGAAGATCGGGGATACATCGTTCAGACGGCCGCTGATGGCGAAGCCGGTTTGCATTTATGCCAGGAAACCCGCCCTCATATTGTGCTAACCGATGTGCGCATGCCTAAGATGGATGGTTTGGAAGTTCTGGCAAATTTGAAAAAAAAACTGCCTGATATCGAAGTGATTGTCATCACCGCTTTTGGCGATATCGAAACCGCTGTGAAAGCGTTGCGCCTGGATGCTTCCGATTTTATCACGAAACCCTTGAATGACGATGCCTTGCATACGGCTTTGGATAGAGCGCAAGAACGCTATATTTCCCGCAAACAAGTGCAAGACCACACCCTATTGTTGGAAAAAGGCTGGGCGCACACGACGCAGGACCTGATCCGGACATTCAACTTTCAAGAAAATCTGATTGAAAGCTCTATGGATGGAATCATGGGGTGCGACCCTGATGGAACGATTGTGACCTTTAATCGCAGCATGGCCGCAATGCTTGATTATCCCAAAGAGAAGGTGATCAGCAAAATGGCGCTTGATCAGTTTTTAAGCGCCGAGGATGCCGACAAGTTGCAAAACGCATTGCAAGCACCTCATTACGGAGGCGAAAATAAGCTTTATCTATATGAAACGGTCTTGTCGCATCGCTCCGGTAAGGCGATTCCGGTACAGGTTTCCGCTTCCGTGCTGTTCGAGCAGGGCAAAAAAAGCGGAACTGTTTATTATTTCCGCAATCTGCAAGAGATCAAAAAACTTGAACAGGAGATGGCCGTTCAGGCGCGCATTCTTCACCAGGACAAAATGATCTCACTCGGTAAACTGGCCGCCAGCATAGTCCATGAAATCAACAATCCTTTGGCCGGCGTTTTGAACTACATTCGCCTGATGATCCGCATTTTGAATCGAGGCCCTCTGGAAGCTGACCGACAACTCAAATTTCAGCGTTACCTGGATTTGGTTGAAAAAGAGATTGACCGTTGTTCCAAGCTTTTATCCAGTCTGCTGACATTTTCACGCAAACCCTCTTCTGCGTTCACCCAAGTGGATGTCAATGATCTCTTAGACCGTTGTATTCTGTTAAGCCAGCACAAACTGGAGTTGCAGCGTATCAAATTGGAAACCCGAATTGATGCGCAAATTCATCCGGTTAACGGGGATTACAATCAATTACAGCAATGTGTTATCAATCTGATTTTTAATGCTGTTGACGCCATGCCCGATGGCGGTTTTGTCAGCCTGCAAGCGGGCCATGATATGCAAAAAGAGATCGTAACGATTGCGGTCAGGGATTCCGGTTCGGGAATTGATGAGAAAGACCTGCCCCGTATCTTTGAGCCTTTTTTTACCACCAAACAAGAGGGTTACGGCGTGGGTCTCGGCCTTTCAACGGTTTACGGCATTATCAAAAATCACAAGGGGATAATCAACGCTTCGAGTCCTCCGGGTGAAGGCGCTGTATTTACGATTGAACTTCCGTTTGTCAGTAATGCCGGCTAAAGATAAGGAGTGCAAACTTCAGTTTGCGTCACTGGCAACGCAAAGCGAGCGCGAATCCCATATCAACGGCGCGCTGGCATGCTTCTGTCGGTATAATGGCCAAAAGAATTTTTTTAAACATAATCACTCCTTTCAATGGCTTTTTTTATATTATTTAGGAGTTACGCAGTTGAAATGTAACCCATTGATTTTATTGAATGTGGAATTTTGCTACATCTAATAAATTCAGATAGTTAAAATCCAACATAAAAACTGAAGAGCGAATTTTCGGATTGATTGATATCACGCCTGAACAAATTGGACAGCTTTGTCAATTGGAACATTTATTTGAGATAAACAAATGATTTTAAAGAATAATTTTTTTACGATCAACTCAAAAATAGGCATTCTTAATTGATCAGTTTATACTTTGTCATTTGTCCCGTTAGGGAAAAATATCTTTAGAAGCTGTTTTAAAATTATTTTGGAGCTTGGGTATCCGGCAATTCTGGGCATGATTTTGTTGAATTTCGGCTTCTTGTAGTCAATGACAATGGGGATGCTCAGTTCATGTAAATCTTCCATAGAGCGTTAAACGTGAAATAAAAAGGAGGTTCAACATCCCTTTAAAAGCAAAAATAGCACTAAATCTACTGGTCAGAATTTCTCCCCACATAGCTTCGAAAACCATACAAAAATATAACAGTATGGTACTTAGGCATCAAATTGAACTTGCAAGATCAAAAATCAAAATCGAGTTCATAGCTAACAGAAAATGTGCTGAAGCTATATATAACCTGAATTATTCATAAACGCATTATGAGATCAATTTTCAACCCGCTGCCGTTAAAAAATCTAACTGATCGCAACTCTGCGGTGGTTATCGGGAGAGTGCCCGGCACTTCCTGTCGGTATCGCTG
>JAUCGF010000117.1 GCA_030378005.1 Desulfococcaceae bacterium HSG9 | reverse complement strand
AGAAACGTGCCGGGCCGTTGTGAAAAATCAGATCGCACGCACTTGTGATTTCACAATGGAAAATTTACTGTCTCAACTTAAAAAGGCATTTGATGGTGTTACTGGTAAAACGTGTGAAGGGTTGATCAGAAAAATACGCGAAATTGAAGACCGATTTTGGAAAGAAGATGCTTTGATGGATGCCAAAAAATAGGTATCAAGTCAATTGACCGGAACTATAAGCGTTCCCCTCGGTCAAAACCGAGACCAAACCTATGAGTAACAATGGTAATTATAAACGTTATTTAGAAATACAAGCAAAATCAATGTGATTTCAGTTTGTTGCAGTCTGATTCCAAAGATTTGTTACTAAAAAGGTTTTAAAAACTGCAACGCCCGCACTTGTACAAACCTTCGTCGGCATTTTGCCTGCCATTTCAAACACAGGCCATTGTTTTCAAGCAATTTAAGAAATCGGATTTTTCCAAAAAATCCGATTTCTGATGCACCTGACAGCATTTATGTTTTGCCGTTTTGTTCAGCAATAAATACCGGTTGAATCATGCGGTTGCCCACCCTACAACTTAGCAATACCAAAGTAAGTTCCTGTAAAAATCTTGTAATCTTCCTAAAGCGGCTGGGATTTTCCTGAGTTTCTTCATAGCGGTGAATATCTTGCTGTACGGCTTTGGCCGCACTCCTATTGTTGATGATAGAGAAGTTATTTTATCTCTGATCCTAATCAGGGTTTCACCTGTTTTGGTAGGTGAAGGGAAGTGAACAACCATCAAACATCTTCTATCACAAATAACCATTCTCCAAAAAACTATAATGCCCTTTAGTGTTGAAAATAATATGATCCAATACGCTGATACCGAGAATTTCGCCGGCTTTCCGAAGCTGCCGCGTGACTCCAATATCCTCTTTGCTGGGCGCAAGGTCGCCGGAGGGATGGTTGTGAGCCAGGGCGACCGACGAGGCGCGGTCCGTAATGGGATCGGCAAACACTTCGCGCGGATGGACCTGGGTTGTATTGACCAGGCCGACCGAGACCACGCGGCAGGTGATGACTTCATTGGCGCCGTTTAAGGAGATGCACAGAAAGTATTCCTGAAGGCGATCTGCGTAATGGCGCACTAAGGGCAGCACGTCTAAGGGCGTTTTAATCTTGACGCCCTCGGGCCGGATGCGGCGGCGAGCGAACTCCAGGGCCGCTGCGATAAGGGCAGCTTTGGCCGGCCCTACGCCTTCCACGCTTTGGAGATCGGTTAGGTCGGGTCTGCCGTGATGGTCATCTACCAGTCGGACAATTTGCTTGGCCACGCTCATGACATCATGGCCCTTGGTTCCGAACCCCAACAAAATGGCGACCAGTTCCTTGTCAGACAAGGCGCCGGCCCCTTTGCGCAGCATTTTTTCACGGGGCCGATCATGTTCCGGCAGATCGGTTAAACTCTTGGCCATAATCCGCATCTCCATTTTCAGGCAGTTAAATAAAGCCCTTTGCCAATCTCAACCTTCTCGTAATCTTAATCTTAATCGTAATCGTAATCGAAAATGATTATCGTATATTAACGTCGGGTTACGCTGCGCTAACCCAACCTACTGACTCAATCTTCTCGTAATCGTAATCGTAATCTTAATCTTAATCTTAATCTTAATCGAAAAAGATTAGGGCCGCAACTCACGCCGCCCATTTCAACCCCCTATCAGCATATCGCACCATCATTTGAAAAACATCATCACATTTTTCTTTAAATATCGGGTCGTAACTGTCTGGCAGGTTATCGTCTAAAACCTTTTCAACGGTGGAGCGGACGATGGTTTTAGTCTGGGAATCTTTATGCCAATCTTGCACCAGCACCTTGGGGTGTTTTTCCAGCAGCCTTTGCAGCAGAGACTTGGCGGCCAGCTTGACCTTTTGCTTATCGGCACGGGTCATGGATTCTTTTTTCAGCAGATCATAGATTTCCAACTCGTCTTCGGATAAACCTTCCCGAACGCCGCGCGCCTCTTCATCCTTTAAATCCTTGGCAAATTTCATCAGGTCGTCATAACAATTCTCCGTGGATGAACCGCCGGCGTTATAGGCGTTGACGATTTCTTCCAACCTTTGGGCAAAATCGGTTCGGGTCATATTTTGTTGCAGCATCTGTTCGATCTTGGTTTCGATGAACGCGCGCAAATCGGCGATTTCGATATTTTTATAAGGGGCGTTTTGGAAATCTTGCTTGAGTTTTTCAAAGTCGATTTTGCTGAGATCCCAGGTTTTGCCGGTTTGCACAATTTGGTAAGTCGGCTTTGACAGAGCGACGCTGAGTTCGGCCGGTTGTTCCGCCACGATGCTTTCATCAAGCAAGACCGCGATGCGCAGGTTTACCGCATCAATATCCTGCCGGTCGATATGAACTTCAATCACTCCGCGCAGATATTGGAACACGGCAACTTTCCGGCCGGATTCGCGTCCCAGCACTTCGGGCTTGCAGGCTTCATACAAAGAAGTAATCGTATTTTCATAAACATTGAAAGTCTTGCGCCATTGGTCATTGCCAAGCAAAATGTCAGCATAATCATTGAACAGGCTGATATTTTTGAACACACGCGGGCTTGTCAGGATACCCGCCATATCAATCTCCCGTTCGCGGCAGAAAGCCAGGCCCTGCTCAATGGCGTCATCCAACAGCACGAACAGTTGCGCTTTGTCCTGCACCGGCGGATCATCTAGCTCATCTCCGCCCTGGGCATACGTTTTAAGGGCCTTTTTCATGTTGCGGAAAACATTGTAGTAATCCACGATTTCACCGTTGCGCTTGATCACGCCATTGATCTGAAAAGAGGTCACCCGGTTGGCGCGGGCGATAGTCTGCATCAGGGTATGGTCTTTCATGGGTTTGTCAAGATACAGGGTCGAAACCGTGGGCGCGTCAAAACCGGTCAGCCACATGGCGCAGAGAAAAACCAGTTGCAGCGGATGTTGCGGGTCTTTGAAATTATATTCGATATCGTGGCCGTGTTTATCCACTTGATCTATGCGCATCCGGTGCGGTTGAATGGTAAGCCCACGGGCCTTGAATTTGTCTTCCTCGCCGGCATCGCCGCTGACCACCACGGCCATCTCCACCCGGCGCATGTATTTCACGATTTTTTTAAGCCGGTGCTTTTCGATATCATTGACGGATTTTTGGATGCGTCCGCGCAGGGTTTTGATCGCTTCTTGCCATAGCCGTTTCACCTTGTCATACATCTTGACAGTCGTGAATTTGTCCACCGCGATAACCATCCCCTTGCCGAGATAGCCCCGGCGCGGAAAGTGATACACGATATCTTTGGCAATGGTTTCCAGCCGGTCATCGCGCTTGATCACTTCGATTTCACGAGCGAATTTTTTCTCCAGTTTGGCCTGTTGGGCGTCATCTAAGTTTTCATCTTCCAATATCTCGTAAAACTCTTGGCTCAGGTCTTCATTTTGAATCAGGACTTCGTGTACCCGCTTTTGATAAAAAAGCGGCACCGTGGCGCCTTCATCCATAGACTGGCGGAAGTTGTATTCGCTGACATAATCACCGAACCAGGCATTGGTCTTGCGCTCCCGGCCTAACAGCGGCGTACCGGTGAAAGCGATATATTGGGCGTTGGGCAGACCCAGGCGCATATTTTCGGCCAGGGCTTTATACTGCGTGCGATGCGCTTCATCCGCCATGACGATGATATCATCCCGGTCGGAGAGCAAGGGATAATCCTTGCCTTTTTCATAGCGGAATTTCTGGATCAAGGTGAAAATGATGCGCTTGTTTTGCCTCAGAAATTGGCGCATTTCGGCGCTGTTTTTCGGTTGAGCGGCCTCGTGTTTTTTGACCGCGCCGGTTTCCAGAAAATTACGGTAAATCTGGCCGTCCAGATCATCGCGGTCGGTGATCACCGCAAATGTATAATTGCCGGTGAGCTTGCGGAAAATCTTGCGCACATAAAAGATCATGGAAAAGCTTTTGCCCGATCCCTGGGTGTGCCAGAAAACTCCGAGCTTGCCCTGTCGCCCCTCACGCTTTTTAAAAACCCGGAAGGCATTATTGACGCCCATGAATTGGTGATTCATGGCGATGATTTTCTGGGTCGCTTTGTGATAGATGATGAAGTTTTCGATATAATCCAGCAGCTTGCCGGGGTCGCAGAGTCCGGCCGCGGCGTATTCCAAGCTGGTGCCTTGCCGTTTGACCTTCTCCCGGTCCACTTTCTCCTTTTCATCTTCCACACGCAGCCAGTTGAAAAAATGCTCCCACCCGGCCGTGAAACTGCCTGCCCGCGTCTCGATGGCATTGGAAAGGATGCAAAAGGCGTTGGTCAGAAAGAGCTGCGGAATGTCGTTTTTATAGTTTGTAAGGTTGTCGTCAAAAGCGGTTTTCAGTTTGACGTTGGAGTTTTTCAGTTCGATGAACACCAGGGGAATGCCGTTGACATAGAGCAGGATATCCGGCCGCCGAAAATACAGCTCGCCCTTGATCCAAAGTTGGGATACGGCCAGAAAGCGATTTGCCGCCGGATGGTTGAAATCGATCACCCGCAGCCGCTCTTGCGTTTTCTTGCCGTCCGCGTTTTTGTACACCACCGGAATGCCGTTACGAATCAGGGCATCAATCTCCCGATTGGCCGCGATGGGCGACATGGCTTGGCGTTTGCCGGTCAATTGGGTCAGGGCCTGATCAATGGCCGGTTCCGGAATGGCGGGGTTCAGGCGAATCGCGGCGGCTTTCAAACGGTCTGCGAGGATCACATCGCGCTTGTCGGTGCGCTTGGAGCGGTCATTCAGATCATCCCGATTGGAAGTGTAGCAGTTCAGCAGTTCATAATCGAACTGCTTGCGCAGCTTCTGAAGCAAGGCTTTTTCGATTTGATCTTCGGAGATGAAATTAGGCATGGGCGGCTTCCTGGGGTTCGGGTTGTTCATCGGCTAACATGCTGGGCGGGAATTTTATGTTGAGGTTTTCGACTGAGAACTTGCCGGAGATAAGACGAGGGAGAAGCATGTCACAACTTGATGCTAACAACTCATTAGCTTTAAGAATATTTTCTATTTGAGTGAATATTTCATTGAAAATTTTCTGAAATTTTTTAAGTAAATCATCGCTCGGGATATTCAGTTCAAGTTTTTTCAAGAAATCCCAATCGGCCCGCGGCATCTTAGTGCCTTTTGATGCAATTGTTGCTAATTCAACAAATGTTTCACTAAAAATAGTAAAGAGCAAAAAACCCTCATATTTTTCATTTTTTGATCGGATTACAATGGTGTCTGAGGAGCATACACCATCAAAATGTGATAACGCAACCTTATGCAAGTATGGCCGAATTTTTGAAAACAAAATATCTTGATGCTTGAATAGAAGTTTATTGCTCTTAATTGAATCGGTTGTCGCATAATCTTTAATAGCAATTGATTTTCTGGGTATATGTTCTAATCCAATATATTTTTCATCACCATGCAAATCTTTCTTTTTTATTCCCTTCCGGATCTCATCAGAGATAGTATCAATCGCTTGGGCTTTCCATCCCTCCGGCACTCCCTTCTTAAACTTCACCTTGTCATAGCCGGGAAACCGAAAGCGCACAAACCATTCACGATAGATTTCCTCGGCCATTTTTTCTAACAGCGCGATACGGCGTTTGTTGTTTTCGATCAGGTCGTCGTAGGCGGAGAGAATGGCGGCGATTTTGTCTTGTAATTTCTTTGGAGGAAATTTAAGCTTTAGTTCCTTTGCAACTGTAATATTGAAATGCTGCTGTGCGACACCTACCAAATGTCCTGCAACGAGCTTCTGGCCAAATATAGAATTGAATATTGCAGTGAGAAAGTACGAGTTTAACATCTTTCCTGTGCGAATTATTACGAGATCACTACAGTTTGCAACTCCTAAAGATTCTGGTATCACACAAGCCGTTCCCGGATAACCAGTGCGAACTACTACCACATCTCCTGCCAATAATTCTGATTTTTTCAATTTTTGATGGAAATTTTTATCTACAAATTTAAGCTGTTCGTAATCAAGTTTGAAGGGTTTGATATTTCTAGATCGCAAAAACGGTATCCCGGAATCTCTATATTCTCCCGCCATTGGTCCGACATAACCCACGGTAATTTTATCACATACATCTTTAAGCTTGAATTCTTTCCAATCAACCATAATCAACCTGCCAGCATCTTTATATTATGGGCAATTATATTCTCAAAATCTCTTGCTGCTGAATTTAACTGTTCAAACTCATCATTCATTGCCAGCAATTCTCCAAGAAACTCTTCCTCAGTCTTCCCATCCTCTTCAAACACTACCCCAACATACCGACCCGCATTGAGCGAATAATCCTGCTCCTTAACCTCTTCCGGCGCTGCCAGTTTGCAAAGCCCGGTAACATCCTCATACTTGGCCTTGGGGAAGCGCTCTTGCAACCAGTGAATGTGCTTGAAATAACTTTCAGCGTTTTTAACTTCGGCTTGCAACTCCTCCAGAGCGGCTTTCAGAGCTTTGGTCTTCGGGTCTGCGGAAATCCGTTTTTTCGCCTTTTTGGCGGCCTCGGCCTGCTCTTTTTCATGCTGACGGATGATTTTGCTGAGTTGCTTCAACCCTTGATGCAGTCCGTCAAAAAAAGGATCAAAGGCTTTCCGTAAGGCGTGCTGGGCCGTATTCTTCTTTGTAATCGCTGTTTCTTTGGCGGACTTGCTAAGATATTGCTGGTACCGAGCTTGCAATTTCTTGAGCTTGGCCCATCGCGCCTTCAGATCCGCCACGGCCGGCTTGCCGCCGCTGTTTTCCAGCACATCAAGGAGTTGTTCGGAAATCGGCCCTGTTTTTACCTTGTTTTCATCCAGCTTTTCCATGCCCTGTGCAAAATAATCGTCAATCAGGTGGACGAATTTATTACGTTTCCCTCGGCGCAGATGGCTGATCACCGCGATATTGCTGATTTGTTCTTGGGAAAACTCGCGGTGGGCGCGGTCGATCTGGGTGAAAATATTGCGCGCGTCGATAAACAGGATGCGGTCATCCTGCTTGGCCTTGTCGAAAAACCAGAGGGTGGCCGGCAAGGTCACGGTGTAGAACATATTGGACGGCAGGGTCAACATGCCATCGATCAGGTTGTTTTCGATCAGGGTGCGGCGGATAGCGGCTTCGGAATGACGGGCGTCCGAAGCCGAATTGGCCATGACCAGGGCGGCCCGTCCTTTTTCGTTCAGCGACGTGGCAAAAAGGTTGATCCACAGATAGTTGGCATTTGGCACGGTTTCCAGGCCCTGCTTGCTTTTTTTGGTCTTGGTCTTTTTGCGAGGCACGCCGTAAGTGTTGAAACGCCGATCCTTTTCCACTGTGCCGAGACTGACGTCATCCACATTAAAAGGCGGATTGGTCAGCACATAGTCGAAGCTGCCGAAACTGTCGTGGGGATTTTCGTAGTAGGTGTTGGCCTGTTTGACATCGCCGCGCAGCCCGTTCACCGTCAGATTCATCTTGGCCAGCTTCACCGTTTCCAAGGTCTTTTCCTGGCCGTAAACATAGATGTCACCGCCGTCACCGTTCACAAGTTCGTCCCGGTGGCGGTCGATAAATTTGGCCGACTGCACGAACATGCCGCCCGAACCGCAAGCCGGATCAAAAACCGTGCCGCCGAACGGCTCGATAATCTCCACCATCAGGCGCACCACCGAGCGCGGCGTAAAAAACTCGCCGCCGCCCTGGCCCTCAGCCATGGCAAAGTTGCCCAGAAAATATTCATAAATCTGGCCGAAAATATCCCCAGAGGCATTTTGGGGAATATCAGCGAAATTTTTCAGCAATTGGCCCGGGATGGTGTTGTCTGTACGGGTCAGCCGGAAATATTCATCCTGGGGCAAAACGCCGCGCAGTTCCGGTTTGTGTTCTTCAATGGCTTGCATGGCCTTTTGGATAGCCTTGGCAATATCGGTTTCTTCCGGCAGATTGAGCAAATAACCATAACGGGCCTGATCCGGCAGGTAAAAACCGCACTTTTCGATGGCGATTTCGCTTACATCTCTCTCCCGGCGCGTGCCTCGGGCGCTTTTATATTCCGTCTCAATCGCCTTTTCAAACCGGCGGTAGCGGTTGTCGGCAAATTTAAGAAAGATAAGCCCCAGCACCGGTGTGGAATACTCGCTGGATTTCAGATCGGAATTGGCTCGCAGCGTGTCGGCGCTGCGCCACAGGTCGTTTTCAAGTTGTTTCAGTTCTTGGGTGTTCATAAATTTTGGTGTATCGCAGTTGGTTGTTCAAGTGTAAGGCTCTGATGGAATTTGAGCCTGTTTTATGATTGAATTGCGGGTATAATAACGGCAAATGGATTTTAATGCAAGGGAATTTGGGCAATCTTAATTTATTGTGTTACCCTAGTGTTGTGTCAACATTTAGCTGACAGGTAGGAGTGCTGACTTCAGTTTGCCAACAAGGACAGACGTAAAGCGGAAAGCTGTTCCGCTTTTTCAGAGCAGTTTCGACGCGGGACGGCTTCCCGCGCTACACAAGAAGAAATCAGTAGAATGTTCGCATTGAAATATGTTGAAAACGCAAACCGGCTACCCACGCAGACAAGGACAGACGTAGAGCGGAAAGCTGTTCCGCTTTTTCAGAGCGGTTTGGCTGTTAACGACGCGGGACGGTTTCCCGCGCTACACAAGAAGAAATCAGTAGAATGTTCGCATTGAAATATGTTGAAAACGCAAACCGGCTACCCACGCAGACAAGGACAGACGTAGAGCGGAAAGCTGTTCCGCTTTTTCAGAGCAGTTTGGCTGTTAACCACGCGGGACGGCTTCCCGCGCTACACAGGAAGAAATCAGTCGATGGAAAATTAAGGAGCGCAAAAATTTAGCGAAGCGATTTTTTGCATCTGATTCCACCCGGAGGCTGGCGCGGCTTCAGGGCCGGCAAAAAACCGCTTCGCTAAATTTTTGCGCTCCTTGTCGTATTTTCAGGCATTTTTCATCTATTGATAGTTACCAAAGCGGCGCTATCAGAATTGTTTTTCATCCTGAGGTGTAAGATCAGAACTGAAGTGATACCATTGCAAAGGATGTTGATATACGGTTTGTTCTAAAAGGCAGGCGTAGTGTTGTGCGGACGCTTTGACGGCCGGGTCGCGTTTGGCGCGTGAGTCGGCTTTTACATAGTGTGGTTCGCTGCTACTGAAATGGTATTGGCGCGGACCGGTGCGAAAGGCGAAAAAAACATAGATAGGCGCACCGGACAGGAGTGCCAGAAGATGAGGCGTTTCCGGGAAATACACATCGCGCCCTAAAAAGTGAACCGGAATACGGCGTTGCTGTTGATGCCAAAGGATATCTCCGGTGACAGATACAAAACCACCGGCTTGCAAAAAACGAACTCCCTCTATAATGTCAAACGGTGATGCGTTTTCACGATCTACGGCGATAATTCTGACACCGCTGTTGACCAAACTTTCTTTTTGAAGGCGTTCAATCTGCTCCTTTTGTTTGCTCCCCATATATAACAGCAGCGGCAGGTCCTCTTTTTGCTGTTTGAGCAGATGGGCGGCAATTTCCCAATTCCCCAGATGTGACATCAGAATGATGCCGCCGGTTTGGCAATTCAACGCTTGTTCCAGATGGTCCCAGCCTTCGGAGCTGTAATCTATATGGCCGGACTCCGCAAATACCGCCCGATCCAGAAAGACGGTTGTAAAATTACGGTATTGCCTCCAAGTACACCATAGATAATAAGGCGCTCTTTTACCCGGAAAAAGGCGTTGATAAAAGCGCACACTAATCATGACACGCCGGGGCTTAAAAAGAAAAAAACCGGCGGTAACAAACCATGACAAAAAATGAAAAACCCACATCCCCAGTCGGCGGGACAGGTGCATTGCGGTTTTATAATAGAGTTCGCTCATATTACATATTAGTTTCCTTGTTCCCATGCTTTGCGTGGGAACAAGGAATATTATTCCGGTGCGTTACGGCTATCGCCTAACGCACCCTACGAACTACTTTAAGTTTCAAGCAAGTAGGGTGCGTTAGGATCGGGGATGAAATAACTTCCCCATTTCATAATCCTAATCGTACTCTTAATCTTAATCGTTCAGATTAAGATTAGGATTAAGATTAAGATTATGAATTCAAAATCAAAATACAAATGGGGAAGTTATTTCGTCCTCATTCCTTAGTGAAGCGTAACGCACCATTATTCTTCGGACAACCGGACACGGTCCAATAATGGCGGCAGAATCGTAAAGGCACCGATCACGGCATATCCGACACCGAGGAATGTGGTCAGTCCGGCGCTTTGTAAAAGCGTATGTTGGGCCAAGCTAAGTGTGCCGAATCCGATCAATGTTGATGCGGATGCCAGAAAAACGCCCATACGGATCAGCCCCATAGAAGGGTGTGACGGCTTCTGATAACGCTGGTGGGCGCGCACAAAGAACAGTGAATAATCGATGCCCATGCCGAGGATTACAATCGCAAGCATCAAAGACGGTATATCTAACGGACGCCCCATCAGATTTAGTGTGCCAAGCGTGCAAATAAATGCGAATACCAGAGGTAGCAGCGCAATCACGGTAAGTTTCCAATTCCAAAAGAACAGTGCCAAAAGAATCACCACACTGACAGTGATGATTAACACCATTTTACTGAATGTGGCTGATAAAAAAGCACCCAGTTTCATGGAAAAATATTGCGGGTCAAATATTTTGACCTGCTCGGATGTATAACGGGTGTAAAATTGATCGGGGCGGTAACTCTTTCCCGGTGTCAATGACGCAAATTGCATCCAGCCGCCATCAGCCGATTTCTGAGATATGCCCAGTAATGTGAAAAAAGGTTCATCACTGCCATCAGGCGGGCATGTGTTACGCGTCAGGCTTTGAAAAAACGGTTCAAACGCATCCTCCGCAAAACCCAGTTCGAGCGCAGCGGCGCGCACCGTTTTAACAACTTCCGCTTTACGATCAGCGTTCCAAAAATGATGCCAGGCCGTTAGATTTTGCTTGCAGCGTTCCTGTCCCGGAAAAATCATGGCCGGATGAAAGGCGGATGCCAAAACGCCTTTTTCCATATCGGTTTCCAGCATTCCGGTCAGACGGTCTCCAGCGGTATGAAGCTCTTCAAGATCAGCGCTGATCGTTACGATATGAATTTTAGAAAAAATATCCCCCCAAACGTCTGCCAATAATTGTTCTGCGGCCTTAGTTGCATCACTCACGCTGTTCATCGAATTCAGATCGATATGAAACTGCGGTTTCGCAAAAAAAAGCATACACAACGCAAATCCTGATGCGATATAAACTTTTGTGTTTCCGCCTTTTAATGCCAGCGCGTCTGTCACCTGCTGAAGAAAAGGTCTCTTATGGCGTCGTGCGGGCGGCATATTCGGAAAAATAAGAGGAAACACGGTATGAACAAAAATAAAAGCCAACGCAATTCCCAAAGCGGCAAACTGGCCGACCTGAGCCAGAATTGGAAATCCGCTGAATGATAGTGCGGAAAAAGCGCCCACTGTGGTTAAAGTCGCCAAAAGTCCGATAGCGCGGACTTCGTGCGCGACTTCGTTTCCCGATGTTTGATATGGCCGGTCTAAAAATAACAGATAGATAATACCGTGATCCACGGTGATTGAAATAATCGCGCCGCCGAATCCAAGTGTCAGCATTGAGATAGACGGATGGAACAGTGAATAAACAAAAAAAGCGCCCACCGAACCGGCCAGTGCCGGCAACAGGGCTAAAATCCCAATATAAGGCCGCGGAAAGGCGGCCAGCAGCAACAGCGCGATACCAATCGTTGAGAACAGGATAGCGCGCCGCACATCGCTTCGAGCCATGGTTTCGTTATCCAACGCCGCGCGATACGCACCCATAGGCGTCAATATAAATTGATACCCCCGGGAGCGGTATTTTTGATCAATCGTATTCTGAACGGAAATAAACAAACGCGCCGCCTGACGCGCAAAACGGCTGTCCGTTCCAGAGACATGGGGACGGGCGGTGATCAGAAGATGTCGGCCATCTTCAGAGAGCAGATGATCTTTATAAATACGAGCATTCCCGGAAGGTGCCAGATGAATGAGCCGTGCCATTACGCTATCTTTGATTCCCAGCGGATCCGCAGCGATAAAACGCGCCTGACCGATACCATCCATGGCCGCCAATTGTCTGAGATTGTCCTGCAATTTTGATTTGATATGGGTCGGAGTAAGTAACGGGCTGATATTGCGCTCTAACTCTTTTTGGGAAAACATCACCGGCAAATGGTCAATTATATGGATCATCATTTGCGGAACCAAATGGCGCGTTTCATCCATGCCCACCTGTTCGAACAGTCCGCTGGCGGTCAGTTGGCGCTCAATCAGCTCTCCGGCTTGCACCAGCATATCGGGATCGCTTTTGTCGATGCCCAAATCAATGACCAACTGATCCTGAATCGGATGATTGACAATCACATCGCGTGCATCCGCAATGACCGAATCGCTTTGAGGCAGCGTTCCGATAATGTCCATATCGATTTGCAGGCGAAATATACTGACAGCCAAAAGCAGGGCGATGATAAGGATGGTCAAAACAACGGCTGGGGTATTAATAATTTTTGACATTGGAGAAATCCCTTAGGAATGAGGACGAAATAACCACCCCGTCAGTACTTTGATTTTGAATTCTTAATCTTAATCCTAATCTTAATCATTCAGATTACGATTAAGATTAAGATTATGATTATGATTATGATTATGAAACAGGGTGGTTATTTCATCCCTGATCCTTATCACTTGAGCCGCATTGAATTTGGAAAAACAACTCTTTTAAAAATGAGTCGTGTAAAAACACCCGTGTTGCGCACAAAATCAATGAAAGGGCGAAAGTGGGAAATTCGTTTAACGCCAGGGCGGTAGTTGACGCTTACCGGCGTTTCATACACCGGAATCATATTCCAACGGGCCTTCACAAGCACCTCAACTTCAAATTGGAATCGCCGGGCTGTCACATTCAAGTCAAGGGTTTCCGGAAGCGGATAGATGCGGAATCCGCTTTGAGAATCGTCCATCAAAGGGCCTCCTGACAGCCATACCCAGAAATTGGAAAATTTTCGACCATATCGACTGGTCCAAGGAATTTCTGCGCCAACCATACCTTGTCGTTTTCCAACAATAATAGGCCTTTGTCCTGATTGTATTTTTTGGGATGGAATCGCGCGAATCAATTTAAACGCATCTGCGGGGTTATGCTGGCCATCGGCGTCGAGTGTAATTGCCCAGTCCGTAGTTGCGCCTGCCGCCTGCATTCCGGTCAGAATTGCTGCACCCTTGCCGCGGTTTATTCTGTGGCGCAGAATGCAGATATCTTCAATCTCTTTGATTCGATCATACGAACCGTCAGTGGAACCGTCATCGATCACAAAAATCGGTATCAGCAGTTTTTTACAGGCAAGTACCACTTCACGCACTTTTTGCTGATGGTTATAAACCGGAATAATAACCGCAAAGCGTCCGTTCAAACCGTTATCCAGCATTTTATTTTTGAAGGGCCTTCCCAAAAAATAATATACTCATTATAAGTTATTTGCTTTATGAACAGCTTGTTTAGCGCATAACGTTTTACGAAAGTTTTTAGTTAGCGGTAATACAAAAAGCCTTTTAGGCGTTGTCGCATACGCTTTCCCTTTGCGGATATTGCCTTCACCCGTTGTCATTCCTAAAAATTGCCAGTTGGTCGCTTTATAGCATGTTCCTTTATAACGGGTGGGTTCAACAAATGTTTCCGCCAATACCGGACGATAATCCCATTTATTCTCCCAATCATCACAGATACGTCGGAGCATTTTACCCATTGCATAAGAGGCCAGATTTTTCACATTTACCCAGGGAAATATCAGAAAACGAATATTTTGAATAACATAAGCCTGATTACGCGCTCTTTGATGCGGTGTCCATCCAATCCAATGATCACGCATACCTATAGAATTGGCCGCACCAGCAAATAAGGCACATCCCAATTCTCCGCGATCACAATTGATGAAATAGTTCATAAAAAAACCAAATGGTTTTTTATACTGTAAATAATGGTAACGCATGATATATTCTTTCCATAAAGCGTACCGTTTTTTATCTTGAACAACTTCGACATCCACCCATTTCAGATGCTTTAATTGCCCGATTACTGGCGGCGGCGGGTCTGTCTTTGATGTTATAGCGATCTTTTTATGGGGCTTTCTGTTGTTCAGATCTCGTTTCGGCGGTAATTTAATCAGCTTCTTGGCTTCCAGCTTTTCCATCAACTTCATGGGTGCATCAGTTTTGACACTTCCGGCTAATGTAAACCATTCTAAATTTTCACTGACAGTTTTAGCCAACTCGGATCGGCTTAAGCGGGGAAACAGGTCAACAATTTCTTGAATATCCTTAATTTCCTGTTTTGTAAAAGTACGTCCGCATTGTACAATCGGTTTCGGTTTTCTGACCATAAATGAAAACCTCCTTACGAAGTTTAAGTTATAATATTAGCTATTTTACATTTTAAGGATTATCTGCGCAACCTATTTGTTATATTTTTTAAATTTACTTTTACATTCGTAAAAAAAGTCTTTATAGTCATTTTTAAAATTACCTAAATTAGGCATCCTTCATTTGTCAGTTTACAATTTTCCGGAGTGCCGAACTTGTAGTTTGGGATTCAGTGCCCGCTACTGCCAAACTACAAGTTTGGCACTCCGGATAAAAGTGTAAACTACTTTTGGGCTATTATGAAGGATGCCCTAAATTAATTACCAAAGGAGTGTATTGTATGAAAAAATTTGTACTGCTGTTTAATGTTATGATGTTTATCCTGGTTTATTTTACGACAGTTTCTCTGGCTTCCTCTGACCCTGTTGATTCTGTATGGCAAACCGACTTTGACGCCGCTCTGCTTGCAGCCAAAAAAACTGATAAGGATTTGCTGATAAGTTTTTCCGGATCAGATTGGTGTCCTTGGTGCAAAAAACTGGAGAAGGAAGTGTTCACACAGGATTTGTTTAAACAAAGCGCCCCGGCGAACTATATTCTTGTGAATCTGGATTTTCCCAAAAAGAAGAAACTTTCTGATGCGCTGACAAAGCAAAACCAGCAATTGCAAAGCAAATATAAAGTGACCGGTTTCCCGACGATTCTTTTAACTGATTCCGCAGGAGAGCCGTATGCCCAACTCGGATATCGCCAAGGCGGACCGCAAAAGTATCTTGATCATCTTGCTCTGATGCGCTCAGGTAAAACGAAATGGAAAACTGTTTTCACCCAGGCATCTTCGGCGCAAGGTTTGGAAAAAGCCAAGCTTTACGATCAGGGGCTGGAACTGAAAAAGAAAAACGGTTTAATCCAAGGCAATCAAAAAATCATTGATGAAATCAAAGCATTGGATAAAGATAATGCTGCCGGTTTAAAAAATAAATATGAAATTCCTGAAAAAATGGCGCTCATTGAAAAAGAACTGAATACGAAACGTGATTTTGATAAAGCGATTCAGGACCTTGCCGGCATTATCAGCACGTATAATCCTGATTCAAAAATCAAACAGGACATATACATGTTTAAAGCGGCAATTCTTATTAAAGGTAAGAAAGATAATAAAGCCGGACTTGAAGCGCTTAATCAGGCCCTTAAAATCGATCCGGATACGGAGATTGGTAAACGTATTCCTCAGATTATTGAAATGATCGAAAAATCTGCCAAGCCCTAAGAGTTTTATTCCCATTGGAAATATAAACAATGTCCAGCAGCTTCGGAACCGTATTTAAAGTGACCACTTTTGGAGAGTCCCACGGACTAGGCGTGGGCGCTGTCGTTGATGGTTGTCCGCCACGGCTATTTCTTAGTGAAGCCGATATTCAACTGCAACTTGATCGCCGGCGTCCGGGACAGAGCGATCTCACCACACCGCGTCAAGAACATGATCAGGTAACGATTCTTTCAGGTGTGGAAAATGGCCGAACGTTGGGAACGCCTATTTCCTTGATCGTCGCCAATAAAGATCAGCGCGCGCGTGATTATAAAAAAATGCTGTCTGTTCCTCGGCCTTCTCATGCGGACTATACCTATCAGATGAAATACGGTATTCGTGCCACAGGCGGCGGCGGGCGCGCCAGTGCCAGAGAAACCATTGGACGGGTGGCGGCGGGCGCGATTGCCGCTAAAATCCTTAACGAAATATATAACATTGAGATCGTGGCTTGGGTCAGCGCCGTGGGGTTGATTGAGGCGGCTGAACTTTACACAGACACGATCAATCATAAACTTGTGGATCGAACCGCAGTGCGCTGCCCTGATATGGAGGCCGCTGAAAAAATGGCCGAAGAAATTCGTCGGGTGAAAAAAGAGCGGGATTCAATCGGTGGAATCATCACTTGTATTTGTCGAAATGTCCCCCCCGGTTTTGGGGAACCCGTTTTTGACAAAATGGAAGCCAAATTAGCTCAGGCCATGTTATCTATTCCGGCTGCCAAAGGCTTTGAAATCGGTTCAGGATTTTCCGGCGCATCTATGCGCGGTTCGGAACATAATGATTCGTTTGTTTTAAAAAAAGATCATCTCGGAACACGCACAAATAACAGCGGCGGTGTTCAAGGCGGTATTTCCAATGGTGAACCTGTCTTTTTCAAAGTGGCTTTCAAACCAACATCAACAATTGGAAAACCCCAGACCACCGCTGATTTCAATGGTCAGGAAGTCGTACTCAAGGCCAGCGGACGACACGACCCTTGCGTCGTTCCCAGGGCGGTTCCCATTGTGGAAAGCATGGCCGCCTTAGTAATCGCAGATATGGCGTTACGCCACAACAGTCGAAAGTAGGCAGTAGCAGTCGGCAGAAAAAATAGAGACTGGAAACTGAAAACTGGAGACTGAAAACTGGAGATAATATGATCGGTATCATCGGTTTCGGACGTTTCGGTAAACTCATGGCGGGCTATTTAGCCAAGGATTTTAATGTATCAGTATATAATCGCAGTGACAAAGCGGATGCGATTCAAAATGTTGGCGCATCATCAAAATCATTTTCCCAAGTATGTCGTCAACCGATTGTCATTCTGGCGGTTCCGATTTCCTATATGCAAGCTGTTTTGAAAGCCGTCGCCCCGCATCTTAAAAAAGATTCCTTGATTGTTGATGTCTGCTCGGTAAAAATCTTGCCGGTGCAATGGATGAAGGCTTTGTTACCGGATAATATTTCAATTCTGGCTACCCATCCTATGTTCGGGCCGGACAGCGCCGCCGCTTCTCTAAAAGGAAGAAAAATCGTTTTATGCCCGGAACGGATCAAAACCGCCCATTATAAACGTATTATAACCTATTTGGAATCAAAAAAACTGGTAGTGATTGAAGCCACGCCGGAAGAGCATGACCGTAAAATTGCTCTTAGCCTTGCGCTGACTCATTTCATCGGCCGTTCATTATCCGATTTTGGCGCTCCCGAGCTGGATATTGATACGGAAGGCTACCAGCGTCTGCTTCATATCCTCGGAGTGGTTGAGAATGACACCTGGCAATTGTTTTACGATATGAACAAATACAATCCGTATGCACATGAACAGCGGGAATTATTCATCACTGCCATGCAAAATATCAATGCCCGACTCGGATAAGCCGGATCACCATTTATCAAAAATGAATACGATTTTTTCAAATTTGTAAGAACTTTTAAACTATGCCGGTTAGTAATTTATACAAGTGTCAAATAGCAAGTTATAAGCCTCCCTGACATAGCTCATTTTGAATTGGAAATCTTTTAAATATTTTATTTTTTATCGCCGTTTATTTGATACTAATTTTAAAACTGAAAGGGATAATATAATGAAGGCAGTTAAAAATATAAGAAAAATTTCGTGTATTTTAGCAGCATTGATAGTAATTGGTTGGGGAAGTAATTGTTTCGGTGAAATTCCGATATATCGGTTATACAATAATGTAGCGAAAGTTCATCTGTATTCCGCCGATTCAAACGAAAAAGCGGTATTGGCAGCCACCCCTGATTGGAGTTATGAATGTGTGGCTTGGCAAGGCTATGAAAGTGATACGGGTCAATATCCGGTTTATCGTTTATACAGTCCTACATTAGGAAAACACTTGTTTACAATTGACGAAAATGAAAAGAATGTTCTTGATAGCGGTTCTAATTGGCGTTATGAAATGATCGCTTTTTATGCCAATGTGAATCCCGTTGCCGGAGATATTCCGATTTACCGGCTGTACAATGACAGCATCAAACAACATCTTTTTACGGCCGATGAAAACGAAAAGAACACTCTCGCCGATGCCGGTACTTGGAAATATGAGGGTATCGCTTATTATACGATGCCGGCTTCTTGTCAAAGTATTGATTTCAGGAATATCGTCGCATTCGGTGACAGTCTTTCTGACCATCACGGATTGGAAAGTTATCTCGGATTGTTCAATCCGGTTACAAATCCGAATGGCGTACTCCCCTCCTGGACCAACGGTGATGTATGGCTTGACTATTTGGCGGAAACCCGTAATGCGGTTCTGGATAATAATGCGATTGCCGGTGCCATGACTGCCGGCCATGAAAGTGGAGATATTCAAGCTCTGTCAGATTCGGGACAATTGCCCCCATTGGGTTTGGTCGGGCAGATTAACCTTTATATCGCCCAATCTCCTAGTTTTAATTCGACCGATACGCTTTTTACCATCATGATCGGTGGAAATGATCTGCTCGAATACGGTCGGGGGGAGTCATCTGCAACTACTCCAGCTGAACTTATTACCAATGCCATTGATAATATCCTTAACTCAATTGGGGCATTAGCCGCGGAAGGCGCGTTGAATTTTTTGGTGATTAATCTTCCCGATATTGGTAAAACCCCGGCCTATAACACAATGCCGGCGGAAACCATACTCGCGGCATCCACACTGGCATCTTCTTTCAATACGGCGTTAGCCTACGGACTGAATGAATTTCATAAAGCATATCCGGCCATCAATCTTTCCACTTTTGATTTGTTTTCCTTTTTAAATGAAATGATTGCCAACGGTACATTTACTGACAGCACCGGTACTTATTTGGTATTGGATGCCCAGGGAAGTCCGACCGGAGCGACAAATGAGCCTGCTGAAGACCATTTGTTCTGGGACAGCATTCATCCGACAACAAGAGTCCATGCAATACTGGCTGATGAAGTTAATAATGAAGTGCTTGATAGCGCCTGTATGCAATAAGAAAATGCTGATTGTCGAAACTTTTAACGATGACAATACTACACGTCATAATGCACGGCAAGAAAATCAAGCGATGTTTGCAAGTGGGCGAATGAAAACACTTCGACAGATGCAACGCCGCTGAAGTGCTTCAAGATGCGCATCAGACCGGCAAGCTGTGAATCAGCCAGCCGGTCTAATGACAAATGATCCTGTCCATTAGCGACGCCGTGAATATGGAGGGTTGTAATCCGGTCGGCGTATTGGTTAAATACGCTTTCGGGATCAATTCCTCTTAAAAGCAGATGGCCGCAGTCCAGACACACGGAAAAATCAAAAGCCGTGATAATTTCATCTGCCCATTCAAATGGATAGTGCAAATTTTCAATGGTGATTTGGCGGCTGTCAAAGCCATCAGACAAAAGAGATGTCATGCTGTCACAAAGGCGTTTGCACCTCGCACTAACGCCGTCACTATCGATGGCGGCGTTAAAGGGCAGATGCAGGGTATAAGTTGATGGCTCAAGCGATTCGGTCAGCCCGATGATATATTTAATAATGTCTATCGCCTTTTGGCGTATAGCGGCATTTTGCGCTCCGGGATCGATATCTGTGGGAAGATGGATATTGTAAGTTAAATCCGAATCACTTGCCAGAACAGCTAATTCATCTACCAGCGCCTCATCAGGCAAATCGCCAGGGGAGGCGCTGTCAAAAAAAATCAATTCGATTTCATCAAGATACGGTGATAGCAATTTTACATTGGTAACATAATCAGCCGGATAGATAAACGAGGGCGCGGACAGGGTAAATGGATAGCGTCCTTTATAAGATTGTGGAAGGCTGGCGAATTGCATTTTTATTCCTTATAATATTTCAATGATTGTCAAGAGACTGACCCATAATAGGGAAGATAGGAACATCAAATCGCAGGCTTGCCGGATATGCCGGCTATCTGTTTTAAGAGAAAATCGGATGCCGATATAAGGTTTATCCACGCGTTTCCCGCCGTAGTAATTCGGCCCGTTTAGCCGAACGCCTAACACACCGGCAAAGGCCGCTTCAGCATAACCGGCATTGGGGCTGCTGTGATTGGCACCTTCCGCAACAGCGGTGGTAATGGCGTTTCGCCCCTTGGCGGCCAACACTTGTGCTGCCAGCGCGATGATCGGAATCGCAAGGCGGGCCGGAATGTAGTTGGCTATATCATCTATACGCGCGGACGCTTTGCCAAAATCGCAGTATGTTTCATTTTTATACCCCACCATGGAATCCAACGTGTTGACCATTTTGTAGGCTGCGGCCAAAGGCGCGCCGCCGATAGCCGCGAAAAAAAGCGGTGCGATCACGCCGTCCACCAGGTTTTCCGCCACAGTTTCAACACATCCGCGTTTCACGCCGTTAGCGGAAAGTGACGCCACATCCCGACCGATAATCATGGCCACCTTTTGTCTGCCGGCCCCCAAACCTTGCTGTTGTAGCGTGTTGACCACGTCTTTGGCTGCGGATGCCAATGAACTGGCCGAAATGCAATAATAGATCAGAATAATTTTTATAAAAACACCCAAACCCGGATGAATCTGTTCCGAAATCGTAACAACCAGAAAGGTGATACACCATGTGCCTCCGATAAGCACACTGGCGAAGAGCGCGCCTGACAGGGTAAGGCGCCAGGGTAATGATCGGCAATACGGCTCCAAAGCGATTATCGCGTTACCCATCCAGCGCACCGGATGTGGCAACTTGTGTGGATCGCCTAATATCAAATCTAATATAAAGGCGGCGAAAAGGATTGGTATTTCCATAGCAAACACGATTCCCGGTGATTATTTATCAGTAGGTCGGGTTAGCGATAGCGTAACCCGACATCAACAGGCAATTAAGTCAACGCAGACAACCCTTCAGCCAGTATCCGATTCACCGGCGCTGATTTTAGCGCAACCCGGAAATAGTTCTCTGAAAGACCTTCAAAGTTGGCGCAATTACGAATCAGAATTTTATGTTGGAGTAACTTTGCACTGACATCGGCGGCTGTTTTGTTCCCATTGATTTGAGCCAACATAAAACCGGTGCTGCTGGGAAACTGGCGGATGCTGGTATTATCTTTTAACAACGCCGCAAACTGCTCTTTTTCAGTCAGAACAAATCGAACAGTCTGACGGATAAAACTATCGGTGGCATCTTTGCGCTGCATTAACCATAAAATCGCTTTTTGCGCCAAACTGTTCACACTCCAGGGAGGCCAGTGCTGTTGAAATTTTTGAATCACAGACGGCGCTGCAACCATAAATCCGATGCGCAAACCCGGAACGGCAAATATTTTGGACATGGAATTAAAAACAATCACATTCGTAAGACCAGTGCCAAGCATGCTTTCCTGTTCGCCATTAGATACAAACGGGAGGTAAGACTCATCAACTACAAAGCGGATGTCAGGATATTCCTGACACAGCTTTATCAGCGTGGTTTTAGGAATCATGGTACCCGTAGGATTGTTAGGATTGCATATAAAAACAGTGTCCGAACGGCGCAAATATTGATCGATTTTATCAGGATTATACTGAAATTGTTCGGATGCCAGAGTGTGGCAATATTCGTAAACAGCGCCTTGCATTTTGCAAGCATCGGCATAATCAGCGTAGGTCGGCCCTAAAATGAGCGCACGCTTGGTTTTCAGTACCAGCGGAAGGGCGTAAATAAACTGCGTGACGCCATTACCGGCCAGCACTTGGCGCGAATTAACATCGTAACGCCGGGCAAATGCCAGTTGCACCGCACCAGCGTCCGCTTCCGGCAAAACACTGGCACAGGCGATGTTTTGTTTCAGAAAATCAAGCAGTCCGGGCATGGTTCCCAACGGGTTGATGTTGCTGCTCATATCAATAATTTCGTATGGCAGGCAGCCAATACGCTTGGCGGTCACATCAATATTTCCGCCGTGTCCGATAATCATGTCATTGCACCTGCTGTTACCAGTAAAAAAAGCGTCGCTTCGATCACTTCACCCATCGCACCTAACATATCGCCAGTAATACATCCCAATTTTTTCTTATAATAATAAAGAATCGCACCTGTCAGCAGTATGAAAAACAGATTGATTCCGATTCCGCGCCATCCCAAAAAGAGGGACAAAAGCAATGGAATTAAAAGACCGCTAAAGGCCCGAAGAGGCAGCGGCGAATCAAAAAAATCCATCCCGGTACCGCCATCAGGGCGTCCGTAAGGTAAAAATCGCAAACCGAACAGCATACTTCCACGAGAGTAGGCCGGGATAATGATCAGCCATAAGCTGCGATGGCTGTCTAATTCGGCAATGCCGGCCCATTTTACACTTAGGCCGCAAATAATCGCTACCAGTCCCATTGCACCGATCCGGCTGTCTTTCATAATCGCCAGTGCTTTTTCAAGAGAGCGCTGGCCGTAAAGGCCATCGGCCGCATCCCCTAAACCATCCAGATGAAAAGCACCGGTGATAATGATTAAAAAGATAACATCAAGCAGAGCCGCTACCCCAGGGGGCCACAATTGTGACACTGCCAGATCAAAAAGTGCTGTCATCATTCCCAGAATAAGCCCGACAATGGGAAAATAGGGAATCATCCGGCGAGGTTGGAAATCTGCGGGTTTTCCCACCGGCAGGATAGTGATAAATTGGAAGGCTGCTTTAAGATGTTGCATGAAAGGTGTCAAATAACGGGTTTCGGGTTACTGTACATCGGTTTCACAGTTACGGGAATTCCAGCAACCATCCATACGACTCTATCCGCACATGCCGCTATTTGTTGATTGGTTTGCCCGGCGGCATCTCTGAATTGCCGCGCCAGGAGGTTTTCCGGCACAATACCGGCACCCACTTCGTTGGCCACCAAAATCACCGGGCAGCGGGATTTTTCAAGAGCGGTTTGCAGGTGCAGAGCTGCCGTTGTGACAGAATCCGGATTATCTGTTTCCATTAACAGATTGGTAATCCAGAGCGTGAGGCAATCAATTAGAATCAAATCGTTTTTGAGGCTGTGTTCCTGTATGGCTTCCGGCAGTTTCAAAGGAATTTCCAAAGTATGCCAATCATCACTGCGTTCGCGCTGGTGGCGTTCGACCCGTTTTTTCATCTCATCATCATAAGGGACGCAGGTGGCGATGAAAAGTTTGTTATCTGTTTTCAGACTTTCGGCCAATTCCAGCGCGTATCGACTTTTACCACTCCGGCAACCGCCAATAATCAATATGGTTTTATGCACAGCGATGCTCCTTTAGACGGCATATTCATGCAAAAAACACTTTGCATGTAATCTGCCTGGTTAAATTTTCAATCCCATACAACATTAACACCTTCGACAGAGTCAAATTTACCATCGCTTGAAATAATCTTTATTCCCAACCATTTTGCTGTGGCAAGAATCAATCTGTCATGCAGTTCATAAAAAGCTGTGGATTCCGCGACTCTAAGAATGTCAGGATTAAGATTTGCAATTGTGTATTTTGAGGAGGATTCTATAACATCAATTGTCTCTGAAAGGTTGATTTCAATTCGATTTTTTTCAGCAAGATACATAACTTCCATTAAGCTGATAACTGAGATCACGAATTCATCCCTATTTTCGTTATATTCAATGTTGTCCAGGATATGAGAAGCTCTTTCTCCGATCTTGCCTTTGCCTGTAAAATGTCGAACAAGAGCAACCGTACCAAGTAAATATCGCACGTCAGCACTTTCTTTCGAGAATGGAATTTCCCAATTGCTGCCTGATCTCTTTCAATTCCGCATCAAAATCGGTAATTTTATTAAATCCTTTATCCTTCCAGATGCCTTTCAAGCTGATGTTGTTGGGTTGCGATATATCTGATTCAGCCATGAGCGCATCAATATATTCTTTAATCTTATCAAGGCTGCTGCCAGGAACAAGAGAAAGTGAATTTATGATTTCCATTTTCTTTATAGCTGATGTGTTCATTTAACACTCCTGCAATGAATTCATTCACATTTCCATTAATTTAAAAATAAAGTCCGTATTAATATGCTTTTCAAAATGATCGGCCAAAAGATCATATTGCTTATCACGCGCAGCCAATCCCTCTGTTTCAGGAATCTTGACATCTTTAAGACCGATGGTATCCAACCATCGACGGATAATTGCGGGCGTATCGAATAAGCCATGAATATAACCGCCCATAATACGAGAATCATTGACCACGCAGCCATCTTCGGCCTCTATCGGCGTATTGTTGCGTTCGGTAACACAAAAAAGGGGTTTTCCTGAAAGCCGTTTGGTTTGCCCCATGTGAATTTCATACCCGGCACCGGCAATCTGTTCCCAATTAAAAGAGGTGCGCGTGGTGGTTTTGGGTGCTTCCAAGGTCGTTTCTACGGGAAGCAGCGCCAATCCGGGCGTGCTGCCCGGAGCGCCTTCCAATCCATGAGGATCATTCACGACCGCGCCCATCATTTGATAACCGCCGCATACACCGAAGATATGGCCGTTGTTTTGGGCGTAGTCTTTAAAACGATCAGCCCATCCATTGGAATGCAGCCACTCTAAATCAAAGCGTGTATTTTTGGAACCAGGCAAAATCACCGCTTTAAAAGCGTTCAATGATTGCGCTTTTTCGAGATAAACCAGATTCAGACCATCTATTGCCAAAAGCGGTTCAAAATCTGTGAAATTAGAAATATGGGGAAGCCGAATCACCGCAATGGCAGGCTGGCCCTCAATTTGAGAACTCAGTGCAGCCGGTTTTTCAAGTACCACGGAATCTTCCGCCTCAATGGTGATATGATGATACCACGGCAGAATACCCAACATTTTTTTGTGGGTTTTTTGCTCAATCCATTGCGCACCCTCTTCAAATAGAGATAAATCACCTCTGAAGCGGTTGATAAGCAAACCGGCCACCTGTTTTTGCAGGGATGGATCAAGACATGCCAACGTACCGACTAACTGGGCAAAAACACCGCCGCGATGGATGTCCGCAACCAGGATTACAGGTGCATCGGCGTATTCGGCAATACGAAAATTGACGATATCATGCTCCATCAAATTGACTTCGGCACACGAACCGGCACCTTCGATGACGATCAGGTCATACTTTCCCCGCAGCCGATCCAGGGCGGCGCACGTTTGGGCGAACAGAAATTTTTTTTCCTGATGATATTCACTGGCAGTGCTATTACGGACGGCTTCACCCAACAAGACGACTTGAGCGCCGACATCACTGGTGGGTTTAAGTAAAATGGGATTCATATCCACATGGGGCGGAATTTTGGAAGCTTCGGCCTGCACAATCTGAGCACGTCCCATTTCCAATCCTTCAGGTGTAACCCCGGAGTTGTTTGACATATTTTGCGCTTTAAATGGTGCCACGCGCAATCCCTTATTGACAAACCAACGGCAAAGTGCGGTGACAATCACGCTTTTGCCTACATCGGAGCCTGTTCCGAAAACCGCCAAACAGTGCGCTTTTGTATCTTTTTTCATCTGTAATCACAATCGTTTATATTCTGAGATTAACGACACCTTCATTTAAAATCGGTTTTTATATCACCACATAAGTGTTTAAGCAATAAAAAAACGATATCGTGCAAAATCAACCCTTGATTGTGAAAATAATGTATTGCATAAGAAGGGCGGATTTGGTATTTGAAATTTAATTGTCAATTTTAATGAGATGCCTTGCAAAATAAAAGGTTTTGCACAGGGACATCGTAGATGAAGTGTAAAAATTTGAAAAGGAGCAAAAAATGACATCAGTTTGCAAAGGATTGTTGCTTGGTGCGGTTGTGGCGTTAAGCGCGCCCATTACAGACAGCGCGCTTGGTGAAGAAAAAGGGAATCCCAAAGTTTTTTTGGACGTGCAGATCGGCGAGGAAGCTGCCGGACGAATTGTAATTGAACTGTTTGCCGATGTAACACCGAAAACAGCCGAAAATTTTCGGCAGTTGTGTACGCATCAGCAAGGTTTTGGTTTTAAGGGAAGCGGTTTTCACCGAGTCATTCCCCAATTTATGATTCAGGGTGGTGATTTTACGAATCACAATGGGACCGGTGGAAAATCAATCTATGGTCACAAGTTTCCTGATGAAAATTTCAAACTGAAACACACTGAACCGGGAATCTTATCCATGGCAAATGCGGGGCCTAATACAAACGGTTCCCAGTTTTTTATTACCACAGTTAAAACGGGATGGCTTGATGGCAAACATGTTGTGTTCGGCAAAGTGACGGATGGGCTTGAGGTGGTTAAAAAAATTGAGGCCGTAGGCTCAGGCAGCGGTCGTCCGCAAAAGAAAGTGACTATCGTCGATTGCGGGCAGTTATAGACACTCAGGACTTCTAATATAAAATAGAATAACTTAAAAATCGGGTTTTCCGGACATTCTAATTCCCATAATTTTTTCGCTTCAGAAACCCGATTTTTTGTCCCAATCCATATCAAAGCAGGGAAGTTGACAGCCAAATTTACTATTTGCCCGCTACCGAATATCAGCACTCCTCGATAATCACCTCACCCTATTCACTACCTTTCGTATCGCCTTGATAACAACTTCCCGTTGATCAATATAAATAAAATGACCGCTATTTTTCACAATCCGGTGTTCTGACATTTTAGATAATGAGGCCAAATCATCTTGAAACCGAAGCCATTGTAAACGCGTTTTGGCCGACTCCGCCATCTCGGTTTTTCCTGATGTAAGCACTATTAAAGGAATTTGAGGAAATTGTCCGGCCTGTATGAATTCTTTCTCGATAGTTTCCATGAATCCAAACTCATAAGCGGTGTCTTTTCCTTGAACCGCAAATTTACCGATCTCAAACCAAGGATCATGTTTTTTTTGATAGGCGTACTGTTCCGGATGGCTGGAATCAATGAAAACGACTCCTTTGACTTCATGAGGATACATTCTGGCAAACAGATTGATATAGATTCCCCCCATTGAGTGACCAACCAGAATATATGGCGGATGATGGCCGGTTTTTTTTAGAATGTTTCTTAGTTCTTCTGCTATATCCACGGCCTTTTTCAAGGGTGGATGCGTATAACTTCCTCCATATCCCGGACGATTATAGGCAAAAAGCCGGTGCCGATGCCCAAGCTGACGGAAGAGAGCGTCCCATGTGTCCATTGTCACGCCCATACCATTTTCAAAAACGATCACAGGGGTTCCTGAACCGATACTGATATATTCCGATTTGCTATCTTGGGTAGCCAGTGTTCTGTAACCGTTAAAACCGCTACAGGCACAGACAAAAACTGACAGAACAATCGCTGAACAGAAAAAAACGAACATATAAGTTTTTTCAAAGCAGTTTTCAGCCACGGCGGCACCATACCCATACAGCCATTACAAGTGTTGATATGATAGCACCTGTCGCAGCACCATACTCCAGACCGTAGCCGCACAATACCCGATACGGGCTTCCTATCTGCAAAGCGATATGTTCAGGCAGAAACGGGCCGGTGAGTCTGGCGGCGGTATAAGCGCCCACGCTTCCAATTAGTGCGTACACACCGGTAGTTGCCGGCACGATGGCTGCGGTTATCAACAAATCACGAACCGGTGCTATTTTTCGGACGCTTCTGATTGCGGCAAACCCAAGTAAAGCACCCAGAAAAAGGCCGCCGCGAAAGCCATGCGACATGCCATAATGCGCAGCGCCGGTCACACCTGAGAACAATTCTTTGTATGGAACATTACGAACCACATAAAGATATTCAATGCTGACAAAGCGCACAATAATTCCCAGAACGGTTCCGCAAATCATCGAACCGGCAGCGACTGACAAGACAGCAAAGGCATAGTGGCAAAGTGTTCGCATCATTTGATATCCTTAATTTTTATACAAATGCGCTTAATTTTTGCACTCCCTGCCGTTTTTTTTAGATATTTCCCATTTACCGATCCTTACTCGTCAGTCATAAGTTCTTGTAAACTATTGCCATTATCCAATCAGGCATTGAAAGTGAAAAAATGACACAAATTTTGTGAGTTTCAATGCGATATCGGATTCGGGCAGAGAGTTACAAAATAACTTGAAACTTGAAATTTAAAACTTGTAACTGACGAGATCCTTACTGAAAGTTATTTTGTGCTTCCGGGGTTTTCAGAAAGTCAATAACTTTTTGTACCTCCGGAGTCGGGTCGCCTTTGGTAATAATTGCCAGAGGGCGCACGATGCGTTTGGTTTTAACAGCTTTCAGCTTATCGGAATGCGCAATCAAAGCATGGGATACCGCACCGATGCTTTCCGGATTACGGCCGATGAAATGAATTTCATAAAGGGAGAGATCCACTATTGTAGCGCTGTTGGTGAAATCCTGACCCTTCATCACTTTCTTTTGAAAAACACTACGGGTGGCCGTATTGGGTTTGCCGGTTACCACTTTGATAGGCATTTCCTTGCCGCCAACATCTTTCCAGTTGGTAATCTTACCACTGAAAACAGCCCTTAGTTGTTCCCAGCTCAATTCGTTGACAGGATTGGAAGCATGCACCGCAGGACTGATGACATCATCAACGATGGTATGCTGTCGGTAGGTGCCGTCGTCTTCCAGACCTTTTTTAGCTAAAAGATTTTTGAGTGAAGTGGAGACGATGGAGGCGACAAATTTACCATCAAGCAAATCCTGAAAGCCCCTCCCTGAGCCGACGGTTTTGATGCCGACTCGAATGCCGGTAGATTCTTGTATAGCTTTGATATTAGGTTCTAAAATTCTTTTCTGCACCGTACTGGAACCGGAAAATACCAGGGTTTCAGCCGATACCGGCAAGCTTAAACAACTGAGAAGAACAAATAAGACTAAGACGCTAAGTAATTTTTTTGTTTTCATGTGTATCTCCTTGATGGCAGGTTTTGGTGTTATACCATTTGCAAAAATTAAACCCCCAAATACTTGCTCCTGCTCTTAATCTTGCTCTTACTCGAATGACAGGAGCAAGAGAAAGAGTATAAACTATACCCAAAATTTGAATAAGATACGATTTTTTAGATTGGGCGATTATTAACACAAATGGTATTATACGACTTTGAAGCTCGGCATATAAATAGCATATTGTTTCGTACTGTCGTTTCTTGCTGTCGAGACTGTGAAAATATTTATGTCTTACCGAGAAGCCAGTTTACGATACATAATCTCGAAGCTTTTTCTTAACCGTTCAAAAGCCAACGCCAACTGCGAAATTTCATTCTTTGTATTGAATTTAATTTCTGCGGTACCTAAATCAATATCAATTTGGCCTTCACTTAATTTATTTGCCACATGAGTGAGTTGTGTTATGGGTTTGACAATCATAAACCGGGTGAAAAGATAAAAAAGCAGAATTGATATAACTCCAATAAGAACGTTCCAGACAGTGAAAATGGATGACAAAAGTGTCACCAAAGTCTGTTGAGGAATTTTTATGCTGACAATTCCTCTGACATCGCCAACCTTATAGTCAAAGGCTTTCTGGCCATATTTTTCCAAAAGAATCGTTTTCATCGGTTCTTTGACGTCTTGATCAAGTTTGCCATGACATTTCAGACAGCCCTGCTTGACAAACAAAGGCTCTGTATAACGGTAAAGGCCATCTTGAAAACCGTCCGTATAGGCCATTTTCTGGGTTTGAAACCGTTTCAGTGCTTTGGATTCAAAAAGGTCCGGTTTGTTTTTCGGCTCACGAAAGCGGTCTGATACGACTCTGAAATTGTAACCATGTCTGATATCAGCCAATGTTGAAATCTCCCGTGTAGCCAGAGCCGGATTGTGCAGATAAAAAACAGCGGCAGCGTTTCCATCCGATGAAGGCTCGCTATATTGGCTCAAAAAACCGTGCGTTTTACTATATGTGTCCTTCGACCAAACTCCGCCCAGGCCGGCAATCCATTGACGTGTCAGAACAATTTGCCTGGTGATAGATTTGGCTTGTTTTCGCAGAAACTCTTGTTGTACTTTTTGGGCGACCAGAACATGCGAAAATACGGATAAAAGTAAAACAATTAAAAAAAGGAAAAAAATCTTTACGAAAATACGGCTATTTTTGAAAATCCCCACAATGGCCCCTTTCACTCTTTAGATAAATGGAAACAAATAAGAAATGGGGACGAAATAATTTCCCCATCTGTACTTTGGTTTCAAATTCTTAATCTTACTGGAAAATCAGGCAATATCTTTTATAAGATAACCTTTTTCAATTTTTTATCAACCACCAAAGCCGCATTATTTTTTATATTCATGCGGTTTTGGGTTAGTATCCGGAACAAAATGACTTAGGGAATCCACAATAATTAATCTACGCATTGGTTTGTCAGATATTTCAATTCAGCAAAAATCCAAGTGGAGTGCAAAAGCTTGCTTTTGCAAGAAAAAGCAAGCTTTTGCACTCCGATGGACGGTGGATATACAAAGGTTTTGGTATGTTTTGACAACATAAAAATCAGCATTATAATATTATTTTTGATTTTATAATCACCTTTTATTAATAGAAATTACTCCCAATTGGGGTCAAAATTCAGTAAATTGATTTTCGGAGCCACTGTCTGATATTTGATACTGGAAGCTCCATGCCCGGTTGTTACGGTTAAGTAAGGCGGTTGGTGATTAGGCAACAGTAAACAGTAAGCCAGAAGGATGAGCGAAGTGTCTGATACTAAATGGAAAGAGCTGATTGTACCTCCCAAGAAAGCCATGGATAATATCAAGCCGGGAATGACCATCTTTTTGGGAAGCGGAGTGGCTGAACCTCGAACTCTGATAAAAAGTCTGATGGATTCCGATCTTAGCAACGTCAAAGACCTTGAATTGGTCCAAATCGCAAGTCATAGCGATATTTTGTCGTTGAAAGAGCTTCATTACCAGAATTACCGTCTTAAAACTTTTTTATCCGGTTGGGTGGCCAGCGAGGTCGCGTCTGCGGGACAAGTCGATTTAATCCCCGGCCGTTATTCACAAATACCTAAGATGTTTAAATCTGAACTGATTCCCATTGATGCGGCCTTCATTCAGATTACGCCTCCCAATGAGGCTGGCTATTGCAGCTTGGGACCGGCAACAGATGTGGCACGGGAAATCATGGAACAGGCATCTTTGGTAGTGGGTGAAATTAACACGCAGATTCCTTTCACTTTTGGCGATACCATCGTATCCGTTACCGATTTTGATATGCTGGTGCGATCTACCGAACCGCCCATATATTTCAATCGCTGGCCTGTGGATGATGTCATCGATCAGGTGGCGGCCAACATCGCATCGGTCATTGAAGATGGCGACTGCATCAGCTTTCACATCGGTTCTTTGTTCGATGCTTTGGGCAAACGCCTTGCTCGCAAACGGCATCTGGGCATTCATTCGCCTTATTTTTCAGACGCCTTTATGGAACTGGTTAAAAGTGGAGCCGTAACCAATTATCGCAAAGGGGTTTTCAGAGGAAAATCGCTCGCTTCTTATGCTTTGGGAACACCGGAACTGGCGAAATGGCTGGACCGCAATCCGCTGGTGGAATTTCAGAGTATCGCTCAGGTGTGCAGCCCGACTCAAATCGGCAGTAATCCGAATTTTGCGTGTATTTTTCAGGCCAGCAAAGTAGATTTGTATGGTCGCGTCGCTTTTAATGTGGGCAAAGGTTCTTTAACTTCAGGTCCCGGTGCGGATGCGGATTTGTTCACCGGTGCTGAAATTTCCCGAGGCGGACGGACACTGTTCGGACTGCCGAGCCGGGACGCTGAAGGGAAACCCAACATCGTTGTCATATTGGAAGACCTTCGCAATCAGTTCCACATGCGCGAGATGATCGGTATGGTGGCCACCGAATACGGCATCGCCAACCTGAAATGGCGTTCGCTGCGTGAACGCGCCCAAGCTCTGATCGATATCGCCCATCCGGATGACAGAGGCAAACTTGTGGAACAGGCCAAAGCAAAAAAGATTCTGTTTCCAGATCAAATCTTTTTGTCTGAAAGCGCCCATTTATATCCCATGGAAATTGCATCCGAACATACCTTCAAAGGCGGGATTCGGGTTCGCTTCAGAGCGATAAAACCTTCGGATGAAGAAAAAATGCGCCGCCTTTTTTACCGTTTTTCCGACGAAACCATTTACAGACGCTTTTTTTACAATATCAAAACCATGCCTCATGATAAGATGCAAGAATATGTCAATGTCGATTACAGCCTTATGATGTCTTTGGTCGCACTTGTCAAAGAGTCCGATCAGGATAAAATTATCGCCGAAGCGCGCTTTGCAAAAGATGCACACACTTCTTATGGCGATGTGGCTTTTGTCGTAGATGAAAAATATCAAGGACTTGGTATGGCGACATATCTTTACAAAATGCTGACCCGCCTTGCCAAAGAGCGTGGTTTGAAGGGATTTACGGCTGAAGTGCTGCACGCCAACAAAGGAATGATGAAAGTTTTTGAAAGAGGCGCGTTTCATATCAACGCCCAACTCCGAAATGGCGTATATAATTTGACGATTCCGTTTAAAGCGACATCTGACGTTTACAGGCCTGAATAAAAGTTCTTGCACAGAATCATAAAACCGTTTATAAAGCTTAGTATCAGGGACGAAATAAATACCTGTTTGTTAGAAAAGAAGTGCAATCTTCAGCTCACGCTTTAATGATGCAAGCCGGAGCTTGCACTCCAAATGGGTAAATTATTTCGTCCTTATTCTTTATTGAAACAGGCTTTATCACTGCTTTAATTTATCACAAACCCTTGAGGGAGCTTTTATGCAGCAAGAGCAACAAAAAAATAACCTTCGCGAAATTTTTCGGCGTAAACTGGTCCAGGATGCTTTCGCGCGCACCATGGGACTTCTCGGAGCCACCACTTTGGGCGTGGGCGCGCTTATGGGCGCGGGAATTTATGTACTCATTGGCCTGGCCGCCGGAAAGGCCGGACCCGGAGCCTGGATATCCTACCTGATTTGCGGGGTTTTGTCCCTGCTTTCCGTAGCCATGTTTGGGGATCTTTCCCGCCGCGTACCCCTTTCGGGAGGGGGATACGCCTACGCCTACAAGGCCCTGGGGAGCTTTTACGCTTTTATGACCGGATGGCTTCTGGCTCTGGGAAGCATCATGGCCTGCGCCATGTACGCTATGGGGCTTGCTTTTTACCTGACAAGCGTTTTTCCCGCAGGTTTCCCCGAATACGGAATGACCGTCATCGCCGTGGGGGCTGTGGCTGGGCTTACGGTCTTGAACACCCTTGGGGCCGGCGGAAACAAAGTCCAGTTTGTGTTCACCTGGGGGAACCTTTTGATTCTTGGCGTGTTCATCATAGCCGGGCTTTTCAAGGCGGACACTGCCAATATATCTCCAATGCTTCCTAATGGATGGTCTGGCGTGGGTGAGGCTGTGTCACTCATTTACGTATCATTTTTCGGATACCAATTGATAGCCAATAACGCGGAGGAAATCGTAGAACCCACAAAAACCGTGCCGCGGGCCATGTTTCTGGCCATGATGGTGAGCCTGTGTTTTTACGTGATTATAGCGATTGTGTCGGTACTGGTAGTGCCCTGGAAGGAACTGGCAGAATCCCGGGCTCCTCTGGCCGTGGTGGCTAAGGCGGGCATGGGCCAGGCCGGGTGGATATTCATTGCGGCAGGAGGTGTTTTGGCATCGGCAGCGGCATTGAACTCCACCATCATCTCCCAGGCCCGGCAGATTTTCGCCATGGGCAGGGACCGCTTTTTGCCCTCGCCGCTAGGCCGTATTCATCAAACCAGCAGTACTCCGCGCGCTTCCCTCCTTGCCTGCGGTCTGGCCACGGCCCTGGCAATTTTACCAGGTGAGCTTTCCTTCATTGTCAAGGCCGCTAATTTCTGTTTTTTGGTGTCCCTTCTGCCCCTGTCTTTTGCCCTTATCCGGCTTCACAAAACCGCCCGGGAGTCAGATCCCATCGGCATACTCAAAAGGATAGTCCCTTACGCGGCACTGGCAGCCAATGTCCTTCTCCTTTTAACTCTCGATAAAAGTTCCATGATATTCGGGCTTCAGCTTGCCGGAATCGGCTCTCTCCTGTATTTTTTTTATTCTCGCAAACGGGAAATACGCTCCCGGAGCGGCATGAGCCTTATCCTCAGCGAAGCCCCGCCGCCTGCCCTGAAATTTTCAAACCGCATTCTGATGCCCGTGGCCAATCCGCGGATACAGGACGCCCAGTTCACCCTGGCCCAGTCCTTCATTTCGAAAGCTGGCCGCACCGAAGTGGTGGGACTTTCCGTGGTGGCGGCTTCTTCTCAGGACTTCCACACCACCATGTCTTCATCCGAGGATTCAGCGGGCCTTCTGGAGCGGTCAGCTTTATCGGCCGAAGAACACGCAATTCCGTTCCGGCCCGTAGTGCGGGTTTCCCGCAACATTAACATGGGGATCGTGCATGCGGCTGTGGAGGAAAGCTGCGGCCTGATTGTTATGGGGTTCCCTCGAAAACAGACCCCCGATACTGTGGCCTTTGTCCAGTCCGTTCTCAACCGGGCCCGGGCCGATGTGGTACTTTTGAAAACCCACGGAAATTTTGCCCCGAAAAAAATCGCCGTATCTTTAACCAGCCATCTGAACCTTCCCCTCATGGTGAAAATGGCCGGGGGCCTGGCCGACAAATTCGGAGGAGAGATCACATTCTTGAACATCATGCCAGAAAACTACACCAGAAAACAGATGAACTATTCCAGCAAAGTCTTGGCTGCGGCCATTTCATTACACAAGGGCAGGGCTTTGTTTCGGGTTGAAATGGAATGCTCGGACACGCCCATGGATGTCCTGGTGGAGCGGTCAGGATATTTTGATCTCCTGATCATCGGCGCAGTCAAAGGCGCAAATAAAGCGGGGCTTCTGAAACGCACCCTGGTGGGCTATTTCGCATCCCAGATAGCGGCCCGTTCGAAATGTTGCGTGGCAATCGCCCGTGTGGAACACCCGATGAAAAAATTGCTTTTCCGTTTCTCAGACGAGTGACACCTGAATTACAGTGTGAATATTACGGACGCCGGTAAGCCGGTTTCCGAGCTTCGCCGCACGCCTGGCTCGCTCAGAAAACGGCTTGCCGGCTTTGCTATCGCAAAGTGTTAAAGGGCAAAGGGTAATGACCTCACGAGGCGTAAACCGACATAGCGAAAGCGACTATCATGGGGACCGAAGAGGCGATTGGCGCTACGACAATACCTGCTGGTGTCATAGCCGTACCAGGAGCCGCCGCGCATTACCCGAAGCCTGCCGATTAGCGGCCCTTGAGGATCAGTAACGGATTCCGACGGATAATCGTCATACCAGTCCGAACACCACTCAAAGACATTGCCGTGCATGTCATACAATCCCCATGAATTAGGTTTTAGCTGCCCTGCCGGATGGGTGTGTTTGTCCGAATTTTTATCATGCCAAGCGTATTGACTTAATTGCCCTGCATCATTGCCGTAATAATACACCGTTTGCGAACCTGCCCGGCAGGCATGCTCCCATTCGGCTTCGGTCGGCAGTCGATAGATTGCCTGTTCCTCACGTTCATTCAGACGCTGAATAAATTGCTGAACATCATCCCAAGAAACATTTTCCACCGGACAAGCATCCCCATAATTTTTAAAATGGGACGGATTATCATCCATAATAGCTTGCCACTGCGCCTGTGTTACCGGCGTGGTTTGCATTAAAAAGCCTTTGGTCAGCGTAACCTCATGCTGTGTTTCTCTATCATCAAATCGTCCCTTTTCATCTTTGGGACTGCTCATCATAAACGTACCGCTGGGGATGGCGACAAATTCCATTCCAACAGAGTTTTTGATCTTGATATTCTCTATTTGGGCATCTTTAAAATCAAGCAATTCGGCAAAATTGGGAGCTTTGTTCAGCTCTGCCATCCATTGAAGCATCAAATTTGACATCCGAATGGGTTTGGACGGTTTAAAAACAAACTTGTCTTCCAATAAAAGTCTGGCCACGCAAAACTCCTGTATGCTAAAATGCGAAAAGCGCCAGTCCCCTTGGGAATTACGATTAATCAACGAACGGCCTTTGATGTCAATTTTTTTGATCGGTTTAACCTGCACGATCTGTTCGATCAAATGATCCAGGTCCTTTTCACGGATACTGCGAACACCGCGCATATTCATGACCGTTGCCAATATGATACTGGCGTTCATCAGCTCTTCGGGCGATACATCTCTTTTGCTTTGCTCGCGTTTGAACCAGCTTTCAACCAGAGCATCATAAATGTAATAATCGCTTTCTTTTTCGCCGATCAAAGGCGATTTCATCAAAGTGTCAATATAGGATAATATCATTGGGCGACAACGCAAATAGCCCATCTTTTGAATCACTTTTTGGGCTTCTTCTATCTTTTCATTATTCCTAAACAAGCCGAATTTTTTAGGAAAGCGCTTGGAAAGATAGGCATAGACTTTATGATCATCAAAAAATGAGAGATATTTGACCGGGCAAGAAAATCCGCTAATATCAACCAAGTCCGGGCGTTTGAAAGCATCATCTCCTCCTTTGGGAAAATATTGAGTGCGGCAGGTGATGAGCACTTTTTTGAAATGTTTGGTGGTCTTTAATATTTCCTGCAACCGTTCCGAAACCCGTCCGTAAGCGGCAGAATCTTCATCTAAAGAATCCAACAACAAAACGGTTTGACTTCGGGAAGTCAGTCCCTCAAGCTCTTCAAGGGTTTTTTCCCCCAGTTTTTTCAAGACACAATCGGTTTGTTTGGGCCAGAAATCGGTTAAGTAGGCGAGTTTTATCATTGTCAACAGCGCGGTTTTGCCCATACCGGCGTCCGATAACACAAAAAGCTGGTTATCTCCGGGATGTGACTTTTCTTTTTTGAAGAATTCATTGATAATTTCCATGATCGGACGTTTGGTCACCAAATGAATTTCGGATTCATAATCCGCGGGATTGTAATCCTGACATTCCGGTTCGACATAGTAACGGGCCACCTCCAAAGGGTCCTGATACATAATCGTGTTCATGGTTTCCAGTTCTTCCGCATATTTTTTGCGTCCGCGGGTGAGCTTGCCCCACAATTTGCCGATCAAATCAGTGCTGTTTTTGATAGTGAACCATTCAAGAAGCATGTTGATTACCTTAATTTATTTCTTTGTTAGATAGTTTCAGAACACATATAGAACGTCACCTAAATAATTTCAAAATCTTAAAAGCTTTATGTTATGCTATTCTTGCACAGTTTTCAAGCTTTCTCATTACGCAAATAACTTTGGCAGCATCTTCCATATATTTTTTAAAAGTTTTCACAACGGAAGCGCGTATATCATCGAACGTTGGAAAAAATTTACAGTGGACAGCATCTCTTTTTGTATTCTTCCACAGTTTTTCAATCGGATTTAAATCCGGAGAGTATGACGGCTGCCGATAAATTGACAGACGATCCGGGCCTTCGCTTTCTGAAAAATTTTTTACAACTCTTGCGCCGTGATATGGCGCACCATCTTCAACAAGTATAACGGGGCGGTAGTATTGTGATAATACTTTCCTCAAAAATATTATGTAAGTAATTTAGGAGTTACGCAGTTGACTAAAAAGCATAAGCAGGATTGGCTATATAGGCTCTGACAGCATCCCGGATAATACGGTTTTCAGCTTTGAACCGGCTATAACCGGTTTTCAGACTGAAGACTTCGAATCTTAAAAAGGTGCGTATCGACAGACTGATATGATTTCTCTGCGCTTTTGCAGTTCTGCACCGGCAGCGTTCCGCTCCGCAGTGCTGTTTCAGTCCGCGGTGGTATTCCTCAATTGTCTGTGAGAAATCTGAAAACCGAATGCGTCGGAGCACATCCATCTCAAGGTCATCGGTTCCCCGGTATTTGGTCTTACCGTTTTCAGCGACTGTTCCGAATATTCAGATGAGTCCGTAACCTTTGAGATGAACCATAGTTCCTTTTTCCAGAATATCAGATGATGACAGAGGGATCCGGCCCTTACCGTCAGGATTTATCAATCGGTTCGGTCAGAAACGAGTCCCCCGGACCATCCGAAATTCTGTATGGTTTTGAGATTTTTCAGTCCGGCATACCGACTATCTGAAAGAACGCACTCAGGTTCGAAACCGCGTATTTTCGCTTTTAAAAGCATTTCGGAGAAACAGTCGTTTTCAGTTCAGCTATCTTCGGTTTTATTGTAAATCCGGTAATCACAGGGGATATGAGCGTTACCGTCGATCCACAGAAGAGTCACAATATCGATGCCTTTGACGACCCTGTGACACTTTCCCGACTGATGTCTTGTAACCGGTCCGATATTCAGGGCATACGGTCAGTCCCGGGTGGAATCGTCTGATACCGGAATTCCTTTGCCGTAGCTGACTGAACGGGACGATTCCATCCTCAAAGAAGCCGCATCAGCGGGAAGTCTGTGAAGTGGACGGTTAACAGAATCATGAGAAGGGCCGTTCTCCTGATCCGGCTGTACTTTTTCAGCTTCACAGTACAACTGAATACTTTCGGTGTTGCGGTCAGAAAATTGATATAGTCGTATTCATTTTAGGTCTTGTTTGATTTATCATATATCATATTCAACATCCGATCATATGAAATCAATTTCCTGACCAATCGGATATCAGCAATACCAAATCAGTCAGTTCAATTTAGCGAGCATTCAGTCTCCTATTTCAAAAGCCTGAAGCTAAAGGCGATTCTAACTGAATCCGACTCTCTTTCCGCTTTCGTTTTCGTCTTGTATTGATGATTTCTAATAATAGCGTTGCCATCGTTGTAATCGTGCATCGCGCTGGCAACGCATGCTGGCTGCGAACGCGTGTCACATCCTGACCTTCACGCTTTTTAATCAGATTAAACGGGCGCTCTCCGTTTTTGCGCAGTTCTGTCGCTTTAACGGCCTCCTCACTCCCATACACAATCGGCTGAAAACATCCGTTGTCAAAGGGTATCACTCTGAATTGCGGACAAATGGGCGAGCGCACACATTCACTGCCATCAGCAGCACATTTGTATTCATGGCCTTCATCAGTGATTCCCATGTAATTCATCGGAATTTCGCAAAATTCATCAATTGTCACTGCCATCGTGTCCTTATCCACACCACAGGGGAACCTTACTTTCGCATTTGGCGGCTTTAGCAAATATACACCCGTTTCTTTTAACTTCAGGCTGTTTTTATCATGATACGCTTCATCCACAGTTACCAGACGCATTTCCAAACCTATCGCCTTTCCGAGCTTCGACAGGTATGGCAAAAAACAGCTGTCATAATGACAGGCCGGCGCTGATAACGATATCAGCGGATAGCTGTTGCCGCTTTGCGGGCAGACAGCCGTCAGCGTATGCATACTGTATCCGACTACATACACCGACTTATCCCGTTTATTGCGACGCTTCCCACAGTCACAGTCGATAGCATTATAAATGCGTATCTTTTCCAATACCTTCGCCAAAAATAAATCATTTGTTATCCTCGTATAGTTTTTCAGATAATTAATGTCATGTTTATATTCTCAGGCAATACCTGCCTCCGCTCTCAATTTCTTCATGACACATATTATTTTCGCAGCATCGTTCTGATATTTTTCAAACGCATTGACAACAGCTTTACGGAGATATTCAAATGCAGGTGAATATTTCATATGCGTGGCGTCCCGTTTTGTATTTTTCCACAGTTTTTCAATGGGATTTTTATCAGGAGAATATGATGGCGATTGAAAGGTGAACAGACGGTTTCCCTGTTCCATTTTATTTTTAAACTCTTTCATCAATCAGCTGCGATGATAAGGCGCGCCGTCTTCAATAAGCGGAACAGGGCATGAACACTTCTTTACAACCTCTTTCAAAAATTCAATATAAGACTCTCCGTCAAACCTTCCGTCACACTCCATATACTCGAATCCCCCGCCCTTGAATTCTGTCACACCGAACATTTTAAGTCCTTTTCGTTTTCCGCATGTTTTCACAACAGGCCGCTCACCTTTCGGAGCCCCGGTTCCGGCCGGCGATCCCTGTCGCGCGAATGACACCTCATCTTCGAAAAGTATCACTCCGTTTGATTTTTCAGCTTTTTCTAAAATTTCAGGCCATATAACCTCCTCCTGTTCTTTCCTTTTTTTTCTGATGTTTCACATCATCCGGGCGATCCGATACAAACTCAGCCCTTTGATACGACAGTCCTGTTTTTTTCAGCATCTCACAAAGATACCCGGGATTGAATATCACTTTGAATTCTTTCATAATAACTTCGAGGATCATCGCAGAATTCCACACACCGCAATTAAATCTGTATTTTTCAGGACCTTGGTCGATTATTCGATACAATTTTTCTTTTGCATATTGTCAAGTCAGGGTTTACGGCCTCCACCCTTATAATGATAATTCGACAGCTGATTAAAACGTTCCCAGATAAATCTTTCTAACCAGCGGAAAAAGGTTACAATCCGAAGAAAAAGGGGTGGAAAAGTTGTCATCCTGTTTTCTGTCACATCGCCGAACCCCGCGAATGCCTTCATAATCGGTTTCGGACAGGTGATGCGTATTCCGGCTGCGGGATCACGGAGTCGGCAAAAGAGACTTTCACACGTCTTCCCAAAGGAGTATGGAAGATTTCAGTCAGAGGTGACAGCGCATTTTTCAACGGGTGATTCTTTGACTTTCCGGAAGACAAAGGCTCTCTGTATCCGATCAAGGTTAAAATGAAAGGGCTTGACGCTCCACTTTCAGGTCAGAGCCGGAGGAAAGTCAGAAACTGTGAAGGCTTTGAAGTGACAGAATTCGAATATCAGTGTTCGGGCCGGAAAAGGCCGCGTCGGTTTATAGCTGTTCGAGAACTTTTCGAGATTACATATGACGAGCTTTTTCCCGAGATTCCCAAGTATGAATACCGGTATTTCAGTTATGTCACTGATAACAGGCGGCTTACCCCATGTAAAGCTCACAAAAAATATGGGAAATGTTCCACCGGTGAGAACCGGATCGAGCGGTGCCAAAATCAGATGGCCGCAGGAACTGTTCTGACACAGAAATTCCAGGCTGATTCAGCTGTTTTCCAGACCTGTGTCCCGGCTTACAACCTGACAGTCCGGATGATGCGGCTGACTCCGGAACACAGGTTCAGCGAGGAACCGAATACGATCCGCTTCCGGCTGATCCGTGTTCCCGCCCGTCTTCTGACCGGCGGAAAACATCTGATTCTTAAATTGTCAAAGAACCGGTATTTTAAAAACCGACAGCTGACAACAGAGCATTCATCAGAACTGCTGACTTTCACCTGACCTGATAAGTTTTGAGGGGTTCCGGATTCCGAAAAACCGCTTCCGGCAAGGCTTGATAAAAAAAGCCACCTGTCAAAATTTATCAGCTCAGGTACCGGGTGAGGACAGCTAAAAAAGCCGGAGGTCATAACATCACAGAGGAGAAGTGCGTCCTGACAACCCGAAATCCCCTGTTCGCCGCCATTTTATTCTCGATTTCCGATCTGAAAATCAGCAAGCCGACAGTTTTCAGTCAAAATTTTCACTCCTACGCTCTGATTTTTTTTCTGAATAGTCTTTTTTTTCACTTTCAGAATGTGATTGCAATTTTTAGGTCTTAATAAAACGTTCTATGAATTCAATACGTTCATCCATATTCGAGCAACCGCGTCAGGAAAACGCAGTCCATATGATTGGGAAAGCATACCCTGGATGTACAATGCCGAGAACTGAAGGATTGATATTCAGCCTTCCTGATTTCCAGTCAGTGCGATCCATGGACAAATCCTGTTTTTCATCACAAATTCGGAGAAACCGAACAATGAGTCAGGCAATGTCATCCATGTCAAAATCAAAACCTGCGAAAAAGCGCTGTAAGCGTTTATATTTCGAAGCTGTTTCAGCTTTACCCGCCATTGCCACAGCAATTCAGGTCAGATTCACGGTTCGGGTCTTTATCGATGCTACAATGAAACATGCCAGCAGGGCAGATCTGGTTGTCCCGCTGTTACCAGCTGCGGGCATATTGTCCTGATGTGCGGCGATCTCTGTGCCCGGACCCATTATCAGCTGTAAGACTTTATTGTCTGCGCACACGGGTCGAAATAATGTTCGATGTGTTAAAAAATCTGATCAGCGCTTTCAGCTATCATTTCAGGTCTGGTCTGGTCTGAACGTATGCCGCGTCATTCACGTAAACCTGAAAAAAACAAAGACCTGATAACGCCCTCTTCTGAGGATATTAAGACGGTAAAACTTTGCCGGGATGCTTATGAGCGATTTACAATGTCAGCCGCCATTGCGCCAGGTCTCTTACAACTGATAGCGATAAAATATACAAAAGCGGTCAGGAATCATTTTGACGTATATCAGCGCACTCGTTCACGGGAGATTCCCTCTGAGAGAACAGTTAAATCAGTAATGACCGGATTGCCGGTCAGTAATTTATTCATTGTCGCACCAGTAGCGATAATACGCCTGATTAAGGAACACTATTTCAGATGTGATTTTACTCATCATCAAAGCGTTCCTTCAAACCTTATCAATTAAGGCTGTTCATTCACTCTGAATTTCTAATCTTTTATTGATACTCAGTGATAAATGTCACTTTTTTTTGAGGGACGAACTTATGACTGTCGAGTTATGATCGTATGCTTAGAAATCGGATTCTCAATAAATTCAAAGGCTATTATATAGAACTCATGTTATTTAATTTCTAATCCATAGCTAAGTTATTATCCTTTATTTTGATCTGAAAAATAGCACTTCAATCGCCTTTCGATCATATTTTCCCGTGGGCAACATGGGAATTGCAGATGTGGTTTTGATTTGTCGCGGAATCGCATAAGGCTCAAGCAACGTTGAGATAGCTTTGCGCAACTGAATGCTATCTATATCCCCTTGAACCAGAGCGCTTATCGTGTTCTCACGCCCCCTACCGGTGGGGTGCGCAATCACCACAGCATCTTCGACATCCGGTGTCTGTTTGATTTTTTGACGAATTTCTTCCAAGTCTGCCCGTTTACCGCCAACTTTGACAATACCGTCGGCGCGGCCTATCAACTCAAAACCCGCTTTGGGATCATCTTCAGAACAGAGTCGCACACGATCTCCCATACTAAAAAAACCGTCTGCACTTTTTTCAATTCCGGGTGCGATGAACGGCGAGCGCACATATAGCCCCTGATGATGAATCTTCCAATCGACAACATCCAACGGTTTAAATGCCCTGTCTCCCATAGCCCGACAACGACTGGCTATGACGCCGGTTTCCGTTGAACCATAGATTTCGACCAGATCCGCGCCCGTGTGTTTCTGAAAACGGAGACCATCCGCTTTATCCAGTTTACCGGTCGAAGAAAACGCAAGTCTGAGGGATTCAGACGCAATGGCACTTTCTCTTAACACTCGATAGTGCATGGGCGCGCCGATAAAAACGGAAGCGTTATAATCTGCTAAGGCCGTGCGAATCTCTTCAGGATAGGTGTAAATATCTGCTGCCACACTTGCCGAGGATACCAAAGGAAGTAGCACAGCAAACGTAAAACCGTAAAGATGAAACGGCGGTACACAGGCGACAATACGATCGGATGCGGATATGCCGAATTTTTGGGACAGATAAAACGCTTCGGCAAAAAGATTTCGAGGCGTTTTAGACCATATCTTAGGTTTGCCCGTTGAACCGCCTGTAAAAAAATGACAAAATTCGGCATCCGGCAGAATGGCCGGCGTTGTCGGGATAGCGGTGTGTGGACGCGGCAGGGGATGAATGGCCGATACGCCTTGTGGAAGTTTCATCGGACGATCAATGATTGCCGTCCGGGTTTTTATGTCATCGCGATTCAGTCGGGTGAAAACCTCTTTAAGCGCTTGTTCAGAATACGCATAAGGCAACACCAGTGTAAAACCGTAACTCAATGAAGCTAATAACGCGGCTGCAAAGATTCCCTTATTTTGTGTGCATAAACAAACTGTCGAATCCAGCGGAGAAATAGCCGCACCGATACCGGCCGCCAAGTCATAGATATCTTCATACGTGTGGCTCCCTATTATAAAGTTCGGTTTAGGTTGTGCCGATTCACGATGTGTCGGAGGGCCGGCAAGGATCGTTGTCAGTCTCTCAGAAAAACTGACCGGTTGATTGTGGTTCTTCGTGGGTTTGTGGGGAATACCTGATGAATTACAGGCGCACCGAGGTGACAGAGTGTTGAAAAAATTTGAATTCATTATGATGGGCTTGCCTCTAACTTCGGCCACTCGCTATTCATGCGGCTTCAGCTAAGATTCTTCTCGGTCGCGCAGGATAATCCATATTTTCTAACAAATATGTAAACGGCTCGTTATGTTTTGCCTCGAAAAATTGCTGTGCGGCTGTTGTGCCATCCGCTCTTTTTATCCAAAAATTGTGAATCACTGTCAAAGCGCTTAATCATCTTCGGCTCAATCTGCGCATCCCGTGATGTTTCAGAGAAAGCCGGGTGTTTCCGCCCTCAACGCATGAACTGGATCTTTAAAAAATCAGTGCGCATCCCTTTGCCGCCTCCTGAAGCCCGGTGATCCGCTCTGTTGTCAAGTCGGCAAACGGTCTGTTCCGATTGCACAGGATATCGGACAGTTGCGCGCCGTGTTGAAAATGGAGTTTTTCTTTTCCTTATCTCTTTCTTTTTCAGCGGCTTGCTCAAGATAACAGATCGGAATCTGATAATTTCTCAACAATTCTTTCTCATTGTCATCAAGTCCGGCGCAGTCCATACAAATCTCAATCATTTTGAAGAAAAAAGCAATATCGGCAACTGATTTTTTCACAACGCGACGTACTTTCGCCACTCTTTTTTTGCAGCGATCCGACAGCTTTTCTGTCGCTTTATCAATTATAAAATCAGAAACAGGTTCTGTTCCCACAAGACACGTTTCAGGATGAAAGGTTTCATCCTCCGCAAGAGTTATCTGTTTGAACGGCATCAGCGCGGCCAAGGTTTCGCATTCCGATTTTCCGAATTCGATGACAGCATCGTCTGTCTTCGCCGAAACTCTCAGATAATGCGAGGAAGATGCGGCTGCAGATTTTTCCGGTCCCGCGAGTCGTATAAATTCGCTTGGATTATAAGCGCTTGCATCACCGACTTTACAAAACGCGAAAAGAGCGACTGCTATCATTCTATGAAGAAACGCAAGCCGGTGAGGGCTTTCTGAAAAATTTACATATTCAGGGCATTCGTCAATGGTGTTTTTGCGTGCGATCCGGTGCTGCAAAGTTGAACGCGGAATACCGTTCGTTTTTGCAAACCGACGCTGACTTAAGTCTGTCTCGGCTTTTTCAAAATCAACAACTTTTGTCGCCGCTTCAGCCCGGGAGCATTGCGCTTTTTTCTTTGATTCCGATGCTTTTTCAATGTAATTGTTTTTCATAGCCAGATCCGATAGTTAAAAAAATTTATTCAGGATTATTATCAGATCAAGCCTGATTTTTCACGTAAATTTTTTTTAAATCCCACTTTCGAAATGCAAGGTGGCCGAAGTTAGGGATAAGCCCATTATGATTTACAACACGATAAATTCTGTATCTTCAGTTATTGTAATTTAATTTGATATTTTATGACAAAATCCATAAAATAAAAATAGCATACGGATTTGTGGAGTGCAAGCTTAATTTTCAGTAGGGCAATTGCATGAAAAAGTAGTTAACAACGTCCTTTATGATAATTTACAATAAGTTTTGTTTTAAAGTCAAAGCAATGCTGAAATTATAATATTATAGAGGAGTTATATAATGAATACAATAGGTAAGGCATCAATTCAGCCCCATTTCACAACACTGACAGTTTCGAGACAAAAAGGTAAAATAGACCATTTACTGCTGGATATTATAATTTTAGCTATCTGCGCAGTTATTTCCCAGGGCTGTTCAGTTCTAAAAAAATACTGCCAGATTAAGGCTTTGAAAGACCTCAAAATACACATCAGGGGGCTTTCAAAGTCTTAATCTGGCAGTATTTTTTTAGAACTGAACAGCCCTGGCCCTGGTTTGAATAATGCTTTGAACAACAGCCTCCGAAGGAATTACAGATGATCGTGTTCGCTGCCAACCCGTGTAATTATTCCATATTTCGTCAGCATGAGTCAGCGCTGAATATTGCAGAAGTCCAAGAGAAATGCCGGCTATATTTACAAACCTTTCAACAGCTTCGACGACCAGACGCACCTTACGGATGCCGGATTCATCCAAAGTCGAAATATCCGTTTTGATTTTCCGGCTGAGTTTCGGCATTGATTTGGTCTGGAAGCGATAACAGAAACCGCCGATAAGGTGTTTTAAAAATAAAAACATTACTTCAACTTTACTGCGATAAGAATAAATCATGATATAGTCATCGGAATTTGGTTTGTTCTGGCACAGTTTTTGCAGAATGCCAAAATTGATGTCAAATTGATGACTGTGCATAGTCTATAATTTGAAATTTTTCAGTCATCAGCGATTTCAGTTCATCTTTGTAATCTGAAGCATGGTTTAAAAGTCTGAAAACCAGGCATCGGAACGTTTTATACTTTTCAAAATATTGATTTATTACCAGTTTATTGTCCCAATCGCTATAGATTGTCATTAAAATAAATCACTGTACAGGACAAAA
>JAUCGF010000116.1 GCA_030378005.1 Desulfococcaceae bacterium HSG9 | reverse complement strand
TATTGCCTGTTGATGTCGGGTTACGCTATCGCTAACCCGACCTACTTTTTAATAATTCTCTGGAAAAAAATGCAAATCTATTCATTTTCACCAAACAACGTAGGCTGAAACGCATTCCTCCGTTCCGGCAATGCCTGAGCGGAAATGGGATTTTCAGTTAACGCATATCTGATCGCTTTACGCCACCCTCTGTTTTTATCATTGACCGCATGTCCGGTTGACGCATTGGTCATGGTATAGAGCCACCAGCGTTCTTCAGGGGCCAATCCGAGCCAGTTGCGGATTCCGGTGCTGATCAATGTGCGGTCGCAATCCTCAATTGCCCAAGCTAAAAGCACAAGTTCCTTGCCAAGGGTTTTCTCTAAAAAAATCTGTCCTTTTTTTTTCCATTTGGCGGTTTTCAATCCTTGAGAACGAAGTCTGCGATTAAATTCCGCTTTGGTTTCATCCGCAATTTCATCCCATCTGAAGCGGTCCGACATCACTTTGATTTGAGCGTTTGCATTGCTGACAGATGTGTAGATTGATTTGCCTTTTTCCGGCTTTTGCCATTCAAAGTGTTCCGAAATCTCTACTTTAGCGATTTTTGAGCGGGATGCCGGCATGGTGACCAGAAAATAATGTTCGGTGAGATCGGGATTAAAACCAAAGTCAATGATGTTTTGTTTTTTACGAGGCATAATCAATTTAGAATTGTTTTGAATTTTCTTTTTCCATGTATTCGATAAATGGAAAAATCGCGATCTATTGTTGCTATGGTATTAAGATTGAGTTTTTCAGCAAGGTAAACCAAACAACAATCAGCAAAATCCATTGGCAAATCACGGTATTTTATTGTTAATTCTTTTAGCCTGCCAAAATCCTCTTTTCCAATTTTGTGAATTTCCACAGATCCTCTATTGATCCATTCGAGAAAATCTATCTGTGCATTTCGATTAAAATCTAACAAATGTAACGTTTCGGTGATGGATGCAATTGTTGTAATTAATGGGTATGTGTTTGTTTTTACAAAATTAACGGCTTCATGGTGATATTTGTCTGATGCGTTAAACAGGGCGATTAGCGGGCCGGAATCAATCAGGATTTTTTTCATTTTCTTTTGGCCTTGATTTTATCTTTTAAAAGCTCTTTTCGGTTCGCAGACAAATTGCTTTGGCCGCTTGAATATTTACCAAACAAATCTTCACCTAACTCCCAAGCATTAGGCTTACTGAGCTTGTCAAGATAGTCATTGATACTTTTACGAATTAATTCCGATTTGGTTAATCCAAGATTTTTTGCAGTATTACTAACGGTTTGTTCCAGTTTTGGGTCGAGTCTTAATGTGATCATTTTGCCTCCTTCGTATTATAATTGAGACACCTCTCCGGGCAACAGTCTGATTTTGGCATCCGCAACCCAGTCCGATAGCTGTTGGCCTTTTTCAAATTCGATTCGTTGAATGTTTAAAATAATTTGGCTTCCACGCATGACCGTTTGGAGCTGTTTGACAATTGTTTCAATATTTTCTCCGTGAATGCCAAAGCTCTCCGCCGCTGAATAACTGATATCCTGATCGTCATCATTGGATTGAATATCAATGGTGACCCCGTAAGCGGTGCCTTGGAATTTTTTCAGCCTTTCCATAAACGCGTATGCTTCTCTTGCAGTTAAATGATTATGTTTATGTTTCCAAACGGTTTTCAGGCCGGGATCAACTTTCACCGTGTTTTTACGATAATCGCTGACAACTATCTTCTCCTGATCCGATGATATGCCGCCGCGCCGGGCAATGGCCAATACAAAAGAGCTGGATTCAGGAACCGGGAAAGGGGAATTATAAACTGCTCCCATCACTTTTGGGTCTGAACCGTCGGTGGTGTATTTTATATCCGCATTGGGAATGGCTTGCAATTCGACCATCCAATTGTCACCCTGCTGGAAAATGCGGCGTTTCAGGGTTATGGTATTGACCCATTTTTCCGAACTGCCTTTTTTATGTTTGCCGGTTGAATCAATACAAACGAATTTATATTTAAGATCACGCACTGTAAAGCCTTTAAAGGAATCCACTTTCATGGACGAGCGCGTCGGCTCCGAATCGCCGGTTTCATAAAACACCGTATCCCCATGCAACGGCGTGATTTTAAGGGTGGCCTCCCCGGTGGTATCATCTCTTGAAAGGCGTTGAATTTTCACTTCTGTCCGGGGCGGCGGAAAAGGGCCTTTATTGATAATACCACCTTCATCGCGCCAGATATCCTGTCTCAACGCATCCGCTTTTAAAGCCTCCAACGCATCCGGCCGGTGAAATTGCCAAGCCGCGAGACAGGCGGCGCGCCTTTTGATTTCCGACCATTGCGCTCTTTGCTGGCCGCCGAAAAGACGTGCTTCGCATTTTTTTCTGAACGTGTCACCCGTGCTTTCAGAAGTGAATTTTTGAACTTTTTCAAGGGTATCTCTTACCAGCTTTTCACCGCCGAATTGATTATCAGTGAATTGAATGCGGCAATCCGTTGTTCTGAAACCTTTTTTAGAGGGATATACAAGGGTTGTGAAGGTCTCTTGTATGGCGCTTCGCATACTGAGAATGATTTTGTCACGACTGGTGTCTGCTTGTATGCGCTGGGGGTCTTTTTCGGACAATTTTTCCGCATCAAATTCAGATAGAACAGACAGTATGGCTCTGTATTGGGCGGCTTGTTCGATCACGCGGTCCAGAATATTCAGATGGCTTCCGGTCAAATAGATAACCCTGTTTTTGTATTCAATATCATTGGCAAATTCATCCCAATCTTTGTTCAAGCGCGTCGGATTTAACGCGTTATCGGATGGTTCCAGAATGATCAGGGTGACTTTATCCGCTTGGATATTCACTTCATCGATTGCCGGAAGAAGCGCGATTTTTTGGTAACAATCTTTTAAAAGCGGAGCGAACATAGTGCCCAGGTATTTCCGCAACTCTTTCACGCATGACTGGCGATTATAGGATGATGCCATGGAATGAAGTTTGGCGGCGAGATTTTGGGTGTTTTTATAAAACAGTCGGCCATCTGAACTGGTGTGCAGATACCATGCCTGGGTGGGAAGATAATCCACAATATCTTTTTTAACTTTAGATATATCACGTCCTGGCCTGCATAGATAACCGATGATTTCGCTTTCCCTAAGTCCGTGGGTTGCGCCGGGAATGTCGGCCAGCGATGCTGTCAGAATCAACTTGGAAACATCCTGAGCATCCGTGCCGGAACCCAAACGGGCGTCAATTTCTTCGGCAACCGAATGGTTCGCTTTGGCGATATCGTGGGTAACCGCTTCGCTCAACGCAGGGTTGATGCTTTTTATTTCTGAAAATATCTCTTGGTTGTTCAAATCCAGATCGTAAGGATGAATCAAGGCAACCTGATTCGCACGGCCGGATTCATACATATCAGATACGATTGTACGCATCAACCGAATCAACCCTCTGGTCTGCTGAAAGCCGGGATTCTCTTTGAAACGGGCATAAAGATCGCGGATTGAAAAATGGAACGGATACGATTCGATCAGTTGCGCCGCATAACTGTCCGGCGATGCATTGGTAACGTCCATCTCTTTAGCGTTTTTTACCGCCTGGGCATATTGATGGGCGATATTTTTGATAGCGGACGTATCCGGCAAGTGTTTGAATAGCCGAGTTCTTAAAATATGGTAAAGCTCATCACCATGCGTGTTGACCGGTTCGATGCGGAGTGCGGAACGATTCGTTTCATTTTGGAGATTGGCAAGCGCGCGGTTAATCTGCCTGCTTCCACTTTCATAAGAAGCGGCCAAATCGGATATGATGACACAGACATTGTTAAGCTCGGCTTTATTCACGGCCACCAACAGATTAGACAGCGCGGTTGTGGTGACAACGGCAAGATCGCTGTTGCCAATCTCCTTTGATCTGACATAATCCATGTACGGCGGCAGTTCATCCAGCATAATAATTGTAGGCTCGCCTTTTAACAGATTGATCCAAGCGGTTTCTCCGGGGGCCTGCAATGGGGAATAATACGCACTGAAAACATCTTTTTTACCGAGTTGTTCCGCGATGGACCCCCATATTCCGAGGGGTGCGTCGGATTGCCTTCCAGTAAAACTGACAACCCTGATTTTATCAAGTGCGGTGCCTGGCCATGATTCGCCCAGTATTTTTTTACGCAAATCCGGATTGGCGGCTAACAGGCCCAGCGCGATCATATTATGCGTTTTGCCGCCGCCCATGGCTTGGGTGAGCATAAAAACGCTGGCCTGATCGCTTGATCCTTCCAGTCTTGTGAATGTTTTTTCCAAAAGTGTTTTCATTCCGGAAGTGATAAAATTTTCATCAAAAAAACCGGCCGCATCAATTTTTGATTCAAGCAGATCGGAGATATCCAGAACGACATCACGCCGGTCGCGGTTGAATACACTTTCACGGGGGGTGCATAAATGTTTCAGATACATGCGTTATCCTTGATTATATCCATAGTTACAAGTTTTAAGTTGTTCCATCTTCATGCCCTATAAATAGATATTACTTTAGTAATCTGCCCCACTGTACAGGACATTTTATAAGTACTTAGATAATCATCATTTGAATTTATTCAAATAATCACCTACTATACCCGCATAGCGGGTAGTATGAGGAAGCCCCCTCAAAGGGGGCGTTGTGATAGGAAAGCCCCTGAAGGGGCTATCGATTAATTTTTTATATTCTTAACTGTTTTTATCTTGCTCCCGTATGTAACGTTTGATAATTTCTTCATCAAGACCTACGGTATCGACACAGCAACCTTTTGCCCAAAAGCTTAAACCTGTCATCCGTTTGGTATGAAGCGACTCTCTATGTATTCTTATAGCACTTTTACCCTTAATATAACCTATCGTATTGGAAACACTGAATTTGGGAGGAATACTTAAACACAAATGAACATGATCAGGCATTGCATGTCCTTCATGCAACTTTTTTATGGAATATCTGGAGATCGGAGAACAATGCATCGCTTTTTTTGACTGCGCCTTGCCGCATATCGATCCGGAATTTAAAGCGACTGAATTTGAACAGGATATTCAGAACGCCAAGCGGAATCTGCAAAAGATAAGCGCACAAGCCGCGGCGTTTAAACGCCAATATGCCGAATTGTCAGAACAGGAAAAGCGGCTTAAAAAAGAATCCGCCCAATTGCAACTGCTTGAGGCGACCCTGGCGGAATTAAAAGCGTTGGAAGAGCGCCTGAAACCGGAAAACATGGCCGCGCTTGAAGATGAAATCGCCGCGCTCCAAAGCAAAACCGAGCTTGATCTGGAAAAGGCGGAGCGTCTAAAGGAGGAACAAGAAGCGGCGCAGGCTAAACTGGAACTGCTCCAAACCATGCTGCGGGAGTTGCAAACACGCCTGACAGACACTTTTGAGCGCATCATCACCCATTCCCGGCAATTGGCGGACCCGCTTGATGAATCGTGGGATACAGCGGATCGTCGTCTGGAAAAAGAAGCGGTCAGACTGCGCCGCAAAAACCGTGATTTTCAAGATGTGACTGAAAAATTGGATGCCTGTTTAAAGGAATTGAAAACGGCTACGGATGCGGAAAAGAATAACCGTCAAATCTATACGGCGCATTTCGCGGCTGATGCCGCGGCTGCCGATGCGATTCGCACATCGCCCGATTCCCAGCAAAACCTGACGGATGCCGGTTTGAACGCCCGCATGGCCCGTGTTGCCGATATTTCAAAACAGATTGACGTGCTGCTTAATTCTTTTGACAGCAAGTTGAGCGACGTGGTAAAAAGCGAAGAGGAAACGGTTTTGAAAATCAGGCGGTTGAACAAAAGCGGATGATTTGATAAATGCCAATTGGAGTGCAAGCTTCAGCTTGCGCCGCTATGACGCAAACTGAAGTTTGCATTCCTATAAAATGTAGGGTGGGCAAGGTTTCCCCTCTTACGTTGTTGATGGCTGATAAGAAAGCGAGGAGTTGACCCTACTTTAGAAAAATAACCCTTGCCCACCAGCTTTTAAAAATGGTGGGCATCGCCGACAAAAATATCGGTTTTGCATCAGGTTGATTCCGGCGATACCCACCCTACGCGTTGATTCTGACAATTAAAAAAAGAACTCAAACATGAAATGCCCGATATGCAATGAAAATTGTAAAAACAACGAAACCTTCTGCTCCCAATGTTCCTGGGAGTTCAAAATATATGTGGGCGGCACGCCGCCCGAAGAAGAGCAACACTTGAAGATTGCCAAGCGCAATTGGCACAGAATCCTAGCCGGCACAACATCGAATGCCGAGCCTGAAAAACCGCATAAAATCACACCTCAAGCGGCCGAATCTGTGTATTCCGAAAATACACCTGTGCCAGATTTAAAACGGGATGCGTTTGAAACCGTTGAAGAGTTCCAAAAACGCATAACGGATCACAAACCGGTACTCGCAGGACAGGCCGAATTACTAAAAAATAAATATGACATCAATACCGGTGTTTTTCCTGTGAAAATTTTATGGCAAAAATGGGCAGAGCCGTTTGTAACCGAATTGGTGTCAACCCAAATCAATGCGGAAAGAGATCTGGCCCGCGCAATCTATGAGTCAGGACGCAAACATCCGGTTTATGCGCGGTTGCAAGCGGAGGATGAACGGGCGGTTTTGGAATTGATTGAGCTTGTGTACGCCCCGGATAAAGCAATTAGAATCACAGGAGAAATAAAATTATCATCAACTTTTGAAAACAGTCTGGGCATGAAATTCGTTTATATTGCGCCGGGAACATTCATCATGGGAAGCCCTGAGGATGAACCGGGACGAGAAGATGATGAAATTCAGCATAAGGTTACGCTGATTCAGGGGTTTTATTTGCAGTCCGCGGCGGTAACGGTCGGCCAATGGCGTAAGTTTGCCAAAAGCGGGTATAAAAGTCAGGCGGAAACCGAAGGCGGCACTTACACCTGGACAGGCAAAGATTTCAAAAAACAAAAGGATATTTATTGGAATCATCCTAGTTTTAAGCAAACGGATGATCATCCGGTAACCTGGATCTCTTGGAACGATGTCCAGGCGTTTATCAAATGGTTGAGTGCAAAAGAAAAACAAGCTTATCGTTTACCTACCGAAGCGGAGTGGGAGTACGCCTGTCGTGCGGGAACCTTGACCCTTTTCGCTTTTGGTAACTGTCTGTCAACGGACCAAGCCAATTATGATGGCAATTCTCCGTTGGAAGGATGCCCTAAAGGAGTGTATCGTGAGCGAACTGTTCCAGCGGACAGCTTTGCACCAAACGCCTGGGGCTTGTATAATATGCATGGCAATGTGTGGGAGTGGTGCCAGGATTGGTATGGCGATTATCCGTCGGAATCGGTTACAGATCCGCAGGAGGCTTCATCTGGCGCGCTCCGGGTGCTCCGTGGCGGGTCCTGGGGCTGCTCGGCCGGGCGGTGCCGGCCAGCGGCCCGCGGCGGGGGTGCCCCTGACCGCCGGGACGGCGACCGCGGGTTCCGGCTTGTCTTGCTCCCAGGTCAGTAATGCCCGGCAGGGAAGCAAGCAGGAAGCCTCGTTTGTGATTACCAAACTGTAAGTTTGGCACTCCGGCTTTAAAGTGTAAACCGCTCATTAAGGATGCATCCGAATATAAGGAAAACCATGACAAAACAAAACCCCGACTACGACAGCCCCTGGAAGGAAATAATAGAAATTTATTTCGAGGAGTTTATGGCCTTTTTCTTTCCCAAAGCGCATGGCAAAATTGATTGGTCCGCTGGATACACGTTTATGGACAAAGAACTCCAAAAAGTTGCGCGCGACGCTGAAACAGGCCGCCGCGTCGTGGATAAGCTGGCTCGTATCACGCTGCTGGATGGCAAAGAAGCCTTTGTTTTGGCGCATATCGAAGTGCAGGGGCAGTCCGAAACCGGGTTTCGCAAACGCATGTATGTTTACAACTACCGGTTGTTTGACAATTATGGCTACAAAGTCGCCAGTCTTGCAATTTTAACTGATAACCGTAAAAACTGGCGGCCTGGGCAGTATGGTTATAAACTGTTCGGATGTGAGGTGCGGTTGAAGTTTCCCATTGTAAAGCTCTTGGATTATAAAGAGCGTTTTGAAGAACTGCAAAACAATCCAAGCCCGTTTGCAATTGTTGTCATGGCGCATCTGAAAGCTATGGAGACGAATAAAAATCCGCAAAGCCGTCTGCGTTGGAAAGTGAATCTGGTCAAAATGATGTATGAACGCGGTTATTCCAAAAAAGACATTCTGGAATTGTGGCGATTTATTGACTGGCTGATGATTTTGCCGGGAAAACTGGAACTGCTATTTGAAAAAGAAATTTCTGAATATAAGGAGGAAAATAAAATGCGGTATGTTACAAGCATAGAACGAAGAGGTATTAAGAAGGGTGAGCAACAGATCATTTCACATCTGATCAAAACACGCTTCGGTGATTACCCTGAATGGGTGATGAAAAAAATCAATGAGGCCGATACCGAGAAACTTTTGGATTGGAGCGAGCGTCTTTTATCTGCCGAAACCATTGAAGAGATTTTCGAAGCCTGAACAGGTGAGTACGATAAAAGATACATTATTGACTCGTCAATCATAAGCTCTTGTAAATTATTGAAATCATTTAAAATGAAAATATGACATATCTTTTGTTAGTTTCAATGAATTCAGGTTGTTACAAAATAACTTGAAACTTCACACTTAAAACTTGTAACTGACGAGTTATTGAGATTTGGAATTTAATAATAAAAACATCCGCCTCTACGCTTCACTGCCCCAAACCCGCGCCCTCGGCCCATACACCCGTTTTGCCGTGTGGGTGCAAGGCTGCCCGCAAAGCTGTGCCGGTTGCATGACACCGGCGGCGCAGTCTGAAGAGGGCGGTTCGCTGATTGCGATTGAGGCTTTGAGTCAGCAAATCATCGCAACGCCGAATATAGAAGGCCTGACTGTCAGCGGAGGCGAGCCTTTTTCACAGGCCGATGCGCTTGGGTCACTTCTTGAAAAGATCAAAAGCAGGCGTGATTTGGGCGTTATTGTTTATACCGGTTATCATTCAGATGAACTGCGACAGCTTGCTGCGGATAAAAAAGAGATTGCCAAGTTGCTGAATATGATCGATTTGCTGATCGACGGCCCTTATATTGAAACGCTCAATGACGGTTTAAGCTTGCGCGGCTCCGCCAATCAGGGTTTGCATTTATTAACGGAACGGTATGCAAACGTGATAGAAAAACATTATTGTCAGCCACGGCGTGCTGTGGAACTGCATTTACATGACAGGGAAGTGCTTCTTGCCGGCATTCCGGGGCGGGAACTGGCTGAGATTGTAAATACGGCCGGATTTAAGCGGTCGGCATGAGAACGAATTAAACTGATTAAGGAATATGGGGAGCCACCAACTCTTGGGGAGGCATTCACCGCCTCCCGCGGTTCTGACCATTGATCTCTATCATAATCTGTCCGTTTTTGTGAGGTACATGCCATTCAATTTGTCAATGCCGGTGATGTAAGTCTGCTTAAAATGCGCGATGCGGCCTGGCGATTATCCGAAGCTGGTAAAAAGGCGGCGGTGTTGCAGGCTCAGGTATAATCAGTAGATGGAAAGTTCAGGAGTGTAAAAATTTAGCTCAACGATTTATTGCATCCGGCACCCGGAGAAGCTTACGGATTCGAGCCCGGCAAAAAACCATTCCGCTTAATTTTTGCACTCCCTGCTCAGTAATTCTAATTATGGCGATTTTCCTTTAAACAAGGGACTTCAGATTGAAGATTCAGAGCCGAAAGTAATATTTTTTTCTTACAAAAGATGGATTTACATGAAAAACGGACGGAATTTTGATTTTCAGACGATTTTTCTGACTGCAAAATCTGTTCTGTCATACAGTTATTTTCATAATTAGAATTGCTGGACTATTGACGAGGCCGCAATAATCATGTACAAACGTGTGTAAAAAGGACTGGCGTTTAAGACAATCGAATGAAATAGCATTACTTTGAAGCCCGCGTTGGTGATTACAAATGAACCCAAAACCATACATTATCGCTTGCGCCGTATTGGCGCATGACATCAAATTCACCGCGAAAAAGCTGGGCATGGATATGGGTGTCAAATTTTTAGAAGGAGGTTTGCACGACCGCCCGAATCTTCTTCGGGAAAAACTTCAGGAAGCCATCGATACGGTATCCGCTTCCGGCAAATGTGACCGTATTGTGATAGGGTACGGTGTATGCGGTCGCGGGGCGGTCGGTGTGAAAGCCCGCAACGTTCCTTTGGCCATACCGAAAGTGCATGATTGCATCGCTCTTTTCCTCGGCGGTGATGCGGCCTACCGCAAGCAATTTAAAAAATATCCGGGCACTTATTACATTTCCGCCGGATGGTATGATGAAAAAACCGAACCCATGAATCAGAGGAAACTGACCGCTTATTATGGTGAAGAGCGGTTGAATTATGATCAGATGGTGGAAAACTACGACAAAGACACGGCTGACGAGACGTTTCGATTTCTTAACGCCTGGCAGAAAAATTACCAAAGAGCCGCTTTCATCGAGACCGGAGCCAAAATTTCCCCCAAATATGAAGCCTACGCTCAGGAAATGGCGGAAGAATACGGCTGGAAATATGAAAAAATTGATGGCGATCACGGATTGATTAAACAGCTATTAGCCGCTTCCGAAACCACAGCGGAAATTTTGGTCGTGCCGCCGGAGCATGTGATCGTATTTGATGCGCTGCGCTCCGCACTCACAGCCAATCCGGTTTGGAGCGAAAATAAAAAATCCATCGAAAATCCTGATGTAACGGTAATCGAAGACCGCACCCAAGAGACAGATGGCGACCGGCGTCTGAAAATCGGATTGGGCATCGATGCCGGCGGAACTTATACCGACACGGTCATTTATGATCTCGCCGGCCGAAAAACGCTCTGCAAAAGCAAAGCGTTGACCACCAAATGGGATTTCACTTTGGGCATCCATGAGGCATTGGCCAAACTGGATCAAGACCTGCTCGGCCGCGTGGAAATGGCGGCATTGTCAACCACCCTGGCCACCAACGCTATTGTGGAAGGCGAAGGCCAAAAAGTGGGGATGATTATCATGCCCGCTTACGGTCGTCTTGATTCGGATGAAATCTCTCATACACCTAAGGCAGCAGTCTCAGGCCAGCTCGAAATATCAGGCGTGGAAATTTGTCCCGTCAATGAAACCGAGGTGAAACTGACGGTGCGGAAGATGATCAAAGAGGACAAGGTCAAGGCTTTTGCCGTTTCCGGATACGCCGGGGCGGTCAATCCGGCCCATGAAATGACGGTCAAACGGATTATTCGGGAAGAAACCGGTTTGTCAGTCACCTGCGGCCACGAGCTGTCAGGGATTCTGAACTTCAAAACGCGCGCTTACACGGCCATGTTGAACGCTCGAATCCTTCCAAAACTGGCCAAACTGATTTCAGAGCTGGAAAAGGTGCTGGGCAGCTTGGGAATTATCGCGCCCATCGTTGTTGTCAAAGGCGATGGTACGCTGATGAGCGCTGACATGGCCAAAGAAAGACCTGTGGAAACGGTTCTTTCCGGCCCGGCCGCCAGTGTTGCCGGCGCGCGCCATCTTACCGGATTGAAAGATGCTCTGGTGGCGGACATGGGCGGAACCACAACGGACACCGCGGCCTTGGCTGATGGCGCTGTATCTGTGTGCGAAAGCGGTTCCGATGTGGGCGGACAAAAAACCCACGTCAAAGCATTGGAGATACGCACCGCCGGATTGGGGGGCGACAGTCTGATACATTGGGAAAAAGGATGTTTCTCCATAGGACCCCGACGGGTGGCGCCTATCGCCTGGATGGGTGCTCAGTACCCCGGTGCGAACAGGGCCTTGTCCTACCTTGATATGCGCATAGACCGTTATACCGTTTCTACAAAACCGATGCAGATACTGGCCCTTACGGGCGTTGCGGACATCCTGGAACTGACTTCCAAAGAGAAAGCTGTCGTGTCGCATTTAACAACCAGGCCTTATTCTGTTGATGAATTGGTCAAACGATTGGATGTATTATTTGAAAGCGGCTTGGAACTTGCCCGTTTGGAGGAAAACCATATCATTCAGCGATGCGGTTTGACTCTTACCGATTTGCTCTGCGTCACCGGCCGCTTTGAACGATGGGATAAAGATGCCGCGGCGGCATACTGCGACATGTTCGCCAGATTGACAAAAACAGAAGCAGGCGTTATGGCTGAACGTCTTCTGAAAACAGGCGTGGAGCGTTTGGCTCTGGAAATTTTGAAACGACAACTGGATGGTGAAACCGACCCTCAGGCATTGCACACCTGCCCTGTATGTCAGACTTTAGTTAAAAATATGCTTTCAGGCGGCAATGATCAATATGCCGTGCGAATCGACCTGAAACGGCCGATTGTGGGAATCGGCGCGCCTATCCATTTTTTCCTTCCCAAAGCGGCTGAAGCCTTGGGTGCGGAGGCGATCATACCGAAAGATGCGGATGTCGCCAATGCCATCGGCGCGATAACAAGCGATGTCGTTATTCGACGCCATATACGCATCAATCCGGACCATGAAGGCGGATTCCTTATTGAAGGGCTTGCCGGCGCACCGCGCTTTGAGCGCTTTGAAGATGCGGATACCGCAGGCAGGGAAAAATTGGCCGCTCTGGTTATCGAGCTTGCCAGAACTGCGGGAACCGGCGCCAATCGCGTCCGTTTTAAAACGGAAGATATTCTGTCTTCTTCTGCGGATGGATCGCAACTGTTTTTAGGCCGGGTCATTCACGCCACACTCACCGGCCAGCCGGATATGATCTTGAACGAGAGTTCGGTGTCTGTGGCGGAAATAGCGAATTAGCACCTATTTTAACAGGATAACGCATCTTATTCAAATTCAAAACAATAAAAAATAGTTTTAAATCCAACGATATAGCCATTTAGGAATGGGAAAACGGCGTTTATTGAGAAAACTTCCAACAAGGTTAGCCCCATTATTATCCAATTGATTTTTTAAATCCGCCATTACTTGCCAGCGCGTTCTATTTGCCTCAGCCACAATGATAACGCCATCTGTTTGAGATGAAAGGGATTGAGTTTTGCTTGATTTCAGCAATGGAGCGGAATCCAATAATACAAAATCATATTGTTCTCTCACGTCGTTCAGAAAATACGAAAATTCTGTCAAATCAAAAGGAACCACTGCTAAATAATCAATTGAGCCACTGGGTATCAGATGTAAATTGGGGTAATCGGATGGCAGAATAATATCATCCAATGGTCGTATGCCAAAAAGATAATCTATAAGGCCAGGATTAACAGGGTAGCCAAAAGCAGTATGAAGGGATGGTGCTGAAATGTTTGTGTCCACGAGCAAAATCCGCTTATCTATCATATCAAAAGATAAGGCCAATGCCAGATTGAAAGCAACAGTTGAAACACCACAATTTTCATCCGGCCCCGTGATTAATAAGGTTTTTAATTTTTTATTTCTTTTCGATTCTGATGCAGATATTTTAGTCTTCAAATATCTGAAAACTTCCACTACATGAGGATATAATTCAGGATAGAGTAACCATAAAAATGGTTCTCCTTTTTTATAATGATGAGGTTTAGCAGATTTTTTTTTTGATTTGTTGGTATATCCTTTAGATGTATCGGTTTCTGTTTTTTGGTGATTAATAGCATGATAATCGCTATCCTGATTGTCCATTTTTATTGAAGCACCTAGGCCAATGACACTTGCCAAATCACCTGAATCGCTCTTTGTCGCCAACTTTTCCTTTTCGTGCAATGATTCCGTTGCCTTTGGCTGATTCTGCGACGGTGAAACTAAACCTAGTATGTTTCCCAAATTGTTGCCACCATTGTCCCGGCTTGATTCGATAACAGATTCGTCCTTCCGGTTTTTCATTTTATTCCTGGTATGCCACAATTATTTTTTAACTGAAAAAATATTCTGCTGTGCCTTATTAACGAAGCTCAATGTTTACGTTTACCCAAGATTGTCACCGCAGCCCCACCTTCGATAACTTGAAAACGAATTTTCGGGCATCCGGTGGAATCACAGTTCTTGTCAGGTTTCCAATAATCACTTGTCCAAAAAGAAACCGGCGTTTTCAAATCATCATGTGCCCATATAACTTTTAAGATTCGGGGCGAACTCGGTTCACTACCCAGGACAACGATACTGGAAGGTGTTTCTTCATGTTCAATTAAAACAAGGAGAGCGCGTATTCCGCTCATATCAAAAGTAATCCGTTTAGGCCACAAACTATTTGTCAGACTCAATGTGTATTCAGTACCGACCACTGCTCCTGTTCCCTCAAAGTCAATCACTCTTTCTGCTATATAATCTCTGTCAGTAATACCACGGGTAGCATTGGCTATATCACAGTATAAAAATTCTGAGAAGCAAACTGATAGTGCGCTAATTAGTAGAAGTATAATCGGGATAACCCATGTAATTTTTCGCACCAGGCAAAGTTTGGTTTTATTTTTCATTATAGAAATCATGAATTTTTTATTTGCTGACGTAATCTTGCAATCAAGACATTAATTAAAAAAATTGTGTTTCCCCAAAGATATCGCTTACACATTCGTCGGGGTTCTTGTAAAAAACGGTAAAGCCATTCAAAGCCGATTTTAGCCATCCACTGAGGACATCGGCTAGTCCAACCGGCCCAATAGCGAAAAGCTGCTCCGCAAACCATAAATACTTTGGTGTCAATCCGTTTATGGTTGGCGATAATCCATTGTTCCTGAAGCCCCATACCCATACCCACCAGAATAATATCCGGTTTAACACGGTTTATATCTTCAATAACAGCATCATTTTCTAATCCCTGTTTATTAAAATAACCGTGATAGGTTCCTTTTATCATAATGTTGCCATTATGAGCATTTAGTTTTGCTACGGCTTCTTCGGCAAGTCCTTGGGGGCCGCCCAGAAGATAAAGACTATGCTTTTGGGAAGCACAATAATCGACAAGCGGCCACCCCCAATCCGCATAAGTAATTCGTTCCGGAATGTGTTTGCCAAATATTCTGGCACCCAATATTATGCCTGCACCGTCACAGTGTACTAAATCGGCACCGTTATAAAAATCAGCTAACCAAGGCATTTTACGAGCCATGTTGAACCCATGAATATTTGCTGAGAGAATAAATCCCTGACTGCCGCTATCAATGATACGGCTTATTTCTTGATGAATTTCCCTGACTTTTGCCGAAGTTACTTTTATCCCCAGAATTTTTATTTCTTCCATTTCGCCCCAAAAAACCTTTAACAATATATTCTAATTTTAAATGCATATTTTACTCCTTAACCCGCGTTTTAACATCATAACCATTTTGATTGATTTGACATATCAGGATGCTTTTTTCAATAAACAGCGGATGTTGCTATACACATTCACTTAACCATTTAACTGATTTTTTATATTCATTAACTTAATATTTTTTCCATATCAAGATTGAATATGAATTTTTCACATTACAATTATCAGTGCTGAATCAGTTATCTAACAGATCGACTTTGGGGGGTGCGGGGAGAGGCACCCCGACACATCCTATTCCTGTATGATCTGGCTGATGGATGACTGTTTTCAGCCTGCGTCCATCTAATGATATAAATGTATTTTTCGGATCGGAAGTATAAAAACATATTCCGGCCAATTCACTTTCAATTGGCAAACGAGAACCAAGAGTGGGATCATTTATAGCCTCTATTTCAATAATCCGGCAGTCTCTCTCAGTATGGACGTTCCATATAAGATATTTATGAATTAACCAATAGGTTAATAAATCAACCGTTGGTGCCACCCATATACGGCCGGAGTGATAATGATCGGCAAGTTTTGTCAGTGCATCACGATCTTCCGGTGGAAAAGGGTGCTCTTTTTGTACATTGAAGGGAAGTCCCAAGTGTGTGTATAGCACAATATAGCCTTCTTGTTTGATAACGGTATCAAGGCTATGATCATTCAGTGAGTAGCGCAATGTATGGCGATTCGGATCAAACGCCCAGACCCCTCCCGGATATTGATTGAAACGTGTAAATGCAAAGCATTGGCTACCGTCTTTTAATGAAACCGGCAGAGCAAGTTCTGTAATTTGTGAAGCGGTTCTGATTCGTGTTTTTTTTTGGAGAATAATTTTAATGGCATTTTTCAATTCATTCAATGCCAGCCGTGGCCATATATAAGGGGAGGAAATTTTGAGATTCCCGGACAATGGCCAAGGCGTCAATTCAGATCGCCAAATAAAATTTACGCCAAGTTCCTTTAATAAGTCAACCGTATAATAATCCAGTTCTGGATCATCACCTTTGTATTCCGGCCAAAGTCTGGCACTGATATTTTGGTAATTAAACGGATCGCCATGATTGATCCATATTTTAATTTTAAGATCATGCGCAATCAGGTCTTTAGTCAAATTTTCGGCCATATTACGCAATATAGTCGGATTGGGAGGGACTTTATTAAAATCACCCCATGCGTGGAGCGAATCAATCAGTCCATCATTTATCGCCTGACGAATAAATTCGGCATTCTTGGATGGCGTTGCGCCGTTCTTTTCAAAAAATGCCAATTGATCGGGTTCTCGGCCAAGACCAAAAAAAGAATCGGCCACAGGCAGACCCAATCCGTAATTTTCTGTGTTCAAATAGCGATGTACCGCTATAAATGTCCTTTTATCGCAAAAATCAATATCAGAGCATATCGCAACGCCTGCGCGGAAGGGAAAGGGAAAAGGGCGAAGCTTTACAGAATTTTCAGAATCAACCGCTATTTGTTTTCTTTGATAAAGAAACACCATGTCCTATCCCTGATTTTTATCTGAACATCTTGTTAATCGTGCCGAAGGATAAGGAATTTTTAAAAGCCATCCCCACACAGAACGTTCTGCTATTTTAGGGCTTTTTAGCATAGCATCGGCATAAATTTAAAATTTTACGGGCATTATCTTTCCATGTATATTTTTTTTCAATCGTTTCACGCGCCCTTTTACCCAATTGCTCTCGTAAGGCATCATCAGAAATAAGCAATTTCAACTTTTTAAGAAACACCTCGGAATCACCCGGCGGATAGAGTACGCCATTGTATCCATCTATTATAATCTCAGCAATTTGCCCCTGATTCGATGCTAACACTGTTTTTCCCATTGACATTGCTTCGAAAAGCTTCAATGGTGAAAAATAGAAAGGCTCAATCAAGGGGTAAGGCGCTACGATAATATCAAGAGCGGCTAAATACTCTGGCATTTCCTCGTAGCCGACATATCCAGTTGCAATCGTACTTTTTTGAGGTATATCCGGCATACTAAAATAGGCAAACGCTTTGCCAATTAACAGCAATCGGCTTTTCTCTTTTAAACTGTCTTCACTGGTAAAAAATGTTTTCATATTTTCCAGTAAGAAATCCAATCCGTGCCATGATGTAAAGCTACCTGAAAAGCCGACGATCACCTTGTCTTGCAATTCAAATTTTTCACGCACCTTTGCGCCGCTGATTGCGGAGTTAAATTGCAAAGTATCAACGCCGTTCGGTACGCTTGTAATTTTTTGCGGTGCAAGCCCCTGCTTAATATAGTATTGGCGCAAGGTTTCAGAAACAACAAAAACATGTGTCGCTAAATTGAGAATGTTCAATTCATACCAATTCCAAAAGCGAGCGCCCCGTAGTCGAAAGTGCCTGGGCATAAGCTGATCTTCCACCACAATCGGTCCGTTATCTTCGAGAATAATCGGCAATTTCATTAAAAAACAGAGAATTACAGATGAAATCCAACGATCCCTTCTTAAAACAACAATATCAGGCTTATGACGAATCAATTGTTTGGCTTCAGATCCGACTCTTCTGATAAGTCCGCTAAACAGATAGCGCAGTTCGCGTAAGTGGTCAGGGTTGGAAGCAGATGCTTCGCCGTTTAGTTCTTTACCATATTCCTTTTTTCGCGCCTTTGGTGTATAGTCGATGATGTCATCGTGGATTGCATTCATTGAAGCAAGAAACTGGCTCATGTGAATCCAGTTACCACCTCCATATTTGGCATAATTGATATAAAGAATCCGCATAATTATTCATCCTTTGAGCATTGGTAACACGAAACGGGTTTTCGTATTACAATTTAACAGGCAGATAGCGCTTCAATTCTTCCATAGTAATGACACCGGTCAAAACAGTTAAAGGTAAAAAAAGAATCGTTATGCCGCATATTTGAAACCAGATGCCTAAACTTCGTGAAATAAACAAAAAACCGATAATGATGGCATTTAAACCCACTATACGACCTAAGGTTTTCCAATTCATAACCGGACCGACATATTTCCATATCAAAACAACTTGAACGACCAATACAAACAGTTCAGTGACAATAGTCGCCCAAGCGGCTCCCAACAAAGAAAAAGATGGGATAAGAATCAAATTTAACACAACATTGAGAATGGCTCCAAGACCGGTTACTTTGGCGCTGATTGTTTGTCTGTCGATTGCCCTGATAGTGCTGCCACAAATCGTATTCGGCATAATAATGGCGATGCTAAAAATTAAAATGGGCAAAACAGCAGCCGCAGGTTCGTATTCTTTTCCGTAAATAAGCTTAATCAGGTCTTCTGATAAAATAGCAACAACCAACGATATTGAGAGACCTAAAGCGACCGCTTTTTGAAAAAATTGTTGTACTATTCCTGCCAATTGGGTTTTATCTTGCACATAAAGCCTTGATAACGCAGGAAAAATAGCAGTGCTTAAAGATTGAATGATAAAAAGGGGCGCTTCCACCAAGCGGTAAGCTGCATTGTAGTAGCCAACAATTTCATTTTCGCAGTATGCTGCTAAGATGAGTGTATCAATATATCCATAAATATGGATGAAAATCATCACTAAGGCAAATGGCAACCCTTTTCTAAAAAGCTCATAAATAAACTCAATGTCAAGTGAAAAAATCGGACGGTCATATTTTTTTAAACACCAAACACATGCCGATGAGGCGCGTAATGTTGCTCCGAATGTATAAACCAGACAAAATAGCAGGATTCCAGGAGAATAGTAAAGAATCGCAAATCCCACCACCGACATAATTAAATTACTGAACGAAATGATAATAGCTTCATAGTGCATTTTTTCATGCGCTTGAAAAACAGCATTAAACGATCCGCCGAGATTATCTAAAGCCACGCAACTTCCGAGAATGAAAAGCACCCAAAGCGTTGTTGCATCCCTATGCATAATTAAGCCGGTCGCAATAATCAGTAAAATACTAAGTATCGTTAATATCAATTTTGAGAGCAAAATAGCACCTAAATACTGAGGTGTTTTGCTGTGATCGCGACTCACTTGTTGCACGGAATATGTTGAAATTCCCAAATCCATGAATATGGAGAACAGATACACCAACGCAAACCCGTATGAAAAAATGCCGAAATTATTCACCCCTAAACGGCGCGCCGCATATATAAACAGAAAAAATTGCAATATGCGGCTAATCAGGCGTCCTGTGACAAGGAAAAAAGTGTTTTTAAGAATACTTTTGGAATGTGTCGTCATTTTATACGTTTCAACTATTTGATGTCATCGAAATATTTGTTGTATTTAATGCGTAAAGGCTAAGATTGTTTAGTCATTAAACGTTTCATGGCTTGGATGATTCCAATATAGTGCCAGATATAATTAGAAAAAAGAGCATAGTCATATTCATAGTAATGATGGAAAAGCCACCCCATCCAGGCGGATAAAAAACCAATAGCCAAAAAGGGGATTACCGGTTCCGTTTGTGACAACCCCATTAAAACAAGATTAAATAAAGTAACAAATAATATAAAAATGAAAAAACATAATCCCGGAATACCAATTTCGGCGGCTATCAAAAGAAACTCAGTATGAACGGGTTTGGGAAATTCCAAGCTTACCGCCATTTTGGAAATATCGTAACGACGAAGCACTGAGGTATAATTATTTAAGCCCACGCCAAACCAAGGATGGTGCCGAATAATATTATTGGCAACCAGACGCATTTCCGGCCTGAGATCTGCTGAGCCGTGATCATCTCCGAAAAAGCGTGTTCGGAGCGGTTCGATCAAAGCAAGGCTTGTTACCGAAACAACGACAATAATTGAGATGACCATCAAAGCGTTAATGAATATATGCCCATTTCGTTTGCTTAAGCACCACCAACTGGAAAAGGCCCCCCCCATCATCATACCAGCAATGGCGCCACGTGAGTAAGCTAGGACAATTGTTATTGTTATCAGTGCGCAGGATATAAAAAGCGGATATCTCGCATGTTTCGGAATATAAGCGTATAAAAAGACCAGATTCAGTTGCATTAACACGGCCATAAAGCCGGCTAACTTATTTGGATGACCGACGGTTCCGCCGATTCTGCTCACTGTTCCTGTATCCGCCGCCATGTCAAAAATTTCGGCTTCACCTAACATACCTAATCCTACCGTTCCTCCGGTAGCAGACTGGGCTATGCACACAAGCGATTGAAACACACCCATAAGCAGCAACACACAGAAGACAGTGTAAATGGTTTTTCGATCTTTTAAATTATTAGCTAAATATATAAATATAATCCAATTTTTACCTATGATCCAAAGTGCGGCGATGCTAATATCTTCAGGTACGGTGGATATGCTTAATCCGACAAAACTCCATGCGAAAATGAGTAAAAAAGGGATCGAAATCCACGGATAGAAGTAAATTTTTTCATAAGAATCATTGGCAATGCGATAGCACCACATCACAACCGGAAAAATGAGAAGAAAATCTACAATCGTAATTCTAAAACCATTGATTGGTCTGACTATATAAGGATTTCCTCTATAATACAGGTTAAAATCAAGGTCAAAAGCCAGGCAGAACGTAGCGAAATAGAGCAAAAATTTTTCTTTTTCGGGAATCAAAAAAAAACCTGCTATGCCAACGGAACCTAAAATTAGAATTTTCACCCATTTTTCATCCATGGTGGAAACTTTAATAAGGCTGGCGGTTACAAAAGTACCAACTAAAAAGATAATAATAATTTCAAAGATCAATTGACGATTATAGACCATAAGCAGACATTTTATCATTAACTACTATTAATAATTTTGAAATCAGCTACATCTCGGCGCGGTCTTATCCGGCGTTTCAATTTTCGCAACAGCATGCGGCCTTTTAGTCCCCCTGATAGAACGCTGCCTCTGTTTGTTGGTGCAAAAATATGTAAGTTGACATTTTGTGTTGCCACATCTGTCCATTTGGATTTATAATGCTCTCCTCCTCTTAAAAAATCAAATATAGGTATGTTCATCTTGAAGCACTGCTTAATGAGTTCAACCTGTGATAAAACTCCGGGCGCATATATTCTGAAATCCGAATCGAATGCAGTATTAAAGGCAAGAAAACGATTTTTGGATAGAAATGCGATTTCATAAGTTATAAGCTTATTATCAAGCCATTGAAGAAGTACAACAAGCTTACCATTAGCAGCCAATACTTGCATAATTTGATAATAAAAACGTTGTTTGGAGGGTGTACTAAATATGCCCAGTTTTTTTTTACCTTTCCAAGAATGATTTTCAAGTCGTACAATTTCAGAAAATACCCTATGCAAATTTTTGGTTTTATATATCATTTCGAAATGATGATGTCCTTTGGCTTGCAGACGGCGGGTATTTCTCTTGATTTCTTTACGAAATTTGGATCTGAAACGTTTTAACATAAAAGTATTGTAATTATCTTCTAAAAGAATAAACGGACAAACGTCTTCCGGTTCTTCCACAACCATCAATTTTCTTGCCGATGCCGCTGATTTGATATATTTAAAGTTCACAGAACTCTTGGGCATATTGTTCAATGAAAGCACATCCCATCCCGGTTTTTCTATCAAAAAATCAAATAGGCGGGAGACAGTTTTTTCGGGTTCCACGGGCAATATAAAATCCAAATATTGAGCCGTATTTTGACCTACAGGAGCCAAAACATTGGCTTTTAAAGCTCCCCAGTGTTCTTGGGTTAAATACAATGCGGCCAACCCATGAGCTTGGTTACCTTCAGATATAAGCGTCAAGCATAATTTATCATTTTTCTGTTTAAACGCGCTCCACCATTCACGCGCCCACTGATAGCTTCCGAAAATGGAGTCAACATCGCTCAAATTGAGCAGATTTCGCCAAACAGGCTCAAGCATAGAATCAATATTAAAATGTGAGTATTCTTCAACTTTCATATTTATTCCTTTAATGTAATTAATTTCACAGTTACGATCACTTTTTCTGGGCGAATCGCACAACTCCCAATGTGGCTATTACCGGGACACCGCAATTTTTTTCCAAGTCTTCGGGGCGTTTAATCGTTTGATCAAGAAAAAAAGTCGCAAAAGCGGCACCGACACCAACAACGCAACCTGCCGCGATAGATAATATCAGCATCTTTTTGCGTTCAGGATAAATTGGGTCTGAAGGTTTATGAGCCCAACTGTTTATAAAAAGATTGCCCAACCTAGCTGTCTCTCTTTGTTCGGAAATAAGAGCTTCTTCAACTTTTTCTTTGTAAAGACGGTAGCTGTCTTGAAAATAACTGATATCTCTGGTAAATGAATTTCTTTCGATATCTTTCTCCGCTATCAATTTTGATTGAATGTCAATCTGCTGAATTTCATGTTCAAGCGCATCAGCACGATTTATTATGCTGCTTAAATCAATTTCCATACCTCTTAAAATTTTTTTTTGTTCTTTTATTATTTGTTGCTTAAATTTTTTAACTTGTTTGTAAGTATCTTGGTATTCAACGGATAATTCAGGGTAAAGCAAACCGATTCTTTCCAATTCAATCGTCAATGGAGATAGCGATTTGTACAGTGCCGTTATTGAATCGCTTTCGCGAAACTCCTTGGTCATAGCCGTTATTTCTCCGGTTTGGTTCATCATTTTGTTAAGTTCACCAAGTTTGTGGCTTTTTTCTGCGATTTCAACCCGTAATTGGCTCAGTTCCTGATGAAGCAATTGAATAAGCTTGATATTATAATCATTTTGGACTTTGACATCAATTATAGAGAATTTTTTTTGAAAATCTTGGTAATTCTTTTCAACACCGTTAAGTTTCTGCAAACTGTTTTCGGCGCGACGGACATAGAAAGCACTTCCGCTTCCCGTTTTACGCGCATCAATGTGGCGGTCAATAAAGAGATCAACAAAAGTGTTCAAAACTATTGTTATTTTAGAAGGATTTTTTCCCTCAAGGGAGAGAAAAATCATATTAGATGCCGTAACAGGCCTGATGTCAAGTGTTGCCAATTCCTTTTTAGCATCAATATTTTTATCAGAAAGATTTTTCAAAACAAGATGTTTGAAATCACTCGCACTCATAATTTTAATTTCAGTATTGATGTCTTCTGGAACAAGTTGGTCAATGGAGTATCGGTTTTGTACTCTCAGCCGCGTTCTGGAATCAAGGATGGGTTTAAGTAAAATGGAAGCCGACGTCATATAGATTGGTGTAACTTTTTGAAAGTAAAGTGCAGTGCCTCCTACGATGATAAGAAACACACCAATCATAACGTGCAGTTTTAAAAAAAGAATGAACAATACATCTCTGAGCGATATTTTTAATAGTTGTAGGGGCGCGTCATCCATAATATTAAGGGCCTATATCATAACCGACGGAGCCGGAGAAGCCGACAGGTATGAGTTGCCAGATCGCTTCTCCTACTAAGGCTGCCTGAGAAATTGTGGTACGTGAAACGAATATGACATCATGCTGCCTGAGATACGGATCATTAGCTAAATTACCTTTACCGATAATATCATCCATATCAATAACTGTTGCTAACGGTCGTCCTGATTTACTCCGAGTAATATGAACAACCTGATGTGTGTTGGCATGTGCTGTAAATCCTCCGGCAGTGGCGATTAATTGAGTTAGCGTTGTCGGTCCCATAAGCTCATAATAGTCTGGTGACTGGACTTGCCCCATGATATAGACGCGATTTGAACGAGCTCTTAACAATGCAACCGTAATACTGATACCTTTAGCAAATTTAAGCATTTTTTCTATGTCACGGGCCAATTCAAATGTCGTTAATCCGAGAACCGAAATATCTTTTTGAATAAACGGAAGTGCAATTTTACCATCAGGTGTTACAGTCACCTTTTTGGATTGTCCGCGCGTCGTAGTGGTGACCGCCTCCTTGATCTTGTTTAGTCTGACATTAAATTGGGTCGCCTCCACTGTTACATTGGGTCTGGACAGATAAGGTGCATAGCGTTTCTGAAGTATTACCGCAAGGTCTCTCGGCTTTATCCCTATCACTTTGATATCTCCAATCCGAGGCAACGTGACAAAGCCATCCGGCCTTACGCGTACTGTTTTGCTTAAAACAGGATAATAATAGAAATTGATACGTAAAACGTCTTCCGAGTCGATTATATAATCTGTTGCAACATAATTGGGATTATTATAATATAAAATTTCCAACTCATCGCCTTGGCCGATACGATAAGAAGCAGGTATGAATTTAGCGGTATTTTTGAAAGCTATCGCTTTGGAGGGGATAACAATTCTGGGTTCACCGCATCCGCCGATAAACAGAAATACTCCTATTATCAGAGCGGCGATAATTGTTAATTTTATGCTATTGTTCATTTTTACTTTTTTTGTCTGATAGGTTTACAGATCGCCGATCTTTGCATAGCAACCACGATTCATACATAAGCAGACTAAAAGCGATAGCTGTGTATAGCTCGCGTAGTTCAGGCATTCTCAAATGAGGCAACGGCTCAAAAATACGATAGACCGTCCAACTCTGCATCATTGTAATGATCAAAAAACCGATGGCCAAACCTAACGATGCAATCGGAACTCCGATATAATCAAAAAATTTACGAAAAAATTTATTAGTATAAGCCACATAGGGCATAACCGCACCATAAATAAACACGATCGCGATAAACAAATGATCTGCAAAATAGCCTAATAAATTATGCAATGTATTTTCATTTTGGATATTTAAATCTTTTATTGCTTCCAAGGTGTCTAAATTAAAAATTCGCTGCCCCCAACTAATCTCCTCTCCAGCCATAGCAAAGAAACCAAATGCAAAAACAGAGTGCATTATCACCCTTTCTTTATGTCCCCGCCATTTGAAAACCAGAATAAGTGATGCAATACAGCTCAAGATCAGAAACAAAGCACTGCCATATTCAATCACACCGTCCTCGGTGTTTATCAATTTCAACTGAACGTCATTAAAAATCAAGTCTCCTGATGCAATATATATAATTCCTAATACTATGCATATAACAATCACGATGAATGATAGATTTCTCGCTCCCATCATCGTTTGATAATTGTTGCTTTCCAATACAATATGGTTATTAACTCGTTGAACAAATTTAGATGATAAAATTTGCTTCCATTTAAATGCGGCTACGATCATCAAAATTGACAATAAAACGCAACATACGCGGAATAATGAGACTTCAAAATAAGCCATATCCCGTGCGGATTGAATTTCAGAAGTCAGGGCTATTCTCATGGGTCCCAGAGAAATTAACAAATTCGGAGTTATGAAGATGCCAGCAACAAGAAATAGCAAGGCTGCTGCCATAATAAATTTCGGTGTATTTGATTCTGTTCGCGAATTTAATAAATCAGTCATTATGAAACCTTTCGGATATGAAATCGTAAATTATTTTTTACCTTCAATCATAGCAAAAATCAAACAAATGGTTCATCATAATAATGCTCAGGTACGCTTTTAGAATAGCCGACCATTCGATAGTGTTGAACCTTTTTTGTTATAAGTTGGCGGTATCTTAATATTATAGATTTTTAATACCACTAAATAAATCAATGTTCTTGGATATGAGGGAGGGCAAAATAAAATCCAGTATTGCGGGAACTTTGGCATTATCATCGTGAAGACAAACAATATCTCCCGGACTTATAAGCCTTAAAAGCCGTTCTCCAATAGTTTGGGCATCATCATTTTTCGCATAGTCCCACTCATGTCCGAAAACAGACCATCGCGTAATTTTTAATGCTAAATGTTGTGCAGCAAGCAAACTTGCGAATGTAATCAGACCTCTTGGCGGTCGGAAAAATACCGGCCTTGTTCCAGTGATTTTATAGATTGTTTTTTGGCAATTGATCAAATCACGCTTATATTTATGATAGGGATATGATTTGTCATTTGGATGGTCAAACGTATGATTACCTATGGTATGTCCATTTGAATTTATCTGCCTGAGCAGTTGAGGATGTTTTGCAGCTCTACGGCCGACAATAAAAAAAACTGCGCGAACACCATAGGTTTCAAGGCGCTCCAGAATTAACGGTGTAATAGTTTCATCCGGACCATCATCAAAAGTAAATAGCACTGAATTTAAGCAATTTTTTTTAAGTTTCTGTATCATCAAAGCTCTTGGGATACACAATTTTACTGTTTGCTTAATTCTTTTCATCAATAGGAAACACCCGTTTTGGCTTTGCTTGTTTTAAAAGGTTATACTTGAACAGTACAATTTTTTTGTTTTTTCAATCTGAATCTATATAAATATATAGCAAATAGTGTGTTTATCCGAATGTTTAGAACTGAAAAAGGCTATGGGCATCTTGATTACGCTTATCTCCAAAATTTATGATAGTACTTAGCCTTTGAAATATTTGATAACATTACTAATAAAAATAGATAAAGTCAAGACGGTAATTTCATCAACGGATTTTAGATATTGACAAAAACGTATGATTATGCTCTAATTCAGTACTTTTAATTATTGTTTTTAGGCCATATTTTCATAATCAGAATTTCTGGCTTTAATTTAATTTGGTAACTTACATATTAACATTTATCTGTTTTTTTGAAACTGATTGGAAACCGAATTGCAGTAATTCACACTACTGTTGGTTAAAAGAATATGAATAAATTAAAAGCCGTCATTATTAACCCGTGGTATACACCCTATCGAATTCCGGTACTTCGGGAAGTTTCTCAGCATGAAGAACTTGATGTTACCATTATTTATTGCAGACCCATCGAAGTTGGCCGTGAATGGACTGTTCCCGGCAAATTACCTGTAAAAGCCATCTATCTTAAACCGCTTACACTATTAAGATATCAGGACAGACGAATATTTGGTGAAGAAAAAAGTTTTCAATACCCTGCCGGACTCTTTAAGATGCTTCGACAAATCAAACCTGATGTCATTGTGGCGCTTGAATTCCGCATTGACTGTCTAACCGCCTTGTTTTACTCTATTATCAGTGGATGCGATTATGTCACTTGGTCAGATATGACGCATATCCACGATGTCCGCATGGGAATTGTAAGAATGTTGATTCGCAGGCTGCTCTTATGGCGGTCAAAAGCGCTTATCGGCTCATCTACCGATACATTGACTCACTTTCAACAGTCATTTGATTTTTCACCCCAAAAATCTTTTTTAAGCATATTGGGTTCCCATGCGGAAGAACTCGTAAGCACCTCTGGCGTTAAAGCAAAATGTCCGGAAGAAATTCGGGAAAAACAAAATATCAGCTTCTTATATATTGGAAGGCTAGTTCCTCTCAAAGGCGTCGAGCTATTACTGAATGCATTTGCCAAATTTCACCTGAAATTCCCGCATACCCGTCTGACATTATTAGGTGATGGCCCTGAACGTCAATCGTTACTGGCGATGGTGGAAAAATTCGGATTAAAAGATCATGTAACCTTTCAAGGCTATGTCCCATTTGACCAAATTCCGCATGAAATAATTCAGCACGACGTGTTGGTTCTTCCTACAAAGATAGATGTTTTCGGATTGGTAATCGCTGAAGCTATAATTTGTGGAGTACCTGTCATTTGTTCCTGCTACGCGGGTGCAGCCAATGATCTCGTGAAAGAAAATGGCATAGTTGTTACGCCTGAAAACACCGCTGAATTTGTCAATGCTTTGAATTGCATGATGTCGCCGGATAAACGGCGACGTATGACGGCAGCGTGCAATAAAATGACACCCATAATTAACCTCAATACAGCCACTAAAACATTTGTTGCGGCACTGCAAGCTGCTTCTTGCAAATAAAATCAGATAATATTGTCGAACTCACGTTAATTTAACAATGCAATGAAGTCGGCGTCTGGCAACCGTGCCTGTGAACAAAGCTTAGTGGTTTTGCGCCAGTGGCCCGACACAGCCTATTTCAGTTGTTATGCACATACAAAATCAAACGCATCGCAAATATGAACAATAAGAATCAGATTTATGCTGTTTAACTCAATAGAATTTATAATATTCTTACCGATTGTATTTATCCTTTATTGGGTTGTTACAAATAGAAGTTTAAAAATTCAAAACTTATTACTGGTAATCGCCAGTTATTTTTTCTATGGATGGTGGGATTGGCGATTCTTGTTTTTGATAGCATTCAGCTCATTCGTTGATTATTTTGTTGGCATTAGAATTGCAAAAACAAATGATAAAACTCAAAGAAAATTATTACTATTAACCAGTATATTTGTTAATATTGGTTTTTTAGGTTTTTTTAAATATTTTAATTTTTTTTCCGAAAACTTCGCAAAAGCATTTACTTTTTTGGGACTTCCAATAACAGACCCTGTACTGTTAAACATAATCCTTCCAGTAGGCATTAGTTTTTATACGTTCCAAACTCTTAGTTACACAATAGACGTTTATAAGCGAAAACTTGAAGCAACGAAAGACATTATAGCTTTTTTTGCTTTTGTAAGTTTTTTTCCACAACTGGTTGCAGGCCCCATTGAAAGGGCCACAAACTTATTGCCTCAATTCTACAAGAAAAGAACTTTTGAATATGACAGCATTGTCGATGGAATGCGTCAAATCCTTTGGGGGTTATTCAAGAAAATGGTAATTGCTGATAATTGTGCAAAATACGCAAATGATATTTTTGCAAATTGTAGCAGTTATTCAGGAAGCACTTTACTTTTAGGGGCTGTTTTTTTCGCTTTTCAAATCTACGGTGATTTTTCAGGTTATTCTGATGTTGCCATTGGAACTGCTCGTTTATTTGGAATGAGCTTGATGAGAAATTTTGCCTTTCCTTATTTCTCTAGAGATATTGCTGAATTTTGGCGAAGGTGGCACATTTCACTATCAACATGGTTCAGAGATTATCTTTATATTCCACTTGGCGGAAGTCATGGTGGAACATGGATGAAAATCCGCAATATTTTCATCATATTTATTGTAAGCGGTTTTTGGCACGGAGCAAATTGGACATTTATTGCTTGGGGTGCTTTGAATGCGGTATATTTTCTTCCTTTAATGCTGTTGAACAAAAACAAATCAAATATGGATACCGTTGCAAAAGGGCGTTTTTTGCCGAGTTTAAAGGATGTTTTTCAAATTGGACTAACTTTTTTTATCACATTAATTGCTTGGGTATTTTTTAGAGCTGAGTCATTATATATGGCGGTACATTACATTATCGGTATTTTTTCAGTGTCGCTATTTTCGCTACCACAAGTTTTTCCAATCGATATTCTTTGTTTCATCATATTATTTACATTAGCAGAGTGGTTGCAAAGAGAAAAACAACACACTTTGCAATTTGACAAAGTAATTTTTTCAAAAGTGGCCCGATGGGGTATATACTATTCGATTATCTGGGTGATATTATCCTTTGGGGGCGATCAACAAGAATTTATTTATTTTCAGTTTTAAGCTGGCAGTAAAATGAAAAAGTTAATAAATGATATATTGAAGTTTAACGGAATTTTTATAATAGGCAATATACTTTTACTTGTTGGAACAATTGTATTAGAAAAAAATATCATTAGCTTTAATATTCCGTCTGACAAAACAGTACTGGTGATCGGTACCTCTCAAGTTGCATCTGCCATAAATGATGATATTCTTACTAATACATTCAATTTTTCCGACAACGGTTCAGGCTATTTTTACACATATTTGAAGATTAGAAAAATATTAGAGCATAATCCGCAAATTGACACAGTAGTCATTGGTTATTCTTATTTAGATATAAAAAAATATAGAGATGAATGGGTTGGTAAAGCAACAATGCTTAAATTTAAGATGCCACAGCATCTATTTTTGTTTGACTTTAGTGACTTTTATTTTTTATACATATCTAATCCTTACGAGGTGTTAATTAACATTCATCGAACAACCCTCCAAGGGATTAAGCATATAATTAAATATTTATTATCAAGCCATAGTCTGGATAGCTGGGGCGGATTTGATGACTCTATGGAGGCAGATAAGCTACAAGAATCAAAAAATCGCCATATTGCTTGCAAAAAGATTGAAAAAGTTGAATACTCAAAATACCAAGAAGAGTATTTGTTGAAAATATACAGCTTGGTCATGGCTAAAAATGTTAATTTAATTTTATTAAATGTTCCTATACATCCAATGCTCAAGGAAGAACAAAAAGAATATACAAAATACTACTATTTATTAGCACAACAAAAATTATCAAAAGCAACAATTATCAATCATGCAAACATGGATATTCCTGAATACGGCTTTTTTGATTTAGTACACCTTAACTATGAGGGTGCTAAACTATATTCGGAATATTTAAAAGAACATAACTTTTTATCCGAATCGCATCCATCAGATTATAATTCTGACTAGCCAAGAACCACTCCGACCATCTAAGACGGGTTAGATTTAAGACGTTGTTCAAGAAACCGGTTCTGACAGAATATTCGATTAATAATAGGTACTTAAACTATGACAAATCAGTTTCATAATAGCAAATATGCAAACCAATTCGAAACTGTTCCCCAAAAAATAAAAATCCTTCACCTGCTTAGTAGCAGAGGGCTATATGGTGCTGAACGCGTACTTGTTAATCTTATTGAGCATTACGATACACAGATAATCACACCTTACATGGTGCTTTTACAAGACAGTAAGGCACCTGCTGATGATTTGATTGAAGCCGCCGCTAAACGGGGCGCACGAAACATCATTATCAACTGCGGTAAGTGGGTTGACATTAAAGCTTTAAAGCGTGTGTGTGCGATCATAAAAAATGAAGGCATTCATATTATACACTGCAATGAAATGAAAAGTCGCCTGTACGGCTTAATTGTGTCAAAAATGTTACATATCCCCGTGATTACGACCCATCACAATTGGATACGCAACAAACTCAGCACGACCATATTTGAATACCTTGATGCCGTGTATATTCGTTTCATTGACAGGATAATCCCCGTCTCAGCTGGTGTGAAAAAAGCATTGCGTGAAGTCGCCGTACCTGAAAAGCGAATGTCGATAATTTTAAATGGTATTAATGTGAGGGAATTTGTCAAAGATAAACAAAGAGCAGCTATCTTACGAAAAGAACTGAATATTGGAAAATCAGAGTATGTAGTCGGCAGTGTCGGGCGATTAAGTGTTGAGAAAGGGCATCGCTATTTCCTTGAAGCGGCTCATAAAGTTTTGACTAAAATACAAAATGTGCGTTTTGTAATTGTCGGTGACGGCGAATTAACAGATGAGCTACGGGAACTCGTCCAAAAGTTAGAAATTGAACAAAACATTATTTTCGCAGGATATCAAACCGATGTTACCCAATTTTATTCTTTGATGGATATATGTGTCATGCCATCTTTGATAGAAGGAACTCCTATGGCGCTGATGGAAGCGATGTCAACGGGAGTTCCGGTTATTGCGTCCGCTGTTGGCGGTATCCCTACTATTATTGATAACAGGAAAAATGGTGTCCTGGTTGAACCGCAGAATCCTGATGCAATCACAAATGCAATATTAGCGCTTTTGCAGGATCGTGTCGCTTGCGATAAAATTTCAAAAAATGCAAGAAAGACGATTCTGAAGCGATACTCCGCTGATAGAATGGCACGGCAATATGAAAATGAATATCGAAGACTTCTTATCAGAAAAAATGGAAGATGTGTTGAACCAAACCATTTTATGAATGGAGAATGAGCGGTTCGAGAAAAAATGAGGAAATTAAGATGATTAAGAATATCCTGTTTTTTTTTGTTTTAATTTTTTGCAGTTTACTATGTTCCATAGAATTATATGCGGAACCTCCCAAACCATCTGGTGACAGATTACGAACCATTGTCGAGAATAAGTATCCCGATGAAAATATCATTATCGGTGGCACAACAGGCGCATTGAATTTTGATAATGATATTGGTCTGATTATGGACCGCGAATTCAGTTATCTAACCCCGGAAAATGATTTTAAACATACATATATCAATCCGAATCCGACAGAGTGGAATTGGATTCAAGCAGACAAATGGATTCAGCACATTGCTGACAACAATCAAATTTTAAGAATGCATTGCCCAATTGGTCCGCAGTGTTCCAAATGGGCCCGGAATGACGCAAGAACCGCAGCGGAACTGGAGGCCAATTTGCGAGAGTTTCTTAAAGCCATTTGCGAACGCTACAATGGAAAACCGGGTTTCAAATATATGGATGTTGTTAATGAAACTGTCGAAAGGGGTACTTGGCATAAGAACAAATCCGGCTTGGATTGGGAATGCCCATGGTATAAAATTGGGCTGGACAATGATAAAAATGCAACTCCGCTATACATAAAAATCGCATTTGAAATTGCCAAACAATATGCACCGGATATAAAATTCATATACAACCAACACGGAGATTTTAGTTTTCCCAAATCATGGGAATTGATTAAGGAAACAATCAGCTATTTGAGGGATAAAGGACTCAGAGTGGATGGAATCGGTTGGCATGCACATATTGATAACGGGTGGGCGACAACCGATAATTTAAACAAGCTGAGAAGCTTGATTGATTGGGCGCATAGCAACAATCTTGAATTTCACATTACGGAAGCCAGCGTATGGCTGAAACATGGCAATTCACAGGAGTTGCTTGAAGAACAAGCGGCCACTTACCGCGCTATTACCAATGTTTTATTGGAAAAACGCACCGCAGGGAAGGTAGGGATGAATATTTGGCATATTGATGATGCTGATGGATGGCATGGAGAATGGCATCCTTATCTTTTTGATGCTGATTATGCAGCCAAACCGGCCTATTATGCCATTCAAGAAGAATTGGAATCAGGCAACTCTCCAATTAGCCCCCGGTCCGCCGAGTAATTTGCGTATTATAAAATAATGGGTGCCTTTCCGAATCCCATTTTACTTCTACTTTGTCACATTAGATTTAACCACTTGAGATTATAGCAAGAATTTAGCAGATGGCAGAGAAAGGAATTGTGCCATCAGAGAGAGGGAAGGCTTGTAAATCGAAAAATGGTTTTCTAACCATACGAAATATAAGATAGATAAACCGTTTTATACAAATCAGCCTATAAGCTGCTTCAAACCCCAAATTACATACTTTATACTAAGGAAAGTGCGAATATTATTGTTCTATTCTTAAATTTGTAGGTGCGGAAGGCGCTTGAGGTTGTATAACACCTTCAAGGGCGATCTTAACCATTTCCCAATCACTCCAATTATTATTGCTTTTAACACGCAACCAGACATGATAAACACCGGAAGCAGGAAAGATATGTTTAAATTGCTTTTCTGTGCTGATTAACGCACCGTTCGGTTTCGTTGACGTTCCTAAATTCCACTCAAAAGCCGTTATTTGAGCGTTTAGAGCATCAGGTAATTGGTTAAAGAATAAAACCTCCAAGGCATTATCGCCATCGGGATTGGTAGTTGCCGCTGGTTTGGCGGCAATCGCCTGGCTGCCGGTTCTAAGATTTAACTGATATTCATATAAAGAAGGGATCGCTATATTAAGTTTGTTAAATCCTTCAAAATAGGCATTAGGCCCATACCTGAACATTAGCGGTGCGCTACTGGTAAGACCAACAAGATAGGCTGACGGTCCGTCTAATATGTCATTGGCACGGGCCGGTGTGTTTTGCTGCGGATTAAAACGCAAATTCCATGCAACGTTAAAAGCGCCATGCGTCGGGATATCCGAAGCACTGCCCCCATGCACCCACAATCCCCCTAGCCAACTGTCGAGTTCAAGATCATCCCAAAGATTTTGATGATTCATACCATTGTGCTGATCAAGTTGAGCGTCTGAGATTTTGCCATGGGTGTAAACACTTGTACGGCAATAAGTGTTAAAACTGGGTGTGTGCAAACTACCCGCGGTTATTTCAAAGTCACGAAATAACACTTGATCGGAATCTCTCGCCATAAGAGAATAGTGTCCGCCTCGACCTCTGATAACCACATTTTTTATAGTTATATTTTTGCTATTGTCTATGATTATGCCTGAATCACTATTGACGATTTCTACATTGCGAACCCATGAATTTATTGCACGATACATATAAACTGCGTTATATCCTTCCTCATTATGATGACCGGCATAGACCGACTGAGGAAATTCGATTTTAAAACCTTCTAAACCCACTTCCTTAACAAAGCCGACTCTGCGAATCTGGGGTTTCCACTCTGTTCGTATATCATGATTTATCGGTTCTTTGAATGTAACGGAGTTGCCATCAATGCTTTCTATCGTTACGATTTGCCGAACTTGAGGTGGATATGAAAGGGATTTTCCAAACCCTTCAGGCAAATTTGATTCCTCACAATTAAAGATATGAGGAAGAATCGAGTTGTCGTCATCTTGATCATACCATCGAATTTGCACAACTTGTCCAACTTCCAGGTTATCAGTCGAATTCACGGTTGCGGTGTGGCTGCCTCTTTGACTTGTACCGGAAACTTTTGTTATAATTTCTGCGGGTGTTTGTTCTGACGGTTCAATCCAAATAACGCCCCCGAACCATGAAAAAGGCGAATAATAGTCCCCCTTATCGGTTTTCATATTATCCTGTTTGATTTCTTGTTCTTGCTCCAAGATTTGGGGCGGTTTTTGCATCTGTGCCATCGGATGTTCGACTTTCAGAATCGTACCGTTTACATTACTCCCGGCCCCGCGCATGATTAAATTGTTGCATTTCACAAACAGAATTTCATTAATTTCAAATTTCCCGGCGGGAAATTTCAATATAACCGGTCCGTTAATACTTTCTGCTTGTGTTAGGGCGTTACGGATAGATGCCGTATCATCAGAGCCATCATTCGGAACGGCGCCAAAATCCGTAACATTTAATACTTGCCATCCGGTATCGTTGTCAGGTGGTGAATCTTCACCGAAATGATAACCGGCATAACTGAAATCCGGAAGATAATTGGCTCCGGTTTTGGCATTATCAAGTATTACCGGGGTCCATGATGAAGATGAATGCGTATCAGATAATTCTTTCGATAAAATAACCGCATCTGCTGTATTTTTCATACTTGTGTAAGGTAATTTTTCACCTGGCAAATCAGAGCCGTAATTGACGCCCTTCAAATCCGCAATTTGGATTGTCTGAGGTTTATAACCAAATTTCAATCCGAAACGGACCTCACCTACGGCAAAAGTTTTAGAATCTCCTCCTGAAGGGATTGACGGAATTATCTCAGCGCCAAATCCGCGCCTCACCTGTACGGAAAAAGGGACATAGTAGCGTTGCCACTCAGTTTCGACGGCTAGTGGCCAATCCATATGGGCAGTCCAAGGGTCGCTTGATCGCTGTAAGTTAACTCCGATATACCCTACACCATCTGTATTAGGCTGAGTGGTGCGTGCGTAAAATGAGATCAAAATAATATCATCTTGCTTTAAAGATGTCGGCGTATCCAAACTTAAACGAAGATAGTGGTCATAGGACGGTTCAGAGATGGTTTGAATTTCAAGTGCTTCGGCAAATGGCATTGCGTTCACCTGAACCGTAGATTTTTTGCCATGACTTCCCTGGTTTCTAAACCAAAAATCATCTATATCCTGCCAGTCGAAAATCAGTTGAGCCTGATCTGTCGGCAATTGTGAAAATTTTTGCTCGTTGTCATCCGATAAAGTGATATTTGCATTTACAATCATAAAAAGGAAACCCAACGATAAATATATTAATATTTTTTTGAAACTTTTTTTATAAAAAAAAATCATGCCAAATGCCTCCAAAAGATAAGAAAAGTGAAAATATTACTGTCGTTCCGAATACAATCGTTTACTGATTAAGAATCAGAATTTCCATTAATGTTTATAGTCGTTAAAAAGAATATAAAGGTTAAGTGATCTGAAAAGAAGGATTTGTGCGGATTAAAAATGCTTCTCCGCTCAGGTTTAATTGTACTAGCATAGCGGGATCAAATAATTGATTATCGGTAAACATGCCAAAAGAGGAGTCTATAGATTTTCCTTTTTAATCAAAAATTTACAATTCATTTTGCCTCCTAAATATCGTTAATAATTTATAAGGTATTAGCAAAATCACCACAGTAGTTTGATGGATGCAATTTTCATGCCATAAGCAAACAGAAAAGGATTTACAATTATTTTTCTTCAAAAAAAATTTTTATTTTTTCCCAACCGCCCCAGTTCATATCGTCTTTAGCTCGCAACCAGATATAATACACTTTGGTAGGAACAAATTTACAGTAAAACGATTTTTCAGAACTGATTAAAGCGCCATTCGGTTGAGTTTCGGTTCCTAATTTCCATTGATAAGATATGGCCTTTGATTTCAGAGAGTCCCCGCTATGACAAAAGAAATAAACTTCTAACGGGTTATTACCTTTGGGATTCATTTTTGCCATTGGTGTTATCTTTGGCCCAATATTACCAATACGATTTTTTAATTGATACTCATAAAGCGACGGTATCGCTATATTGGGTTGATTGAGACCTTCGATGTAGGCATTAGGGCCATACTTGAACATTAAAGGAGCCTTACTGGTGAGTCCGATGAAATAGGTTGATGGGCCATTAGTAACATCATTAACACGTATTGGCATATTTTGCCGAGGGTTAAAACGTAAATTCCAACTGACATTGAACGCAGCATGAGCCGGTTTATTCGATATGCTGCCACCATTCCCCCAAAGATTTCCTAAAACACCGCTAATTTCGATATTATCCCATAGATTAAGGTGGTTCATACCATTATTCTGATCAAGTTGGGCGCCATCAACCTTTCCATGAGTAAAAACCGTCGTGCGGCAATTTTTATTCAAACTTGGATAAAGGATAGTATCGGTTGATATTTCAAAATCTCGAAAAAGCACCTGATCAGTGTTTCTCGCCATAAGTGAATAATGTCCGCCACGGCCAATGATTTTAACGGATTTAACCGTAATATTTTTACTGTTATCGACAATTATACCAGAATCACAGTTCACGATTTTCACATTACGCACCCATGAGTGCAACGCTTTGTTAATGTATATTGCGTTATAGCCCTCCTCACGATGACGCCCCGCATAAACGGATGAGGGAAATTCGATTGTAAAACCGTCAAATCCCACCTCACTAACAAAACCTGCTTTTCTAATCTGGGGTTTCCATTCATTTCGAATGTCATGATTGATTGGTTCCTTAAAAGTCACCTTGCGACCTTTAATGGCCTGAATTGTTAAGTTTTGCCTGACTTGCGGTGCGGATGGCCATTTATTTTTAAACCCATTCGGCAAACTGTTTATCTCAGAGTTAAAAATATGTGGAATAATGGGAGTACCGCCGCCTAAATCATACCATCGAACCTGAACTACCTGGCCTACGTATAAAAAAAGCGCTGATTGAACAGTGACAGTGTGGTCGCCTCTTTGAGTGACACTGGCAATTTCTGTTAATGGCTCGGCCAGTATTTCTGTTGGGGCATCAATCCAGATGACACCCCCCGTCCATGAAAACGGTGAATAGAAATCGCCTTCATCCGTTCTCATATCATTTTCCCTGATTTCTTGTTTCAGTTCTGAAATAAGCTTCGGTTCTGACATTTCTTTCATTGGACGCATAATTTTCAAAACGGTTCCGTTAACGCCGCTTCCAGTACCACGCATAATTAGGTTATTGCGTTTTAAAATTAAAATTTCTTTGATGTTGAATATTCCCTTGGGAAATTCAATGACGACAGGTCCCTTTATGCTATCTGCTTGTTTGATAGCTTTACGAATAGCGTAAGTATCGTCTATTTTGTCATCAGCGATGGCACCGTATTCAGTAACATTGATCCGTTTCCATCCGGTATTATGGATAGGTGGTGAATCGTCACCAAAATGATAGCCGGCATAACTGAAATCATGAAGGTATTTTTTCCTTCCTTTTGCACTTTTCAGAATTGATGGAATCCATGATTTTTTTTGGGATTTCCGATCGGACAACTCTTTGGATAAAATGATCGCATCGGATGTTTTTTTGATTTGAGTGTAAGGCAGTTTTTCACCGGACAAGGATTGGCCAAAGTTAATGCCCTTTAAACCGGCTAATTGAATCACTTGAGGTTGGTAGCCAAATTTAAATCCGAATCGGACTTCACCCGCCGCGAAGGTTAACTTATCTCCTCCTGGCGGAATCTGTGGAATAATTTCCGTACCAACACCGCGTCTTACTGATACGGAAAACGGAATATAGTACCGCTTCCACCGCATTCCAATTTCCAAAGGCCAATTAATATGAACAGTCCATGGCTTGCTCGATCTCTGTAAATTGAATCCGATAAGCCCAACACCATTCTTATTAGGTTTGGTAGTGCGTGCATAAAACGAAACTAAAATAAGATCATTTTGTTTTAGCTTACCTGGCGTATCTAAGCTTAAACGTAGATAATCGCTATAGGGAGGGGCAGAGTTTGTTTTAATTTCAATTGCGCTGGTAAATGGCATGGAATCTACCATAACATGACTCATATTGCCATGCTCACCTTTATTGCGAAACCAAAATTTGTTAATATCATTCTGATCAAAAATACTTTTACCACGACCCATAGGAAGTTGATTGAATTTTGTTTCATTACCTATCCCATAAGCATTCCCATAGAACAGCACTATAATCAGAGTAAAATATAAGCCTTGGACACCTACGCAAAATTTCTTTTTGGAACAGAGCATTAACATCCCTCAAAATTGAAAATGATTACAATTAAACCCATTATAAAATAATACGCAACAAAACAGATTAATTTTTCCTTTGCGTTTTATGCTCATCTGGTTGTTCTCTATCTAAGCATATTTTCAATTGTCGGCCAAGTTGAATCACTTGGGGTTCAAAAAACAGGTTGTCATGGCATCCATCAATGATATGAACTTCAACTCCGTCTGTTGCGATGCTGTCTAACAAAGGTGAATGGGATACGCGCCATTCACTGGCCATAAAATGGGTGATACGGCCTTCATAGCGTTTTATGGCGGATAGTTGAAATGTAGCATTGATTTTTTCAAATAAAAGAATACCGGCTAGCTTGTGTGGTATCGGTTTGCCTGTGTTCTGGCAAAATTTCTTGACCCGCTGCCTAATCCGAGCGTCGAACCGGCGTTCTTTAAAATTGTTAATTCTTGCCTTGATTTTGCCGGTTATATATTTAAAGCCCAATTCAGACAAATTCAGATAATGCCGTTCAAGATCGAAGCAACGTGATTTTCGCCTCCAAAACAGATCAAAGACACCCATAAAAGCGACACGCTGTTTATCAGCGTGGAGAAGTTGGGCAATTTCAATGGCCAACACGGCATTTCTGCAAAAAGCACCGAAAAAATAGGGGCCTTCTGGTTGGATAGCCCGAATCTCTCTATGCGCCTGTTTGGCGATTTCGCGGAGTTTAACTGATGAATTTTTTTTGTGCTGAAACTCCCGGAATTTAAAGCCGAGCACATTCAGCCTGAAAAAAGGCTGATCTGATTCAAGCAACGGAGCCAATGCTATGGCACGTTCTATTGAGCCCATAAAGAAAAATGGGGGACGAATGCCGTGCAATTGAATCGGTTCGATCATTTTCCATGCGATTTCATAATTTTCCTGACGCAAAATTGCTGCAAACTGAGTGACGGAGGGTGCTTGGTAGAGTGTTACCGGCGGCAGTTTCTTCTTAAATGTCTTTTCAATTTTGTTAAGCAATATCACCGCGGCCAACGAATTGCCGCCAAGATCGAAAAAATTGTCATCTGTTCCGACCGGATAGGTTTTGAGCACGATTTCCCACAGTTTGATAAGCTGCAATTCTAACATATCCTGCGGAAGGCACCCGCTCATTTCAACTTCGTGCCGCTCTTTTTTAAGGCTCGACAGCGACTTATAATCAATTTTACCGTTTGATGTTAACGGCAACGGCACTTTCAAAACAGTTAGTGATGATGGCACCATATAAACAGGTAAGCGTGTTTTGAGCCATTGCCAGATTTTTTTGCTGATTTCCGTTTCATCCTCTTGGGAACCGGAAACAATGTAGGCATCCAGATGTATGCTCTCCGGAGTCGCTTCGTATATGCAGACGGACGCATCTTTGATATTCGGATGTTTTGTCAAAAGGGCTTCTATCTCATTGGGTTCAACACGAAAACCGCGAATTTTCACCTGCCGATCAATCCGTCCGATATACATCAATTGTCCATCGGATCGCCACCGAACCCTGTCACCGGTCTTATAGAGCCGGCCATCCGTTTTGGTTGAGCTTCTGCGGATCAGGTCGTTTATCCGGTCACAAGGAATAAAACGCTCCACCGTAAGGTCAGAACGATTGAGATAGCCTCTGGCAAGTTGCAAACCGCCAATGTATAGCTCACCGGGGATTCCGACAGGAACCAATCTGAGTTCCGAATCCAACACATACGTTTTGACCGCCGGCAATGGAGACCCGATAGGAATTTCATCTGTGGCGCTGTCTGCGCTCAATTTACATGAAGTGGCGACAACTGTGGTTTCGGTGGGGCCGTAAGTATTAAACAGTTGAACATCAGAAGCGATATGCGTTTGCCATTTGGCAAGACAATCGGAGCGCGCTTTTTCACCACCGATAATCACCGTGCGGATTGAATCGGGAAGACTCGTATTATCCAATTCACCAGTTAAAACATGCCAAAAAGCGGTGGGCAGGTCTAAAACTGTGACTGACCAATCATTACATTGTTGCAAAAAGGCGGTCGTTGTCAGCAACATTTCATCCGTTCGCAGTACCAGTGTTGCGCCTGTGATCAGGCTGGGAAAAATTTCTTCCACAGCGGCGTCAAAGCTGAGTGAAGCGAATTGGAGTACGCGATCTGTCGATTTTAAATCATACAGATCAATCGCGGTTTGTGCGAAATGATATAATGCGCGGTGTTCAATCATCACACCTTTCGGTTTACCTGTGGAACCGGATGTGTAGATGATATAGGCTGGATTCTCCGGTAATGTTTTGTTCGTGAGGTTTTCTGATTTGCTTAGGGCTATCCGGGGCCATTCGGTATCAAGATAAACAGTGTGTGTCGAAGAATCCGGCATTTTTGAGCTAAGTTCACTATTTGTCAGCATCAGGGAAGCTTGAGCGTCTTCAAGCATGAAAGTGATTCGTTCTGTAGGATATGACGGATCAATCGGCAAATAAGCGCCCCCCGCTTTAAGGATTCCCAATAAGCCGATAATCATATCTGCTGAACGAGGCAGGCTTATACCGACTTTCATTTCCGGCTCTGTCATTCCCAAGCTTCGGATGTAATGAGCCAGTTGATTCGCCCTGCGATTCAGGTCACTATAGGTCAGTTTTATAGTTTCAAACCGCACTGCCACAGCATCCGGAGTTTCTGACGCCTTGTCTTCAATAAGACGGTGAACACAAATCGCCGGATGATTATCTGCCGGGTCAGGCTGCCATCCGGTCAGTTGCTGATGGCGTTCGGCAGCAGTCAGAATGGGAATATCTCTAAGCAGGCAATCTGGATGTTCGACAATATTCTCTATGATGGTTTTTAAATGGCCTAGCATTCTCCTGATAGTCGCCTCATCGAAACGCCGTCGTTCATATTCAACACTCAATTTCAGGATTTCCCATCCATAAGCGGCCACAATAAGTGGCAGAGGTGTACGTTCAATCACTTTGTATTTCAGGCATTTTGGATTATCGTTTTCTATTTCTACATTGATTTCCCGAGGCGCGTTGTCGAACATCAGATACGTTTCAAAAAGAGAAGCGCTCCCGGGCACTTCACTCCATGACTGAATTTCAGACAGTTGCGTATGTTCATATTTTCGCAGTTCAATCCATTGTTGTCTTATATAAGTCAGCCACGATATTAAATCACTTTCAGGAGATATTCGGATTCGCAAAGGCAGTGTGTTGATATATACACCGACACTTGAAGGAGTGGCCGGTTCACAATGGCGAACCGATTTGATGACTCCGAAAATCACATCATCTTCCTCGCTGTAACGACTGAGTAATAAAGCCCAAGCGCCTTGTATGATTGTGTTCAGTGTGATTTGGTGTTTTCCGGTAAATTCATTAATAAGCGCGGTCGTTCTTTGATCAAATACAAAGTGTTGTTCTTCGTACCCGCTACGGTTCGGCCTTTCAGGAAATGGCAATCGCACCGGCGCTGTTATTCCTTTAAGCTGTTTGCGCCAGAATTGTTCGGATGATGGACGATGTAACTGTCGAATCCAGTTGATATAATTATGAAAGGGTTGCACCGGAGGCAGTTCACAAAAATAATTCTGTTTAATGGCATAATAGTATGTGAAGAATTCTTGTAAAATGACAACTTTTGAACGTCCGTCAAGAATCGCATGGTGGTTGGTGCATATAAATTTATACTCATTATCGGAAAGGCGCAACAGAGCCAAACGAAACAAGGGGGGCGTTGTGATATCAAAGTCGCGCTCACGATCAGCTTGCAGATAATCGTCCAACAATTGTTTTTGTTTTGAGCGGCTTTTATCACGCCAATCTTGAAATGTGAGGGGTAATCGTACTTGTTCAACAGCAGATTGCAACGGTTCCGGCAAATTTTCATAAGCAAAGCATGTCCTTAAAATTGAATGGCGTTTAATCAGATACTCCCAGCTTTTCTGAAATGCTGAAATGCTAAGGCGCTCTTGAAGATGAAAATAAACCTGCTGTACATAAACACCTTTTTCTTCAGCACCTGATATAGCGTTCAATATCATGCTCTGCTGCATGGGTGATAGAGGATAAAATTTGGCTGGTGAATCAATTGCCGTCGATGCCAATTCGTTTATTCGTATGTCATAAGACTCTGTAATTCTTTCGGCTGAAGTCTGAAAATAATTGGCCATAAGGCTGATTTCAGCTTCATCAAATATAGCGGTGTCATATTCGAACCATCCGCAAATGCCTTCTGAAGTGTCGAACAACTCAAGCCGCAATTCAACTTGAGCTTTACCCATGTCTGTCTCAAGTTGAACAGTTTCAATGTTTGGAAAATTTATATCAGGTATATCCATGGTTTGCATTAGAAACAGGACTTTGATTAATGACTGGCGTTTATCGGAAGGAATGATTGTTTCGACCAATTTACGAAAGGGAATATCAGAATAGGTAAAGGCATCTGCCACAGTCTTTTTAACTCTGCCGGCCAAAGAACGATAACTCGGATTGCCGGAAAGATCAGTGCGCAATATCAACGTATTCATAAAAAGGCCGATAAGAGGCTCAAATTCAGCTTTATTTCGATTGGCCAGAACAGTGCCTGTAATCAAATCGGTTTGGCTTGTAAAACGAAAAAGCAGGATTTTAAATATAGTCAGCAAAGTGATAAAAAGCGTTACACCAAATTCCCTGGTTACTATCTTTATTTTTTGACTTAAATTTTTGGAAAATTTTATATGATAATGGGCACCTTGATAAGGTTCCTTTTGTGATTGAGGCTTATCAAATGGCCACTTTAACTGTACAGGAGCGTCATGTAACTGCTTTTTCCAATATTCCATGGCTTTGTCAGGCTGTATTCCTGTTGAGGCCGCTATTTTTTTACGCTGCCACATAATAAAATCAGCATATCGAACCGGAAGCTCCTTCAAGGGAGACGAATGTCCTGAATTAAAGGCCGTATAGAGCGTATTGAGCTCTTTAATCAAAACTCCTGTTGACCAACCATCTGAAGCAATATGATGCAAAGTGACAGATAGAATGTAATCAGTATCTGCCAACCGGAGTAAAGCGATTCGGATTAAGGGCCCCGTTTTCAAGTCAAAAGGCTGACAAGCCTTTGATAGTATCCATCGCTTAATGGCCGCCCCTTGTTGATCAGGTTTTATAGTACGTTGATTTTCAACATGCAATTGCAGGGGGGCAGGTGGTTTTATAATTTGTACGGGTTTGTCATTTTCAGTGGTGAAAACAGTGCGTAAAGGAGTATGCCTGAGGATGATTTCGTTGAAACTTCGTTCCAGAACAGCTATCTTCAATGTACCCTTTAAGCGATACGCTAAAGCAATGTGATAGACGGGCGTGTCCGGCGACAGTAATTCAAACAACCACATCCCTTTCTGTGCATAAGAGAGTGGAAAATGCTTTGTCAACTTATGCCGCTCAATCATTACAGAGGAGGCTGTCTTCGGATGATCAGTTTCAATGTATCGGGCTAATGAAGCTATTGTAGGATAATGGTATAGGCTTTGTTGCGGAAGCTCTATTGACATGGCCTTGTTCACTCGAACGATGATTTGAACAGCGCGAAGCGAATCGCCACCGATATGAAAAAAATTATCATTTCGGCTGACACCTTTTATTTTGAGTACTTTCGACCATATATCAGCCAGTTGAATTTCAGTTGGCGTACATGGCACAGCAATCGGTGCGTTCTGTTCTGCTTCAGGTGGTGCAGGCAAAGCACGTCGATCAATTTTTCCCTGCAATGTCTGTGGTAATGCTGATAATCGCACAAAAGCATTGGGAATCATATAAGTCGGAAGCTGTTCCAAAAGATATTTCCGCAATGTTTCGCTGCTCGGTGAGGAATTTTCGGCGATTACAAAATAAGCGACAAGACCCTTACCCGCTTGTAAATCATCACGAAGAATCACAACCGCTTCAAGAATGTCCGGATGAGTTTTGAGGCTGTTTTCAATTTCACCTGACTCAATTCGAAAACCGCGCAATTTGACCTGATAATCGAAACGACCCAAAAAACAGAGATTACCGTCAGGCAAATATCGCACTTTATCACCGGTGCGATAAAGGATCATATCATTGTTCAGCGGATTTGGAATGAAGCGTTCCCGAGTCAATTCAGGGTTATTCAGATAGCCGTTGGCAACCCCGGCTCCGCTGATATATAATTCACCAGGGATGCCGTGAGGTGTCGGTTTTTGAAATTTGTCCAAAACGTAAACACCCATGTTTTGAACGGGTTTGCCAATCGGTGCATTACCCGATCTGTCAGATTGTTTCGGAACCGAGTATAAAGTTGCGCATATTGTGGCTTCAGTGGGACCATATCCGTTAATAAGACATAATCCTGGTGTTTTTGTTCGGATTTCTGCCAACAAAGATTCGGCAATAGGTTCAACTCCTACAAGAAGACGACGTAAAGGCAACGGTTCTGATAACTGCCGGTCGGACAGCGCATTCAGCATAAAAGGGGGCAGATAAGCGCTGTTGATTTGACTGATTGACATCCAATTGAGGAAAAGATCGGGATCGGAACGGATATGATCAGGTGCGATATGTAAACAGCCCCCGGCAAGAAGCGTGGACCAAATTTCATAAACGGAAACGTCAAAGCTGATGACCGTCCACAGGCTACAGGCATCGCCCGGTCTGATCGGCTGTCTGTTCTCAAAGTCATTCAGTAAATTCACAACCCCGGCATGGTGGCAGGCAACGCCTTTGGGTTGTCCTGTCGATCCGGACGTGTAGAGAACATAAGCAAGGTTTTGCGGTACTGTATCGAACGACGGATTTTGAGCATCATGATCGACAACAGATTTCCAATCTTCTTCGGTATCTATAGAAACTATGTGAACACTCTCTGATAGCTGAAACATAGCGGACAGAGATGATTGCGTTATCAATATTGAAGATCGGGCGTCTTCGAGCATGAATTGCAGGCGTGCCGCAGGATAAGCCGGATCTAACGGTATATAGGCCCCCCCCGCTTTCAAAATACCTAACAAACCGACAATCAATTCAACTGATCGCTCCAGGCAGACGCCTGTAACTATATCAGGCTTCACGCCCAGAGTTTGAAGATGGTGTGCAAGTTGGTTGGCTTTATTATTTAATTCATCATAGGTGATTTGATGATTTTTATATACAACAGCGATGGCATCCGGCGTTTTTTCTGCCTGTATTTCAAATAATTGGTGGATGCATTTATCATCCGGATATCTTTTCAAAGAAGTGTTCCACGTTTCTACCAGTTGCTTTTCTTTAGCAGGTACCAACATTCGGTCAATATCCCCCTTACCAGGTAGCTTTAACGACTGATAACTTTTAATTTCGTACAGTCCTTAGACAGTATGAGGGTTATGCAGACCGTTAATAAGAAATGAATATTGCTGTAAAACCAATCACCAGACAATACATAGCAAAATAAACTAATTTTCCTCTTTTTACAATATTAATCATCCATTTGCAAGCCAGTAAACCGGATAAAAACGCGGCTGCAAAACCGATAATCAACGCAATTCCGCTGACATCGGTTTCACTGCCAAATTTTCCACTAAATATATCAAGAAAATTTTCCCCCAAAATAGGTATTAACACCATCAGAAATGAAAATTGGGCCACTTTCGCTTTTTTATTGCCTAAAAGCAAGCCTGTGGCAATTGTCGCTCCTGAGCGTGAAATACCGGGCATGACTGCAAATGCTTGGGCTATTCCGATTATTAAAGCATCTGAATAAGAAATATTCTTACTTTTTTGTTTGGAATAGTAGGTGAATGCGAGTAATACAGCCGTAACTAACAACATGCAACCGACAATAAGAATAATATTGGCATTATTAAATATTTCTTTAACCGCATCTTTAAAAAACAACCCCAGAATTGCCACCGGAAGCATTGAAATAATGATTTTTACAATGTAGATGGTTTCATCATTCCATTTGAATTCAAAGCAACCTCTGATGAGCATCGCAATATCTTTCCAAAAAACAACGATTGTACTGAGTACAGTCGCTCCGTGAACCACGATTGTAAATATCAGGCTTTCTTTGGCTTCAACGCCCAAGAGCACTTTGCCAAGTTCCAGATGGCCGCTGCTGCTGACCGGTAAAAATTCTGTGAGTCCTTGAATGATTCCTAATAATAAAGCTTCTACCCAACTCATATTCTAATATCCATGTCTTTCAAAATAGCCTAAAAGCAATTCGCACTTTTTTATTTTTTTCTACCTATTAAGAAACAGGGAAGTTATTTCATTCCCGATCTTTGAATGTTAAGCGACATCGGGAGCATTCCATTTTTCTTGGTATCATGCAGCCATATCCAGTGGCGTTGAACATGCTAATTTTTTAAGCATATCCCAACGGCCTGCTTTATAGAATGAGCGGAGTAATAACATTGCCTCTGCGCT
>JAUCGF010000115.1 GCA_030378005.1 Desulfococcaceae bacterium HSG9 | reverse complement strand
AGAATATAAGCGCAGACTGTTATGAAACGACAGATGGGGATCACGGTCGTATCGAAATTCGGCGCCGCCACACAGTATCTGATATAGATTGGCTTTCAGGGAAGGAAAACCGGAAAGGTCTTAATATCATCAGAGAACATCAGGGTATAGAAAATTCGGATCATCATGTCAGAGATGTCAGTATGAATGAAGACTGTTCACGGATCAGAAAGAATCCCCACATTTTTTCCAAACTACGAAGTTTTGCTCTGAATATAATGAGAGCGAACAAAGTTGGTAATATTGCTCAAGAGCTTTTTAAGAACTGTATGAATATAGCAAATCTTTATAATTATCAGACTGTTATGAAGCATTGAACAGCCCTGACTTGGCAATGTAATTGATTTTTAATTATGTGACCGCTTAATCTTTAGGTGAATTCCGGAAAAGAATTTACCCTCTTGACAAAGAGTGCTGACTTCTGCTTGTATATTCTGTACGGAAAACTGAAATCGAAATACGATAGCTATTTTAAATAAATCTGAATTCATTTCGGCTAATATGCGATATTTCATATTGACCGACAAAAACCGTTTTATATGTCGGATAACAACAAAAAAGGTGGGATAGGCGGATCCGCTTAATAACTGGTTATGAGAAAATATCAAGACAAGTAATGGGAATGAATCATCTAAACATCATGAGAAAACTCGGATTCCTCTGTTTATTTATGACAGTTGTCTGCGCCCTTGTGGCTTATTCAAGTGAAGCAGTAAGTGCCGAAGACGTATCTATTGCCCCTGTAGAACCCGCCGCCGGATGTTACAGAATCACAAAAAGTTATCCGCTCACCGAAGATGTCCATGGCATTGATGGTGTTCTTCAACTCCTTCAGGACAGCAGAATACCAGAAGATGTTTATGACAAGCAGTTGGGCAGCGGCTTCAGGGATATGTATATCTATAACGAGGACCTTCTCCGTTTGTTCAAAGATAATCCTCCACTTGGGTCCGTTTTGCGAATTCTGTTGAAAGGCAAAGGGTATCATATCCTTCGTGAATCCCATACTTATGATGGCGTGCCTCTTGCTTTGTTGGAAGACGCCGTGCTATCCGGCGGCGGAAGACCGACTTACCTCTTCACTCAAGACCTAAGCATTGGATGGGGCTCGTATGCCGGCCCGATGACTATCTTCTACGAAGTCTCAAATGGTAAATTGAAGCCCCTTGAATACTTCGATGACAAGACGAAGAAGAAGAAGCGGATAGCAGTCATGAAGTCGCTGAAGACTGATTGGAAACTCGTGAAGACGAAAGACGGCAAAACAACAGACATCCTTGAGGTTGCTAGCCGCCCTGCAAACCCAGAAGGGGAGTTTGTGATCTACTATGACAGGTTTTATTTCAACGGCAAGCAATGGGTGAGGTACCGAAGGATGGAGAAGGGCTCTTGGGATATGGAAAGCGACTTTCCTTTTTCCAAGTTTCTTTCGATCTCAAAGAAGTGAATATTGAAAAAGAAGCCTCATAACCCGGCGTTCCGCCGGACGCAAGGGGCGTGAGGTTCTGTGGTGATTTCGTAAGTTCAGATCGCCCCTTGCGCCGGTTAACTCTTTGTTAGCCATCTCTTTTGAGAGAAAAGGAAAAGTGAAAAGATATGAAACAATTTGTTCCTTTTATATTTATTTTTTTTTATATAACTCTGAATGTACATGCCCAATCTTATGACAGCGTTACTTTTTTTCAGAATATTTATGAAAAATCACTTCCTGAATATCGCATTATAAAACAGAAAGAATTCAAACAATTTTGTCAACATTATAACTTAAATGAAAAATTGCCAAACAATCAAAAACAATTTTACCAACTCTGTTTTTATCACGATTTATTTACAGGAGTAAGCGCATCAAATTATATCAAGGGCGGAATTTTACAAATACCTTACTTTTGGCATTGGGTAAATCCCAATCCTCGACATGAAATCAAATCACTTCCAAAATCCAATCCTCTTACATCTATCAGCCCTCCAAAAGCATTTTCAAAATATAAAACATTTGCAGATATCGATAGAGTTCCTTCGTTATATCTATCTGATTTATTAACTGTCAATCCGAAATATTATCACCCGGAATGCGGAAAGTTTTACACTTTTGGTTGGTGCAGTGAGCGTGAAATGGCATTTAACACCTTATTCACTTTAATGAATTATGAATGCAAGATCAAACAAGAAGGCATTCATACCTGGTCAGAAATATGGTTGACATTCACATCACAATCAAATCATAAAATTAATTTAATCTCAATTATAGACAATACATTTGATACTATAAATTGGAAAAAATCCCTTCCAAAAAGCAAGATCAAATGGAAAAATGATTATGGATCGGGAAACCAAATCAGATGGTACAATAATATCGCCAAATCAGAAAAACAGAAAAGAAAGGTGGGAGATATTAAGGTACATAATGAAGTTGTGAAAAGAATAGAGAACAATATAAAAACATGGCTTAATCACAAAGATGAAAATGGCTGACCAATCGCTCAACCGGATTTTCAAAATGCTACACTTCGTTCCGCATTTTGAAAACCGATTAGTTTAGCGTTATTTTTCCCGGCAAAGCATACCGGTCGATAACGCGTAAGCAGTAAACCATTTCTGTTCCGGCGGAATGCGGAGCCGTGTGAAAGAAACAGTAAGGAATTTTTGAAATAATGAGACACTGTACAAAAATGTTAGTTTTTTTAGTTTTGAACATACCCGTTTTCAGCGGCTTTGTCGGAGCAGCATATTTTGATTGTTCCTTAAATACGCTTACAATGGTGGAGAGACTTATATGCTCCGACCAGCAGCTTTCACAGCTTGACGACCATGTTGTAGCTGCCTCTTATGCAAGGATGATAGATGCCGACAATACAACCATGCTGAGAAAGCGGCAGCGAGGCTGGCGCAGGCAGCGTGACCAATGCAAAAATGTGCTTTGTCTGAGGGATATTTACATAAGGCGGTTGGAAGAATTGTCTGAGGAATTCGTTATTCTTGACGGAATTGTAAGTGTGACTGCCAATATTAACATGGACTCTTATTTAGTGCATTTATCTGTGAAAGGCAGAAAGCATCAGTACAACTTTGATACATCTATGGAAACTTATTTAGCAACAGAGCGCGAACAGGGCTGGAATACGGGCTGGAAAGGTCCCTATTTGTTTGTCCGTCAAAGCAGCGGTATCAGGTCTTGCTGGAGATGTACTGTTGAAATTGTTTTCAGAATAAAAGACGGACATCTGATTTATATTGGCAACGTGTATGTCAGGCATGATGAACCTTTTGGTTCCTCATATAGTAACGGCAAATTTTTGGATATATATAACAAATTTGAAATTAATTCTCTTACTTCGCATGCTGCTGCGCCTTCCCCTTGGCTGGTCTTATATGAAAGCAAAGGCAAATTAGAGGTTGACATAAACAGGACGTGGGAAAAGAATCAGCCGAGATTCAAAAAGAATCAGGCGCTCATTCAATCTTCGCTGACAGAAACAAAGCAACTTGTAAAAAAGGTGAATTGGACTCATTCTGAAACCGAAAACGGACTTATTTTCAATGCTGTCCTCTCAACATATTGCAATAAAACAAAATTCACAGATGAATTGCTCCGATCAGCCGAGATATTGATGGATAAGGATAGAGAAAAAATCTTTCGTGAAATCATATTACAAGTGATCCCGGGGGAACATCCCGGTACCTATCATGCAAATTCGAACAATATGCAACAATTCATTATGAAATAAACCGGTTTCCGACGGAAAAATATTTTTTCGCGGCAAAGAGTCAACGAAACAATACGGTTTGTGAAAAAATAACCCGGTGCTGCACCGGCCGGGCTACCGAGTCGGTAAATGAGCAGATCGACTTCAAGAGTGCCATCATGAACGAAGATGAAAAAATTGCAAATACATATCTGACAATGTTGAATTCGAGCCAGATGGAAACATACCGCCGGATTTTTCTATCAATAAAAATATTGGTGTTGAAGTATGAAAAAACTGTTTATAATCAAAACTGGCTCCACGTTTCCCGCCACAGCAAAACATTTTGGCGACTTTGAAAAGTGGACCGCAGATGCGCTTGGAGCGGCAGACGTCGAAATCTGTATATTCGACGCCAAACATGACATGCCGCTTCCGGCCGCAACAGAATGCGCGGGCGTCGTTATAACGGGATCGCACTCATGGGTGACGGATAACCTGCCATGGAGTGTCAAACTGGAAAAATGGATAGTGTCGCTGCTGGAAGCCCGCACCCCGCTTTTCGGCATCTGCTATGGGCACCAACTCATTGCGCAAGCCGCGGGCGGCCTGGTTGGAGACTGCCCGCGAGGCCAGGAAATCGGCACTGTCGCAATTCACCTTCTTCCTGAATGTGGTGATGATGCCCTGTTTCAGCAGCTTCCCCAATCATTTTCAGTTCATGCCACACATTCGCAGACAGTGCAGCGCCTGCCTCCTGACGCCATACGACTGGCGGCTAACAATTATGAACCCAATCACGCCTTTCGTCTTGGCGATTGCGCTTGGGGAGTGCAGTTTCATCCGGAATTTAATGCCGGCATCATGCGCTCCTACATCAAAGAACAGACCGATGAACTTGAGTCAGCGGGGATGGATGTTTCTGAACTTCTGAATTCGGTTATAGAAACGCCTGTCGCAGCTAAAGCGCTCAGGAATTTTGCACGTATTGTCGAAAAAAGGAAACTGATTAAGCTAAAATAAATTTTTGTATCAAACTTTTAACGTTATTTTTTAACTTGGAGGTATTTATGAAGAAAGTATTATTAATCAACGCGCATCAATTTTATGAAGGTTTTTCCGAAGGTAAGCTCAACAAAACTATGGCTGATGTCATGCAAGAAGAGCTTGAGGCCAAAGGTTGTGAGGTGAAACTGACATATATTGAGAAGGGCTATGATATTAACGAAGAAGTGGAAAAGCACCTTTGGGCGGATATTATCATCACCCAATCACCGGTTTATTGGTTCGGTGCTCCGTGGATTTATAAAAAATATATTGATGAAGTATTTACAGCCGGCCTTGTTCAACAAAGCTTATTAATTGATGATGGAAGAACACGCAAAGACCCTGACAGGCAATATGGAACCGGCGGAAAAATGCAAGGTAAAAAATATATGTTATCATTAACCTGGAATGCACCTGAAGAAGCCTTTGGAAATAAATCTCAAAATCTGTTCGAAGGTAAAACGGTTGACGACGTGTTTATTGCCATTACAAGTGTTTATAAATTTTGCGGAGCGGAAATTCTGCCTTCATTTTCCTGCTATGATGTGATGAAAAATGCAGACGTGGAAAATGATATAAAACGATTAAAACAATATTGGGATAGCGTTTTTAATACAAAAACCTCCTGACAATCGCATCAACAAGGTGTATGAATTTCATAAAAATCACAAACTTCTCGAATGCAAACAAGAAGCCTAAAACCAATATGATAAAATAAAAAGAAAGGAAATAGGTTCCCGCCTTTTTATTTTTACAGGAGGAGTATTATGACAAATTTATTCGACTCGACAACGATCAACAACATGACCTTACAAAACCGCCTCGTTCGTTCAGCCACTTGGGAGGGGATGTGCGAACAAGACGGCAGACCCACTGAAAAAACGATCCAATGGTATCGGGATCTGGCACAAGGCGGTATCGGCCTGATTATTTCGGGTTATACATTCGTCCGGCCGGAAGGTAAGGGATTGCCCGGCAAAATGGGCATTCACACTGACGCATTTGCGGGTGATTATGAAAAGTTAACTCAAGCTGTCCACGATGCCGGCGGCAAAGTCGCTCTTCAAATAGTCCATGTCGGCGGACAAACAGATGCGAAAACCGCCGGCCGGCAACCCCTTGCACCGTCTGCAATTAAAGCTGACCAATTTCCGGAAATGCCGGCCGAGCTTTCCAAAGATGAAATCAGTGATATTGTCACAGCGTTCGGAGAAGGGGCGCGACGGGCCAAAGAGTGGGGTTTTGATGCCGTGCAATTGCATGGCGCTCATGGCTTTTTAATTAACCAGTTTCTTTCTCCTTTAACCAACTGTCGAACAGATGAATATGGCGGAAGTCTGGAAAATCGATGCCGGTTTCTGTTTGAAGTTTATGAAACAGTACGGGAGACGACAGGTGCCGATTATCCTGTGCTTATCAAGCTGAACGCATCGGACAATCTTGATGGCGGACTTGAAATCGATGATGCGGTTTATGCCGCCCAAAAACTGGCCGAAGCAGGCATTGATGCCATTGAGGTCTCCGCCGGCACTCCGGCATCCGGCGATAATGGTCCGGCGCGCAGCAAGATCACCAAACCGGAAAGGGAGGCATATAACCTGGATTTAGCGTGCAAAATCAAATCAGCGGTCGGATGTCCGGTGATGGTCGTTGGCGGCTTCCGATCTTATGATATTGCCGAAAAAGTTGTCAAGGATGACGGCATGGATTACATTTCCATGTCCAGACCGCTGATCAGAGAACCTGGCCTTCCTGACCGTTGGATGAAAGGCGAACGCGATTCGGCAAAATGTATTTCATGCAACAGTTGTTTCACACCCGGTCTCGAAGAAGGCGGCATTTATTGTGTGATTGAAAAAAAATTGCGGGAAAAGGCAGCAAAAGGCAGATAGAACCTAAACTGAAGAGAACGTAATCTGAAATTGCACTGTTAAGGAAAACAGAAAATGATTAATGTAATTGCATCAATACATATTAATGAAGGTCGGTTGTCAGAATTTATCAAGATTTTCAAATCTAATATCCCAAATGTTCTTGAAGAGAAGGGATGTATAGAATATTTACCAACTATTGACGTCCCCACAGGTTTACCTCCTCAGGAGTTGAATAGTAATGTTGTAACACTAATTGAGAAGTGGAATAGCTTAGAGGATTTACAGGCACATCTGTCAGCACCGCATATGCTTGCATATAAAGAAAATGTTAAGGATATTGTTGATAAAGTGTCACTTAAAGTCCTGGTAGAAGCATAACAATTGATTCGACCATGAACTAAGTACCCGGACAAAAGTTTTTATACCGAAGACCTCCGAGGTTTTGGAAGCCTCGGATGTCTAATACCGGGAAACTTATGGCCAAGTACTTATAAGGGAAGTCACAAAAAGAATCAGCCCATTTCACTTGTCTTTTGAAAGATAATTATTGAGAGAAATAATGAAGTGTTTTTTAAAAATCGTTTTAATCTGTTTAACAATCGTTATGGCCTTTGCAACCCATGAAGGAGTCGATGCCCAAATGAAACCGAATTATCTGCCAAGAACGATTGGCGCCTGGACCAGACCCGAATCTCCAGAAATAATCAATTCTGACAATATTTTCAAATATATGAACGGAGCCGGCGAACTCTATCTGGGCTATCGTTTCGATCATCTTGAAGTATTCGATTATACGTCAGAAAATCAGGAAAATATCTTGGTGGAACTGTATTTTATGGAAACATCCGATGATGCCTTCGGTTTGCTTTCCCTTGATTGGGGCGGTGAACCCGTATCCTTTGACGGCTTGCCTGCAAAATCATCTGACCGCTTGCCCAAAGCTTTATACGGTGCCGGCTTGCTGCGTGTATGGTCAGATAACCTTTATATTCGGATCATGGCTTCCCATGAAACCCCTGCCTCAAAACAGGCCGTGTTAGACTTGGGCAAGGCTGTTACCGCTGACCGAAAGAATTCTCCGGAGCCGGAATTATTGAAATTTCTTGCCCCGGATGTCGATTCCGGCTGGAAATTGCGTAGAGACCGGCAGAGTTTTTTCCGTTCTCACCTGGCATTAAACTCTGTTTATTATCTCAGTCATGCGAATATTCTGGATTTCGATCTTTCTGCCGAAGCTGTAATCGCTTCTTATGAACAAGTTGCCGCCAAAGAGCCGATACGCAGTCAGTTTCTGTTGGTGAAATATGAGAATCGTGCGCGTGCATTCAAAGCTTTAAATCATTTTCATGACGCTTATCTACCTGACCATAAAAAAGAAATTATAGAGGATTCGTCCGCAAAAAACCTGAGCCTGTTTAAAATAGAGGATGGATGGACAGGCTATAAATTGATTGATAATTATGCAGTCATTGTTTTTAAATGCCCTGACCGGAAATCGGCTAGGACGATCATTAACAAAAATGAAGTTAATTTAGAGGGGAATCATAAAAGATAAGGAAATACGTGAAGCGTGAATTCACGCGTCACGTTTCATTTTTCAGAAATTTTATGTTTCACGAATGGACAAATTTATTCAAAAGAGCTGTAACCCAATGATAGAAATTTTACCATTAATTTAAAGGAGGTGTAACCGTGTTTGATCCAAACAAAAAGTTACATAACGATGTTCCTGCGGAGGAAACGGCGCCCGAGAAAAAATTCAGGACTCCGAACCGGCGGGATTTTTTAAAGGGAATGGCCGTCGGAGCGGGCGCAGTCGCTTTGTCGCCTATAATGCCCGGGCAGGCAAAGGCTGTTGACATTGATGTGTTTGCAATGAAACCGTCTATTCGGGGCGAAAAAGTAATTGGCGGACGTATTTCACATGATCCGCGCAAATGTGCGGGCTGCCGGGTCTGTGAAGTTGCCTGTGCTATGAAAAATCATGGAGAAGTCAATCCTTTCAAGTCCCGTATCAAAATTTATACCTATCAACCGACTGTGTTTATCGGTGTTGTTTGCCAGCAATGCGGAGATCGCCCCTGCATCGAAGCTTGCCCCGTGGAACCCGACAAGGAGGGCAGAAAAGCCCTTTTTGAACACCCTGAAACAAAAGCCCTGGCCGTTGACACGGAAAGATGTGAAAACTGCAACCAATGCGTCGAAGCCTGCGAATCCGAAAGAAATGGAAATCTCAGGTTGAACGAGGATGAAACCCCGGATGGCTTCTGCCTCCTTTGCGGAGATTGCGTTAAAAAATGTCCGCAGAACGCCCTTTCGCTATTCCCGCGGACAACCGATGGGAAATATGCGTCCAGGAATGCCGACGTCATGGCAAAGGAAGCCATTGAATCGATTTACGGCGGATATAAAACTGTTATGGACAATTTTAAATAAACGGATCATCACCGCTTTAGAAAAAGGAGGAAAACATGTTTAAAGGCTATGCAGGTAAAATTCTCGAGGTCGATCTGACCACGAAAAAAATAAAAGAGACCCCACTGGATACGAAGGAACTGGAAATGTTCATCGGCGGCAGGGGTCTGGGTGTCAAATGGATGTGGGACCGGGCAAAACCGGGCGCGGGGTACCTTGACCCCGATACCCCGATATGTTTTATTTCCGGCCCGTTAAACGGTCTTCCCGCGCCGTCCACCGGCCGATTGACCATTGTGACCCGCTCGGCCTCCACTTTCCCCAAGAGTAACCCGGATGCCACTGGCATCCTCCATTCCAGTGTGGGCGGACGCTGGACGCCGGAGCTGAAGTTTGCCGGATATGACGCATTGATCGTCACAGGGGCGGCCACAAGTCCGGTGGGTATCGTGATTGAGAATGAAAAAGTGAAAATCGTGCCGGCTGAAAAGTATTGGGGAATGCGTACTTATGACCTTCAGGTTGCCCTGGACAAGGACCTGGGGCGGCTTTATAAAAGTGTCAGTATCGGACCGGCCGGCGAAAATCTGGTTCGCTATGCCAGTATTATGCACGAAATTCACCGGGCCTCGGGCCGGGGCGGTGCCGGCGCGGTCATGGGATCTAAGAAGCTCAAGTTTATCTCCGTCAGGGGAACCAACGCAATTGGTATTCATGATAAGAAGGCTTGGGAAAAGGCCAACAAACACGCCTGGACCGAATTGCTGTCAAGCAGCGGCATAGAGCAATGGCGAAAGTATGGGACAGCCATGATGCTATCCGCTTCCAGTGACTGGGGCACCGAGGCGGTCCGTAATTATCAGGAAGGCACTTATGAACATGCGGATTTGATGAGCGCGGAAACAGCATATAGAAAATTATGGGTCGGCGACACCGGCTGTTACATGTGCCCGATTGCCTGTTTGAACCGGGGCGTGATCAGGTCAGGCCGTTTCTCCGGCATGACCCATGACGGCCCCGAATATGAAGGTGCCATGATGAGCGCCAACTGCGATGTCAAGGACTTTTACGGGTGGATCGCCAACACCGCGGCGTCTGATGACTATGGTATTTGTTTCATTTCCATGGGCAATATCCTCGGTTTTTGCATGGAAGCCTATGAAAAGGGTATTATCAAGGCATCCGATCTGGACGGCATTGAATTGAAATGGGGGGATGTTGACGCCATGCTCGCTCTTCAAAAAAAGGTTGCCTACGGCGAGGGTTGCGGAAAACTTCTCGGCCAAAATCTCAGGGCCCTTGTGAAAGCCTGGGGCAAGGAATGCGAACACTTTGCCATCGAAACCAAGGGCCAGGCATGGGCCGCTTGGAATGTACGATCCATGAAGAATTATGAAACCACATATATGACCGCCAACCGCGGCGGTGATCACCTCACGGGCTCTGATATCGGCACCCAGAACATCCGTGTGATAAACGATTCGATCGGGGTATGTCTTTTTCCGCAAATCGCGGGAATGAAACCCGAATCCCTCAAGGATCTCCTGAACGCGGCCACGGGTTATAAACTCACCATGGATGATTACAAAAAAGCGGCAGAGCGAATCTACACCCTGGAGCGGAGTTTCAATATAGCCAACGGATTTTCCCGGGAAGACGACACCGTTCCGCCGCGAATGTACAAGGAAGCCCTCACCAAGGGCGTGGCCAAGGGCGGGATTTTAAAAGAGGATGAGACTGAAAAGCTCCTTGACAAATATTACGCAGATCGAGGCTGGGACAAAAAAGGCAATCCCACAAAGGCTCGGTTAGAAGAATTGGGATTGAATTTCGTTCAAGCATAACTTGATTGGATCAGGGACAAAAAATCGACCATGGCGATCATTAATAAAAATCAAACGAATTTAGGAGGAAATCATGCAAAATAAAAAAACTGTGATAACAAGAAGAGACTTTATGCGAGGAACCCTCGGAGCGACTATCGGCGCTTCTGTGTTGGGTTTCAATTGGCCTGTATCTGAAGCAAAAGCGGCGGGTTCAAGTTTAGTGACCGTGGTGCGCGACAAAAGCGCCTTGGATGCTTCAAACAAAGTGAACAGTAAAGCTTTGAACAAAATGCTTGAACTGACCTTGAGCAAAGTTACCGGGAAAAACAATCCCAAAGAAGCTTGGTTAAGCCTTGTCAAACCGGATGACGTGATCGGATTGGTTCCCACCGATCATTTGAATCAGACCCATGATGAAGTCGTTACCGCTGTCAAAAGCTCATTGGTAAATGCCGGAATTCCGAAAGATAAAATAATAGATGCCCAAGGAGGCCCTCGGTATCCTGAAAAATGCACCGCCCTGATCGCTCTTCCGGCTCTCAAGGCACATTGGCTCACAGGAATCGGAACGGTACTCAAAGATTATATTATGTTTTCCGGCAGTCCCGACAGTTATCACAAAGGAAACAGTGCTAAATTAGGCGAGATATGGAATCTTCCTTTTGTCAAAGGAAAAACCAAACTCGTTCTTGTAGATTCGCTTTACCCTCTCTGTGATAAAGGACCTCAGCCCGATCCGAGATACCAATGGGCTTATAACGGGCTGGTCGCAGGGACAGATCCGGTTGCAGTGGAAACGGTGTGTGTAAAAATCATAACAGAAAAAAGAAAAGCTTTGAGAGGTGAACCGTGGCCCCTGTCTCCGCCGCCTATCTGTGTGGAGGCAGCTGATAAAGTTTACGGATTGGGAACGAGTAAAATGGAAGAGATAAAAATTGAGCATTACGGTTGGGAGAAGGAATTGTTGCTGTAAAATTTAGCAGTAGGTCGGGTTAGCGATAGCGTAACCCGACATCAACAGGCAATATTGTCGGGTTACGCTATCGCTAACCTGACCTACTGCCTAAAATGGGTAGTTTATTTAATGCAAACCGACAAACATTCTGAGGTAAATATTATGAAATTCGATAAACCTGTTACACGCAGAGAGTCAATTCAAAGAATTTTGAGATGGTCCGGATGCGTTACGCTTGCCGGAACGGTCCGATTGCCATCATTCACGACGTCCGATACTTGGGCGGCGACTGACAAACGATTCATTGTCGAGGGCGTCGGCCAGACAGACGGATTTTCCGTGAAAGAGCTTACCAAAAAGGTGTTTGACGCCGCCGGGGGAATCCAACGATTTGTTTCCCGCGGGGATGTGGTCGCGATCAAGCCGAACATATCCTGGGCCAGGCATCCGCGTTTTGCGGCCACAACAAATCCCGAAGTGCTTACAGCCGTCATCAAGCTGTGTCAGGAAGCCGGAGCCAGTCGGGTGCGGATCGTCGATAACACGATCCACGATGCCAGACGCTGTTTCGCTATAACCGGGGCCGGCAAAGCGGCTAAGGAAACAGGAGCGGATCTGGTTTTCCCCAGGTCATCTTTAATGAAAAAAATGAAATTAAAAGGCAATCGCCTGAATGTACAGCCGGTGTTCACGCCTTTGGTGGAAGCCGACAAGGTGATCAACCTCCCGGTGGCAAAACATCACTCCCTTAGCATCCTGACCCTGGGAATGAAAAACTGGATCGGCGCGGTGGATGGCAACCGGTCGTCGCTTCATCAGGACATCCATCAAAGCATAGTCGATTTGGCGCAGTTTTTCCAACCTGAAGTCACCCTGATCGACGCCCTCCGCATTATGACTAAAAACGGCCCTTCGGGCGGCAGCACGGATTATGTGACGACCAAAAACACCTTGATTTTAAGTGATGATCCTGTGGCTGCGGATGCCAGAGCCGCCATGCTTTTCGGATTGAAACCGGAAAAAATCGGGTTTATTGAATTGGCTCAAAAGAGCGGTCTCGGCACATACAATTTTTCAAATCTTGAAACTAAAAAGGTGATCGTGTGACAATCCGGCATTTAGTCTGGCTCAGAAGAATCAGCCAAACCTTTTTCCTGTGCCTGTTTATATTTCTTTTAACTGAGAGCAGGCTTTCGCAGGATACCTATATCAATTACTCGGTCGCTTTTTCGGCTGACAACGATATAAGACTGGAACAGCCGGTCACCTTTTTCTTTCAGCTTGATCCGCTCGTCGGCTTGACCTCCCTTTTGTCCGGAGGCCGTCTGATTACGGGTTTTCTCTGGGGTGCCGGCGTGCTTTTGCTCACCCTGTTTTTAGGCCGGGTGTTTTGCGGCTTTATATGCCCTTTTGGAACGATTCATCACGCTACAGGCGCTGTTCGTCCGGCTCTTAAAGGGAAACGCATGATACAGGCTAATCAGAAAAAACCTGAGCAGAGAATCAAATATTTCCTGCTTTTGTTCGTGTTGCTCGGCGCTATTGCCGGTCTGAACCTGTGCGGATTGATAGACCCCATCGCCTTACTGTTTCGCTCCGCGGCTCTGTCAGTCATTCCCGCCCTGGGCGCAGGGCTTCGTTCGATTTTTGATGCTATGGCTAACAGCGATTTCAACATATTGAGGCTGGCGAGTTATAGCTCGGAAGTCCTGCTTGCCCCGGTTTTCGGATACAATATCGAGACATATCAAACGGCCTGGTTCATCGGGCTGATTTTTATCATCATTGTCTTCCTTAATCGTATCCGGCCCCGCTTCTGGTGCCGTGTGCTTTGCCCTCTCGGCGCGCTCATGGGAATCTTTTCCATGACCAGCCTGTTGAAATTGAAAAAGCATTCGGAACGGTGTACTGATTGCAATTTATGCACCAAACACTGTCAGGGAGCCGCTTCGCCCCATCCGAAACAGGTTTGGGAAGCGTCCGAATGCGTGGCCTGTTTCAACTGTCACGACGTATGCCCGGAAAAAGCGCTTGCCTTCAGTTTTACATTCAAGCCTGAATTGAACCGCAAGCCGGACATCGGCCGCCGTGCCTTGCTCGGAGGTATGCTGTCCGGTCTTTCCGTGCCCTTTCTGGGAAGACTCGACGGACGGCAGGATAAAACAGCGGATCCACGGCTTATCAGACCGCCCGGGTCTTTGCCGGAAAAAGAATTCCTGCAACTCTGCCAGCGGTGCGGGCTGTGTATGAAGGCTTGCCCGACAAATGCTCTTAACCCCACACTTGGAGAAGCGGGCATGGCGGGATTCTGGACACCCCGCTTGATAATGGCACAAGGCTATTGTGAATACACATGCTCTTTGTGCGGCAGTGTTTGCCCCACAGGCGCTATTGCCGATATCACTGTTAAGGAGAAAATCGAGCGACCTGTAAAAATCGGTTCCGCCTATCTGGACCGAGGCCGCTGTCTTCCCTGGTCAGGCAACGCTCCTTGTATCGTTTGCGAAGAAGTATGTCCGGCCTCTCCCAAAGCGATTTATGTAAAGCATGAAACAGTGTCCCGTCCGACCGGGGAAAAATTTGAGGTGCAATTGCCCTTTGTGAATCTTAAACAATGCGTGGGCTGCGGTATTTGTGAAAATAAATGCCCGGTCAAAAGCCTGCCGGCTATCAGAACAATTTCCGCCGGAGAATCCAGATCGCTGGAAAATCAAATTCTGTTATGAAAAAAAATAAAAAGATGATTTTTATAATTGCCGTCTGTTTCGTCGCGGTTGCCGCCATCGCCGCATTTATCTTCGTACAAATAAAAGATCAAACCTATTTCCACAGCCCGCCTTACGCACCTGTGCCGGATAAAGAATCGGCCGCCCTGGTTGTTTACTATTCCCGTTCAGGAAACACCGAAGCGATGGCACGGGAAGTCGCACGGAAATTCAATGCCGACATCGTAAAAATTGAAGCCCTGAAATACTCCCTGGACTTTCAGGGATGGCGCAACGCTGGCAGCGATGCTGATGATAAAGTGACAACAGTTCAAATAACGCCGGAAACAGTTGATATGGAAAAATACCAACTGGTGTTTATCGGTTCCCCGATCTGGTGGTATCGCCCTGCGCCTCCTTTGTGGACATTCGTTGCAAAGAACGACTTCACAGAAAAGAAAGTGGTTTTGTTCAATACTTTCAATAGCAAATTTAAATCAGAGGAAATAGAACTGTTTCGGAAAGAGATCGAGAAAAAAGGAGGCCGCTTGATCGATCATATTTTCGTCAGGCGCGGTCGTGTTTATTATCAAAAGAGCGGAGAAGAACTGATAGAGGAATCCAGGGAAATTGCAGAAGCCAAAATGAAGGAATGGATTGATGCTAAATGATAAATATTGATGCGGCTCGTGAATGGATTGGTAGGGTGGGTAAAATGCCGCCCACAACGCCCGCATCAGTACAAGCCTTCGTCGGCATTTTACCCACCGGCAACGATATAATGTGCCTCGTAAATGGTGGGCAACAGCCGATTCATTGAACAGCATTTATGTTTTGTCGTCTTGTCAGGTAATAAACATCAATTGGATCAGGAGTTTGCCCACCCTACCAACTGACGACTCAACGCTCCGCAAGGTGGTTTTCAGCCCGGACGGCAACCGGTTGGCAGGAGTGCTGTTTATTGGCAATATCACAGGTGCCGGCATGTACCGGTATTTGATAAGGGAAAACATGCCGATCAGTGCGATGAAATCCCTTATTATAAATCAGAAGTTGCATTATGGGCATTTTATGAGAAACTGACGGACCGGAATGTCATCCCAAGAATTAAGGATGCCATAGTTTTATAACGTTTGACTGCATCCTTCATGCACCACTTTTGAAGATGAAAAAAGGTAAATGGTTAGCATCCTAAAAATTCATCAACGTAGCCTTGAATATCTGCGGGAATTCTGTTTTGCTCCCTTATTCGACTTGCTAAAGCAGCGCGGCGTTTATAAAGAGGCACTTGTAACATACTGCCAAGATATTTCAAAGTGCCCTTGCCATCTACCATACGACTGAGACGTTCCCAACGTTGAAGCACGTCGGCATCAGGCCGGTCAAAGCGATCCACGGAGGTTCGTTCTGCAGCAAGGGTGTCTTGGGCTGTTGGGACAGACTTTTTATCAAGATGGGCGATAAGTTTGTCATGTAATTTGGCACCAGTATGTGGCGGATTTGACCCGAATCCCGGATTGAGTTTGCCGCATTTATAACGTTGTAAAACGATATGGGCAGAAGCGATGTTTTTTAATTCAGATGCATACTTTAAACAATCCTGGGCACACTGTTTTGATGAACGCGGTGAACAAAAACGTTCATCTGCGATTTCAATTTCCATGGCCTTAGCATCAAGAAGATAATTTTCCAGTTCCCATCGTAAAAGAACCCTTATACGATCTCCAAAGGGACGATATTCAAGAAAGCGTTCGTCATTTTCTTCCCACCAGATTTCCCACAGGTCGTTATTCATCAGGCTGTCACGATCTATAATGCCAAAAGCACAAATCCCATCATCAATTGCTTTGTCAACCAAGTTGCAAACAACACCGCATCCGCCGCCACCACGCTCGGGCGTATCACGATCAGCCGATTCAAAGGTTAGTTTTTCACCTATATCAAAAAACCAGCGTTCAGCAAAAATTTGGTAATCATCTTCTGATTCAACAAAAACAATCACGCCACCGCGTTGACGATGATGTAAACGATCTATATCTGGCGTTCTTTTAAATCCGGCCAAAAGTCATCTCCCAGTTTAATATAGCTTTTCTTCAATAATCCAGCCGCCTTTTACCAACCCTTTTTCTTTTATATCAATTGGAAAAGCGGTTAATATTTCAACCGAATGAGTGGCGGCAATCAGCGTCGTTCCGGGTTGCCGTCGCACAAGTTCCTTCATCTGGTTCAGCACTTTGTGCTGCCATCGTACATGCAGATGCACATCCAATTCATCTGTCAACACCAAGGTATTTCGTGTCAGATGCGCCCCGATACGCAAAAATAACTGAGTGAGATTTTTTTCTCCGCTGGAAAGCCTGTCCAGCCGATGCTCTTGGCCGCCATTTATAACCACCGCTTCAGGAGGATTGCGGCGAATTCCTTTGAGATATTTGTCAGGATACTCTTTAAATACAACATCATTTACAATTTTTAATGCCCGCTCAAAACTGCCGTTATCAAGCCATTTCAGCCACACCATCAAATTATCCAAAGAAGCTGTCCAGTGGGTGCCGTGAGCGGAAAAAGAATGAAGCGCTTTATATCCCCAATGATCCGGTTGCACAATTGCCCTCTCTGGATCGCGGATTTCGGGAATATCACGATATGCAGGAAAATACAGGGCAGTAGGTAAGCTGAGTGCGGATGATTCAAGCCCTTCCTGAACGAAATGCCTGTTGTTTTGTATCACGCTGACCAAATCCTGCACCAGTTCGTCGTGGCGGCCAATCAGTTCGAGACGCCCCGGCACTCTGCGGCGGAAACCGGTCCGATGCCATGAACTGGCATCGTATTTTTCCATATCGTCCGCACTCCACGCTTTCAGAACGGTCTTATCCCCGATTTCACCACCCAAAATTGATAATACGATGCGATGATCACTGCCTTGCCAATGAATTCTTGTTAATATATCTAACTGAGCGCGGCCTTCCCCCTCATCTAATTCCTCCTGTCCGAATTTTTTAGGTGCCTCCTGATCCAAAAGCCCCATAAAACAGGCAATGATGTCCAGAACAGTTGTTTTGCCGCGTCCGTTTTCCGACATGAGAAGAAACATGTTGCAGGGTTTATCTTTAGCATCGGTAAAATCAATTTCATAAGGAGTGCCTTGAAACGGCCCGATGCGGTCAATGGTAAGCCATAATGGTTGGAACTCATAAACAGTGATATCAGTTATACTCATAAATATTTCCTCCGAGCCGCCTGCACACAATTAACTATGTCGTCTTTGATGATATTCGTTCCATGAATTCGCACCGAAGGCGCACCCGCATAAGGTTTGACAAGCATATCTCCCCGGCTGGATAATTTTTCGGCACCGATTTCATCCAGGATTATTTTCGATTCCGAGCTTTTTTGAACTGAAAGAGCGATAGATGCTGAAAACCTCTGATTTCTCAGGGGTTGACAAATTGAAAAACAGGTAAGTTATGATGCTATGATCTGACATCAAATTAAATAAAATTCCATCTAAAGTTATGCCATTCAAGAGCTTCTTTTGCCGGATAAAGAATTTTATCATTTGGCAATGTTATCTTTTTTCTGAAATATTGTGACAGAACACCTTCAGGTGTCTCTTTTGCTATGTTATTTGAAATTTTTATTCTGTATTCCGGCGATATCGAAATCCCTCCGTTATCGAATAGCCAATGATGATTTTTACATAAAGCGATACCATTTCTGGGGTCATCATTACAAAATTCTGAAAACGGTAAAATATGCGCGGCATCTATCACTGATATATCTTCGACAATTATTGAAACCCTGCAAATGGCACAAGTGGAATTGTAAAATTTCAATATCATTCTTCTAAAACTGCCACTTCTTACTTTTGTGTACTCCTTTGATTGATCTTTGACAAATTTGGTTTCAAAAGATTTGCTCGGATAATCATTTAGAATTTTTTCGTATTCAAAAGATTTATCTAACAAGCGTAATTTGGCATTTACTTTGGAAATTTCCTTTGTCGTGAAATGCCCCCCTGTCAATATTTCTTCGATCTCTTTTTTTCTTAATACCTCGTTACTTAATATTTCAACAAACTCATCATTGAATTCAGCCCTTTCTGCTTGATCTAACAGTTTTTTTAAGGAACCTTTCGGACTGAACGGTTTTTCTACTTTGAAATGTATCTTATAGAATCCATCCGTCTTTAAATGAAACAAGGGCAAGCTTATCGGCCCGAGTTTTTTATAATCCAAACATTTCCAGATGTCTTTGTAAGTCTCTAATAAATACATATCCTTAAACATTATCTTTTCGAGGTTTATCTTTTTGTTTTCGTATAACTTTATAATTGCTAAAAGTAACACAGCCTTATGCGGTGCTTTTTCCGCATTATACCGACCTGGTACTCTATCTGCATGTAAGTTTCTAAAATCAATCATAGCTTCTCTCTTAAAATGCTTAATTTATCTTTTGTTCGGATATGCAACGAATGCAAAAAGTTCCAATGCGCGAAATCTTCAGTTCCTTGCTCAATCGATTCCCTTCCAATATCCAGGAACGTTCAGCTTCAACTATTCCTGCTAGCATAGACGAATTCCGCAGTTTGTTTCACCTTGTTGCCTGGCGCGGCGATTCATAATTCCCCACCAGTCATCTCCAACACCAAGAATATATTGATTTTCAGTAGGCGCACGTTGGCGTTGAACCGTCCGTCGTAAGGATTCAGTTACACCGGCGAACAGCAGTTTAAGGCATGTCAACAGACTTGTTTTGCCATAACCGTTTCGCCCAAAAATGATCGCAATATTCCGTTCTCCGTCCGGCGCAGTCAGGTCAATTTCCTGCTTATGGAAATAGGAAAACAGGTTATGAATGTGAATGGTTTAAAAAATCATAAAAGGGTGGCACTCATCTCGGTTTGACGCACGGCGTTGTCAATAATTTTGATTACATCATCTACCAGAGCGTTTTTAGCCTTGCCGGAATCTATTGTCGGATATTTTTTTTCGACTAAAAACAGCAAATCATCCACCCATGCTTCCTGCAACTCGTAGCGTGGAGCTAACGTATCAATTAAGTCTTTATTCGATAATATCGATTGATTTGGATCAGCCAATTTTTGCACCTCACGTCCATATTCCAGAACAATACGGATTGCGTTATTTTGTACATCAAAATCCTGATTCCATTGTGATTGAATATATAAAATTTCTTCATTTGAAATTAGCTGCCGTCCGACTTCCTGTTCCGTTTTAAGCAATCGGCGGAGAATTTCTTTTCTGGTTTCGGAATTAAAGGGCCCGATGCCGATAGTGTTATTACGACGCATACTATCTCGTGCCTCTGGTTTTTCCCGAATGTCTTTTAACCAGTTCCTGAATGTATTTAATGGTTGCATCCACGTTTCACCGGATTCTATAAATCCTTTCATGGAACGGTCTTCCTTAACAACAGTACATGTCCAGCATCCGAATCGACTGCCACCGCAAGAAGGTGTGTTCAAATCCAGCACCATGGGGCATTCACCTCCACCCGCCTGTCGATATAAATCCAGCATAAAATCATGGCTGCCTCCCCAAGGCGGAGGATTATGGTTGAACAAATACTTCCAGACTTCATTCGTTTTCCAGTCTGCGATGGGTGTAAGCACTAAAGCGTCATGGATTTCGTGATGCGGATTTAAGCCCCTGCTGTTTGTTTCGCGCTCCCTCATCCGCCGGCTACGGTTAGGGCTCTCTGAACTTCGGGTACCCAATAAAAGCACCACACTTCCATATTGGCGAACAATTTTGTCTATCACTTTCCTGGCAGGTTTGATCTTTATTTTAGTGGTACACCATCGAAACCATCGTGTCGGAGACGGATATCCCTTGCCAATCAGTTTACCCCAGAAACTCTCACTAGGTTCGGGTTGAACAATGTGAACTGAAACCGGCAGTCCGTGGGTTCTGGCATGATCCTCTATTCTTACCAAAATGTCATGCAAATAATCACTGATGTTAGGAGCTTCCACTTGCGTGTCCGAGGCAATCACATGGATCGGCTTAGTAGCCTTTGCCCCCAATTCAAGCATTAATTGGTAAACGAGCTGTAAGACCAAAGTTGAATCTTTACCACCGGAATAAGCAATAACCCACGGTCGGTTATCGTGGAAATAATGTTGATGTAAAAGAGCAATTACATTATGTTTATCAGGGTTAGTCATATCATTTGTACTACGGAAAAAATTAATCCTTTAGGAAAATTGAGTTGGTTTTATGAAGCAAATGCGGCATCTTTATTCGCTCAAAGTCTAATCTAACAAAGTAGTATTAAAGGCAAATACAGAAATAAAATCGTATTGTCAAGCGATGTTTAAAACAGAAGAACTTGTGGACGGTTACTTATTTTTGATTTGACGTGTTCAATCAGCAAGTAGGGTGCGTCAGGCGGTAGCCGTAACGCACCGATGTTTCTTTCCTGACAAATCGTTTTTAATATTAACATGGTGCGTTATGCTTCGCTAACGCACCCTACTTGCTATCCATTTGGGCATAAACAGATTGCAAACGATTCAAAAAGTCGCACCGCTGATCAACAGGTAGGTTCAGATTGTTCAGTTTTGGGTGTGTCATTGTTCTATACAAGTGGTGATGGAAAAAAAAATTTAGTGTAAAGCTCCATAGCATATCCATCAGTCATGCTGGCGATCAGATCGCAAACAATTCTTTGGTTCGAATCGCCATTGTTATGAATTCCGCTCATTTCCATAATTTTAAGATTTTTTTCAAGTATCTCATCGTTTTCTAAAAAAAACAGATAAAGTTCTGTTAAAATTTTTTTGGCCTTGATAAATTCCTGATGCACCCGGTCAGAACGATAAACATTGTCATAAAGGAATTGGCGCAAAGCAGTCATGGCATTATACACATGATCGCTCATACACAAATGATGCGCTTTATCGCAATGTTCCTGGCTTGAAAAAATAAGGTCATGAATCATTGTGGTCGCACGTTGGGCATGATTGCTTCCCAGGACATCACAGCAGGATTGTGGAACATGCTCCGCACGGATAACGCCACTACGAACAGCGTCATCCAGATCATGATTCAAATACGCCATAATATCGGCGATACGCACAATTTTACCTTCCAGCGTATAAGCCATCTCTTGCGGGTCTTCAGGCATAATTTGGCCATACCCTTTGGAGTGTTTGAGAATGCCGTCACGCACTTCATCCGTCAGATTCAGCCCGCGACCGTTTTGTTCCAATATGTCAACCACTCTTAAACTCTGCTCATTATGGGAAAAATCCGCAGAATAAATTTCTTTTAAAGCCGTTTCACCACTATGTCCAAAGGGTGTGTGCCCCAGATCGTGCCCCAAAGCGATAGCCTCGGCCAGGTCTTCATTCAAACGCATCGCTCTGGCTATGGTGCGTGCAATTTGAGCGACTTCCAGGGTGTGTGTGAGGCGCGTGCGGTATTGGTCACCCAAAGGAGATAAAAACACCTGGGTTTTATGTTTAAGCCGCCGAAACCCATTGGAATACAGAATGCGATCTCGATCTCGTTGAAAAGGAGTACGTATAGGACATTGAGCTTCTTCTTTTTGACGCCCACGGGATTTAACGCTTAAACATCCCATGGGAGACATAAAGCGTTTTTCGCGTTCTTCAAATTCTTCACGAATGGACATAGTTAAAGCCAGGAATAAGATATGATTAAAAGAATATTTTACTCACAGGAACCTCTGATTGTAAAGATATATTTAGCGCTTTTCGCATCAGTTTGCCGGTTTTTCACAATGCAGCCACTTTTTTCTTAAAGACAATAGCCGGAAATTTCTTTCACACAACGAATACATTCTTTAACCGCCGCCGCACTTCGTTCAAAGGCCAATGGCAAATTCCATTGATTTTTGTCTCTTTTACCAACGAAATTGCTGGCTGAACGTACCTCAATCAGCGGAATATCATAAAAACAGGCCAGATGCGCCGCACCGGCACCTTCCATCGCTTCCATGCAGGGATGATAATGGTTGAAAATATCAGCCGCACGCAGGTCGGTCGCGGTAATCGTGGATACGGTAATAAAGGGTCCCTTGGCGATGTTGACATTCGTCTTTGCGAATGCTTGGGTTAAAATAGTGAAAGCGTTATCAACCAATGCTTCATTTAAAAAATAACGCCTTTTTATCTCGATGCCATTGTTTATTAAAATCGGGAATGGAAGGGGTTGGGTGAGTGCGCTGCCATTCGCGGGTTCAATTCCGATCTGGATATCAATTTCCTGAGTGGCCACAGCAATATCACCAATTTGTAACCCGGTCTCTTTAAAAACACCAGCGCATCCCGTATTAATAATCATCGTAGGGCGTGCCGTTTCAATAGCGGCTGTGATTGCCTGCACCGTATTGCTAATGCCTATGCCGGTAATCAGAAAGGATACCGCTTGACCGTGCAGGACGCCTGATAAAAGCTCTCGCCGGCCGACTGTCGAAGAGCTGATATTTTCAGTGTATATAGTAATGGCGTGCATTTCAGATGGAGTTGCGGCGGTAATCAAGATTGAAGCGGTCATTTTAAAGATGCCGGAATTACAGACGTATGAATTGATCCAAAGCAGTCAGCGCAAGTGTGTATCCTATAACACCTAAACCGGATATCTGGCCGGTAACAACATCCGCAATCATGGAACGATGACGAAATGACTCTCTTTTATAGATGTTGGAAAGATGTATTTCAATAATCGGGATTTCCGGTTTTAACATCAAAAGAGCATCACGAATCGCAACACTCGTATGGGTGTAAGCCGCCGGATTGATAATCAAACCGTCCTGAACACCGATAGAAGCCTGTATCTTTTCAACCAATACGCCTTCATAATTGGATTGAAAAGTGTTCACCGTTATACCTAACGTTCGTCCCTGTTCTTTCAAAGCGGCATTAACCGATTTCAATGTGTCGCTGCCATAAACATCGGGTTCACGGGTTCCCAGAAGATTAAGATTAGGGCCGTGTAATACCAAAACATTTAATGGCATTTTTTTGTTTTCTGACATATAGAGCGCCTTTTTTTATCATCCTTCAATAAAAAATTAATTTCACCTGGCTCCGTCTCCGAAAAAAATAACCCGTATCGTTTTAAGCATAATGCGAGTATCTAAAATAAGTGACATATTCTTTATATAATAAATATCATATTCCAGTTTTTTGAGCGAGTCCGCAATTGAAGCGCCATAACGATATTTTACCTGCGCCCAACCGGTAATGCCTGGTGCCACATAATGACGCACGGCATAATAGGGTATTTCCCGTTCCAAATCATGAACAAACTCCGGCCGTTCCGGTCTTGGACCGATCAGACTCATTTCACCCCGAAAAACGTTGATAATTTGAGGGAGTTCGTCAATTCGCAGCTTCCGAATCCATCGCCCCACACGAGTGATGCGCGGGTCTTCTTCACCAGCCCATGCAGCACCTGATTTTTCCGCATCTTCACGCATTGAACGAAATTTCCAAATTGTAAAAATACGTTCATTTTGGCCAACACGCTTCTGTTTAAAAAAGATCGGTCCCGGGGAATCAAATCGGATGGCTATAGCGGTGAGCAACATCACTGGCACCGTGCCTGCCAGAAGCAACCCCGAAACGCTAAAATCAATTAAGCGTTTGACTTTACGAATCAACTGTTTTGAAAGCAGATTAAATCCATCGGCATTAAGCAGCCAATCATATCTGAGATGTTCAATCGGTATTGCACCTGTAAGGTCTTCGTAAACGGCAGGCATATCCGTGATATTAATACCTTTAAGACGTGCTTCCAAAATATTACGAATCAGATCCGGCGGGCGATGATGAGTGATCGCCAAAATGGCTGTATTAATTCCTTCAGCCGCAGCAATCTCAACCAATTGGTCCGTTTTTCCCATAACCGCAGGCAGACCTTCAGCAACGCCTTGCTTACGGATATCATCATCCAGAAAACCGACGATTTGGTAAGGGGTGTCATGTGAATTTAACAGCTTATACAAGGCTGCACCGGCATTTCCGGCACCGAGTACCAGAACACGTCGTTTGACTTCCCGATTCATAAAAGCCAGATTAAAAATACAACGCCAGCCAAACACCAAACACCATACCATGATCATTTGAACAAGAAACACACCGCGCCCATATTTGTATTGCGGCATGGAATAAAAAATCATAATGGCAAATAAGCCGGCGGTGCTCACCGCCAGAGCGGTACGGATTGCTGTTCTTTTATTAATAAAAGGACGTCTGATATTGTATAGATCAAAAATATAGATCATTATCATATAAAGTGCCATGGTAAGTATGCTGGCACCGGTGGCGCTTGAATAGATATCATAATACCGCCCCAAAATAATCCATTGCGTGGTTTTTGTCGCTACTACAACAATACAAAAATCAATTAGCACTAAAAGCCAACGCTTGCGATCAAACGGAAAAGAAGATAACATTATTTTTACCTTGAAAAATATTATAAACCTGTTTATTCATAATTTGATAAGTACGCTTACAAAAGTTTTTGCACGGCATTCCTCCGAGACTTTGGAAACCTTGGATGACTGATGTACGAAAATTTATGGTCACATACTTACGTCAAAAACACTTTTAAACACATTTTAGCAAGGTTGTCAACGCTAGGAGCTGTAAGGGATATGATCTTATAGTTTGAAGCGGGTGCATTTATCATGCCAATTAATGGTTGAAAATTTAAGATATTATAAAAACAACAGGTTACGTTGGGCTACGCCAATTCATTATTTCAAACTGGCTTGTAACCCCTTGAATTTACACAATCTAATTCAACCCTTAATTCACATTTAATAAGAGTGCCGAACTCACATCGGCACTTGAAACTTTCAAAAGGAGGCTGACAAATGGAATGGTTTACTGATCCGCAAATATGGATGGCATTAGTTACGCTGACCGCACTGGAAATCGTTTTGGGTATTGATAATATCATATTTATAACGATTATCGCCGGCCGCTTGCCAGTATCACAACAGGCCCGCGGACGTCAAATAGGTCTGTTGTTAGCGATGGTCACACGTATTGCGCTATTATTTTCACTTACCCTGATCATGCGACTGACCGAACCGCTGATTACTGTTTTAGGGGAAGGAATTTCCGGGCGAGATATGATTCTGATTGCCGGCGGTTTGTTTCTTTTGGGAAAAAGCACTTTGGAAATACATAGCAATCTTGAAGGCGAAGCAGGGCATGAAAATGGTCAGCACACATCACCCCAAGTGTCTTTTATGGGGATTATTGTTCAGATTATGATTCTGGATATCGTATTTTCGCTGGATTCGGTCATAACAGCGATAGGTCTCACCAATCAACTGCCTATTATGGTCACTGCCATTATCATCGCCGTTATTGTGATGATTTTTCTTGCCGGAACCATCAGTCGCTTTGTCGAAGCTCACCCGACAGTGAAAATTTTGGCCTTGAGTTTTTTGCTTTTAATCGGACTGGCCTTGATCGGTGAAGGTTTTGAGATGCATATTCCCAAAGGCTATATCTATTTTGCCATGACTTTTTCATTGTTTGTTGAGGTCTTAAACATGAAAATGCGCAAAACTAAAATAACTCCCGTAAAACTTCGTAAAAAGCATTCTGATAAAGTTTGAAGGGTTAAATAATTAGGATCTGGAACGAAATAATTTACCTATTTCGTTAAAACTAAACTCTTAACACGTTGTGAATACAATCATCCTCAATTGTGACTCCGATTCGTTCTGATGGAAAATGATTTTTTTAATTTGACAAAGGCCGGTCAAGGCTTATATTTCGAATTATGTCGAAGAGTCTAGATAAAAACATTGATGAAATTGCCGAGATGTTTAAGGCGCTGTCCAATCCAAACCGGCTCAAAATTTTTTTGCGCCTCCTCTCTTGTTGCCAACCTGGAATCAGCGCCTCTGTTGACGATTTCCGCAACTCGAAAGGTTGTGCATGCGTGGGTGACTTGGGCAAGGACCTCGGAATTGCAGCTTCCACCATTTCGCACCATATTAAGGAACTTCGACGAGCCGGCCTTATTCACATGGAACGTCGGGGGCAAAAAATAGAATGCCGGATAGAATCTGAAGCCTTGACGGGCTTGAAAAATTTTTTCCCATAAAAGAAGATATTTTTTTGGAATTTAACTTCGATTGTTATAGAATAGTAGAATTAAAAATAGTAATAGCACAGATGATGAAAAATTTCCGGAGTGTCATGGACGATTCCTTTAACTTCAATGCTATGATGCAAAGGATGTGTGGCATTGCGCCCCAAAAACACGATTCACAATAGTTAATTTTTTGCCTGAAAAGTTCGAAAGTTATCGAATAATAATAATCTTATTACCTAAAAAGGAGTTTAAGATGGGAACAATGGAAAAAGAGAAAATCAGAGAAGCGGTTCGAGAGAGATATGGAAACATTGCGAGGGTCGGAGCCGAGGCATCCGAATTACGCCAGGTGACATCCTGTTGCGGAGATTCCGGCGTATCCGTCAAACCGGAATCAGAAGGATCGTGTGGCTGTACTACAGAATTTTCACCGGAAAATATTTCCGCGGCCATGGGGTATTCCGGTAAAGATATAGAGAGCGTTCCCGATGGTGCAAATTTGGGTCTCGGTTGTGGTAATCCGGTGGCCCTGGCGTCGATTAAACCCGGTGAAACCGTAGTGGATTTAGGAAGTGGCGGCGGGTTTGACTGCTTTCTCGCGGCTGATCGGGTGGGAGACGCCGGTCGGGTGATTGGCGTGGATATGACACCGGATATGGTGGCTAAAGCCAGAAAGAACGCGGAAAAAACCAAAGCAAAAAATGTCGAATTCCGACTCGGCGAGATCGAACATCTGCCTGTGGCGGATAACAGTGCGGATATTATCATTTCCAATTGCGTGATCAATCTGTCGCCCGACAAACCGGGAGTTTACAAGGATGCTTTCCGTGCGCTCAAGCCCGGTGGCCGGCTGGCTGTGTCGGACATACTGGCTACTGCGGAGATTCCCGATGATGTTCGGGCAAACCTGGCCATGGTGTCTGCATGCATTGGCGGGGCGGCGACAATTGAAGACACCGAAAAAATGTTGAAGGAAACCGGATTCATGGACATCCGGATTCGGTCCAAGGAGGAAATCCGGGAGATGATCCAAAAGTGGGCGCCTGGCGGAAACATAGAGGACTATGTGATCTCCGCGTCCATTGAGGCCGTAAAACCTTTTATGACCCTGAATTCACTTGCCTCGGAACCTGCCTTCATCAAGGAGTCCCGGGGCATTGTTTATGCGCTGCGTATCAGGGTGAAATAGCCACCCATTTATGATTTTTGAAATGTAATGCGCGAACTCAACGTTTCACGAATGGTCAGGGAAACTATTTCGTCCTCGCTCCTTATCTATAAAAACCTGTATTCACCAACGCTGTTCAATCTTTCGTCCCAAATTCTGAGCGTAAAAATTCCTTTTTCAGTTGTTACTCCTTTTCATTGCATCGACGGCCATACGCTATTCTTTCGATAGATAAAACGCTTGATCACGCCAAGCTGTTTGCCAAAACCCTTGACACAAGTGTTGCGCTTGAATTAAAAAGTGTGGTAAACGAATTAAGTAGTTGGACAAAAATTTACGGTCGTCGAAGCGTTGGAACAAGAAAAATTGAAACTTAACCCTTAACCCTTAATATTGATATGTATAAAGATAAAAAAGTGATTGTTGTGATGCCGGCTTATAATGCGGCACAGACATTGCGTCAGACTTACAATGAAGTCATGGCGCAGGAAATTGTCGATTCTGTTATTGTAGTAGATGATAAAAGCCGGGATGAAACCGTGGCGATTGCCCAAACACTGCCGCATACGCTGGTTTTTCTGCATGAGCAGAATCAGGGATACGGCGCTAACCAGAAAACCTGTTATAAGTTGGCGCTTGATCAAGGAGCAGATATTATTATCATGGTGCATCCGGATTATCAATATACGCCGATGTTGATTCCGGCCATGGCTTCAATGATTGGCAATGGCCTCTATCATTGCGTCCTGGGGTCGCGCATCCTCGGCGGGTATGCGCTTAAAGGCGGTATGCCGGTGTGGAAATACATCTCCAACCGTTTTATCACTTTGATCGAAAATATATTGATGGGTGCCAAACTTTCCGAGTACCACACCGGCTACCGCGCTTTTTCACGGGAACTGATTGAGCAATTGCCGCTCCGCATGAATTCCGATGATTTTGTATTTGACAACCAAATGCTGGCTCAGATTATCTGGGCAGGTTACACCGTAGCGGAAGTCAGTTGTCCGACAAAATATTTTGCCGAAGCGTCTTCCATTAATTTACCGCGCAGCATCAAATATGGAATCGGATGTCTTCATACAGCTTTAAAATTCAGGCTTGCCCGTTGCCGGTTTATTTCTTCAAAACTATTTCCTTTGAATGATTAAAAACCGATCAAATGGCTACCTGTCAGTCATAAATTATTGTAACTTACTGAAATCATTGACACCGGAAATATGATACTTATTTTATCAGTCTCAATTAATTCAATGAATTACATGATAACCAGAAACTTAAAACTTATAATTGACGGGATGGATACAAAAATATGCCAAATAAACAACCTAAAAATACAACTCCTCCGATTGTCACAATTGTGGGTAATTCCGGTTCAGGGAAAACCACTTTACTTGAAAAATTGATTGCCGAACTTAAACGCCGGAGATTTAAAATCGGAACGATTAAGCATGATGTTCACGGATTCGAGATGGATAAACCCGGTAAAGACAGTTGGCGGCATAAGCAAGCTGGCGCAGTAACCACTATAATAACGTCACCTCGTCAAATCGGAATCGTCAAAGATGTGAACCATGATCATACGCCGAATGAATTGGCAGCTTTTTTTACTGAAACGGATTTGATTTTGTGCGAAGGGTTCAAACGCCTTCCGCTTCCGAAAATGGAAATATTCAGACCCGAAATTCATTCATCCCGTTTATGTACAGATGATAAGCATCTTCTGGCGGTTATAAGTGATGCGGCCGAATGCGGACAAAATGCACCGCGTTGTTTCGGGCTGAACGCTGTTCAAGAAATCGCCGAATTTCTTATTGAGCATTTTGCGTTGACGCCATAGATCGTCAATTTTGCTTTTTACTTGCAAAGAGGGAAACTAAACAAAAATCCATTACACCGTTACAAAAAAAGGAGCCAATTATGACTAATTTGAAATCAGCACTCTTTTTGACATTGTTGATCGCTTTTTGTTTTCTTTTTTCAACCGCTTTGCTGTACGCAGATATGTATTCATGGACAGATGAAAACGGCGTCAAACATTTTTCCAATGCGCCACCGCCGCAAAACCAGGAAATTCAAAATTTTGACACCGTCGAAGAAATTGAGACTGAATATGCACCACCAACGGATACGACTAAGACTGGGCGGCCGTCGGAAGATGACAAGACAGACGAATCCGATGAAGGCAGCATTTTCAAAAAAAAATCGCTAAAAAATCAAAAAGTGGTGATGTTTACAACCCCAAGTTGCGGATGGTGTAAACGTGCTAAAGCATTTTTCCAAAAACACAATGTTCAGTATATTGCTTATGACATCAAAAAATCCAAAGAAGCGTATCTCAAATTCAAAAAGTTGAAAGGACGCGGCGTACCGTTGATCCTGATTGGCGATAAAAGAATCTCCGGGTTTAATAAAAAAGCGATCAGTGATGCTTTGGGATTAAAATAATACTTTGACATCCTTGATTTACCAGAGAGAGCGAGATCGCAATTGAAAAATTACGCTACATCATCGAACCTTCTTGTATTTTCAATTGACATACAAATAACAAATCAGGTAAAGCATATTTCTTGATTGGACTTTTGATGCTCATCTCGGAAGCGAAGCAAAATTCAGTTTTGCATCCTTTGGAAACATGACATTTTAATTAAAAAATAAGATGAAATATAATAATATGAAATATTTATCACAAGTTAAAAACTATGGGCAAAAGTGTATCCGCGCGTTGGGTGTGTGCTTAGGCGCTTCCACAATTTCGATTGTCGAAGTGCGCCTGACCAGACAATCAGATGAAGATAATCAGGTAATGCCCCAGATTATCAACCATTCATTGCATCCCCATGAGGGAGATCCCAAACGCACTTTAATCACAGCACTTGAAAAACAGGACTTGGACGTTTTAGATCGCATTGCCGTCACCGGACGAAAATTCTGCAATTTTGTCAATTTATCGTCTATCGTTGAACCGCAAGCGGTAGAATATGCCTACCAATACTGTAAACCGCAGGATATAAATTGTCCGGCAGTGGTTTCGGCCGGTGGCGAAACCTTTATGGTTTACGTACTCAATCGTCTGGGGCAAATATCAAATGTAATTACAGGTAATAAATGTGCTTCGGGAACAGGAGAATTTTTTTTGCAGCAGTTGCGACGCATGAATGTTTCGCTGGATGAAGCGGCGCGCTGGTCTGCCGATGAAAAACCGCACCATGTATCCGGGCGCTGTTCCGTATTTTGCAAATCGGATTGCACGCACGCTACTAATGCCGGCATTCCTAAAAGCAACGTAACCGCCGGACTTTGCAAAATGATGGCGGATAAAATTTCAGAGCTGCTCAAAAAGGTTGACAAAAACAATATTATGATTGTGGGCGGCACCTCACAAAATCGGATGATGCTTCATTATCTGAATCAGGATATTGACAACCTGATTACTCCGCCAGAGGCGCCTTATTTTGAAGCATTAGGCACGGCTCTCTGGGCCTTGGAACATGAGACGGAGGCATTTCCGGGTCTTGATAATATTTTTAAGAAAGAGGCCGCCACTTTTGACACCTTGCCGGTTTTGAAAAATACCGAATCATCGGTTGAATTTAAAACAACGCCGACAGGCAAAGTGCGCGCCGGAGATGAATGTCTTCTTGGACTGGATGTCGGTTCCACCACCACAAAAGCGGTTTTGATGCGTAAAGCCGATGACACCATGCTGGCATCTGTATATCTGCGCACTAACGGCGATCCGGTGCGCGCATCGCGTCAATGTTACGCCGCTATCCTTGAGCAAATTCAAGAGGAAACTGACCCGGATGCCATTTCGATAACCGGTTTGGGCGTTACCGGTTCAGGACGCCAGATATCCGGTTTACATGCACTGACCGATAATGTGATTAACGAAATTATCGCCCACGCCACAGCCGCAGTCTATTTTGATCCCCAAGTCGATACTATTTTTGAAATCGGCGGGCAAGATGCCAAATACACCTATATCACCAATGGCGTGCCATCCGATTACGCCATGAATGAAGCCTGTTCCGCCGGAACCGGTTCGTTTCTCGAAGAGGCGGCTTATGAAACCTTAGGCATCAAAATGGAGGATATCGCTGAGATTGCCATGCGAGGCGCGCAACCCCCCAATTTCAATGATCAGTGTGCGGCGTTTATATCCTCTGACATTAAAAATGCCATTCATGAAGGCATTGGGCGGGATGATATTGTTGCCGGCCTGGTGTATTCGATTTGCATGAATTATACCAACCGTGTCAAAGGCAACCGGCCTATGGGTGAAAAAGTGTTTATGCAAGGCGGAGTCTGTTATAATCGGGCGGTGCCTTTAGCCATGGCCGCTTTAACCGACAAGCCGATTATTGTGCCGCCCGAACCCGGTTTGATGGGTGCTTTCGGCGTTGCTTTAGAAATCAAAAAGCGTCTTGCGGCCGGTTTATCAGAAACCCAGACCTTTGATTTGAAGGTATTGGCCGACCGCACCGTGCAATATGGCAAAACCTTTATTTGCAAAGGCGGCAAAGAGAAATGTGACCGCCGCTGTGAAATCAGCAGAATTCTGGTGGAAAATGAAACGATTCCGTTCGGAGGCGCCTGCAACCGGTATTACAATCTGCGCAAAAAAATTAAAGCGGATGCGGCGCATCTCAATCGGGTGCGTAAACGTCAGAAACAGGTGTTTAATCACTATTCTTCCGCTGCCGCGATAGCCAGCCAGACTGAACCGGAATTCAAAGGCGTTGTCGGGATGAACCGTAGTTTTCTGATCAATACATATTATCCGCTTTACTCTAATTTTTTTAATATGATTGGTTTCCAATTGGCAATACCGGATCAAAATCAAATCTCACAAAAAGGTGTTGACCGTCGTGAAGCCGCTTTTTGCTACCCGGCCGAACAAGCGCATGGTTTCTTTTATTCTTTATTGAAGCGTCCGACTCCGCCGGATTATATTTTCCTGCCGCATTTCAAAGCGATACCCAGTGAACCCGAACATATCAACGCTCAATTGTGCCCTTTTATTCAAAGTGAAACTTTTTATATGCAAAGCACTTTCAGATCCGAACTGGATAACCTCAAACGCCAGGGGACTAAAGTGCTTGCCCCTTTGATTGACTTGACCGAAGGGCTTGAAATGGCGCGTGAGACTTTTGTTGAAATTGCCACCGAGATGGGTGTGGGTATCAACAAAGCTTACGGAGCGTTTGAAACGGCTTTGAAACAGCAAACCGAATGCGAAAAAGCGATGCGGGTACAAGGCAAAAAGGCGTTGCAAGAACTGGAAGCCGATCCGGATAAATTTGGTGTTGTTGTGTTTGGACGGTCTTATAACGCCTTTACCGAAGAATCCAATAAAGGGATTCCTCACAAGCTTGCCTCGCGCGGCATCACTGTCATCCCTTTTGATTTTCTTGATTATAGTAATGAAGAGTCTAAAGACAATATGTTCTGGGGCATGGGGCAGAGGCTTATCAAAGCCGCGCGTCTGGTCAAAAAACATCCGCAACTGTTCGGCATGTTTATCACCAATTTTTCATGCGGCCCGGATTCGTTCATCGTGGGTTACTTTCGCAGCATTATGAAGCGCAAGCCCTCGCTGACCCTTGAATTGGACAGCCACACGGCAGATGCCGGCCTGGAAACCCGGATTGAGGCATTTCTTGATATTATCACTTCCTATCGCCAGTTACAGAGCGTCACTGCCAGCGCAACACGCCCAAATATACGCATGCAGAATCTGTTTAAACCGGCTTCAACGCTGATAGAGCAGGACGTTCTTAAAGTGGCGACATCATCTAATGAAATTATCCCCATAAGTGATAAACGGGTTACATTTCTGATTCCTTCTATGGGGGAAACATCTGCCCAAGCTATGGCTGCCGTTTTTCGGCCTTCCGGATTGAACGCCGTGGCGCATCCGGCAGCCGATGAAAACATTTTAAAATTAGGGCGTGCCAACACATCCTGCAAGGAGTGTTTGCCGATGATCCTGACCACCGGCACTTTGCTCAACTATATCCGTAATATCAAGCGGGAAGATGAAGTGTTGGTCTATTTTATGCCAACTGCCACCGGTCCATGCCGGTTTGGGCAGTACCATGTTTTTATGCTGGATTTAATTAAAAAAATGGAAATCCGGGATGTTGCCTTGTTTTCACTTTCATCGGAAAACGGCTATGCAGGATTGGGAAATGATTTTAATCGCCGCGTCTGGTGGGGAATTGTTGTTTCAGATGTCATGGAAGATATTCGTGCGATGATATTGACCAATGCGGTTGATACAAAAGCCGGAACAGAGATTTTTAATCAAGAGTGGGAACAAATTTTGACGGTGCTGGAACATGGCAATTTTGAGGCATTGGAACGGCAGCTTAAACAGACTGCGGCACGCCTGAAAAAGATACCCAAACGGCTTCCGCTGGAAGACGTTCCGGTGGTGACATTGGCGGGTGAGATATTTGTCCGCAGGGAACCGCTGTCGCGTCAATATATTACCGAACTGCTGGCCCAAAAGGGGTTTGCCGCTCAATGCGCTCCCATAGCCGAATGGATAGTTTATTCCGATTACTTGGTGGAAGAAGGCCTGACCGATTACACCATGACCAAAGGGGAAAAGATTGAGTTTTTCATCAAAAAGAAATTTATGGGGCGTTATGAAAAACGTATCAAAACGCTTCTTGCCAAGTCAGATTTGGTTCATCTCACGCCGCCATTAAATATCAATTCAATAATTAAGACCGCAGCACCCTATGTAAAAAAACAATTAAGTGGAGAAACGGTTTTAACGGTTGGCAGTATTCTTCAGGAAGTGGCTTCGCATACATGTGGCGCCATTGCAATCGGCCCTTTTGGTTGTATGCCCAATCGGGTGGCCGAATCACTTTTAAATGACACGATGAATAAAGAAAACAAGTTCGCCGCCTTTCCCCGTAATTCACGATTGCGCGCGACCCTAAAAGATATTGATGAATTACCCTTTTTAGCAATCGAAAGTGACGGCTCGCCATTTCCACAGGTTATCAATGCCAAACTGGAAGCTTTCTGTTTGCGGGCGCGACGCTTGCATCAGGCTATGGCCGAAGCCAAAAAGAGTGAAAAAGGCAAATTACGAGTGTTAAAATGGCCCCGCAAGTTTAAAAAAACCGCCTCTTCAATGCGTTAAATGGGGTATTAAAAATAAGGATAGCTTAACAATTGAGTTCCGTTTTAAAGGCGTTGCAGCGACTTGACAAGCAACGTTCAATACCAAAGCGGCCAGATTTGAATACGGTTGATGCGCCAACGATCATCCGGCGACAGGCCAGGCAAAACCACCGCTATAAACGCAGGCGCTTTATCAGTCTGATTGTTTTGGTCATTGGTATCGGCGTACTGTTTGCAATGGCAAAAACCATGATTCAGAATGATCGCCCTGACGTTGCCGACACATCGCCCCGTAAAACCGTTGCCAGAATATCAGAGCTGACAATTGTACCGGAAATGGAAAAACCCGCATCTTCCAGCGCACATCCGCAAAAACCCGCCGTTCCGATTTCACGCGCCGATTCACCGACGGCACCTGTCAAAAAATCAGGAATACAAAAGCCCGCCGTTCCGATTGCACGCACCGATTCACCGACGGCACCTGTCAAAAAATCAGGAATACAAAAGCCTGTCGCTCCGATTTCACGCACCGATGCACCGATGGCACCTGTCAAAAAAAAGGTCTTAGCCGGCAAAAAACCTTTAGCGGCATTCAAACCAGCACCACTCTCACGAACCATACCAAAATTAGATCGAATGAAGTCTCCGGTTCGTAAAACGGAAAAAGCATCCTCTCAAAAAATAAAAACGATTCCCCAAAGGAAGGATGTACGTAAAAGCAAGGTAACTTCAAAATCTACCAAACCAGTTACACCCTTTCCCAGCCCTCCTGAAACCGCCATACCTGACAAGCAGATAAAACCACCTAAGCGTGAAAATGTAAAGGTCAAATCATCACAGGCTCTTTCAGAAGCACCCAAAGAACTGAACTTAAAACTTCAGGCCATCACCTGGCTCAGTAATCCTGAAAAACGGTTCACGGTCATTAACGACAGCATCATTCGGTTAGGCGGCATGGTGGATGGTTTCCGCTTAATACGTATTGAAAAAGATCAGGTAACAGTTGAAAAAGATAACCAGAAGTGGTTGTTAAAATTTAATCATATAAATTATTCAAATGTTACGCCGTAAGTCGAAAATTTTAAGGCAATACCGCTAGCTGACGGGCAGGATTGCAAACTTCAGTTTGCCAAAACGCTCCAAAAGCGGCAAACTGAAGTTTGCACTCCTGATTTTCACCTGTCACCTTAAACTTGACGCAACACTAGCTGTCATTTTTTTTAAAACCTGTCTTGCTGTGGATGCGTCTCAAGCCCCGTTGGAACTGCGTCATCGTTTATCACCGTTCTTGCAATTTCGCAAGCACCGCCTGCGCTGCTTTACGGTTCATTCCAGGTAGTGCGCTGAGTTGATCAATGGAGGCTTTCTTGATTTTTTGAATGCTTTTGAAATGCTTTAACAGCGTTTTTTTACGTTTGGGGCCGATGCCCGGGATGTCATCTAAAACGGAGCGTTTGAAAGTATGCTTGCGGCGCTTGCGATGAAAGGTGATGGCAAAACGGTGGGATTCATCGCGAATCCGCTGAAGTAAAAACAGAATATCTTTTTCTTTTCCCAGATTTACAGGATTGCGCCGCCCCGGCTTATAAATTTTATCTTGTATTTCACCCCGTTTTTCATCTTTTTTGGCAATACCGATCAGATTGAAAGCACCTCCCAAACCAAGTTCTCTGATAATTGCAACTGCGATATTCAACTGCCCTTTGCCGCCATCGACCATCAGAAGGTCTGGAAAAGGTTCCGATTTTTTCGCTTTAGGGCCTTTGCCATAGCGGCGTTGCAACACTTCAGCCATAGATGCGTAGTCATCCGGCCCTTCGACAGATTTGATTTTGTATTTGCGATAGGCTGTTTTCAACGGCTTACCCTTTTCAAACACGACCATGCCGGCCACGGGGTCGGTGCCGGCTATGTTGGAGTTGTCAAAACATTCTATGCGCCAGGGAATTTTTGTCATGCCCAAGCGATCCCGCAGACGAATGAGAAGGTCAGTATCTGCGGCAATGGCGTCAAGCATGGCTTTGAGCGCATTGTCCGCATTACTTTGAGCCATCTCAACCAACTTTACTTTTTCACCTCTTTGAGGAAAGCGAATGCAGACTTTTTTACCTTTCAATTCCTGAAATCGGGCTTGGGATAAAGCGGCATCTTCCACCAAAACAGGCGTTAATATTTCAGAGGGTATAAACGGTGTTTTTTCGTAATATTGGCGCATAAACGATCCGATCATCTCGGCATCGGCTGATAAAATCTGGCTGAATTCAAAATTACGTTTGCCCAGTAGTTTGCCGCCGCGCACAAAAAGCAACGTAATCATGGCATAATCACCTGATCGCGCCAGTCCGATAATATCCCGGTCTTTCAGATCACTGGAAACCACCACCTGCTTTTCGAGGATTCTTTCCAGAGCGAACATCCGATCCCTGAGCTGGGCGGCCTGCTCGTAATCTTGGGAATCGGCGGATGCTGACATCTCTCGTTTGATTTTTTTTATTAATGCAGGGGTGCGTCCTTTTAAAAACAAAATAACTTCTTTGACGATTTTCAGATAAGCATCCCGATCAACCGGTAAACAACAGGGGGCCAAACAGGCGTCCATCTGATAATTCAGGCAGGGTCGTTGCCTGTTTTTTAATTTTTGGTTCTGGCATTTGCGCAGTTTAAACGTTTTATTGATTATTTTCAGTGTCTGGTAAACCGCACCGGGAGATGCGAACGGGCCGAAATAAAGGCTGCCGTTTTTCTTGATTTTGCGTGTCAGGGTCAGGTTGGGATACGGTTCTTTAATACTGATGCAGAGGGAGGGAAAACGCTTGCCATCCTTTAAAATGACATTGTAACGCGGTCTGTATTTTTTGATCAGATTCGCTTCGAGAATTAAAGCTTCCTGCTCCGTGCCGGTGACAATCGTTTCAAACGTTTTTATTTTTTTAACTAGAAGGCCGGTTTTAAGGTCGGTGTGAATTTGCCGCTGGAAATAGGAAGACACCCGTTTTTTTAAATTAGCGGCTTTGCCCACATAAATAACTTGGGCTGCATCGCCTTTCATCAGGTAAACACCGGGTTTACTGGAAACTCCGGTCAGTTCAACTTGTAAATTTTCGGTCATTTCGCTTTACCTGAAGCGTGTTTTGGGAGAGTGGAGGGATTTCTTTGCTATAAACATGCCATCCCTACGGAGTTAATTGTATTGGAAAGCTACGGAAATATTCTGGAAGCCTCTTTGCGCCGTATTTTTTGCGACCATTGTTCAATAACGGCGACAATATCGTCCACATCTTCTGTATTTTCGTAAAGATGAGGTTTTAAAGCATCGTTAAATTCTTTTTCAACTTTATTCAGACGATTTAAGGTAAGAAGATAATTGGTACGGTTTTTATACGTTGCCTTTACAAGTGAATCTATGTGATCTCCCTGGGCTTTAAGCAAATCCAGATAATGCTCCGCAAGAATTTTAATCCATTGAGCATAAGCGCGAAATGTGTCTTCCGGGGCGCTTGACATCTTAACGACATTATTCACATCAGGTTTTCGGTCAGATTCGACAGCCGCGAATGCTTCATCTAACGTTCTTTGGCGCGTGACCATAAAATGTTTGACGAACGCTTTACGGCCATCAGCAAATTGTTTTAGCTTGTAAAAATAAAAAACAAAGAAAACCGGAATAAGGATCATCCACAAACTCAGGATAGGTTTGTCGATCACTTTAGCGGCAATAGCATTGGCAAACTGTTCCTCAGAATGTAAAATGAGTTCTTTTTTATTAAGAAGGGTGAGCATTTTCATTAATTATGAAAAAATTATATTTATTTGTATTGAGATAGTATTCTGATGAGCCTTCCATCTTGTTTCATGCTTTTTATCTCTTTATTAAAAACTTCGATAAATTTTTTGTAATCATGTTTTTTGGAAAACATCCATCGATAGCTGACACTGCTTGAAGGCATATCTTCAAAGTGAAACTGGTTTATATCCATCTTATTATTGTTTTTGATGATCCAAAGAATAATAAGTTTATTAAAAGTAGCAACGTCAATACGTTTAAGCAAAAGTAGTTTCAACATCTGCATTCGGCTTGTTGCATCGTAACGCTTAATTTGTCCGCTTTTGAAATAGGGGCCTAGTATTTTGTAACCGTACCCAAGTTGTGTGCCGACAATCATTCCGAAAAGATCTTCCGGTTTGGAATAGGTGACAGGCTCTGAAGCTCTCGAAACCAGGACGTTGCTTACTTCAAACATAGGCTCAGTCCAATCGAACCTTTCAGGATTATCTATCCACTCCCTGGCCTTGCCCCATGCGTGTATTTCCCCGTTTTCAAGCATCATAATACCTCTTTTCTCGGGAAATTGTTTCATCCTGAAGGTATAACCATGCTTTGATGTCACTTCTTTTAAAATATCCATTGAGATACCTGTGATGGATTCGCCATCAACGATATGAACAGGAGGCCATCCGTCTGGTTCGACGGCAAAAATGATTTCGCGGTTTTCTGATGCCCCTGAAACGGAATAAAACACTAAAAACATCAATAGTGAAATCGGTATCAGGACTTTAAAACATTTACTGAAGATAGCAAAAAGTTTGAGTTTCATTCTGTATTCTTGCTTGTTAGATAATTCCCAGTTAAACTACTCATTATTCTAAATGCAGGTGAGTGTAACATAGCGAAATTACCCTTATATAACTTAATTTCGTACTTCCCACAATACAATTAAGCAAAGAAATTTCAGTCCAAGGGAAGGTAACGCCATCCCAATCCTAAAATTACGATACAAAAAAGGATACATAAAATTGATGGCCATGTAAACCCCGCTTCATCCGGTGCGGAAAGTTTAACCGATTCATGCAGATATTGAGCGCCGTCATAAGATGCCTCAATTTCTGTATAAAAATAAGCGTTGGTGTTAATATCTTGCGCTTCGGCGATTTTAAAAATCTGATCTACAATCGGAATATGGTGCTGAATCCACGGCCCGATCACAAAGGCGAAACTCCAGATCAAAACAAAAGCACTTATAAGGATGCCCCACGCATGTAGTTTGGAATTACGTTTTTTTATTTTCATGTGCCTTTCTATGAGCGATTTGTAAAAATCGTTTAAAAAATCGGGTTTCTTGCTTAAGAAACCCGATTTTTGTCCTAAATCCGGCTCTGATATAGATTTTAAATTGTAGCCGTAAGTTCCGGGAAAACCACATAAAACATGATATACGCTACCACAAGTGTCAGGCAGAGGTTAAATGACTGACCGAAAAAATAAAGAATTAACGGTTTGCCGCCTTTGAAATGTTCTTTCAATTCACGGAAATTGGTTGCCAGGCCGATACTGACAAAAGAAAGCGAGAAAAACCAGCCTCTGTACAGGTCACTCATCCCTTTAATCACGCCTTTATCCACCATGGTTGTACCGAGACCGCCAATTTGAGCATTGAAATAGGAATAAAACAATGAAAAAATGATAGATGCGGCGATAAATCCGATAACAAATTTGGGAAAGCGGTACCAGATTTCCATTGGCCCGACTTTCACACCGGTTTCGGCCGCTTCGACTTTGGTGGTGAAGTAAAGTGCCACAAAAAAGGCGATGACACCGATCAAAACATTTTGAATCATTTTGATAGTGGCAGCCACATAAAGCGCTTTTTCACCTAAAAAAGCACCTGCCGCAGCCACCGCGCCGGTTGCGTCAATGGTTCCGCCCATCCATGCGCCACCGAGAATCAACTGTTTGTCAACCGGAAAAGTAGCCTTGATAATCATCGGCATAACGATCATCATAATCGAAGTGAAAACCAGTGAAAGTCCTACGGCAAGTGTCAATTCCTCTTTTTTGGCTTTACAGGCCGATGCTGTTGCAATAGCGGCCGATACACCGCACACCGACATGTCTGAACATATCGTGGCATTTAACCGTTTGGAAGGCATTTTAACTATTTTTTGACCGAACCAGTAAGTTAAAAACCATACAGTCGGAGTCACTACCCAGGCGACAAAAATGCCGGCTGTTCCGATAACGATAATTTTTTCAAATAAAATTTTAGCGCCTAATAACACCAGGCCGGTTTTGATATAATATTCGGTCTGTACAGCCGGCTTCGCCCATTCGGGGGTACCCACCGTGTTGCTGATAAGCATCCCAAACAAAATCGCCCAGGCCGCATAACCGATGCCATAAAGTTTCATGGTGGCTTGGTTGGCTGCCAACCATGCCAAGAGCGTAATCAGAAAAACAAAGATAAAGCCGGTTAAAAATTTGCCGAGCGATTGCCCCATACCGGCAACACCGATACCAAAAAAGAACGCAAAGAAAATCCCCAAGCCGATCAGATAGCCGATTTGATTATACCCTTTAGCTGTGGTCTTCTTTTTTGCTTTGCCAGCGGCAAGCTTGGCATCGCGCCAACCGGTGATAGCCGCGCGTGCGTCAGCATTGAGGCTGTCATCACTGAATCCGGCCGCTTCCGCCGCTTTTTCCGCGGCCTGGGCTTTTTCAAACGCCTCTTTTTCCACGGCATGTTTTTTTTCATACTTGACAATTGCCTTTTCTTTTTGGGCGTCAGCTTTTTCTTTGCTTTTGAAAAAGGCGTCAAACGGATTATTCGTCCATTTATGCGGTTTACCAGTGAACTTTTTGAGCCATTTGCCGGTGGATGATTTAAGTGCCTGAACTTTTTTCTTAGCATCAGACAATTGATACCAAGCGATTGTTTTCAGCTTATCGGTGCGTTGAGCCTGTTCACTGTATTGCGCTTCAACTTTTTGAAGTTTAGCCTGCATTTCACCGGTATGTGGAAAATATACCATAATGCCCGCTATCAGCAGAAAAAAGCCAAGCCAGACAGCCCACCAATCCTCTTTTTTCCATAGTTCAGACCATTCCCATTTACCGACATCTTTAACAATTCCAACATCTTCAGCCATCATTTTCCTCCTCTTTTTGAATTAATTATTATAAATCCGGTACTCCAATCCATCCATTAAAAAAGCATTATACCAATAACTTAGAAAAATCAAGCAAAGATGTATAGTACCAAAAGGGTGCGTTAGGGGAACGCATCCTACAATCTAATTCAACTGTGAAAGGTATCTCAAACCGCTTATATTTTTGGGAAACATAAATCAGATATTATTTGACAGTCTATTTCTACTTTGTTAGATTAGAAAAATATGTCAGCTTTTCGTTAAAATATGCTTGATTTTACCGAAAAAGTTAATCCTTTGTTAATCCTTTAGGGGGCATTGAGTTGGTTTTATGATGCAAATATGGCATCTTTATTCGCTTAAAATCTAATCTAACAAAGTAGTACTATGTTTTTATGATTTATGTAATCAGATATAGGAGTTACGCAGTTGAATTTTAACTATTTGAATTGATTAGATGTAGAAAAATACCATAATCAATTTATAAGGTGATAAGACATGGATATGGTTGGCAAAAGACATTGAGACGAAGGAATATGCACCACCGCCGTTTCTTTTTTGTGAATCACCTAATCCCAATTTAGGATCATCTGAAATTTATTTCTGTCTGATTCGGTTACCGCGATCAATATTTCCCGAAATTGGCAGTATAACTAATTTGACTTTTTACGAGACCATCAAATATGATAAAACGAAAAATCGAAAAACAGTTCGCATCTCTTACACTTAAAATTATCAAACACCGTTTTATTGTCCTTATCGGTGTTTTGCTGATAACCATCGCTTTGGCCTCTCAAATTGTTAGACTGACCATCGACACTTCCAATGAGGGGTTTTTACATCCGGAAGACCCGATTTTAATAGCTTATAACGATTTTCGCGACCAATTCGGTCGGGATGATATGTTGGTTCTGTCTGTTCGCGGTGAGAACGTTTTCAGTCTTCCCTTTCTGACCAAGCTAGAGGCTCTGCACCGGGAATTGGAAGATAACGTCCCCCATATTGATGATATTACGTCACTGATCAATGTTCGCAACACCCGTGGCCAAGGTGATACACTGCTTGTGGATGATTTGTTGGCTGCCATGCCGGACACACCTCAAGAACTGGCCGATCTGAAAAAAAGGGTGATGGCCAATCCGTTGTATCGCAACCAACTGATTTCCGAAGACGGCGCTTTCACGACCCTTGTGCTTAAAAGCGACACCTATTCTGAAGTCAGCACCGGCGGAGATGAATTAAGCGGTTTTGACGATATGGCTGATGATTCGACAGCGTCCGAGGAGGGGGCCAAACCGGCCTATTTGACCGATCAGGAGAATGCGGAAATGGTCAAAGCGGCCGGAGATATCGCCAAAAAATATGACAGCCCCGATTTCCGTATTTTCATGGCGGGCAGTCCGGTTGTCATGCACGTTGTGAAACAGTTCGTGATGAAAGATATGAAACAGTTTTTGCGGCTGGCCGTGCTTATTATCGGCCTATGTCTGTTTCTGATGTTTCGACGGGTGTCCGGCGTATTGCTGCCCCTGCTCATCGTCGCCTTATCGCTTTTTTCCACTTTGGGATTGATGGCTGTCAGCGGCACGCAGTTTAAAGTGCCGACCTCGATTTTGCCCTCTTTCCTGCTGGCCGTGGGCGTGGGCGCGGCGGTGCATATTTTATCCCTTGTCTTTCAGGAGCTGCGGGTCGGGGCCAGCCGTGAAGATGCCGTTGTACACGCTTTTGAGCATTCCGGTTTGGCCATTGTAATGACTTCGCTGACCACAGCGGCCGGTTTGGCTTCCTTTATGGCAGCCAAGATCGCCCCTATTGCCGATTTGGGTCTTTTTTCCGCGGTAGGCGTGATGCTGTCTCTGTTTTACACCATTGTTCTTTTGCCCGCCCTGTTGGCCATCATTCCGATTAAAGCAAAGGTCGGCAAAGGCGCTTCGCAGAAAAACCGTATTGACGCCCTGCTTGACCGCCTTGCTGATATTGCAACCGGCCGCCCCGGCCTGATAGTGCTATGCGGTGTTATCATTTCTTTATTCGCCATTACCGGCGCGGCCCGACTCGGCTTTTCCCACAATCCGCTTATCTGGCTGCCCGAAGAGAGTGACATTCGCCAGGCAACGGCGACCATTGATAAACAGCTTAAAGGCAGCGTGGCTCTGGAAGTGATTTTAGATACCGGACGTGAAAACGGTCTTCATGACCGCAACGTTCTGCTGACTCTGGACCGCCTGAGCGCCAAACTTGAGCAATTCAAACAAAACGAACTGTTTATTGGCAAAGTGATCGCTATCAACACCATCATCAAGGAAATTCACCGCGCGCTTAATGAAAATCGACCTGAATTTTACCGGATTCCTGAAAATGCCAAGCTGATTCCCCAGGAATTTTTGCTGTTTGAAAATTCCGGTTCCGATGATTTGGAAGATGTGACCGATTCGCAATTTCAAACCGCGCGTATCACTATCAAGGTTCCCTGGTGCGATGCGCTCGCTTATGTGCCGTTTATGCGTGAAATCGAAACGCAATTCAAACAGACTTTTGCCGCTGATAATACGGCCAAACATAAAGTGTCGATTACAGTCACCGGCATCATGTCTCTGTTCGGACGCATCCTGTACGCGGCTATCTATTCCGCCGGTCAAAGTTATATGATCGCCTTTGCAGTGATCACCCTGATGATGATTATGCTCATCGGCAGCCTGCGTATCGGCCTGATCAGTATGCTTCCCAACCTGGGGCCGATCATCCTCGTCATGGGCATTATGGGCTGGGCTTCGATTCCGCTGGATATGTTCACCATGATGATCGCTTCCATCGCCATCGGGCTGGCTGTTGACGATACGGTGCATTTTATGTATAATTTCCGCCGCTATTTTGAAGAATCCGGTGATGTCGCTGACGCCGTACATCGCACGTTTCACACATCGGGGCGGGCGATGCTCACCACCAGCATTGTGTTGTCCCTCGGCTTTTTTATATTCATGTTCGCATCCATGAACAACCTTTTCTATTTCGGTTTGCTCACCGGATTGGCGATTGTTTTTGCGCTGGCCGCCGATCTGCTTTTGGCTCCGGCTCTCATGGCGCTGATGTATAAGAAATCTGGAGTTACAAGTGATAAGTTTTAAGTTACAAGTTAATACTACTTTGTCAGAATAAATATAACCGATAGATGAAATCAGACAAAGAATAAAAACCTTATTTCAGTTTTTAAAACCTTAGTAGAATATGAAAATCTAATAGACTGAAACCTTATTACCTTATCATATACCCCCATTTCGTTATGAAACAGGGTGCTTTGGACAAAAATAAGGTAAAGGTCTGGACAGTATTCCAGCTACTAAGGTTTGAAATTCTAAAATAAGGTTTGACAGTTATTGGTAATCTGACAAAGTAGTATTAAACAGCGTAACTTAAAACTTAAAACTTGTAACTTAACACTCAAAAAGGAGGATATTATGAATCAAAGACAATTTTACAACATTATTATTTTAGCAGCGGCCAGCCTTATTTTTACAGGTGTGACCGCAGCCCCGTCTCAAGCTCTGACCGCTCGCGAAATTATGGAAAAAGTCGATGCACGCGATGATGGAGACAACATGACTGCGGATACCGAAATGATTTTGATCGATAAAAATGACAAAAAGCGTATCCGCAAAATGAAAGTTTTCAGCAAGGACAAAGGGCGCGACACGCTGCGGATGCAATTTTTCCTGTCACCGGCCGATGTGAAAGACACCGGTTTCCTGACGTATGATTATTACGACGGCGCGCGTGATGACGACCAGTGGCTTTATCTGCCGGAACTGCACAAAACCAAGCGCATCTCCACTTCGGATAAATCATCCGCTTTTATGGGATCGGATTTTTCTTATGCGGATATGACGCGGCGCGTGCTTGATGAGTGGAAATACAAGTTGATGAAAGAGGCTGAAGTCAAGGAACATAAGGTCTGGTTGATAGAGGCACTGCCCGTAAGCAAAGCGGTGGAAGAACGCTATGGCTACACCAAATCCGTGCTTTTTATCCGGCAGGATATTTTTATGGGAGTGCGCGCCGTGCATTGGCTCAAACAGGGCAAACGTATCAAATATCAAGAGATGAAAACAATTGAACAGATCGACGGAATTTGGACAGCCACCGAGGTATATATGAAAACCACCAAAAATAAGCGGACAGTGCATAAAACGATCTTGAACTGGCGCAATGTTAAGTTTAACCAAAAAATAGACGAAGATTTTTTTACGGTGCGACAGTTGGAAAAAGGAATCTGATAGAGTGAAACTTCCCTGTATATCAAACGCTGCCCAATATATTACCCGGTTCATTATTTGCACCCTGTTTGGCGTATTGCTGATCGGCATATCTCCGCCGGCCTTAGCCGATGAACTGGAAGATGTTCTTTCCGGGTTTGATGAGCAACCGGCCGAAACAAGCATGGCAAAAGATGACAATGCGCTTGAAAGCGTTTTGTCAGGTTTTGATGAACCGGCTGGCGATGCGCCGGCGTCCGGTCTGAAAACGAAGCAGCGTTTTATCCCCGAATGGCTTGAGATCAGCGGCGAACTTCGCCTGACCGCAACAGTGAATACAGCCCATCATGCGCCTGAGCCGGACAAACGCAAAAATACCGATTATCGCGGCCTGTCCATGCTTCGCACTGCCGCGAATATCACCGGCGATATGACGTTTTCAGGTGTGAAAGCCCGAATCGGGGGCCGGAGCTTTTACGATGCCGCCTATACATTGAATGATCGCAGTCAATATACCCAGCAATTGCTTGACGATTATGAAACGGAATCAGAACTTACCGAGGTTTGGTTGCAAGCTGATTTAAGGGATAATCTGGATATAAAAACAGGCCGCCAGATTGCAGTTTGGGGACGCTCTGACAATATCCGGGTGACCGACATCCTGAATCCCCTGAATAACCGCCAGCCCGGAATGACAGACATCAAAGACCTGCGGTTGCCGGTCGCCATGACTGAACTTGATTATTACACAGGCGACTGGAACCTGAGCGGGATTGTTATCCATGAACCGCGATTTGCTGAAAACCCGGTTTATGGCAGTGATTTTTATCCCGGCGATTCTCCGCCGCCGCCCCAAGACACACCGAGCGTGTCTCTGGAAAATCAACAATATGCCCTGGCTTTGAACGGCATATTCAGCGGCTGGGACCTCTCTTTTTACAGCGCTTACGTGTTCGATTCCCGTTCCCATATCGAGACAGACGCATCCGGCACCAAACATGCGCGACATGGCCGTGTGTTTATGGCCGGCATGGCCGGTAATATCGCTTCGGGCAACTGGATGTTCAAAGGAGAGGCGGCCTGGTGGAACAACCTTGAATTCGCCAACCAGGCCTCCCAAGAGAAATCGCGCATAGACGCTCTGGCGGCGGCTGAATACACCGGTTTTTCCGAAACGGTGATCGCGTTCGAAGCAGCTAATCGTCATTTAATCGACTATGATGACGCTCTCAGCCGTCCGCCTGACAATCAAGAAGAAGACCTCTTTCAATCCGTTTTGCGCGTTACGCGCGATTTCCGCAACGACACCGTGCAGCTTAAAATCATTTTATCTACTTTCGGCCTTGACTGCCAAGACGGCGCGCTCCAACGCCTGCAACTTGATTATGACTGCACCGACAATCTCACCCTGACTGGCGGCGCGGTTTTTTACCAGTCCGGAGATTTGTATGTTTTCCAAAATATCGGAGATAATGATCGTGTTTTTTTGGAGATGAGTTATGCGTTTTGAACGGGGCGGTTGCGCTTATCAACAGTTTGCGTGGCTTTAAAAAGCGGTGTTACATAAGACATCTTTCCTTCTCCGCTTTAGGTTCATATTCCTGAAGACCTGTATCTTTATTTAAAACAATTCCTTCCGGAAAAGCCGGCGATTTCTCATCATAAATCTTTTTATCATGTTTTTCACCTTCATAAGTTTTACTCTGATATTTCACTTTTCGTTCTTCTGCTGTCACAATAATATTATTCTTTATTGTATGTGTTCTCTTTTTCCCGCTATAATACTTTTTTTGCTCATCATTATCTTTTGGGCGTTGCCGTCTCCTTTCCGTACCATCTATAGCCGCTTCATCCATTCCGTCTTCTGTCAGACGTTTGCTTAAATTCAGAGGGTTTCTCTCTGGCTGCCGATCAAGTCAGTCAAGACTCATTTTCAAAACCGCACTAAGTTTATGAATCTGTTCATCAGCTTGGCGCTGATTTATATCGAACAGAAAAGCGATGAGTGTCTGCAAAGGATATAACTTAAAAGAGAATAAAATAAACAGCAACAACAGCAACTTATCTTCAATTTTGTTCAGTGTCGGCTTCCGCCCGCCGCCATACTGACGTTCTCGATCTTTTCTATCAATATAATTTTCTCTGATATAATCTCCCCAGGCCATTTCAAAAGCAATTGATAATATTTCAAATTCTAATGAAGTTATACCCGTTAATGCCAATAATGTATT
>JAUCGF010000114.1 GCA_030378005.1 Desulfococcaceae bacterium HSG9 | reverse complement strand
CGCAGAGGCAATGTTATTACTCCGCTCATTCTATAAAGCAGGCCGTTGGGATATGCTTAAAAAATTAGCATGTTCAACGCCACTGGATATGGCTGCATGATACCAAGAAAAATGGAATGCTCCCGTTACCTGCAAGGAGTGACTGATGCTGCTTGAACCTCGTGAAAAAATATCACTGTTTTTGATGGCAGCCGCGCCGATAGGGGCAGTACTCGCCGCATTTTTATTTAGTTCTTTTTTGATTATGTGGACTGGAGAATCAGTATTCTATGCTTATGCCATGCTGTTTAAGGGTGCCTTTGGATCTATTTTTGCGATAACAGAAACGTTGACAAAAGCAACCCCTTTGATCCTTACCGGTTTGGCTGCGGCTGTCGCTTTTCGGGCAAAATTTTGGAATATTGGCGGTGAAGGTCAGCTTTACTGCGGAGCATTGGCCGCCACCTGGGTCGGTACCGGCATGATCTCATTGCCCTCCGCTTTAATGATTCCTCTGTTAATGATAGTGGGTGCATTAGCCGGGGGATTAGCTCTTATCATACCCGTATTTTTAAAAGCCAGACTCAAAGTGGATGAAGTTGTAACCACCCTTTTGCTCAATTTTATAATTTTACTATTTGTTAATTATTTTCTTGAAGGGCCGTTAAAAGACCCCATGTCATCGGGATGGCCCCAGGCTGCGCCGATAATTGATGCCGGAGTTTTACCCGTGATTATTGCAAAAAGCCGTTTACATCTTGGGTTTATTGTCGCTGTTATTGCCGCAATAAGTGTATGGGCTTTGATGCGCTTTAGCGTGTGGGGGTTTGAAATCAGGGCCGTCGGACAAAATCAAAATGCCGCTTGCTTTGCCGGAATATCAATTAATATGACTGTGTTAAGAGTCGCTCTTATAAGTGGCGGGCTTGCCGGACTTGCCGGAATCACAGAAGTCGCCGGTACCAAAGGCTATCTGACTTTAGATATCTCAACCGGATTTGGCTATACAGGTATTGCCGTTGCCATGCTGGCCAACCTTAATCCTTTGGGGGTTATTTTATCTGCGATTTTTTTAGCTTCAGTATATGTGGGTGCAGATTCGATGAGCAGAGTCATAGAGATTCCAAATTATATTGCCGATGTTATTGTCGCTGTCTCTGTTCTTGCTGTGCTGATCAGTCTTATGCTGGTTCAATATAAACTTAAGTTTTCGACTAAGAGGAAAACAAAAGATGATTGATATATTAGAACTGTTTCTTACCGCAGGTTTCTGGGCTGCGGTGATACGTATATCATGCCCACTGATATTAGGAACTTTAGGAGAGCTGATTTGTGAGAGATCAGGTGTGTTAAATCTGGGTATTGAAGGTATCATGACTATCGGGTCCATGGCAGGCTGGATGTGGGTTTTTCAAGGCGGCGACTTATGGAGCGGTATTATCTTTGCCGCAATAGTGGGAGGGCTGTTTGGGTTTATACATGCGATTTTTACAGTGCATCTTGGACTTTCGCAACATGTTTCAGGAATCGGTATGACAATGTTTGCCTCTTCCATCAGTTTTTTTATTTTCCGCATGATGTTGCCATCCAGCACAACTCCACCTAAAATCATACCATTTGCACCCATCAATATTAAAGGGCTTTCAGACTTGACATTTTGGGGAGAAGCTTTTTTCAGCCACACTCCATTAACGTATGCTATTTTTTTAGTTGTTCCTTTAGTGATGTATGTGCTTTTTGCCACACCTTTGGGGTTGGCGGTCAGAATGGCCGGCGAAAGCCCTGCTGCAATGGAAGCCCAGGGAATTGATGTGCTTTGGGTGCGTACCGGTGCGGTCATAGTCGGCAGTGCATTGATGGCGGTTGGCGGTGCGTATCTTACCATGTCCGCATTTGATGCTTTCTATTTTGGAATGATTAATGGGCGCGGTTGGATATGTATAGCTTTGGTAATCTTTGCTTCATGGAACCCTGGTAAGGCATTGTTCGGAGCTTTATTATTTGCCGGATTGGATGCTTTGCAGGTAAGAGCGCAACAACTTGCAGGAAGTTTTATTCCCTATCAGTTTTTTTTAATGGCACCTTACGTACTCAGTATTATTGCAATGGTGATTATGACTCGGCAGGCCCGCTATCCAAAAGCATTGCTCATACCATTTCGACGTGGTGAAAGGATATAATAATGCTTGATCTTATTATCCGTAATTGTAAATTGGCAGGGGAAAGTAAGATTGTTGATATTGCCATAAATGATGGCAAAATTATATCAATAGGTCGTATATATGAAAAAGCTGCCAACGAAATTGATGCCCTTAGCAATTTAGTCACTCCGCCTTTTGTTGATTCCCATTTTCATATAGATTCAACATTGACTTTCGGTCGGCCAAGGATGAATCAGAGCGGCACTCTTTTGGAAGGTATTAATTTGTGGAAAGAGCTGAAAACAACGCTTAACATAGATGAAATCAAAAAAAGAGCATTAAAATTCTGCCGTTGGGCGATTGCGCGCGGCACCTTGGCAATTCGCAGCCATGTTGATATTTCTGATCCTGAACTCCCGGCAGTCCAGGCATTGATTGATGTCCGCAAAGAGATGAAACCCTGGCTTGATATTCAATTGGTCGCCTTTCCCCAGGATGGTTTTTTACGACATGAGGAAGCAAAAAAGAATTTATTGACAGCCCTTGATATGGGAGTCGATGTGGTAGGCGGTATTCCCCATTATGAACGAACCATGGAAGAGGGGGCTGAGTCAATCAAACAACTATGCCTTATTGCTGCTGGACGCGGCCTTAAGATTGATATGCACTGTGATGAGACAGACGATCCGATGTCTCGCCATATTGAAACTTTAGCCTGTGAAACCAAACGTTTGGGATTAGAAGGGCGGGTTGCGGGCTCACATCTGACATCAATGCACTCAATGGATAATTATTATGTTTCAAAACTGATACCCTTAATCTGTGAAGCTGAACTTCATGCTATTGCAAACCCGTTAATTAATATAACCATACAGGGGCGTCATGACAACTATCCAAAACGCCGCGGCATGACAAGAGTAAAAGAGTTAATGGAAGCAAAAATCAATGTCGCTTTTGGCCATGATTGTGTGATGGACCCGTGGTACCCTCTGGGAAGCCATGATATGCTGGAAGTTGCAAATATGGGGCTTCATGTAGGCCAGATGACCGGCATTGAAGAGATGCATAATTGTTTTGCGGCTGTTACAACCAATGGAGCAAAAACGCTGAACCTCACTCATTACGGCCCTGAAGTGGGAAAACAGGCCGACTTGGTAATCCTACAGTGCAGAGATGAAATTGAAGCTTTAAGGCTTCGTCCCGCAAGGCTTTATGTATTAAGGGCTGGCAAAATTATTGCCCGTACCAACCCGGTGAATCCAGAAATTTTTCCACAATCCGGGCTTGAAGCAGAGAACTTCCCTCCCTCAAGCCAAGAAAATTTTTGTATTTAATTTATCTCTAACGGAAAGGCGACTCCGCTTTTAATTTCTCTATATTACGTCATATTGACATGAATTTATTGAGAAAAGAAACATCTGTGAAAAGCGGAATGAGAACTAAAAGAATCAGGGCCGGTTGGAACGATGATTATTTGGCGAAGGTGTTAGCTGCTGCATAACTTTCATGCAATTGCCTGGCCCGACACCGTACTACTTAATCAATAGACTGGGAAATGATATAACTCTTGGGCTTTCCAGAGAGTAATGATGTTTTGGAGACAACCGCATAGACGAGTTCATCCTGTCCGTCATTGTTAAGGTCAGCCACAGCAGAGTCGCTGATATGGCCAGAGATTTTATAAGTTTGCATGCAATTGTAAAGACCGAGGTTGTTCCAGGCCAGGCAAATCATCCGACCGTTTTTAAACATTCTGATTCGAGGCAGGATACTGCCTGTGCTGTCAGTGTTTTTTGACAGAAATATTTCATTTTTTCCATCTTTGTTAAAATCTGTAATGTGGATACGTTGGGGTAAGAAATAGCGGTCCATCATGGCACCATCTTTGTTGGAAACCTCGAATTGATCTGATGGATACTCAAGGTAAACTCCGCTGCCAAAATAATCTTCACCGCCTTTCCATACTTCGCTTCCTTCTAACGTAAAAAGCCCTATAGATTGATCTGATGTAATGCCGACAAACAATTTTTCACCATCGTTTTTTACATCACCTATGGCAAAGGAAAAAACGTTTAACCTCTTAGGCAGGATTTGACGTTCGTCAGTTTGGTAACCGTCGCCTTGCCAGACCAAACGGTATAACTTTTTGCTGAAAAGATTCTTTAGGCCCCCGCGATGTTGTCCAAAAAGAACAGAATCGTTTTCAGATATTTTAATAATCCTAAAATACAAATTTACGTTTTCTGAAATTTTTATTAAAGATGATCCGTCCCATTCCAATACAAAAGAGTTTAACCGGTTTGTACTCCGATTGATGCTTGTTATGAATATCTCTGAGCTTCCGTTTTTATTTATATCCCCAACATCGACAGCGATAAAACGGCTGCCTGTTTTTTCTTTGGACTTGCTTATCCTTAGAAGCCGTTTTGCGGAATACCGTAAAACAGATATAGCGTTTTCAGTGATGCTCACAATTTCATTTTGACCATCGCCATCTACATCCCCCACAGCAATTCCGATAATTTTAGCTTTGAAATTTTTACTCCTCCAGATAGAACCAGCAGTGCCCGGAGAGGACGTTTGGTTGAAAATAAAAGAGCCGCCCTTTTGCTGATTGCTTTCAAATTGATATTCTTCCTGCCAAAGCGCTTCAGGGTGACGCCGACCCGTATCTTTCTGCTGAAACTGGCGACCCGATTGAGCCAGTTCGCTTTCGGGAGTAATCTTAATGCCCAAGATCTTCGAATTGACCTTTTGAGAAAACAGATTTATATGAGAAATAACATCTCCCAGACTTTTTCCAGTTTGATTGAATACCACGATCGCTTTTTTTTTGTGAAAATCAATACAACTCACATCTGTACTTATGCTTTCCCCAAGAGCCGTTACACTGCCAAAAACAACATAGTCCACATCGAACTGGTTCGCCAATGTGATTGCTTTCGTCTCAGTCAGCGAACCGGGTAGTTCGTCCACAACCTGGCGAAGATCACTATTGTGGGCTTGCACTTTCATTTTTTCCGAAGAAAGCCGGGTTAAAAGCATATCTTCCACACCGTTTTGAAGGAATGTCAATTGCCTGTCTGAATGGATCTTAAAAGGAATAACTATGACTCGCAAAGGTTCCCCAGCGTATGCAAAACAAGTGACGAAAAGGGGCGTAAGAAAAAAACAAAAGACTAATCCAATTATAGAATGCGCTTTTTTTAACTGCAATTAAAGGTACTCCTGTAAAGATGATTTATATGTATTCTAATTCAATAATTAAGTAGAGCGGAGGAATGGAGTGAAACAGTCTTTCGTAAAATAACGAAATAAAGAATGCCTCTATTTATTTATGAAAAAAGCCGGAAGAGGTTTACAACCGCTTCCGGCTTTTTATTATCCAAGAGGTATGATTTTCACATACCAAAGTTATAGTTTGATTAGAAGCTTAAGGACAATCGAGTACCCATTTCCCACGGATCTTCTGTGCCTGTAGCATCATCTGCAAAAAGGTAGGCTGCTACAACATCAATATTAAGATTGTCTATGAGAGGATAGCTGGCTTTGAAATCAACTTCGGTTCCCAGTGAATCGGAATCATCTTCATAATCGGCGCTGTCAAACACATCTTCTCCAGCAAGTCTGGCGTACCATACATCAAAAGCCAATTTGAGTTTTTCCGCAACAGTTACGCTAGATCCGAGGTTAATTGCCCAAACATTGGAAATCGCGTCCGCGGGAGAACCATTGGATACACTGTTATCGAATGTACCATAGCCCATGATTTCAGACCAGTAATAACTTGCGCCCTTTGGATTGTAAAAGGCTTCATAATCATTGTCACCATCGTCATCACCACTCGCATAAAAAGTTTCAAAGTGGACATCAGCCATCTCCGTAATATTAAAGGCTGCATTGACAGCCCACAGCCATGCACTGATGTCTACGTCACCAGTACCAGGTACATTGCCGATACTACCGCCCTGATAGATGCCTGTGAGTCCAAAGCTGGCAGGTCCCGCAGATCCATCAAAACCAATGCCCAGTGTCCACAAATCCAGATCCATGTCTTCAGCACCTGCTCCTGAAAGACCTAGTCTATCCCTTTCGGCTTCATAGCTGCGAAGGTCGCTTGATGTCAGATATGCAAGGGTCGGCTTTAGTGTAAAGGCGTCGCCAAGTTTTATTTCGGGAGCAATAGCGAATGAATCAACATCGGCATCGCCTGCATCGTCTCCAAACCCTTCTTCAAATTTTTTGATGTACATCAGCGGAAGCGTAACATTGCCAAAATTAAAGGTCAGTTTGGCACCGGAGGCATCGTCATCCATGTAAAATCCGTTCATTAATGCAAAGCCTTGCGCACCCAGCTTCAGATTAACAGCTTCGCTGAAATTGGCGTCAATATACATATTTTTAATCTTAAGTTGGATACCATCGGCTCCTATATCACCATATCCAGCTGTATCAGCATCGCCCCACTTAGCATTGGACTCAAATTTATTTACGAATTTCAGGTTATCACTGAATTTAGCTGTGTAGTAAAGCCGTGTTCGAGTGTCTATCACAGTACCGTCCTGAGCACCAGTGCTATGCCCATCAAAATCTTGGTTCGTATATGCTCTGGTCCGCCAATAGCCACCAAAGATATTTTCCAAAGCTGCCGCTGGCAGCGAAAATGCTACCACTAATCCTAGTGCCAGCGCGATTATTAAACATTTTCTCATAATTTTTCTCCTTCAAATTTAAATTTAACCTAAAATAATTTAATGCTTAACCTAATAAAACACTTACAAAAACCTAACTACTCACTTCTTAAAAAGCTATTTCCGCCAACCACCTCCTTTCTGATTTTCCTCAAAGGGTTACTTCATAAAATGGCATCTTTTACTTGCCAATATAATAATTAAAAAATCTTTGTAAACGTCAGTGTTGTGAAATTGCCTTCGGAACGTTCTTTAGCCTCGAATTCCCACTGGCTTCTAAGGGAGACAAATAGCTTAAATGGTGGAATAAAAACACTCATTTCAGGGCCGATTGCATATACTTGATCTTTGTCTATTCTTTGTTTATCTTGTCCGGTGTCATCGGTCACTTGCCATTGGCAATATCCGGTCAGCCCGACATCCCATATCTTTCCGATTGTTTTGCCGATGCCCCATTCAAAATGAAAATCATCACCCGGGTCCCAATCCAAATCATTTTTTTCTCCATGAATCTCATACCTGCCAAGGATTGAAGCAGACCAAGTCTTTGCCTGATCAAAGTAATAAGTTCCACCGAGAGTCGCCATAAATGTCCACATATCCTTCCCGATAGATGCCGGTTCAGTTTTGTCATATTCACCCGTAGGAGCATAAACAGCAAGAGCTGATGCCGCATCATATCGGGAGCCATGCCAGGCAAGCACGAATGGTTCGATACAAATATCTCCAATACCGAATTTGCTGTCATCCACACCCGCTGCCCCTATTTGAAGGTCAACATTTAAAGCGGGAACAATCACATCAGCAGCATAATTTCCTCCTAAGATTTTCGATTTTGAAACCCAAAGAAATCTATGTGCATTAACAAAGAGAGTTAAGTCGAAATCTATATTCGATTCATTCCCATTTTGATCGGTCATTGTATCCGCATTATAAAGGACATTATACATCTTGTAGTAAAAACCAGGCGGTGGCACAGATGCCGCTTTAATTCCCTCTATGCCGCTGGGATACTCGTTTTCCGCTGCAATAACGAATCCGGTCAGAATTCCAACAAAACCTATCGCTATGAAAATAATTTTGATAGCACTTTTCATAAAGTACCCGCCTTTATTTGAAAAAGTTAATTTTGAAAATTTTAATTATCTTAATTAAAAATTAAGTTCTAACCAACCTAAAGTACTTTTTAAATACATCAATACACAAAAATATCAAAAAGTAAAGGGAAAAATCAATTTCACGCGTTAAAAAACACAAACGATTTTGTTTAGATATTTTCCTGCAAACAACCATATTCGCTTCCCGTTTAACAGTAGGTCAAATCAATGTCAACCCTTTTGATTGATGAAAAAGCAGATTTTATTTTTTTCATTTGCTTAATCTTGATCGTTATGCCACGATCTCGCTAATCGGATTACCGATATAACAGGGCAATTGCATGAAATTTTAATCCTACATAAATACAATAGATTATGAATAGTTATTTTATAATTCGGATTCGTTAAGCTTGATGGTGCCGAAAGTAACATATAAAATTCATTATCAATCAAAATTCATGCCTGATTTTCATGCAATTGCCCTGAGTCGATTTAATCTTGACATTAATACATAATCAGATTATAGGGCATTTTTAGTTTTATGTGTATTTCCATTTAGAATAAAGAATACTATACATCAGGCGGCTGAGGTGGCCGGAATTTATTCATCAGGTGTATAAATTCTTATTTATGTTATTATGAAGCTATCAAAATTATTAATCCAGCATAAAGCCGAGGTTGTTAAAAAATGGTTTGATTATGCTGTGCAGAGCTATAAAGCGGATGTCGCCCAGTTTCTGAAAACCCAGGGCGATCAATTCGCTAATCCGGTGGGCGGCGCACTTTCGCAGAATTTAGAGCCTCTTTTTAATGAATTATGCGGACAGATGAACACGGAGGCGCTTACCGCTTCCGTTGATCCCATTGTCCGCATCCGAGCTGTGCAGAGCTTTGCGCCTTCCCAAGCAGTCGCGTTTATTTTTTCCCTGAAACGTGTTATCCGCACCATTTTGAAAAAAGAACTCCGTAACGAAAATCTGTTACAACAATTGTATGAATTTGATCTGAAAATCGATGTCTTAGGGCTTATCGCTTTTGACGCCTTCATGGTCTGCCGGGAAAAAATTTATGATCTCAAAGCCAATGAAATGCGCAACCGGACATTACACGCTTTTGAGCGTGCCAAACTTGTAAAAAATACATCCTTATATAGTATTCATGCCCAAGCGGCGCAACCAATAACGAACAGGGAGGGGGTGTTAAGCAAAAAGAAATGATATGCAAGGCCGATATGACGCCATGCGAGTCGATATGTATGTTGATCATTCAAGCCGCTTTTTGAAAAAAGTGTGTCCGTTATGCAAGCGGACTTTTTTAGTGTAATTCAGACATTTTAATTAACAGAGCCAAATTGATTTTGGCAAAGGAAGAAGTGAGGTGTAAATGAACTTTAAGTATCTATATTCCCTCATCTTGGTTATCGCCCTTTTTCTGATCGCTTACGCCGGCGTAGAAATGGCGGGGATGCAATTCGTTTTCGGAATTCTTGTTCCGTACGCGGCAGTTGTTATCTTTCTCTGGGGCTTTATTTCCAAAATATTGTGTTGGGCGAATTCGGCGGTACCGTTTCGTATTCCCACAACAGCAGGCCAGCAAAAGTCATTGGATTGGATTAGGCAAAATAAAATTGACAATCCATCAACCACTATCGGTGTTGTTGTGCGTATGGCACTCGAAATATTGACGTTTCGCTCTTTGTTTCGCAACACCAAAATGGCGTTGCATAAAGGTGCCAAGCTGATTTATTCGTGGGAAATCTGGTTATGGGTCGGCGCGCTTGCGTTTCATTGGGCTTTTTTTACGACGGTAACGCGCCATTTACGATTTTTTACAGATCCGGTGCCATTCCCTATCACCCTGCTTGAAAAGGCAGACAGTTTTTTTCAAGTCGGACTGCCGCTGGTGTTTCAGTCAGGCATTGTTTTACTGGCCGCACTGCTTTTTCTGTTTTTAAGAAGATTACTTGAGCCGCAAGTGCGTTATATTTCGTTGGCGGCCGACTACTTTCCCCTGTTTCTGCTCATTGGCATTGCCTTGTCCGGCATTCTGATGCGCTACTTTATTAAAACCGATGTCGTTGCCGCCAAAGAACTGGCCATGGGATTGGTTACTTTTCAACCCTGCATTCCCGAAACAGTCGGAAGCATCTTCTATATTCATCTTTTTCTGGTCAGCACGTTGTTAGCCTACTTTCCGTTCAGCAAACTGATGCACTTTGGGGGCGTCTTTCTGAGTCCGACCCGAAACCAGGCAAACAACACACGTATGCAGCGGCACGTTAATCCGTGGAATTATCCCGTCAATACGCATACTTATGAAGAGTATGAAGATGAATTCAGGGAAAAAATGATAGATGCTGGATTGCCAGTGGATAAGGAGTGATGAATGGCTGAAGATTTACCCAAAGCAGAAGAATTTCTTGCTAACATAGATTATAAAGTTCCGGATACGGCATGGATGGACACTCCCGCGGAAATACGCAAGGGAATGTACTGTTACGCCTCCAATCCCAAGAGTGTCGAATATCTGGGATTGCCGAACGCGCGGAAATGGAATCCGTTGGATGATGACTGGCAGTTACCTGAGAACTGGCAGGAAATCATTCATAACGGCTTTAAGGAAAGATTGGAGCGGTTCAGATCGGTAAAAGTGTTTATGGATATCTGTGTGCGTTGCGGGGCATGCGCTGATAAATGTCACTTTTACATCGGCACGGGAGATCCCAAAAATATGCCGGTGTTGCGCGCCGAATTGTTACGCTCCGTTTATCGCAACGATTTCACCAAAATCGGCAAACTTTTGGGACGTGCGGCCGGCGCTCGCAAAATGACATTAGATGTGCTGAAAGAGTGGTGGTACTATCTATTTCAATGCACTGAATGTCGTCGATGCTCCGTTTTTTGCCCCTATGGTATTGATACTGCCGAAATTACGATTATGGGACGTGAGTTGCTTAATCTGATCGGTTTGAATATTGATTGGATCGCCACACCAGTTGCCAACTGTTTCCGCACCGGCAACCATCTCGGCATTCAACCCCATGCGTTTAAGGATATGCTTGACTTTTTTGTGGAAGATATCGAAGAGGTCACCGGCGTTGAACTCGAACCCAGTTTTAATCGCAAAGGCGCTGACATCCTTTTTATAACGCCTTCCGGTGATGTGTTCGCTGACCCCGGCACTTACACTTGTATGGGCTATATGATGCTGTTCCATTATCTGAAGGAAAAATACGGATTTGACATCACTTGGAGTACCTATGCTTCCGAGGGCGGCAACTTCGGCTTTTTCACATCCCATGAAACTATGAAACGGCTAAACGCCAAAATGTACGCTGAAGCCAAACGTTTGGGCGTCAAATGGATTCTGGGCGGAGAATGCGGCCACATGTGGAGAGTGATTCATCAATATATGGACACCATGAATGGCCCTGCTGATTTTCTCGAAGAACCGGTCTCCCCTATCACGGGAACTAAATTCGAGAATGCCAAAAGCACCAAAATGGTTCATATCGCCGAATTCACCGCGGATTTGATCAAACACAACAAACTGGAGTTAGACCCTCGCCGCAACGATCATTTGAAAGTAACTTATCATGATTCCTGCAACACGGCACGCGGTATGGGCATGTTTGATGAACCGCGTTATGTGATTAACAACGTGGTCAATCATTTCTACGAAATGCCGGCCAACACCATTCGCGAACAAACGTTTTGCTGCGGTAGCGGTTCCGGTTTGAATGCCGGTGAAAATATGGAACTCAGAATGGCCGGCGGATTGCCCCGCGCCAATGCTGTGAGGAGTGTGCATGAAAAACACGGCGTCAATATGTTAGCGTGTGTTTGCGCTGTTGACCGTGCGGCACTTCCCCCTTTGATGGAATACTGGGTTCCTGAAGTTGACGTTACCGGACTGCATGAATTGGTTGCCAACGCGCTGATTGTGCCGGGCGAAAATGAAAGAACCACAGACCTGCGCGGAGAAGATCTGCCGGAAACGGAGGATGATGCTGATGAATGATAAAAAAAAGATTATCACAGGTTTGGCTATATTTTTATTTCTGTTCACTTTGCCGATTTGGTATAATCTGGTAAGTGCTACGTCTGCGCCCGAACCGGAATTGTCTGCCAAAGCCAAAGCCGCCAAAACATGTGTGCGATCCAAAGAGTATATGGTTGCGGAACACATGCAACTGCTTGATGTATGGCGTGATACGGTTGTACGTACCGGTGAGCGAACATACACCAACCCTGACGGCAAGCAGTTTAACATGAGTCTTTCCACAGGCGAAAATTCATGTATAGGTTGCCACGTCAGCAAAGCTGATTTTTGTGATAAATGCCATAACTACGCATCCGTCAATCCGTATTGCTGGGATTGCCACATTGACCCAAAGGAGAAGAAGTGATGAAAAGCAGTCGGAGAAACTTCCTAAAGATAGCCGGAGTTTCGGCAGTGGGACTGAGCGCCAAACCGGTTCTCGATGCCTTCGCCACTGCTGATGCTGATGAACATGCCGCCACGGCGACTCCGGAAAAAGCGTCCAATAAAAAGGCTTTGACCGGCAAACGTTGGGCGTTAGTTATTAATACGCATAAGCTTCAGACCAAAGAGGCGCTTGAGCCTATTATCGAAGCATGCAACAAACTTCATAATGTTCCCCATATCGAAAATGAGCGGTGGGAAATTAAATGGATTTGGGGAGAAGAGTTCAAACATGCGTTCCCGGGCAAAGAGGATACCTTCCTACCTGAGCATGTAAAGCATAATCCTTTTTTGGTTCTATGCAATCATTGTGAAAATCCGCCTTGTGTACGCGCCTGTCCCACTAAAGCAACGTTTCAGCGGGACGATGGCATCGTTTTGATGGATTTCCATCGTTGCATCGGTTGCCGTTTCTGTATGGCGGCCTGCCCCTATGGTTCGCGCAGCTTTAATTTCCGGGATCCGCGACAGTTTATTACTGAGCAAAATCCTGATTTTCCAACGCGCTCCAAAGGCGTGGTGGAAAAATGTAATTTTTGCGCCGAAAGGTTAGCTGTGGGCAAACAACCAGCCTGTGTAGAAGCGTCGGGAGGCGCGCTCATTTTTGGAAACGTTGATGACCCTGCTTCTGAAGTCAGGAAAGTGTTGAATAAAAACTTCACTATCCGACGGAAACAGGGATTGGGCACCGGCCCGATGGTTTTTTACATTGTTTGATCAATAACATATTGGGTTGACAGGGAAAACAATGTCAACCCGATTGCTAATTAATTATGAGGTGTAGTTATGCTTGAACTGGCACTGCAAGGAAGCAAACGGTATTATACATGGATTGCCGCTCTTTTAGCGCTTATCGGTGTAGGATTCGCATGCTATCTTTATCAGTTTGATTTCGGACTGGGTATCACCGGGATGAGCCGGGATGTTTCGTGGGGATTTTATATCGCCAATTTTACTTTTTTAGTCGGTGTGGCCGCCGGAGGTGTTATGGTTGTGTTGCCTTATTATATACACAACTATAAGGCGTTTGGCCGTATTACCATTTTGGGTGAGTTTTTGGCGATTTCGGCTGTCACCATGTGTCTGCTTTTCATCATTGTTGATCTTGGCCAGCCGATACGCGCATTGAACGTTTTGCTCTATCCGACCCCCACTTCCATATTATTTTGGGATATGATTGTCTTAAACGGTTATTTGTTCTTAAATATTATTGTGGGCTGGAATGTTTTGCAAGCTGAAAGAAATGGCGTGCCGCCACAAAAATGGTTAAAACCGCTTATTTATTTATCCATCCCTTGGGCGGTTGGAATTCACACTGTTACAGCGTATCTGTACTGCGGTCTTCCGGGACGCGGTTTCTGGCTGACCGCCATTTTGGCACCGCGCTTTCTGGCATCCGCTTTTGCAGCGGGGCCATCCTTTTTAATCCTTTTATGTCTGCTGATTCGCAATATTACGAAATTCGATCCGGGACGGGAGCAAATTCAGAGCCTCGCCAAGATCGTAACTTACGCGATCATCCTCAATGTATTTTTCTTATTATGTGAGGTTTTTGTTGCCTTTTACAGCAATATTCCCGAACACACTGATCATCTGACCTATCTGTTTGCCGGATTACATGGCAAAAGTGCGTTGGTACCCTGGATGTGGACTTCAATGGTACTTATGGCTGTGGCGATTTTGCTTCTGATTGTTCCGGTTACGCGCCAAAATGAAACTGTTCTGGCCGTTGCCTGCGTATGTGTTTTTCTGGGAACCTGGATTGACAAAGGCATGGGCATGATTTCCGGTGGTTTTGTTCCGTCTCCGTTGCATCATGTCAACGAGTACATGCCGACATTTCCTGAAATTCTGATTACCATTGGCGTGTATGGCGTCGGTTTCTTAGTGTTGACCGCGTTATTTAAAATAGCGACTACCGTTAAAGAAGAGGTTGCCGCTTAAATTCGGTTTCAACTCCCTGAAAGATAATAGGGAAAATATTTTGTAATAAAAAAGGAGCTAATTCTTAATTAGCTCCTTTTTTTTATACTTGGGACATTCTTAGAGGTAGAGTCTTATTGGGAGAAGAAAAAACAATCTTATCAAAAGCGAACATATATTGGACATAAAAACATGGTAAACGGATCCAAACTAAAACCGGGAACCAATACTTTAATCAATAAAAAGTATGGGAAACGATACACCCAAAAAGTTAATGAAACAAAAAAATATTTGCAATCATATTTACATGACCGACCGCGCATTGGCATTTTAACCGGAACAGGGCTTGGTGAAAGTATCGGTGCGATGGCTATTCAGACGTCGTTTGCATATCAGGATATTCCTAATTTTCCTGAGTCAACGGTTCAAAGTCATCATGGCCGTCTGTTGATTGGCACCATACAAAATATTCCCACAATCGCCATGCAAGGCCGTTTTCATCTTTATGAGGGCTATTCACCCCGTGAGGCAACCTTTCCGATTCGGGTTATGCAGGCGTTGGGGGTTAAAATTTTAATCCTTACCAATGCGGCCGGAGGTTTGAACTTAACATTTAGCATTGGTGATATTATGATTATTGCCGATCATATCAATCTTACCGGTTCAAATCCGCTCATCGGACAGAATGAAGATAGTTGGGGCGTAAGATTTCCCGATATGTTAAATGCTTACGACCCGACACTGATGTCATTAGCGCAACAAACGGATGTTCATCTTCGTAAAGGCGTTTATGCCGGTTTATCAGGGCCTTCGTTGGAAACACCGGCGGAAATCCGTTTTTTGAAAACGATTGGCGCTGATGCTGTGGGATTTTCGACCGTGCATGAAGTGATCTCCGGCGTACATGCTTCCATGAAAATTCTTGCACTTTCAATCCTCACCAACATTCATAATCCTGACATGCCTGTTGCGGTAAAAGTCGATGAAGTCATTGCCGTAGCTCAAGCCGTAGCTCCCCGACTATCCGTTATCATTGAAAACGTGATTGCAAAGGCTGCGCCTATTCTCCTTCAAACATCACCATCGAATAAACCTTCTGCCCTTTAATCAGATCACGGCCTTTGAGGTCAGGAAGCTCGACCACAAAAGCGCATTCCACGATATCGCCGCCCAGACGCTCGACCAATTTGACAGCCGCGGCGATAGTGCCGCCTGTGGCAATCAGATCATCTGCAATAACAACGCGTTCACCTTGGGAAATGGCGTCGGTGTGCATTTCAACCGTATTTTTACCATATTCAAGCGTATAGCTTTCACGAATCGTTTTATATGGCAACTTGCCTTTTTTTCTGACCGGTACAAATCCGACATTGAGATGATATGCAAGTACCGCGCCAAAAACAAAACCGCGGGCGTCGATTCCCACAATTTTATCAATATTCTGATTCTTATAGCGGTTGTAAAACAGATCACAGGTTTCTTTAAATACCTGCGGATCCAGCATCAGGGTTGTGAGGTCTCTGAAAATAACACCGTCAATCGGCCAGTCAGGAATAGATCGGATAGATGCTTTCAAGCTTTCCATATTTTTATACCTTATTATTAGATGATAAATTTGGATTATTTAAAATAAACTGAATTAACAATTGTTTTACACGGTCTGCATTTTTATTAAACACCGCTAAAATTTCTTCCCAGGAAACGGGGACTTCATCCTCTTTCCAACAGTCATAATCGGTTGACATGGCCACCGCAGAGTATGGAATACCCGCTTCATTGGCCAAAATCACCTCCGGCGCAACCGACATATTGATAATATCACCCCCCCAGATACGGAACATGTGCGATTCCGCTTTGGTGGAAAAGCGCGGTCCTTCAATTGTGATCACTGTGCCGCCATCGTGGATTTTATATCCAAGGTTGTTCGATGTTGCCAAAAGGGCCTGGCGTAAATCCGCGTCAAAAGGCTCGGCCATGGGCGTATGTTTGGCACCCTGCTCAAAAGAATCGAAAAATGTTATTTTACGATGACGTGTAAAATCAATAAATTGATCGGGAAGAATAAAGTCACCTCGGCCGATTACGGTTCTTAAACTGCCGCAGGCCGTTGTTGCAACAATATGCGTAACGCCTTGTGATTTTAACGCCTGAATATTGGCGCGATAATTAACCTGAGTGGGGCTAAGTTGATGTTTTTTGCCGTGTCGCGCGATAATAACCGCTTCTGCATCGCCAATTTTACCTGTCATCAAAGTTGAAGAAGGTTCGCCGAAAGGCGTATCCACTTTGATTTCATCAGCATTTTGTATGAAATCCGGATCATCTAATCCTGAACCGCCGATTATTCCGATTTTGAGCATTAATTTACCTCCCGTTTAAGCTGATCGGCCATTGTTTGAGTTGGTCAATCATTTTGTAATCAGTCATATCACATTGAATCGGAGTGATCGAAATATAATCCCGCTCCAAAGCGACGCTATCAATCTCCGAATTTTTAAAGCTTTTTTGAATATCACACCCTTGCCAATAATATTCGCGTTTGCGCGGATCGGTCCGTTTTTCGATATTTGCCGGTGGCGCTGAAACACCCTGTTTGCTAATCTGAATGCCTTGAATCTCATTCCACGGTTTATTGGGAATGTTCACATTCAGGAAAACGCCGAAAGGAAGCCCTTCTTCAACGATTTTGGCCGCAAGTTCTTTGATAAATTGTGAAACAGCTTCATAATTGAGGACTTCCCATCCGTAAACAGAAACAGCAATAGCCGGAATATTGTTCAAAGACGCTTCCCTAGCTGCTCCGACAGTGCCGGAATAGTTAAGATTAATACCCACATTGGCACCCGGATTGATGCCCGAAACAACAATATCAGGCCGCTCTTTTAGAATCTCCTGGAAACCTAACTTCACACAATCGGCCGGTGTGCCGTTGACAGCATAGCCATAATTGCCATTGCAGACCGCCATTCGTTTGATACGCAACGGTTCATTGAGAGTAATGCCATGTCCGGCAGCACTGCGTTCACGATCCGGCGCGACCACAAAGGCCGTATCTGTCAGGGTGAAAGCTTCATAAAGCGCCCATAAACCCTGAGCATAAATACCATCGTCATTGGTCAATAAGATTTTCATTTTAATAGTATATCACTTTTTACTGAATTTTGGTTTCAAGCCGCTTTTCGGAATTCCGAATATGCACTTGACTTTTTATATAATCTTCGCTTTATACTGTAAAATTTAACAAGGTTCAAGAAGTTATCTATCATTTTTTTTTATATTTGCTGTAATGGTTATTGTGAATAAGCAACGGAGCATGGATTATGATTATTGTAAGAACGCCGCTGCGGGTTAGTTTTGTCGGCGGCGGGTCGGATTTGAAAGCATTTTATTCCCAAAAACAAGGCCAGGTAATTTGTACGGCCATTGATAAATTTGTTTACGCGATTGTTAAAGAACGTTTCGATGATATGATCTATATCAATTATTCAAAGAAAGAATGTGTTAATCATGTATCTGAAATCAAGCATGATTTGGTGCGTGAAGCCATGAAAATCACCGGTGTGGCCAAAGGTGTTGAAATCACTACACTGGCAGACATTCCGTCTTCCGGATCAGGGCTTGGCAGTTCCAGTTCAATTACGGTTGCGCTTTTACATGCCTTGTACACCTATCAGAATATTCTGGTTACGGCTGAACAATTGGCACAAGACGCCTGCCGCATTGAAATTGATATTATGAACAAACCTATCGGACGGCAGGACCAATATGCCGCGGCGTATGGCGGTATTAATAAATTCACTTTTGACGCCGGAGATATTACCGAGCGCACTCCTATTTCCTTGCAAAACAGTGTCAAACGCAAATTCGCATCTTCACTGCTCCTTTATTATACAGGTATCACACGCAGCGCCGACAAAATTCTTAGCGAACAAAATAAAAATCTGGCATCTTTGGCAACGTCGGCAATGTTGGAAAAAATGGTTGCCTTAGTCGATCCCTTTATTGAGGCGATGCAAAACGGAGCGATTGAAACATGGGGCGAGTTGATGGACCTGAATTGGCAATTGAAACAAAAAATGGCGTCTGGAATCGCCAATGAACGAATTGACAAGATGTATCTGAAAGCCCGTCAGGCGGGCGCCTTAGCAGGAAAAATCGCCGGTGCGGGAGGAGGTGGTTTTTTACTGCTGATCGTGCCTCGTGAAAGACAGAATTCGGTCTTTGAAGCCATGAAGGAGTATCGGGAAATGCCTTTCATGATTGAAGAAAGCGGTAGTAAAGTCATCTTTGATTATCGTTCATATTCAAGTAAATAGGGGCGTGTTGCGGCCCCAACATCAGAAACGGAGCTTTTTGTGAATATTCTTATCACCGGCGGTGCCGGATTTATCGGTTCCCATACAACCGATGCGCTTATTCAGGAGGGACATCATGTTCGTATCCTGGACAATCTGCATCCAACTATTCATCCGCATGGCAAACCGCCTTATCTTCATCCTCAAGCCGAGTTCATCATGGGCGATGTTCGTGATAAACAAACCTGGATCAAAGCGCTGGAAGATATTGACGCTGTTTATCACTTGGCGGCGTATCAGGATTATCTGACCGATTTTGCGACTTTTTTTCATGTAAATACCGTATCAACCGCGCTTCTTTATGAAGTTTTAGTGGAAAACAAGCGGTTTAACCGTGTAAAAAAAGTGATTGTGGCGGCCAGCCAAGCGGTTATGGGCGAAGGGCGGTACAAATGCCCGGCCTGTTTTCAACGTGATGGTCAATACTTTTATCCGTCTATACGTTTGGAACGGCAGTTATCCCGCGGGGCGTGGAATCATTTATGCCCTGTTTGCGATCATGAACTCGAATGGACGGCCTCGGACGAAACGGTGATTAATCCGTGCAACCAATATGCGCTTTCCAAACATTCGCAAGAAATGATTGCAATTCAGTTGGGCAAGCGGTATAATATACCTTCGACCGTGATGCGTTACTCCATTGTGCAAGGGCCGAGGCAATCATTTTATAATGCCTATTCCGGTGCAATGCGAATTTTTGCGCTCGCACTGTTTTTCGGACGCGAACCGCTTATTTTCGAAGATGGCCGCCAAGTAAGAGATTTTATTAATATCCAGGATGTGGTTCGCGCTAATTTACTTGTACTTGAAAAATCGGAAGCCGATTATCAGGTTTTTAATGTTGGCGGAGGTATTGCCTGGACGGTGTTTGATTTTTACAATGCCATGCAAGAAGTGACCGGACGCGATCTTCAACCTGTTTTGGCGGGGCAATATCGTTATGGCGACACGCGCCATATTTTTTCAGACACCGCCAAATTGCAGGCTTTAGGATGGCAGCCCCAACATGATGTCAAGGAAAGTATCCGTGATTACTGGGAGTATCTTAGCGGTCAGGATGCACAAGCGGATATCCTTGCATACTCTGAAAAACAAATGAAACAATTAAATGTCATCCGTAAAGCAAGTATCTGAATGATGAAAGCGTTTTTGCTCGCCGCCGGTAAAGGGACGCGGTTAAGGCCTTACACTTCGGTTGTTCCCAAATGTCTGATCCCAATTCATGGCAAACCTCTTCTTGAAATATGGATTGAACTTTTGGAAAAGTGCGGTGTCAGTGAAATTCTGATCAACACCCATCATCATGCCGATCAAGTCGAACGTTTTCTGAAACGAATCAGTTCTAAGGTTAAGCCGGAAATCATACCGCTATATGAAAAAAAACTGTTAGGCAGCGGAGGGACAATTTGGACGAACCGTGAAGCCGTGATTGATGAAAAAAATTTTTTGATTATTTATGCCGACAACCTGACAACACTTGATCTTAAACGAATGATCAGGCAACATGAGGACAACAGTGCTTGCGGCGGAATCCTTACAATGGGTTTGATTCATGCGCCGGTTCCACATGAATGTGGGATTGTCACACTTGATAACACTCAAAAAATTGTTAGTTTTATAGAAAAACCGGATAATCCCGCTTCCGATCTTGCCAATGGCGGCATCTATGTGGCAAATCCTGAAATATTTTCCTTTTTTACCGAAAGCTTTATCAGACAGCCCGACAGTGTATGTGATCTGGGGTTTCATATCTTTCCGAAATTAACAGGAAAAATGTATGGGTATGAAATTAAAGAATATCTACGAGATATCGGTACAATTGAATCTTATGATGCGGCTATTCGGGAGTGGCGTGTTTAGGTTCTGTGGTTAAGTTTTGGTGATAGTTTAGTTCAGCCACTAAGGCACAAAACCACAAAGGTTATAATATAAAAGAGTGAATATTTTTTGTGACTTTGTGTCTTAGTGGCGAAAATTTTACGATGCTTGTAATTTGAGATTTAAAACTATTTATGGCAAAATCCAAACAACCTCATTTATGGTACATCCTGTATGCGCGCAGCCGGTGCGAAAATAACCTCCATTACTGCCTGGAACGGAGAGATATGGAATCCTTTCTTCCAAAAATTCGCGTGCCGAGCAAGCGTAAGGATCGCAAACTGATGATTCAAAAACCGCTGTTCCCGGGTTATACTTTCGTAAGAACGAACATGGACCGGTATGAGCATTATGGTATTGTGAAAGCTGCTGGCTTTGTTCGTATTATCGGCAATCGCACCGGGCCGTTATCTGTTCCTGAAGAAACGGTTGATTCATTGAAAATTATAGTGTCCAAGGGGCTGCCAATTGTCACCGGGAGACGATTTAGAAAGAAGGAACGCATAATGGTGATTTCCGGTCCTTTTGCCGGCGTTTCCGGTTATTTCTCCAGCTATCGCGGCAAAGGGCGAGTGATTGTTAATATTGATGCGCTCAATCAGTTTGCATCTGTCGAAATCGAAGAGAACGATATTGAAAGCCTTCCTGAAATTTTACGATAACCCCTTGACTTTTTATTAATTTGTAGCTAATAAAGAAACCATTAGGTTTTAGAATATATTTAATAAAGGTGAACTGATGAATAAATTGGAGTTGATAGCCGCTTTAAAGGCGGATGCTAAGATGACTAAAGCGGAAGCGGCCGAGGTCGTTCAAATTTTTTTTGATGAGATGGCTAACGCACTGGCTCAAGGCGAACGTGTCGAAATTCGCGGACTTTTCAGCTTTTTTGTTAAAGAATATAAAAGCTATACCGGTCGAAATCCGAAAACCGGTGCAAAAGTGACCATCAAACCTAAAAAATTACCGTTTTTCAAAGCGGGTAAAGAACTGAAAGAGCGTGTAAATAATATTAACACCCAAAAGACATGATTGGCAATTCGTGTGTGGATTTGAAAAAATTATTGGCCAAACACAGCCGATCAGAATTTTAACCACCCTCCTTCAGAATGGAAATGTTCCTCATGCTCTGACTTTCATCGGAAACCAAGGCATTGGCAAACACACTGTGGCCACCATGTTTGCAATGCTTTGCAACTGTGTAGGGAACGTTGACGCGAAAAATACTAACCAATCAGACTCTAAGCAGGCGATCACAATTGGCAGCATTCATTCCGCACCTCAAATTCCGAATTCTGAATTAATTTACAACCCTTGTGGTGTGTGTAAGGTATGTCGAAAAATCAAATCGGGAAATCATCCCGATATTATCCTGATAAAACCATCAGGCCAATTCATCAAAATTGAACAAATACGTGATTTGCGCCTCATAATCACGATGAAACCATACTCGGCCAAATTAAGGGTGGTGATCATAGATGATGCGCAAACGATGAACCAGGCCGCTGCCAATGCGTTGCTTAAAGTATTGGAAGAACCGCCGGATCGAACTGTTTTTATCCTGATTGCGAAAAATAAAAGGGACCTGCTGCCAACAATAACATCCCGTTGCCAGCCGATTCGATTTCATCCGATCTCGCTTCAACATATCGAAGCGATGTTGATGACCCAAAAAAATGTCGTGCCTGAAAAAGCGACTGTCTTGGCGGCAATGTCTTATGGCAGCTTTTCCAAAGCGTTGTCCTTGTTAGAAAATGATTGGATAAACCGGCGCGATCTGCTTATCCGTACTATCTGGCCTGGCACTGTTAATGCACGCTCTGTACAATCGTCTGCTATGATTATGGCACTTGCTGCAAGGTTCGCTCGGGATAAAGATAATATTACAGAAATCTTAGATGGAATTAAATCATGGCTGCGAGACCTGCTGATTTACCGGTATTGTCCTGAAAAAATGATTAATTATGATTTGATTGATAAAATTCATTATATGTCGGAACAGATTACTGTCGGAACACTGCTGGAAAAACTGGAAGCCGTTCAAACTGCTGAACGAAAAATTCGGGCAAACGCCAATTTGCGTTTAACTTTGGATAGTTTGTTTATGCAGCTCACGCGTTGAAAGTTGTAAGTTTAAATTTTGAAGTTATAATTTTCTGGACAGTCGAGGGGTTGCAAAATAGGGCTACCCACATAAGGCGGGACAGATGTAGGTTGGGTTGAGGAACGAAACCCAACATCAGCCTGAATTCGTTGGGTTTCGTTCCTCAACCCAACCTACGACTACATTTAGTGTCCCAGCTTATGTTGGTAGCCCAAAATAACAAGTATAGTCATCGAATTGTGGTTTGTTATGGCATAATTTTTGCATATATTCCATATATGGCTCTATTATGCCGTTCTGACTAATAAATTGTGCCATATTATACCCAAAATGCTCCAAAATGGCTAATTTGGTAAGAGAGTAATTTTTATGATAGAACAAATCTAAATCTGATAACTATACCGATAAATTATAATCTATTGAAATTATTACAAAACAGCGTTAGCGACCTTGATTTTGTTTCCCAATAAAATCAACAGGTTACATGAAACCTCGACTGATCAGTAAATTTTAAGTGATAAGTTTCAAGTCATCATTGCCCATTTTTATTGATAACCCTCAAACTTACAACTTCAAAGTATGTATAAAATCGTTGGAATAAAATTTAAGCGTGGCGGCAAAGTATATGATTTTGATTCGGGTGCATTTGTGCTTCAAAAAGGCGATGAGGTGATTGTCGAAACCCAACACGGCCTCGGATACGGGGTTGTCGCTGTTCCGCCGGTCACCCATGAAAACCAACCTTCGGAAAGACTATTAAAAAAGGTATTTCGCCTGGCCAATGAAAAAGACTGCATCCAGAGGGATAAAAATATTGAAGAGGAAAAAAAGGCGCATATTTACTGTCTTGAGTGCATTAAACAACTTGATTTAAAGATGAACCTTTTTGCTGTTGAAAGCACTTTTGACTCTGGTAAATTCACCTTCTTTTTTACATCTGACGGACGTGTTGATTTTCGACGACTGGTAAAAATGCTTGTACAAAAACTTGGTGTTCGGGTCGAAATGCGTCAAGTGGGCATCCGTAGCCAAGCGCGGATGTGCGGCGGATTGGGAAGATGCGGACGTATTTTGTGCTGCACTTCTTTTCTGGATAAATTCGGCCCTGTGTCAATCCGAATGGCTAAAGAACAGGGATTGTCGCTTAATCCGACCAAAATTTCGGGCCAATGCGGCCGTTTAATGTGTTGTCTGACTTATGAATATGAAACCTATCTGAAACTGAAAAAAAATTTTCCTCGTATAGGCAGTATTGTCAAAACAGTCAAAGGCAATGGCAGAGTGATTCGGCACAATCCGATTAATAACCGTGTGCTGATTCGGTTTGAAGAAGGCTTTGACACTGAAATCAATATTGAAGACATCATCAGTTCTAAACATAAACCGCAACCGCTAAAGAAAAAACGGCGGCGGCGATGATTAATGATGAACAACAAGGAGCAACAATGGCAAAGCCATTTTATATAACCACACCGATTTATTATGTTAATTCAAAACCCCATCTGGGACACGCCTACACAACCATTATCGCCGACGTGGCCGCGCGTTTTCATTCACTGACAGACACTGACACCTTTTTTCTCACAGGCACAGATGAACATGGTGATAAAATCGTGCGCGCTGCCGCCAAGCAAAATATCACCCCCCAATCTTATGTCGATCAGATCAGCAGCCTTTTCAGATCGCTTTGGCCGGAGCTGAATATCCGCAATAACGCCTTTATCCGCACTACTGACCCATCGCATATCGCTGTTGTTCAGGAAATTCTTCAAAAAATTTATGATTCGGGCGATATTTACTTTAGCGAATATGAAGGCTTATACTGCTTTGATTGTGAGCGGTTTTACACCGAGCGTGAACTTGAGGATGGAAAATGTCCGGATCATGAAAAAAAGCCGGAGATTATCAAAGAATCCAACTATTTTTTTAAGATGAGCCGTTATCAAGATTGGCTGATCAGCCATATTAAGGACAATCCCGGCTTTATACGTCCTGAACGCTATACAAAGGAAGTTTTAGCTTTTCTTAGAGAGCCTTTGGATGATTTATGTATTTCACGCCCTAAAACACGTCTTGAATGGGGAATCACACTTCCTTTTGATGAAAACTATGTCACTTATGTTTGGTTTGACGCATTGATAAACTATACTTCCGCCTTGGGTTATCCTGATGGCGATCTTTTTAAAAAATTTTGGCCTGTAGCGCAACATATTGTGGCCAAAGATATTTTGAAACCTCATGGAATTTATTGGCCGATTATGCTCAAAGCGGCCGGTATTCCGATCTACAGGCATCTCAATGTCCACGGTTATTGGAATATTGACCAAAGTAAAATGTCAAAAAGTCTGGGGAATGTGGTTGATCCGCTTCAACTCAAAGATACTTATGGTATTGATGCGTTCCGGTTTTTTTTGATGCGTGATATGGTGTTCGGACGGGATTCCGATTTTAACGAAACCGCCCTGATAGAACGAATCAATGCCGACCTTGCCAACGATTTAGGCAATCTGTTTTCCCGCGTGATAACTATGACGCATAAATATTTTTCCGGATGCGTTCCTTCAACAGATTCTGAGACCGAACAGGCCATGGCACCGGGGTTACAGCAATATGCTCGCCGTGCGGTTGAACAGTATCTTGAGGCAATGGGCGCTTTTGAATTTCACAAGGGGTTGGCCGCTATCTGGAAATTGATTAATCGCAGCAATAAATATATAGATCAGACGGCCCCTTGGAATCTGGCCAAAGAACAGTCGAAACATAAAGAACTGGCTTATGTCATTTACAATTTGCTTGAGGGACTGCGTATAATTTCCGGTCTGATCTGGCCTATCATGCCGATGACGGCTGTAAAAATGCAAGAACATCTCGGAATGGGAGGGATTGATGATCCGCATCGTCCACTTCTAAATGTTAACCTGCTTTTAGAATGGCGGGGATTGCCTTCAGGCGTTCAGGTAAAGCCGTCAATAGCTCTTTTTCCTCGTATTGATGTAAAAAAAAGAACGCCTCAATCTTCTAAAAATTCTAAAAAACAGCTTTCTCCCGCAAAACTTGAAACCAAACCACTGATCGATTATGATCTGTTTTCTAAAATTGACCTCAGAGTGGCAACCGTTTTAACTGCCCGAAAAGTGCCTAAATCTAAAAAACTATTGCAGTTGGAAGTGGATTGCGGGGAAAAACGCTCTGTCATCGCCGGAATTGCCAAAAGCTATGCACCTGATGATTTGATTGGCAAACAAGTCATTCTGGTCGCTAATTTAAAACCGGTCAAAATCATGGGCTGTTTATCGCAGGGGATGCTGATTGCCGCAGTTGATAGTAGCAAATGCACTGTGGCAACACCGGATATGTCTATTGATCCGGGAACAGCGCTGAGTTGACCACAAACTTTTTTTACATAGGGCAAATTTGCAATTTGCCCATAATATAAGAGGTGAATTATGCAACGTTATCTTGAAATTACCGATAAACACCTATTTGAAAAATCCAGTTGGCGTGAATACCAGAGATCTTTAAAACAGGAAGCAAAAAAACGCTCCGTTTTCAATTTGTTGAAGTATGCATCTGTATTTATCTTCATGTTTATGGCTGTGATTGCAATTATAGGCGGGCTTAACGGCAATGCCAATTCCACTTCGGAAAAAATGGAACAACCTGAAACTTCGGTGAACATCCTGAGTCAGGAAACGTATGAAAAAACACCCGTATTTTTTAAAAAAGATGTTAAACGATTGTTAAACAACCTTCCCTTGGCAAATTTAAAAAAAGAATCCTTTGAGGTTGAGGTTAAGGGAAAAAAATATCTGATCGACACAACCCTTGATATCGACTTGCAGAATTACATATCAGATAAAATCAAAAAATACACATCTCGGAAAAGGTACGTTTCAAAGCAGATCGGATTCGTTGCGATGGATCCTTATTCCGGTAAAATTCGGGCGATGGTCGGTTTCAATAAAAATCGCAATGCTGAAAACCCGTGTATTAACAGTGAATTTCCGGCGGCCAGTGTTTTTAAAATCATCACAGCGGCAGCGGCAATAGAAAAATACGGTATGAATTCTGATTCCAAGCTGAATTATAATGGTCGCAAATACAGCTTGTATAAGTCTCAGTTGAAGAAAAAAACTAATAAATATTCACATTTTACAACTTTGCGCAAATCTTTTGCCTTGTCTATCAATCCGGTGTTCGGCAAACTTGGCAAATTGTTGCTTGGTCAAACGGTTTTGGCACAGTATGCCAAAGCATTTGGTTTTAACCGTGATATTAATTTCGAACTTGATTTTGATCCCAGTGTCATCACTATCACGAATGAGCCGTATCAATTGGCTGAGATCGCTTGCGGGTTTAATCGTGAAACCACCATATCCCCACTTCACGGCGCTTTGATGGCCTCGGTCGTTTTAAATAACGGAATACTTGTGGAACCCACTATTATAAATCGGCTAACGGATCATAATGGACGTATCTTGTATCGCAGTCATTTTACCCCCATTCATCAAGCAATCACACCGCATGCGTCCGTTGTTTTGGCCGATATTATGAAAGAAACGATCAAATCGGGAACACTCCGGAAGGCGTTCAGAGGTTATAAAAAAGATCGGGTGCTTTCCAGACTTCGCATTGGAGGCAAATCCGGCTCCATTAAAAATAAAGCTCGAACGGCCTATATAGACTGGTTTGTCGGATACGCCCATGAAAAAAAGGGCGATGAAAAACTGGTTATTTCGGTTGTTGTTGCCCATGGAAAATATCGCGGCGTGAAGGCGGCACATTATGCCCGTGAAGCGATGAAGCGTTATTTTAGCGCCTATTTTGCCAAAAATGATTCCACCCCAAAAAAAACTAAAAGCTGATTCACATTTCAAGTATCGGAAGTCAACAGTTGGCAGATAAGTACTTAGCCAAAAGTTTTCCCGCAGTATCAGAGTAAAAATATTTTTATCCTGCTATTCTTCCAGACGCACTGGCTTTTACCGTAATCTTTCCAGATTGCGATTCCCCGACGATCCGCAATCTGGAAAGATTACGGTACGCAGGCATCCAGTCTGATTTATAAAAAACCGGAAAATTTTTGTTCAAGTACTTAAAACAGAGGCTGGATACTGAAGACTGAAGACTGAAAACTGACTACAAGGAGATAAATAAATGCCCGGATTTGAACTCTTCGGAGATGAGGAACGTAAGGAAGTGAACGATGTTTTGGAAACCGGTGTGCTATTTCGTTACGGTTTTGATCCAGTACGACAGGGACACTGGAAAGCGCGTTCATTTGAAAAACAGCTAGCCAAACGATTAGGCGTGGCCTATTGCCATTTATGCGCCAGCGGCACTACCGCATTGATTACCGCTTTAATATCCTGCGGAATCGGTGCCAGCGATGAGGTGATCGTGCCGCCGTTTACGTTTATTGCCACAATTGAAGCTGTGCTGGCCGTGGGTGCGGTTCCCGTGTTTGCTGAAATTGATGAAACCTTGTGCCTGGATCCTCAGGCGTTGAAAGCGGTCATCACATCGCGCACACGCGCGGTCTTGCCCGTCCACATGTGCGGTGCGATGGCGTGTATTGATGAAATCAGTCAGGTTTGCGAGCGGCACGACCTTATTCTGATCGAAGATGCCTGCCAGTCTGTAGGTGGGTCTTTTAACGGCAAGGCACTGGGAACTTTCGGAAAAGCGGGATGTTTCTCTTTTGATCCGGTTAAAACCGTTACTTGCGGCGAAGGCGGCGCGATTGTTACTGACGACAGCACCGTTTACACTCATGCGGATGCTTTCACCGATCATGGACATGACCATAAGGGCAATGATCGTGGTTTGGAAGCGCATCTGATTTTAGGGACCAATTTTCGGATCAGCGAATTGAACGCGGCCGTCGGGGTTGCTCAATTGCGCAAGCTGGATATGATGATTGACAGACAGCGCCAAACCAAAAAAACAATCAAAGATGCGCTTGCACAATCGGATAAAATCACATTCAGACAGCTTCCTGATCCTGACGGTGATACCGCGACCTTTCTCTCTTTTTTCCTTCCCGACGAATCTGCCGCACAAAAAACAGTTAAAAAATTCGGAGAAGCCGGCGTGGATGGCTGTTTCAATTGGTATGCCAACAATTGGCATTATATCAGTCATTGGGACCACCTTAAACAATGGCATACTGCGGCCAAATTGCCATCGCAATCAGCTAAACATTGCCCGGATTACCAAAACCTTACGCTGCCGCAATCAGATGACATCATGCGTCGAGCGATTTCCATGCAGATTAAACTTGCTTGGACAGAGGAGCAGATTAAGCAGCGAATTGAAAAGATGATGGATATTATAGGATTTTTAAAATCCTAATGAATGCGAATTAATCTGCGGGACTCAAAGCCAGCTTTTGATCCGGGATTTTACCAATTAGCATTTTAATATAGTTCATCACTAAAACAGAAGACATTTCTTCATTGTTCAGGTGTTCCAAGTTTTTGCTATCTTCTAACAGAGCTTTGATTTTGGCAGCGGCGTCCGTAGCATCCAATTTTTCGGAACGTTTGACAATGCGTTGCAAATACGCTTTGAATTGGGTTTCCAATTCTTTCCGATTCTGTTTTTTGATTGCGGCAATTTTTTCAGCCAAGACAGATATTTCTGGCAGAGTGGGATTTTCAACGACCTGTTTGAGAGAAGCCGCATAACGCATCTGGCCATTGTATATATGTTTTTTCTTTGCCATATTCATGCCCATCCAACCGGCGTCTAACCATTTAAACGAACCGCACCTGATTTGCGGTGGGTCGGATTCCATTTCATAAAAAATGGTGATTGAATAAGAATTGTAAATATAAGAACTTGTCCATCCGAGACCGGTTTTGGTCAGCCCGTCTTCACCTGAATAAAAGTACTCCCAATCGCTGTCCGGTCCGATAACATACCCCTTTTTACCAACTTCGGATTTCTTTATTTGCTTTGATAAAGAGATCATAACGTTACGTCCTTTGTGCTTAAACAGAATTAATCGGCGGTTTAAATCGTAACCGTAATATCCGCCTGTTTCCACATTAGGGGTGGTCATTTCATACTGAATGCCTGAAACGATTACCGGCAGATTGAGATTGGCAAGTTTTTTCCATAAATGAGGAATGGACGCGCCTTTTTGTCCTTCGACCTGTTTCCAGTAGTTAAGGCGCACGGATGAAGGCATAATAATATAATCCGGAATATCGGGCGAAAATGCTAGTTTTAAAAATGATCCGAATTCTTTACGAAAGTCTGATTCATTATATGAAGATACGCCGCATATATCAATATCGGAATAATAAAGAGTGTTCTCTTTTTTGGAAGATGTTAAAAAATCCATAACAGGCGCAATGAGTACGGGGTCATAAGAAACTGTATTATCATGCTCTGACAATTTCAACAGATGTTTTAAACCCGGAGTAAGTGTTTTCGGAACAAGCATCTCTTCCAAATCATCTTGAGCCCAAGATGAGGCCATATTGATAAAAAGAAAAAAAAGCAACCATAAGATAAGATAAATTCTGAGGTGTTCATATTTTTTGAGCATGTTCAGTGTCCTTTGATTTAATGGTTAAATGATTATAATTGAGGATTGTATTGATAATGGTGAATTAAAGCGCCGCATTCATCCTGGCTGGCAACGCTCAATTTAATTTTTGTTCCGGCAGTCGCACGGCTGACAACATCCAGCGCCTTTTCCGGCGTGTTATTGGCTTCACTCAAGTGTGCCAGAATCACATGTTCAAGCCGGTCGTCTCGCACTTCACTCAGAAGATCACGGGAAGCTTCATTGGAAAGATGACCGACGCGGCTGTTAATCCGTTGCTTTAACGGCCAAGGGTAAGGGCCTTGCATCAGCATTGCCGGATCATAATTGGCTTCCAATACTAAGATTGCGCACCCTTTGAGGTGTTCTTTGACAAGCGACGTCGCAATACCCAAGTCGGTTGCAATTCCAATCTTAGAGCCATTGTTGCTGATTGTAAAACCGGCCGGGTCACAGACATCATGAGACACCGAAAACGGGTGAATTCGGAGGGTGTTCAATTGAAAGCCCGCACCGCACTCAAAACAGACTGATGCGGGCATTGTTTTGAGTCGGGCGGAAGCTGCTTGCATGGTCGGACGACTGATATAAACCGGAAGTTTATAGCGGCGTGCCAGGACACCGACCCCCTGAATGTGGTCGAAATGTTCATGGGAAACCATAATGCCATCTAACGATTGCACTTTTATTCCCCGAAGTGATAACCGTCGTTCGATTTCACGACCGGACAGACCGGCATCAATCAGAACAGATGTTGCGCCGTCTGAAACAAAAATGGCATTGCCCCTGCTGCCACTGGCAAGCACACATAGTTGAAGTTCGGAATGTGGAATTCGGATTTCGGATTTCGGAATTTCTGTTACTGCATTCCGCATTCCGTATTCCAAATTCTGCATTCCAGATTTCACATTCAAACCCCGGTATGCCCAAACCCGCCATCATTCCGCTCGGTGTCATCAAGTTGCCAAGAGTCGGAATCAAGCTCAACTTGCAGGTTAGCGCGACAGACGTTTTGAAAAATCATTTGGGCAATCCGGTCGCCGCGCCGGACCGTGTAGGGTGCCTGCCCCAGGTTTATCAGAGCGATTTTAACTTCGCCGCGGTAGTCCGCATCAATCGTACCAGGAGAGTTAATGATACCGATGCCGTGTTTGACTGCCAATCCGCTACGTGGCCGGATTTGAGCTTCAAAGCCGTTTGGAATCGCAATTGCAAATCCGGTGGGAATCAGAGCTATTTTGCCAGGTGCCAAAGTCAGCGATGTTTCCAAAGCCGCACAAATATCCATTCCGGATGCGCCGGATGTCATATACCGGGGCAGTGCCAGGTCTGCATCCGTATCAGGATGCAGATACTTGAAGCGAACTTCTAATTTCACCTTCGCACTCCTACCCTAAGATTAAGCCTTTCCAAATTAAGCAATATTTGGCCCAAATCAGATTTGCCCCAAGTCAGATTCAGTAACCGGCCCTAAAACTGTTAAAGACGGTTGGCTTAGTTGAAATAGCGACCGTGCCAATTCAATAATATCTTCAGTTGTAACGGCTTCAATTTTGGCAACAACCTCTTTAAGCGGTGTTTGTCGCTTTAAATTAAATTCATTTTGCGCCAAACGCACCATTTGATTATCATTGCTTTCGGATGCCAGCACCAAATTGCCTTTGGTGAACTCTTTGGCGCGCACAAGTTCGTCATTACTGATTCGTTTGTTTTTCAGATTACGCATCTCTGCGATAATCAAGCGAATTGTTTCATTAACATTATCAGGCGCAACCCCCGCATACACGGCAAACATTCCGGTGTCTGCATAGGATGCTAAAAAGGAATAAACTGCGTAGGCTAATCCCCGGCGTTCACGAACCTCTTGAAAAAGCCTTGAACTCATATTGCCGCCTAAAAGGGTGTTCATCAAAGAAAAAGCATAGCGCCGCGAATCTGTAATTGCGATTCCTGGCGTTGCGATGATAATATGAGCCTGCTCAAGTTTACGAAAATGCAGATTCACAGTTCTATGATCCGGAGGTGTGCGCCGTTCCGGCCAAGTGAGGGGAGGCCGCGTCCCCTCATCAGAATCAAATCGGGCAAAACGGTTAAAAAGCGGTTCGATCATATCAGTGAAACGGGTGTGGTCCAAATTACCGGCGGCCGATATAATAATGCGTTCGGGCTGATATGCACGTTGAAAAAAATTCCTGATCGCATGATTATCATAAGTGCTGACGTTCTCACGCTTTCCTAAAATCGAACGTCCCAACGGCGTATCACCCCAAAAATTTTTGGTGCAGAGATAATGAACATATTCGTCGGGACTGTCTTGCTGCATACTGATTTCCTGCAAGATCACGGGCCGTTCATTTTCGATTTCCTGAGTTTCAAAACGCGAATTTAACAAAATATCGCTCAGAACATCAAACATGGTGGCCAGATGTTCATCGGCCACGCGTGCATGGAAACAGGTTTTTTCCATTGAAGTAAAGGCGTTGGTCTGGCCACCGATAGCATCGAACTCTTTAGCTATTTGAAAGGCGTTGCGTTTATGCGTGCCTTTGAAAAGCATGTGTTCAATAAAATGGCTCAAGCCGCTTTCATCGGCAGATTCATCCCGAGCGCCGGCATCCACCCAAATACCCATAGAAACGGAACGCATATAGGGCATTTTTTTGGTCAGAATACGAATGCCGTTGCCCAGAACTGATTTATTTATTGTTGTTACAGCCATATTTTTTATATCAGTCTTTATTCGTGGTTCAGAACCGCTTTATGGCTCAGGCGAATTTTCCCATCACGGCTGATTTCCAATACTTTGACTTTCAGGTTGTCGCCTTCTTTAACCACATCCGAAACGCGGGTAATGCGTTTTTGGGCTAATTGTGAGATGTGACAAAGACCATCGGTTCCCGGCATTATCTGTACAAAAGCGCCAAAGTCCATAATTTTGACCACTTTGCCATCATAAATCCGACCGACTTCAGGCTCAACCGTGATTTCATTGACGCGCTTCACGGCGGCATCACGATCTTCCGAGGACATCGCGGATATTTTGACTAAACCGGAATCATCCACTTCAATACGGGTGTTGGTTTCACTCTGTAACATGCGGATTATCTTGCCGCCCGGTCCGATGATGTCGCGTATCTTATCAGGTTTTATCCTGATCGTTTCCACTTTGGGTGCATTTGGTGATACTGATTCACGGGATACAGTGAGCGCCTCCCGCATTTTAAGCAAGATATGCAAGCGGCCGACCCGAGCTTGTTCCAGCGCCTGCTCCATGATTTCTTTAGAAAGTTCATTGATTTTAATATCCATCTGAAGGGCCGTGATGCCGTCTTCAGTGCCGGCGACTTTAAAATCCATATCACCGGTATGGTCTTCATCTCCAAGAATATCGGATAAAACAACAACCTTATCGTCCTCTTTGACCAGACCCATGGCAATTCCTGAAACAGGCGTTTTTATGGGTACACCGCCATCCATTAACGCCATGATACCGGAACACACCGTTCCCATGGATGAAGAACCGTTAGATTCAAAAACTTCGGAAACCAAACGGATCGTGTAATCAAATTCATCTTTTACCGGCAGAACTTTTTCAATTGCGCGTGCTGCCAGATTGCCGTGACCGATGTCACGTCGTCCAGGCCCTCCCAATCGTCGGACTTCCCCAACCGAATAAGGGGGAAAATTATAATGCAGCATAAATGAACGGTTTTCATCACCATTCAAGGTCTCAATACGCTGTTCATCATAGCCGGTTCCCAATGTCAGGACACCAAGCACCTGGGTTTCACCGCGTGTGAAAAGCGCACTTCCATGTGGAATGGGCAACAGTCCGACTTCACATGTGATTTTGCGGACTTCATCGAAACGACGGCCATCAATTCGGCGGCCTTCATTTAACACCAATGCACGGCACGTCTGTTTGGTCAACGCTTTCAAAGCCTTATCAATTTTTTCTCCATCATGGCTGTTGTCATCATCAGCCTCAGCATCCAACTGCGCGTGAACGTCGGTTTTAATTACACGCATCGCATTTTGGCGTTCCATTTTATCGGCAGTCGTCATAGCCTCATGAATACGCGGAGCGGCTATAGATTCGAGTTTGGTCTTGATTTCATCATATTTGCGTATTTCTTCATCATCAGGTACCGTGATAATGCGTTTGGATTTACCAACGCTCTTTCTCATCTGTTCCTGTAATTCAATCAATGGTTGCATTGCGTTATGGCCAAAAAATATAGCTTCCAGCATATCCGCTTCACTGACCATTGAGCCGCCGCCCTCCACCATCACAACTCCGGTTGCAGAACCGGCGACAACAATATTAATATCACATTGGTTATATTGATTAATCGTCGGATTAATGATGAGTTGTCCGTCTATGCGCCCGACGCGCACCGCTGCTATCGGGCCTTCATAAGGTAAGTCCGAAATTTCAAGTGCGGCCGAAGCACCTACAAGGGCCAACAAATCAGGATCATTTGCCTTGTCCATAGACAGCACAGTGGCAATAATTTGGGTTTCATAAGTATATCCCTTAGGAAAAAGGGGGCGTATCGGGCGATCAATCAGGCGACATGTTAAGGTTTCTTTCTCACTGGGCCGGCCAATTTCACGTCTGAAATAGTTGCCGGGAATTCTGCCCGCGGAATATATTTTTTCCTGATATTCAACGGTCAGTGGTAAAAAATCAAGACCGGCTTTGGCTGTATTCGCCGCAACGGCCGTAACTAAAACAACGGTTTCTCCATATTGAACGACAACTGCGCCGGATGCCTGTTTGGCAATTTTACCGGTTTGAATCTCTAAAGATCTCCCACCTACGTTCGCTTTCATCACAATTTCCATAATTTTCTCCTCATATAAAATTTCTCTCTACAAATATGCCGCCTTTTCAGAACTGGGAATCATGAACTTGGAATTCCGCATTCCCTATTCCCATTTCCGCATTTCTCACTCCGAGTTCCGCATTCCAACTATCGCCGCAATCCCACATTTCCAATAATTGTCCGGTAGCGTTGGATATTTTTGTTTTTTACATAGTCCAGCAATCGTCGCCGCTGTCCTACCAGCATCAACAATCCTCTGCGTGAGTGATGATCTTTTGTATGCACTTTTAAATGTTCGGTAAGATATTTAATGCGATGAGTTAAAAGGCCTACCTGAACCTCAGGTGAACCGGTGTCCGACTCATGCAACTTAAAACGGTCAATCAATTTTTTCTTTTCTTCAGATGTAAAAACCACTTTGCTTATGCCTCCCTTTTGGAATTGGGAATTTTAAATTCGGAATTCGGAATTTCGCATTCCGCATTAAAAACTCCCCAATAGCGATAGTGTCGCTTTTCTTTGACGTTCTCCACAATTGCGAGCAAGTTATTAGTTGTGTCAGTTATTTTAATAAAATTTCCCCATTTTGAATTCGGAATTCGGAATTCAGAATTTGGAATTTGCTGCCCGTGTCTGATCCTATCAGCCAAATCTTTATCCGCAACATGCACGGGCATATCTGTTAATGCGTCAGATGCCGGTATAATACGCGCGCTCAACGCATCCCGAAATTTATCAGAGCCGGCTGATTTTTCGAGTTCGTCAATCCCAATCGCTTGTCTGATAGTGAAACTGCCGCTTGCCACGCGCCTAAGCGCTTTCAGATGCCCGCCGTATCCCAGTGCCGCACCGATATCAGCACAAAGAGTACGAATATAGGCACCCGCTGAACAAGAAACAGTAAAGCGGATATAAGGCAATTCAATCGCGTCGATGCGGATTGATTTAATAACTACTTCCCGGGCCGGTTTCTGTACCGGTTCCCCCCGGCGGGCCAATTTATAAAGCGGAACGCCCTTATGTTTCAATGCGGAATAAACCGGCGGCATTTGTTTACTTTTGCCTTCAAAGCGTTTCATCACAGCGTTTATCGTGGACAATTCAGCTTCATTTACGATAGAATTTCGGCACTGGGCAGTAATTTCACCCGTAGCATCCTGCGTATCGGTCTCCACCCCTAAGTGCAACACCGCCTTGTATGTCTTTGTGCTTTTTAAAAAAAAGTAGGCCAGACGCGTGGCGCGATTAAGACAGCATACCAATATACCGGTAGCGAGAGGGTCCAGCGCCCCGGCATGACCAATTTTACGTACTTTAAGCAGCCGTTTAACAATCGCAACGGCTTTAGCCGATGATATACCGGCCGGTTTATCAACAACAAGAACACCGTTTAAATTTGGAATTCGGAATTCGGAACTCAGAGTTTGGGATTTGGATTCATGGTTCCGGCCTCTGGAAAGTCCGAAGCTTCTTTTTTTCATTATTCCAGCTTTTTTACCATTGCATTACAAATTGTTATCAAAACACGCCCCGACAGTGTAAGGAAATCGAATTTCCGAATTCAAGATTCCGAATTCAAGATTCCGAACTCCGAATTCACATCTCCAATTTCCAGATTTAGTATCTTGTTTTTTATATCGGCAAGTGTTGATTCAATATTAAACCCGGCGGCATCGTGATGTCCGCCGCCTCCGAAATCCGCGGCAATTGAGGCGACATCCACGTTGCCGTTCCCGCGCAAACTGACGTGGTACGGATGAGGTGCGCAGGCCGGTTTATGCTTATGACCATTTTTCAACTCATGGATCAACACCGCCATTTTAACATCTTCGATACGCCGGGCATAATTGATAATTCCCTCGACATCTTCGGATTGCGTTCCCGTTTTAGACATCATCGCCTGTGTCAGAACCATCATAGATAGTTTGCCATCTTGAGATATTTCAATGGTATCAAGCGCTTGATTGAGCAATTTAATGCGGTTTAACGAATAGGCGCCATAAACATTTTTGGACACGCAATATGGGTCTGCGCCGAGTTGCACCATTTCATTGCAAATTGCAAATGCGGCCAGATTAGTGTTGGCAAATCGAAACGACCCGGTGTCTGTAAAAATACCGGTATAAATCGAAGTCGCTATGGCGGCGTCAATAGCAACCCCCAATTTTTTAATCAGTTCATAAACAATTTCAGCACTGGCGCAAGCCTTGGCATCAATGATCTGAAAATCACCGAAACCGGTATTGGTAACATGATGATCAATGTTAATTGTTACGGGCGTCAGTTTTACCGTTTCGGCGGCAGCACCGATACGCTGCAAGGTGCTGCAATCCAGTACGATGGCAATATCAAAGAATGCATCCGGTTCAAGTGCGCACAACACCCTGTCTGTCTGGGGCAAAAAACGGTAAACCGCCGGAATAGGTCCCTCGTTGTAAAGCACAACCTTTTTCCCGAATTTTTCCAAGGTCAGCCCTAACGCAATCAAAGAACCGATAGCATCGCCATCCGGACTTGTATGTGAAGCGATGAGAACTGTTTTATTCTGTTTCAGTTGTTGTATTATTTGTTCTTTCATCTTGTAAACGTGTGTCTGCCGGTATATGCGACTCTGTTTTGACAGATTGCAACAATTTGTCAATCTTGGCGCCGTAATCAAAAGATTCATCGTAATAAAATTGCAGATCAGGCATATAGCGAAGCCCTAGCCGACTTGCCAGCATCCGTTTGATATAACCGCGACTGCTCTTGAACCCATCTGAAACACGTTTGACGTTTGATGCGCCGCCAGGTGAGGTAAAATAGATTTTGGCAATTTTAAGGTCACGGGTCATGCGTACACCTGTTATAGTAGTCATTTCCAGACGGGGATCATGGATACTTTTATGAAGCAATTCAGACAACATTTTTTGGATTTGTCCACCGACTCTTTCGGAACGTGCGAATGGTTTCATTATTTAAGTTTCCAATTCAGGTCTGGTCTCTTCAATGTAATAGCATTCAATTGCATCACCAATTTTGACATCATTATATTTTTCAATGCCGATACCGCATTCATAACCACGCTGAACCTCTTTAACGTCATCTTTGAATCTTCTGAGAGAGGAAATTTTACCTTCGTAAATGACAATATCATCTCTTAAAAGGCGCACTCGCGCCCCTCTCTTTATTTTACCATCACTGACGATACAACCTGCAATAGAGCCTATTTTGGGTATATGAAAAGTATCTCGAATTTCAGCCCTTCCCAGAACATGTTCATTGAAAATCGATGCCATCATACCGACAATGGCGTTTTGCACTTCCTGAATGACATTGTAGATCACATTATAAGAACGAATTTCGACATTTTCTTCAGTCGCCAATGTTTGAACTTTGGGGTTCGGACGCACGTTAAAGCCGATAATAATAGCATCTGAGACAGCACCCAAAGAGACATCGGATTCAATGATAGCGCCAGTGGCGGAATGAATGATATTAATTTTGACTTCTTCGTTAGAAAGCTTTAACAACGCCTCTTTTAACGCTTCGATGGAACCTTGCACATCGGCTTTTAAGATAATGTTAAGTTCTTTGATATCATCATCTTTAATCCGGTCGAAAAGATTATCAAGGCTCACCAAGCCGGATGAGGCAAGTTCTTTGGCGCGCTGCTTTTGGATACGATGAGCGCTCACCTGGCGAGCATTTTTTTCATCATCAAGCGCCATCAGTTCATCACCGGCATTGGGTACACCGGCCAGACCGATAATTTCCACAGGGGTCGAAGGGCCGGCCGATTGAATCATTTCGCCGGAGTCATCTAACAAAGCGCGAATTTTACCGTAATGCATGCCGCAAACAACCGGTTGGCCAGTGCTAAGTGTTCCGTTTTGAACCAATACAGTTGCAACAGGTCCTCTTCCTGAATCCAACTTGGCTTCAATAACATGCCCATAAGCAAGTTTATCGGGATTGGCTGTAAGCTCGGCCAGTTCAGCCTGCAATAGAATCATTTCCAGCAGCGTATCAATGCCTTTACCCTGTTTAGCGGAGGCCTGAACAAAGATCGTGTCACCGCCCCAATCTTCGGGCGTTAATCCGGCTTCGGCCAATTCACGTTGAACACGTTCCGGCTGGGCATCGGGTTTGTCGATTTTATTAACTACTACAATAATAGGAACATCAGCCGCTTTGGCATGATTAATCGCTTCGATAGTTTGAGGCATCACACCATCATCGGCCGCGACAATTAAAACAACAATATCAGTGACGCTGGCACCCCGGTAACGCATTTCTGTGAAAGCTTCGTGTCCAGGTGTATCTAAAAATACAATTTGGCCTTTATATGATTCAGATGTTGAGTTGACAAGGTAAGCGCCGATATGCTGAGTGATTCCACCGGCTTCACCATCGGTTATTTTTGATTGGCGAATCGTGTCCAAAAGTGTGGTTTTGCCATGATCCACATGCCCCATTATGGTGACAACCGGTGAACGTGTAACCAAGTTATCCGGATCGTCTTCTTCGACTTTTAAGATATTTTCTTCTTCAAAAGACGCTTTTTCCACCTCATAATCAAATTCAGCGGCTACTAAAGTAGCGGTATCAAAATCAATGGTCTGATTGACAGTCGCCATAACGCCTAAGTCCATCAGCGTTTTGATCATTTCATTGGCTTTAATTCCCATACGTTTGGCCAGTTCCGAGAGTATAATCGCATCATCAATTTTAATACGACGTTTGATCGCTTTGGCAACTGTGATCTGCGTTTTCAGGCCTTTGGCGGCGACCCTGCCTCTCTGCCATTTACGAGCTTTACGGCCTTTTTTACGGCCGCCATACAAGTCTTTGCCTTCAACCACCGCTTTTTTACGAAAAGCGATTTTCTTTTTAAAGAATTTCTTATCTTTGGAAACCTGATCAGGTTTGCTTTTAGAAAAATTTTTCTTATCGTGTGCAGGCGTAGAAACAGCCTTGTTTCCTGACTGCTCTGTACGATTGCCCATGCCCTTACGATTCGCATAAGATGGCTTGTTTGAAGCTGCTTTATTAGAGGCGGATGCCTGTTTTGAATATTTTGGCCGGGAGGTCCTTTTTTCTTTGGTATCAGAAGTTATCTTCGTTCCTTCGCCCAGTTTGATAATTTTAGCAGGCGTCTCTGATGCAAATCGATTTTTTAATTTTTTATTCTTTTTCCTTTTCCGCTTGGAAGTTTTAGCCGTCTTTATCTTAGGTTTTGCTTCCTTAGAATCCGCCGCTTTGCGCTTATGCTTGGGATCCTTAATCAGCTCCGCATCTGTAGCTGGTGTCGGCGCTGGAGCCGGCGATACCTGTTTTATTTTGTCTGAATCGGGTTGCTCTGACACGGGTTTATCCGGGCTTGGAACGACTGGCGTCGGAATGAGTTCCGCTTTTTCTTCCAAAGACGTTGTCTTGATTTGATTGTCTTGAGATTCAGCGCTCAATTCAGAAAGAGCGGGCGCAGATGTTGTTATGTCATCCGATTGCGGCTTGCTGATAATTTTGGCGGATTGTTCTGCTTTGGTTTTTTTGCGTAATTTTCTTTTTTTGCGTTTGACAGACCGTTTTTTTGTCAGAGCTTTTTTGTTTTCGGAGGCTTCCGCTACCTGAGCTTCCTCTTTAGGTTCTGATTCCACAGATTGCACGGTTTCTATGACTGTTTCAGGAGCAGAAGAAACCACATCCGGTTCGGCCTGCATCTCTTCCGCTTCAGGAACAGGCTTTTTATCACGGCTCTTTTTTCTAACCACCGGCTTCGTACGCCGTCGAATAATGGTTGACCGAACGCGCGTTTCTACGATTTGTTCGGTATCTTTACCGAACAGAGCCGCCTTCACTTTGGCCGCGGCCTCATCATCCAGAGAACTCATGTGGCTTTTTGCAGAAATTTTCAAAGAACGCAATTTTTGTAAAAGCGCCTTATTCTGCATGTTAAGTTCCCTGGCAAGTTCATAGATTCTGATCTTTGCCATTCATCCCCCTTCAACCAAAATTTTAAGTTTTAAGTGCCTAAAGCTATGGAATATATAATAACTTTGAACTTTACACTTCAAACTTTATACTTCGCTGTCATTAAAGTTTGATATATCTTCGGTCTCTACCGGCAACGGTTGTTCATTTTCTAAATCAGCTTTCTCTTGAACATCCGGTTCTTTAGTACCTGACATATTATCAGATTCCTGTTCATGGGAATCAATTTCACTATCCTTTTCAGGCATCACCATATCGGCCGGTTTTTGATCATCATGATCATCAGATTCCGCTATCTCCGACAATTCATCCGGCTCCCCGGTTTCATGTTCATTCAGGCTGTCAGATACTATATTGACGTCACTTTTGTTAACAAAAGCGTCTTCAACATCTACAATATCAGTGTCTGTTTCATCCGTCTGATCAAGAAAGCTCTCCCAATTATCAGCATTTTCGATTAATTGGAAAGCATCTTCTTCCGAAAGCCCCTTAATATCTGTCAAATCCTCTGCAATCGCCAGACTCAGTTCTTCGGCTGAACAGAAACCTTCTTCATATAACGCATCGGCTAAATCGCGGCTCACATTCGGAAGAACGATAAGGGTCTCATATCCGGGCCGCATGGTTTCATCATTGCTTGTTTCACTTTTTACATCAGATCGCCCAAATGTTTCTTCATCATCTTGAAAATCATCATCTGTTCCATCCGTCGTATCAAGAAAACTCTCCCAATTATCAGCATTCTCAATTAATTGGTAAGCATCTTCTTCCGAAAGCCCCTTGATAGCTGTCAAATCTTCTGCAATCGCCAGACTCAGTTCTTCAGCCGAACAGAAACCTTCTTCATATAATGCATCGGCTAAATCGCGGCTTACATTCGGAAGAACGATGAGGGTTTCATATCCGGGTCGTGTGGTTTCATCATTGTTTGCTTCGCTTTTTACATCAGATCGCCCACCAAATGTTTCTTCATCATCTTGAAAATCATCGTGCGCTTCATCCGTGGTATCAACAAAGCTCTCCCAATTATTAGCATTTTCAATCAATTGGCAAGCATCTTCTTCTGAAATTCCCCTGATATCAGTTAAATCTTCAACCGTTGACATCTTCAGTTCTTCGGCCGAAAAGAAACCTTTTTCATATAATGTATCAGCTAAACTGACGCTCACCCCCGGAAGAGCGACAAGGGTTTCATATCCGTGCCGCATGGTTTCATTGTAACGCGCTTCGCTTTTCACGTCCAGACGCCATCCGGTGAGTTTGGAAGCCAGGCGTACATTCTGACCGCGCTTGCCAATGGCAATTGAAAGATGATCATCAGGCACAATGACTTCCATCATTTTATTGACTTCATCAATAATAACGCGTGAAATTTCAGCCGGTGACAAAGCGTTGCAGACATACTTAGCCGAGTCCATGTGCCAGGCGATAATATCTATTTTTTCACCTTTAAGCTCCTGAACAACGTTTTGCACCCGGCTTCCTTTCATGCCGACACATGCGCCAACCGGATCGACGTCAGAGTCATTTGATGAGACGGCAAATTTAGCTCGCACACCGGGTTCACGCGCAGCGCCGATGATATTCACAAGCCCTTCACTGATTTCAGGCACTTCCATCCGGAAAAGATGAACTAAGAAATCAGGGTGCGTACGTGAAAGAATAATTTGAGGCCCGCGTGTTTCATAAAGAATATCAAGAATGTACGCTCTGATACGGTCGCCGCGTCTATATAATTCTTTGGGAACCTGTTCCCTGCGAGGCAGCACCGCCTCTGTATGACCCAGATTGACAATAATGTCGCCACGATCAATGCGTTGTACGATGCCATTAATCACTTCACCTTTGCGGTCTATATAAGATGAATAAACCGCATCTCTTTCGGCATCTTTCATTTTTTGGATAATGACCTGTTTAGCAGACTGAGCGGCAATCCGACCGAAAGCCATCGTATCCATTTTTTTTCCCAAACTGTCACCGATTTCGCATTCAGGGTCCAATAGCCGGGCGTCTTCAAATGAAATTTCAATTTCCGGCTCAACGACTTCCTCGGCCACTTCTCTGAATCGAAATACTTCGATCTCACCTAAATCGGTGTTATATTGAGATTCGACATCAATGTTGTTGCCATATTTTTTCCTTGCCGCTGACTTCAGTGCTTCTTCAAGCGCCTGAATCAAAACGTCACGGTTAATACCTTTATCTCGGCTAACTTGTTCAACGATACGTTTAAAATCGGTTCCAAGCATCAGAATTCTCCATTCATTTTGATAAGCCGCGCCTTTATGATTTCATTATAAGGAATCCGGATAGTTTTATCATTCTTCTTGTGTTTTTTACAATCCAGTTTTATCATTTCTTGTGAAACGCCTGACAGAACACCTTTGAATTGTTTTTGCCCATTGATCGGCAGAATCGTTTTGATAATCACGCGTTTACCGGTGAATTTTTCAAAATCAGTGAATTTCCCCAAAGGGCGCTGTATTCCGGGGGAGGATACCTCCAACCTATATGCCTTTTTTTTTTCAGCTTTGGATTCGATAAGATAAATATCCAGCAAATCACTGAGTTGACGGCTGATACCGACACAGTCATCCAACGAAACGCCTTCCGGTTTGTCTAAAAAGAGACGCAAAATCCGACCAGAGGATTCCCTTTGATATTCAACATGAACAAGCTCCATGCCTTCCGCTTCGCACAACGGTTCAGTCAAATCAATCACCTGAGTTACAAGATTCGATTCGTTGTAAAACTTGCCCCGGTTTTCACCGATATACCGGGGGCGACTTTTATTAGAAACTATTTGCTTTTCTGTCATTACGTTTCATTCAAAAAAAAAACGAGCTTAATAAGCCCGTTTTCTTTTTGTCAAATTGATCTTTAGCAGTAGATTAAAAAAACATTATCCGTTCATGTATCATACCCACAAAATTTAAGTTACTGCAAAATACAAGATAATAATTCTTCCACCAACCAATTTGCCATTGAGATGGGCAAAATTGTTTGAAGCGGGCAACGAGATTTGAACTCGCGACACCAAGCTTGGGAAGCTTGTACTCTACCACTGAGCTATGCCCGCTCAACAAACTCTGACTAAATAAGCCAAAAAAATATCTTTGTCAATATCTTTCAAAAATAAATTGTTAAGCAGGCCGATTTTTTTAAATATGTTAAAATTTTCTTGCATTTGCAAAATCGTTCTACTGCTTTTAGATTGCATATATATAGTGAGCCTTGACGATTAAAAACGTATGTAGTAACTTAAAGCATACTTAAAAGTGAACGATTAGCGGACTGTAAGTTCAGCACTCCTTACGAATTGACCCGTTTTTATGTTCAGCATAAAATCGAGGATGCCTGAAATCACCTTTCAACATAGGGTTGGACACTTCCGATAATTGATTTCAATGGTCACTGCCAATCCTGGCAGTCGCAATATTTGCTGAGGTCTTAATTTTGAAAACATCAAACTTAGATAACGGACACCGAATTCATAAAATTATCAATGGGGTTACCACTTATGGCCGGATGATTAAATTCAGCCATACGATTTTCGCGCTTCCGTTTGCGCTGACCGCAGTTGTTCTGGCCGGCCAACAATATCCGATCAAAATAGCCACATTACTATGGATTTTAGTGGCTATGGCGGGCGCACGTTCGGCCGCTATGGGATTTAACCGTTTGGCCGATGCGACCATTGACGCCCAAAACCCGCGTACTGCGATTCGTGAAATTCCTTCCGGCCTGCTTTCACCCAAAGCCGTAGTGATTTTTGTTATCCTTTCTTCCGCTGTTTTTATACTGGCGTGCGCCCTGCTTGGCCGCCTTTGTCTGATTTTATCCCTGCCTGTTTTGTTGCTGCTTTTTGCTTACTCCTATACAAAACGCTTTACCTGGCTTGCACATCTTTATCTGGGATTTGCCATCGGCCTCGCTCCCCTTGGCGCATGGATCGCCGTAACTGATTCTTATACCTGGCCGGTGTTAACCCTATGCCTGTCCCTGATGACCTATATCGCCGGATTTGATATTCTCTATGCCTGTCAAGACAAAGATTTCGACCGCGATCAGGGACTTTATTCCATTCCTGCCAAATTTGGAATTAAGCGGGCGCTGATGATTGCCAAAATACTTCATCTGATTTCGTGGTGTTTCTTTTTATCCGTCAAATATGTGTTTGATTTAAGCTATATTTACCTGATTGCGGCGTTTGTGATCGGGATTCTTTTAATCGTTGAACATCGTTTGGTAAAACCGGATGATCTGCGCCATATCAATATCGCTTTTTTTCATATCAACAGTGTTATTTCAATAACTCTGTTTTTGGGCGTGCTTTGCGATGTCATTTTGGGAGTGTCAGGAGTTTGGCAGAACGCCTGCTCTCTCAATTAACCGGTTTTAAGCGGTCGAAATCATCACCTGCCTTATCACTTCTCCTTTTTAAACATAATTCCAGGCAGCACAGCATTGAAATTCCATCTCTTAAAGCACCCTTGCCACACGCCGGCCTGATAGGAAAGTTGTTCCAAAGAAAAGTAGAAAAGAAATGATAAAGGATTGATATGGGGCTTTTTAATTCTGTATTCTGTTATCCCTACCAAAAGGTGCATGCAACTAATAACTGCGGGAATGGATGGATTCAGGGGTAATAATAGCAAAGCCGGAATCAGATAGTAGCGTGACATAAAACTACAGCAATGGAAGACCAAAGTTAGATAGCTTCTGAATACCGCCTGTGACAGCCGTAAAAAATGGATCGGTATTTTGCGAGAGCGGATTTTACGGTATTTGTTGATACAATCCGATGTCAGTATGCCTGGTGCCAAGATAAACAGGAAAGCAGACTTATTAAAAAACAAAGCTGAAATGAATATAATCCAGAACAGGGCGGCCGACGGCGGAAAAAACAGTCGTTTGACTCGGTCGGGATGCAATTGCTGCAAAAGCGGTTCGGATGTGCCATAGTCGAAACGCCGGGCGCAAAATGGCCTGAGCCGGTTGCGGTGTTTATGGAATATTTTGCCGGCCGGCCAGTATTCCAACATATTGCCATGATTCTGCAATCGCCAACAAAAATCGACATCCTCGCCTACATACAAAAATTCCCGAAAGCCATCAAGTTTCAGAAAAAGGTCTTTTCGTACCAGAAAATTACAGGCCGGCACATAAAAAAAACGATCTTCAGTTTCGGAGCGTTTGAACCAGGAACTTATTTTCAAAGCGGACTTCACTTTTTCGTAATGATCCAACCCTTTGGTGTCATAATAAGCGTCAATCTGGCCGCCCACAGCGCCTAATGTAACATCCCTGAAAGCGGGTGTCAGTTCCTTCAGCCAGAGCGGGTCAGCGAGACAATCGGAATCGACAAAGGCCAAAATTGTTCCTTTGGCGTTGCGAGCGCCGAGATTGCGGCAAAAGGACGCCTGTTTGCGCTCGCCAAGTCTGATCAGCCGCACGGGAAATTGGGCAATGACCAGGGGCGTATCATCTTCGGAAGCATCGTCAATGACAATGATCTCTTTTTTTGACGCCGGATAATCAAGTTTTTCCAAAGAATTGAGGCAATCTGCAATCTCCCGAGGCCGATTGCGCACCGGCACAATAACGGATACAAACGGGTACTCATTTTCGGCCATTACAGGGATGCCTTGCTGCTCCGCAAACCCTTTACGAATCAAATCTTTTAAAAACGATTCGATCTTTTCAGGAGGAGTTTCGGGAATCAGGGCAAGAATATCTTCAAAGGGAATAAATTCACCCTTAGTGAAAATATTCAGAACCAGCCGCCAAAAAGGGTGAAGATAGACGATTTTAAGCGGAAAAAACAGAATCAGAACCGGCCTGTTCTCTTCCAAAAGATAATACCGCGCCGACGTTCGCAGCCGAAAAGCCAGCGCTTTTTTATTCGCTGTCAACGGTTTCCAGAAAGCTATACGTTTTCAGAAAGGCGATGATTCCTTCTGCTTGTGATTCCGCACTGCCGGTCAGAATATCTCCCTTTTTTTCCACCGTGCTGCCGGTCAATAACTGTGACACGCGCTGATAGGCGTCAAGACGGCTGTCCGGCGGAGGTATGATTTTGGGTCGCGGCCGGGGTGGAAAGATACGTACATTTTCAGTTGACAGGGAAGGTTTCTTGCGATCATAACTCAATTTACAAATATCATATTTTTCAGCCCATTGTTTGCTTGTAACCGTGGGCATTCGCAAGTCGGTCCCTAAATCAACACTGCAAACAGCAGGTAAGGCGCATTCTGCCGTTTCTCGAACTCCGCGCCCGGCGCTTCGCTGCGCCTGAATACAGCCGTCAGCTTGATTAAAAGCGAGTTGGGTGATGGCTGAGACAAAAGGCCAGTCAAGATGATGCGCCAGAAACGCCCCTATCTGACCGTTGCCCCTATCGGCCGATTCTTTGCCGCAAAGAATCAGATCGCCCTTCAGCTCCTTGATCGCCAGGGCAAGCAGCTCGGCTTTGATCTGAGGAGCGGGTTGATTTAAGGGGTCTTTTACGCCTATTTCATAAGGCAGTTCGATTTGGAAAAGGTGATCCACGCCTGTGGCCAGACATCGCCGCATTTCGGTTTCGGCAATCATAGGCCCGATGGTCAAAAGAACAACTTCACCTTGGCCGATTGCGTCTTTTAAGCGCAACGCCAGCTCAATCGCCGCTTCGTCATAGGGATTGACGCGATAGATCGAGTCTTCAGGATTGATATAATTTTTATCAGGCTCTTTTCCGGTTCTTGCGTATGTGTGCCGAATTTGCTTGGTGCAGACGATAATTCTCATGTAACCCTCCTCTTTTGAACGGTCTGATCTCATAAAAAAACGACATCGACGCCTGTCAGTCGATGGAATGTCACGGGATGGCGAGACAATTTTTCGATGGCATCTTTATAATCGGCTTTTCTCCAATGCCCGTTTTTAAATATTTCCGCATTTGTTTCACAAATTTCATGAATAATTTCATAAGTGGATTCCGGTTTTTCAAACCGAGCGTTCATTTCCCATTGTCATTGCGATAATTGATTTATCGTACTGCTCAAAATATTTCGCGGCTTGACGAATGAAGGCAGCCGGCAAGCCAGGATGAAATCCCGCCTGAGTGATAAAAAATAAGGCATGATGTTTCAATACGCGACTATAAGGCTCTGTTGATATTTCAAATTCGGCTTGCACTATAGACCAGTATCCACAAGAGCTTGCGGCGAAAATAACTTGAATGTGCTATGTTTACCAATCACTTGAATATTAAGATAATTTTATCAAATGTCAACAGAGCCTAATGATTGCGGAGCGGAAATAACATTTAACGGAACTGAAATATTAAGACTTACGATTCGCTTAATATTGCAGGACTTTTCTCAAATTCAAGCCCCTTATCCTGAATTATTCATAAACTTCTTTTAATTTTACGTAATTTTTGATATATCAAATAGTTAGGTAAGCTCATCCAAAAAACAGAGTTTTTAAAAATTGCATCATTTTCCCCGCTGATAAAGGAGA
>JAUCGF010000074.1 GCA_030378005.1 Desulfococcaceae bacterium HSG9 | reverse complement strand
TCGTCAGAAATCATATCAAATACCACTAAATAAAGGGATTTTGCTCCTTCAACGTCTTAATTTTTTATGTAATTTTATCAAAAAAACACTTGATCTGTCAAGAAATTTTAGAACTGAACAGCCCTGTCAATTCCTATGACAAGGGGATTGCCGCCTATCGCCTGCGTGATTGGAAAGCGGCGGCCGGCTTTTTTGAAGCCGCACTTGCCGGTTTGCCTGATGACCGGCCAAGCCAAACCATGTTGCAACGCTGTCGCCAATTTGATGCCAAGCCGCCTGCTGATGACTGGGATGGATCGGCCATAATGCTTTCCAAATAAATATGGATTGTGAATAAGTAAAGAATTTTTTAGCATACGAACAAAATTTTCCGGTTTTTTAGAAATCAAATCCCTGAAAATATATGTTCAAGCACTTATCAATAGTGGGGATCCCCTTATGATAAAAAATGGCACAAACATGCTTAACAAAACACAATGGAAATATCTTTTAACCGGCTTCGCGTTAATTGCCGTAATGAGTTGGCCTGCTGAATTTTTGGGTAAAGTTATGACACCACAACATCCTATTTTTTCACTAAATGTCAAAGATAAGGAGCTGTCTCAGGTGCTTAAAGATGTTTCCATCGCTTCCGGTTATACGATAGAGTTTAATGGGGACGATGATCTGAAAATCAGTTTGACACTACGAAATTCGAACCTTGAACAAACGCTCAAGCGTGTTTTACGGGATATCAATTATACGGCGGTCTGGGATGATGCCCATAAAAAAGTCTTTATATCCGCGTTCGGCCAGAAAAAAGCCAGCGGCATAAGGAATCCTGGAATACCTCCTGGAATATCCAAAAATATGGCCAGGATGCATACCAATCCGCCGGGGATGTTTCCACGCAAGGTTCCGGTGCAAGGCAAGTCCGTCATACCCGGACAACGTCAAATTCCAGGTGTTGGCATTAGCGGCCGCAACACTCGTTTTGTTCAAACCACCAGTACCCTGCGACAGTAGTTTAAAGTTCAATGGCAAGTATCAAGAACGAAATAGCTTCCCCCATTATCTTAATCGGCGGAGCTATAGGTATTATTCCCTTTTTATATTCGGGTTCAACTATTGATCCGGTTCTGCTACCCCGTTTTATTGCGCTGGCTGCTTTAACTTTTGTTTTAATTCTGATGCTTTCGATGCGGATAGCGGGGCAATTATTCCATCATGGTACCCGTCTCTCCGATTCGTTCAGTATCATTTTCAGAGTTGTTTTTCCTGTATCCGTTGCTTATCTTGCTGTAGCGGCGCTTTCCCTGATAAAAGCGGTGAACCCGGCAGAGGGGCTTTTCGAATGGCTTAAACTTTTAATCGCGTTTGCTTTTTTTTATACGGCCAGCTTAATTGTAAACCGACATAAAGATAACATTTCATATCTGGTGCGTTCGATTACAGTGTTGGGAGCCGTGCTGGGCATCATCGGTGTTTGCCAATATTTCCGCTTGGGATTTCAGTTTATACCCGGCAATTTTGAAATGTACGCCACATTGGCCCATCGCAATATGTTGGCTTCGGCCCTGGTTCTGATTTTGCCTTTTGCGGTTTACAGTGTGAAACGTTTTAACGGTTTGTGGCGGTTCATCAGTTTTGTGTCAACGGTTGTCATTTTATTTTGTCTTGGTGCCGCTCGCACCCGCAGCGCTTGGGCCGCATTAATTGTAGCCACTTTAGTAACAGTCATAGCGTTTTCAATTACGCGGACAAAAGCGAAGCGGCCAATGCAAACAGGCCGCCGGTTCGGAATCAAGCACATCGTTATTTTATTAATAGCTATCACTATCCTGTCTGCCGCGCTGCTAACCCGTCATCCTTATCAATACGCCACACCTCTGCATTCTTTGGAATCCTTGCAGGAACGCTTTTGCTTGTGGGAAAAAACTCTTCGCATGGTGCGGGATGCGCCGATTTTAGGTGTGGGTGTAGGACAGTGGCGTATTATGCTTCCGCGGTACGGCAAAATTGAGAAATGGCTCAACGACCGTCCATCAGAAGCGCCGGCCGAAGTCGTTTTTCAGCGTCCGCATAATGATTATTTGTGGATTCTGGCCGAGACCGGCAGCGCCGGATTGATCTGTTATCTCATGTTTTTAAGTCTGCTATACATCTATATTGGCAGGATTCTGGTATATTGCGCTGATATAAACATCCATAATTTGGCATTTTTATTGCTTTTCGCATTAACCGGTTATGTAATAATCGCATTTTTCAGTTTTCCCAAAGAGCGTATCGTGCATACAATTATTAGTATGCTTATCGCCGCCTGTATTGTCGCTATCTATCATCTGACCTTTCCCGTTGCCAAAACGCCGTCATTCGGTATCCTGATTCCGATTAACGGCATCCTGCTGCTCGGATTGATTTTAAGCATGACAGTCGGCTGTGAGCGTTATCTTGCGGAAAGCCATGCAGGAAATGCTTTGACAGCTCGTAATACGGGCCAATGGGAAAAAGTGATTGCCGCAATTGATCTGGCTGATTCACGTTTTTACAATATGGACCCCGTTTCCACACCGCTGGCTTGGTACCGCGGCATAGCCCGCTTTTCCCTCAACCGTATTGAACCAGCGTTGCATGATTTTAAAACTGCCGTCGCGGTTCATCCGTATCATATTCATGCATTGAATAATTTGGCAACCTGTTACGCATTAACCGGAGATTACCAAAAAGCGGTGTTGTATTATGAAAAAGCGCTGACGATTGCACCACGCTTTAAAGATGCGTTGACCAATCTGGAGGCCGTGCGCGTTTATACAAAGCAGCCGGCCATGGATACTGAAAAACAGTGATCTCATAATTTCTTTGTCCGGTATATAGTATTTCAATTTTGGTTTTTCTGACAGTACACGCAAGCTGAAGCCAGCACTCCCTTAATTTTGAAAAATCAAAATTGGAATACTATAGACAGCCATCTAAATAATTTCAAAAATGCTTGGGCAAAGCTCAAAGCTTCTGAAATTTAATATGTGACTGTCTATATACCATAATTAAGGTCAGGGCAATTGCATAAAAATCATGCTGCCGCAAGCACTTTTGCCAAATAATCATCAGATTTCATCTCCATTTTGACCTGACCCGGGGTAATACGATTTTCCCATACCCAGGCGCTCACAACATGAATCGGCAATTTGCCGGAAGCCCTGTCATGGGAACCCAGATTCGTTTTCCCATCAATAGCGATAACCTGACCTTTCGTGATAGTTTCCACGGCGGTTACCCAACCGATAAAACAGTTTTCGAATTCATCTTTATCAATTAGTATGAATATACGACGGAAAGTGTCGGCTGAAGAAATTCCGTCAGGCAATTTTAAAAAAGTTTCTAACCAATCTTGTCAGGCCGTGCCATATTCATATATATCAGGCACGTATCAGCACCTGATATAACCGCACATATGACTATTATCATAATATCCAGCAACTTGTGTTTTATTTTACCCTTCTGTCTCGGGTCATTCAGCGTCTTAAAGTGGGGCCGAATTGATGCTTTGGCTATCTGTTTCATTGCATAACTCCTTTAGATTATGTTCTTTTTGGTTGCTTTTAGTTAAAAATAAAGCCTATTATAAATTATCATAAAGGAGTTTGTCAACTAATTTTTCATGCAATTGCCATGGATTAAGGTTGCAATTTATTTTTAAATGTGCTTATTAAATTTTTAAGAGGTGACTGTTAGCAAAAGCGCATTATTTAAATTTCAAATGTGCGCGAATTATAGCAATGTATCAATTGGCGGAACATAGGCGGAAGGCACCACGGTCAGAAGGTCAGAACTGATAGCGTGTGGAATGACAATTTTGATTTTTTGGGTTTGAACGCTAATCGCACCGGTGAAAGCCAAGATTATTGAATGGCGGTTTAATCAATAAAAAGGAGTGCTGGCTTTGGCCTGCATTGTAAAAAATTGGCATTCAGTTGAATGATTATAGAATTTTCAGCAACCTTCATTCTTCATTTTTCCCTCAAAAACAGTTTAGCTTAAACCGTGCTGAATGTTAAACTATAAGTTCAGCACTCCTTTCAGGCTTATTGCTTTTTACAAATCCCTTAATTAACTTTTTTCAAAGGAGGCAGACATGAAAATTTATCGTTATTGCACTATTTTTATAGCCGGATTGCTTACCGTTGTCATATTATGCTTTGGCACGGCGATGAGTGCCGGTTTGGCGGAAGCTGCCGATTCGGAAGATGATGCGGACTTTTTTGTCAATGGCCAGCGCTATGCTGATCGCGAGACCTATTTGTTATCAGAGGCATTTCGTAAATCCGGCGGCCGGTGCGGATTTGACCGCCGCCGGGGCAGTCATGAGCGGATACCAGACAGCGGCAAGCATGCCTCAGATTGTCCAGCGGAGTGGTCCACTAACTTATATGAATATACCACAGACACGATTTTCACAATCCCCGTTTGGGTGAACATCATTCGGCGTCTTGACGGCGTAACCGGCGAAGTTTCCGATGCGCTGGTGCAAAGCCAGATCGATGTGCTGAATGAAGATTTTCGTGCTATATCCGGAACACCTGGTCAAAACGGCTTTGACACCGGCATTCAGTTTCGCCTGGCCGGTATATCCCGGTATAATGACGACTGCGCCTTTAGCGACACCTCTAATGAATGTATGAAAGGCATGCAAAAGGACCCCAATAGATATTTGAATATTTACACTAAATCTATTTCTGATGCGTTGGGCTATGCGTTTTCTCCGCAGACAGACGCCGGTGAATATTATGACGGCGTATATATTGACTACCGTTATTTCGGACGCAATGCGCCTGACGGCTATCAGTATAACCAAGGCCGCTCCTGCACTCACGAAGTGGGACATTACCTGGGGTTGCTGCATCCGTTCGAAGGCGGGGATTGCCCCAGTTGTGTCAAACCCTACTGCTATGAAAACGCCGACTTAATCTGTGACACCAATGCTCAGGATGAGGCGCGTTACGGATGTTTGGATTCATCAGAGGAACCAAATGATTCGTGTGAGGGTTGTTGTTTGGATAATGGCGGTGTTGTGTGTGTAAACGGTGTTGCAGAATGCAGCGATGGCACGGCCTTACCAGATACATGCCAGGCTTGCACTTGTTTGGTTGTTTACGATCCGCCCCCCGAATCTTGTGACACACCGGACCCTTACAAAAATTACATGAATTTCACTGATGACACCTGTATGGACAACTTTACGGAAGAGCAGTCCCAACGGATGCGTTGCAGTCTGATTTATTACCGATCTACACTGGCCGAAACACCCAGTGTCGTCCCTTCCGACGGGCGTACGACCGTGTATCGTTTTTATAGTGAACAGCTTCTGACTCACTTTTATACCATTGATGAAAATGAAAAAAATAGTATCATTGCCGCCTTTCCGGAAAATGTGTGGCGCCACGAAGGTGGGGTCTGGCGTGTTTATGCCAATCCTCAGGAGGGTTGCGTTCCGCTCTATCGTTTCTACAGCGAAGCCTTAAAGCGCCATCTTTTCACTATTGATGAAAACGAAAAAAATACTATCATTGCCACCTTTTCTTCAGATATATGGCGCTATGAAGGCATTGCCTGGTATGTAAATCCGCAACAACGTGATGGTTCCCGTCCGATTTATCGTTTTTACAGCGAACAGATGAAAACCCATTTTTACACCTTCAGTGAGACGGAAAAAAATTCGATTATCTCACGTTTCACAGAAGATATTTGGCAGTATGAGGGCATTGCTTATTATGCTTATTGAAGAACAGTGGCTAAATATCTTGCTCTTAATCTTGTTTCATTCGATTAAGAGCAAGTATTCAGTTTTTATGAAATGGGGAAGTTATTTAAATTCATGTACTAAACCAAGGAGACCGTTATGCGAAAATATAGTCAGTTTTTTATAATCCGTTGTTTATTGCTTTGCACGTTGTTTATGATTTGTTATCATGTTCCGGCAGGCAATTCAGTTTGGGCCAAAGACCTTTTTGACTGCACAGACTATCAAACCATCCTTGAAGATGATGAATATTTACCGAGCGTTATTTATACGATTCCCGTGTGGGTGCATATCATTCTTCAGTCGGACGGTAAAACCGGTGACGTATCTGATGCGCGGATTTACAGTCAGATTGATATTCTGAATGAGGATTTCAGGGCCATACCGGGCACTCCCGGACAAGAGGGGTTTGACACCGGCATTCAGTTTGTGCTTGCCGGTATTGATCGTCACATTAATGACTGTCTCTTTGGCAGACGTATTGATTTGGAAGACCCTACCACCAAACAATGTATTAAGGGGATGGAAAAGGACCCTGAACGCTATTTCAATATTTACACGATCGACTCCCAATATGTCGAAGATGTTGGCGGGATTTATGTCAAGCCATCGGGCTACGGTCTATATTATGATGGTATATATACAGAATACAGACGTTTTGGTCGTGATGCGCCTGGTGAATATCCATACAATCAGGGGCGGGCAACTACCAGACTGGTCGGCCACTATCTAGGGTTACTGGAAATCAGGCCTAGTCAAATGTGGGAAGTGCCGGAAGAAACGTGGGAAGAAGCAGAAGATGGGGTATGCGACAAATATGGATGCTGTCCGGAGGGTGGCAGAGTTGTGTGTGTAGGTGATGAAGGCATGGCAATATGTTCTGATGGTACGCTTTTATCAGAAGCATGCCAAGAGGCGGGATGTGCTTGCGTGGAAGTGGAAGGTTGTCTGAGTTGCGCGCCGCCGGAATGCTACTACAACGGTGATCTGATTTGCGATACGAATGATCAGGAAAATCATGATTTTGATGAGAACTGCCCGAAAAATTCGGTAACCTGCGGTACGCCGGACGCGGTTGACAACTATATGAACAGCACCAGTGACGAATGCAGGAAACGCTTCACCGAAGAACAGGCCCGGCGGATGCGCTGTGTTATTGAACATTGGCGCCCCGGAGTTGCAGATACAACAGGTGAATCAGTTGCATCCACAAGAGTTCCGGTGTATCGTTTTTACAGCAATCAGTTATTGACTCATTTTTTTACAAAAAACACCAATGAGAAAGACACGCTGATCTCAACTTTTTCTGACGATGTGTGGCGTTATGAAGGTGTTTCATGGTATGTTCATCAGGATTCAATCAGCGGATCCGCGCCTCTTTATCGTTTTTACAGTGATCGTTTGAGACGTCATTTTTACACAATCAGCACCTATGAAAAAGATTCCATCATCGCCAACTTTCCGGTGGAAATGTGGCGTTATGAAGGTGTCGCCTGGTATGCTTACGATACCTCCCAGAGCGGGACGCTGCCCGTTTATCGTTTTTACAGTGATACATTACTAAGTCATCTCTACACCATGGACGAAAACGAGAAAAATCACATCATCGCCAACTATCCTGTGGAAATGTGGCGCTACGAAGGTGTCGCTTATTATGCGTATCCGTCAGACTACTAAACAAAGCAAATAAAAAGAGGTGCTAAACAGTAAGTTTAGCACCTCCTTCCAACGCTGGAGCATTGAAACAAAAAGAAGGGGATTATTAAGAGATGAAATTCACTGACAAGCCTACGTTAGCGGTAAGATTTGTTTGTGCTGTATTTTTATTCAGCATATTTGTATTGGTCGATTATGGTTTGGCCAACGCCTTTAATGATGAAAATGAATTTGTTGCCAATGGGAAGCGCTATTCAAGTTACAGCACCTATCTGCAATCAGATGAATTTCGCAATTCCGGCGGCCGATGTGGGTTTGACATTATCAGAGAAAAATTCAGATATCATTATGATGAAGAAAAGGCGGCTTCAGATTGCAGCCTTTCCCAGTCAGCCAATCTGAGTGATTACTTCCCAAACGCAGTTTACACTATACCGGTGTGGATGCATGTCATTCGGACGGATGATGGTGTAACCGGCGAATTGTCGGATGCGCTGATAAACAGCCAGATTGATATTTTGAATGAAGATTTCAGAGCTATCACCAACACGCCGGGCGGATCAGGCAATGATGCGCTGATTCAATTCAGACTTGCCGGAGTGAGCCGCCATAATAACACAACCTGGTTTTACGCCGGATATGATGAAATGTATTCTTCATATATGAGTAGTATGGTGAAAGATGCTCAAAGATATTTAAATATATATACAAAAGATTTGGGCACTCTCTTAGGAATTGCCTCATTACCACCTGAGAGTGCTGGCCAAAATGACGACGGTGTGTTGATTAATTATCGCAACTTCGGACGCAATGCACCGGGCGCCGCCCCTTACGATCAAGGTCGCACCACTACCCATGAAGTCGGCCACTATTTAGGGCTTGACCACCTGTGGGGTGTTTTTGGCGGATGTCCCAGCGGCGATTCGCCATATTGTTACTCAAATGGCGATTTTGTCTGTGACACAAATCCTCAGGGAAATGAAATTTATGGATGCCCGTATCAACAGAAATCATGCGGCAGTCTTGATCCAATCACAAATTACATGAATTATACGGATGACGGTTGTATGGATATGTTTTCCGTCGAACAGATTTACAGGATGCGATGCTCGCTTGAAAATTATCGGCCGAATCTTTACGAAGTGTCTGTTGACCCTACCCCAACGCCTATCCCTACCCCAACGCCAACTCCTACCCCAACTCCTACCCCCTGTGAGAACGACCTTACACCCGTTTACCGGTTGTACAGTGAAGATTTGATGGTGCATTTATACACCACGGACGAAAATGAGAAGAATGTATTGGGTGCCGGCCCCGTATGGCGCTATGAAGGCATTGCCTGGTATGTTTTTCCTGATTATCGTAACGGTGCTGTACCGGTTTACCGTTTATACAGTGATGATTTGAAAATTCATCTATACACAACGGACGAAAATGAGAAAAATGTGTTGAATGCCATATCTGTATGGAACTATGAAATGATCGCCTGGTATGTTTTTCCCACCTATCAAGATGGCACCGTACCGATTTATCGCATGTACAGTGACGGTTTGAAAAAACATTTATATACCAGTGATGAAAATGAAAAAAATGTGTTAAGTGCCACGTCTGTATGGGTTTATGAAATGATTGCGTATTATGCTTATTCTACACCATGTGATTAATGAGCCTTGTGGAATGGATGGCAAAAAGGATAAAACATCCCAAAATATGCAGAAACCCCTTGTAGAAAACAACCACCTTGTAAAAACAGCCTCTGGTATCTTCGTTAAAAAAGAGCAAAACCCGATTGTAACAGAACGTGTTGACGAAACTGACAGCACTGAAGAATATATCAGAAAGATTATCCGAAATGCGCAAGACATTTCATCCGCATCGGCAGAGCTGGATTCTCAATGGGTGTACTGGCCGACCGAATATCATCTGAACGCAATGCGCGCCAATTTGCTGCGCGGCCTTAATTTGGAAAATATTCGTACTGCCTTGGACATAAGTGCCGGTTGTGGCGCAATCACGCGTTATCTGGGAGAGTCAGGCATTCAGACTGATACATTAGAGACTGAACGCGCTAACGCTGAAATTATTAAGCTGCGCTGTCACGATCTTAACAATGTCCATGTGTTTAATTTATCTTTGGATGAAGTCCGTTTGCCAGAGCGCACTTATGATGCGATTTTTCTAATAGATGCGCTTGACAATGCCTGTCTGACGCAATCTGATTCTAATGAACACCGTGAAGCTGTCATCGAAATTTTAAGACGTCTGAAAGCCGGTCTCACTGAAAATGGCCTGCTTTGCATTGCAGTATCCAATCGCATGGGTTTGAAATACCTTATGGGAGCATCGGATGGCTGCTATAATCGGCCTTATATCGGGCTGAACGGCTATCCCATCAATCCGCCGAACAGAGATTATGACCGCAGGGAGTGGAAAACCCTGTTAAATAAAGCGGAGTTCCTATGTTATACGTTTGCCTATCCGTTTCCGGATCATCTGCTTACGCGTGTGATTCTTTCTGATCACTTTGTCAAATCAGATCGTTATGCGCATTCGTCCTTGTATCATGTCAAATCCAGAGATTATTTTAATACGGTCTGGCGTCCGGATGACGATGAGTTTTTACGTTGGGAAACACTCGGTCATTCTGGCTACTTGGCGGATTTTGCCAATTCTTTTTTGATTATGGCTGCCGGTGACCAAGCGATTTTAAATCAAGTCTTGCCTTATGATTTTATCCATTTCTCCAATCCGCTGCGCCAAAAAAAATACGGAACCGTAACTTATAAACTTCGGGATGTTGATCGGGTCTATAAGAAAAAAACGGCGTCCACCTCGTATCAAGCGGATAACACTCTATTTTGCCATACGCCTGAAGCAGACAATTACATTCGGGGACCGCTATTGGCATCCGCATGGCTGCATGCTTTGCTTGATAACCATGCTGATTCAGCTTTTAAAAGATCGTTGAAGGAATATTATACTTTTCTTGTTGATTATTTTAAGGATAACCAACTAAGAACGTGCGCTCTTGATTTGTTGCCGTTTAATATTATTGTCGATGCCCAAGGCATTTACAAAACTTTTGATTTGGAATGGCGTTCAGATGAAATTTTTGAACCTGAATTTATTTTTTTCCGCGCCTTAATGTGGTTTGGTTATACCCACGAAATTTTTATCACTCGATTTTGCGAGCAAAGAAATCTATACACCATTAGCGATTTTATCATTCACGGATTCAACCTGCTGTCTCATCCGTTTGAAGATAAAATGGAGCGATTTATCACTCTTGAAGAGCGGATTCATCAAAAGATTGATTCTGGCAACGTTTCCGATAAGGGGCCGGAGCCGGTTAAACAGTTAATCGAACAACCGTTTCAATTTGTTACGCAAACTTTACAATCCAAAACTTTTGCAGCCCAACTCTATTGGGTGGTTAAAGATAACGCCCTGGAGAGTGAAAGCAGTTTAACCGTGTCTGCTCCTTTAGGTGGCGATCCGCAGGTATTATTTTTCAGACTTCCACCTAACATTTCTGATATTGGGATTCTGCGCTTTGATCCGGCGGACCGCACGGGTTTTTTTCATCTCTCTACGGTTCAGTTGCAATGGTGTGATAATCAAGGCGGACGTGAACAAATTTTATGGGAGATTAAGGGAGCGCGCAATATCGCCACCAAGTCGATTATGCAAGATGTTCATTTCTGTCCGTCGGCCTTAGGCGATACCTTTTTGTCAACCAGTGAAGACCCGCAGATGATCTTTGAATTTCCAGATGAAATAAAACCTCCGGAGCCAAGGGGCGTTTTTTTATTCAAAGCCCGAATGGATTGGCCTAAATCGGCTGACTATCTGGCCGCGGCCGATATAGTCAAAAAAATGGCACTTAAAATAAAAGCCCATAAAACTCTGATTGCCGAAAAAGAGAAGCGCATGGTTGAATATCATGCTCAACTTACTGAAAAGAATGCTCAACTAAGCCAGTCAAGCCAACTCGGATTTCAACTCGGATTTAAAGACGAACAGATGAGAGTGCAAGAAGCCCGTATAACAGAATTAAACGCTCAAGTGAATGAAAGAGATGCAAAAATCAATATTTTGGAATTCAAATTAAACTTAATCCGAAAATCCGGTCTGGGAAAGATATTCAAAGCGTTTAAGCGTGCGCTAAATTGAAGAGAGTTTCTTTAGCTTGATACGTTTTTAACATTCAAACAGCGTTTTTCAAATGCCGTTTAAGACTCTTTTACAGTGTTTAATCCTGAAGATATGATGTTATGATGAACTGAATTGAAAAATTTCTTGCAAAATAAGATAGCATCAAGTAAAAGAGTGGTCAATCTGATTCATCTTGGTTAAAGGTTAAAGAAGTTTACATTTTAAGGACATGTGAGGAATACTTTACAATATTCATGTTTTTCTTTGCCAAAGGAGGTTCTGATGCGCAAGCAATGCAAACGGATTACCATCTTATTCATACTTTTCTGTTCACTGACTGTTCTGAAAACGAATGAAGTATTTGCGGAAACGCTTATCGGTTTTGGAGATAGTATTACTAAAGGCTGGCCCTACATCCTTAACAGCCCTAATGGTGCCCGTGTCGGAGGATATGAACCGACCCTGGAAACACTGCTCAATAATATCGGAAGACCATCTCAAGTTTTCAATTATGGTGTGGGAGGTGAAATCACAAGTACCGGGGTTAACCGAATCAACAGCGTTCTCGGTGCAAGGCAGGCGAACTATATTTTAATCCTTGAGGGTATCAATGATTATAACGGTGGCATATCGTCAAATACGACCTTATTTAATCTGGGAGTAATGATTGACAAGAGCAAAGCGCATGGTGTGACACCTGTGATCGGAACACTGACACCTTATCCGCCACACAAAGTTGAATCTTTATACAATGGACATATTCGGCGCATTGCACAAGAAAAAAATACCTTATTAGCTAATCAATACGGTGCACTCTCGTCGAATTGGAATGGTTTGAATCAAGATGGGTTACATCCCAATCAGGCCGGCTATCGGGCGATGGCGCAGGAATGGTTTGACGCACTAGACCTTCAATCGGAAGTTGTTATTCAACCGGGAGTTGTCATTCAACCGGAAGTTGTCATTCAACCGGAAGTTGTCGTTCAACCGGAAGTTGTCAATGAGCCGCCGGATAGCTATGACCAAACGCCTCATGGTAGCGAGCCGATTCCGGTATATCATTTTTACAGCCCTGTTATTCAGAGGCAATTTCTGACTCTGGATGAAAACGAAAAAAATTATCTTGTGAACAATATGGATGGTTCCTGGCAATATGAAGGAATCGTATGGTATGTCTATCCTTTATACGAAACCGACACATTGCCTGTGTATCGCTTTTATAATCCTGATATGCAAAGTCATCTTTTTACACTGGATGAAAATGAAAAGGATTATATGGCTGTCAATATGAAATATGTATGGCGTTACGAAACCATGGCGTTTTTTGTTTTCCCAAACCGAAAAGACGGCACATCCCCGGTTTACCGCATGTATAACCAGTCTCTCATAACACATTTTTTTACCATGGACAGCGATGAAAGGGATTCAATGCTGAGTACCGGTGAATGGAGTGATGAAGGGATAGCCTATTATGCTTTTCCTAAAACCAACGATTATTTGGATGACTATGATCAGACACCTCCGGATAACTATGATCAGACGCCTCATGGCGGTAATCCGATTCCTGTATATAGTTTTTACAATCCCGTAATTCAGAGGCAGTTACTTACTCTGGATGAGAATGAAAAAGATTATATTGTAAATAACATGAGTAATTTATGGCAATATGAAGGAATTGTATGGTATGTATATCCTTTATATGAAAATGATACACTGCCTGTTTTTCGTTTTTATAGCTCAGAACTGCAAAGCCATCTTTTCTCTATTGACGAGAATGAAAAAAACTATATTGTTGAAAATATGAAAGATGTATGGCGCTATGAAAGCATGGCGTTTTTTGTTTTTCCAAAACAAAAAGAGGGCACTTCTCCAGTTTATCGCATGTATAACCCATCTCTTGTAAGTTATTTTTTTACGATGGACCGTAATGAGAGGGATTCAATGCTGAACACCGGTGAATGGAGTGATGAAGGGACAGCCTATTATGCTTTTCCCAGAGATTTTCAGATAATTGATTCCACATTGCCAGAGAAAAATCTAAGACTCAGATCAAGCTTATCTCAGTCTGCGACAATTACGGCGCAGACAATGGCTGAAAATATAAAAGCTGAACTGGTATGGTCGAATTCTAAAGGTATAGGTAGCCAAATCATGTATAGCCGGTATAAAAATAACCGCTGGTCCGATGAGGTCAATATTACGAATAATGATTCATCCAATATGCACCCTTGCATTGGCAAAGGTGCCGATGGAGCCACTTATGTGGTATGGACAGTCGTCAATGATATGCAAAGCAAACTGTTTTTCAGCCAGTGCGATGGTGTGACATGGACACCGCCCGCTCCGATTCCGGCTGATTTCAAATCAAACACAGCACCCTCTGTATTTGTTATGCAGGATAATATGCCATGGATTGCATGGTCGGGTTTTGATGGCCAAGTGGATAATATTTATTTTTCCAAAAAGACTGCCGATAGGTGGGATACCCCGCAAAAAATCAACATGGATAATGCTGTTCCCGACATTTTACCAGTTATTGGAATGGATGAGGCCGGAAAGGCTTGGGTGCATTGGTCAGGATATGATGGCAGCGGCAATTATCTGAATTATTCAAGTGTATGGACCGGTAGCGGATGGCAGGCCGAAAATCAGGAAGAAACAAATAATAATGCTTTTCGGGCGAAAATAAAATTAATGCTACGTTTAGTTCCTATTTTGCCGGAATCTGTGACCAATCCGGCAAATGCTTCGATATATATTGAAAATGGAGGAGAAATTCAATCCCTGCCTTTGCGCTACTTGGAAAAAGCGGCGGAAAAACCGATCCAAAATTAATTATTAAGGGGGCAATCAGATTGGATATATCCGTCATCATTCCTTTGCTCAATGAAGAAAAAAATATCACGATCCTTTATGATGAGTTGATTGCGGCTTTAACTCCGCTGGAACGCAAATTTGAAATTATATTTATTGATGATGGCAGTACTGATGGAAGTTTTACGCTTTTAAAACAGATTCAGCAAGGTGACTCCAGGGTTATTGTGATCCGCCTGCGTAAAAATTTTGGCCAGACCGCGGCGTTGGCGGCCGGTTTCGATCAGGCATGCGGCGATATCATTGTAACCCTAGATGCCGATTTGCAAAATGATCCGGCTGACATTCCGCTGCTATTAGATAAGCTGGAAGAGGGGTATGACCTTGTCAACGGATGGCGCGCAGATCGCAAAGACCCGTTCATCAATCGACGCCTGCCTTCAATCATTGCCAATCGGATTATCTCTTTTACCACCAATGTGAAATTGCATGACTATGGCTGCACTCTGAAAGCGATCAGAAAAGAAGTGATCAAAAACATGCAGCTTTATGGTGAAATGCACCGTTTCATACCCGCCATTGCTAGCGGTATGGGGGTCAGTATTGCCGAAGTCAAAGTCAATCATCGCGCCCGTCGCTTCGGTGTTTCTAAATACGGCATTTCGCGCACCATCAGAGTTGTGCTGGATCTTATTACGGTTAAATTTTTACTAAGCTATTCTACCCGCCCGATCCAGATTTTTGGTTTATTGGGATTTATCAGCGGAACGATTGGGATGGGTGTGTCGATTTATTTAATCATCCAACGGCAATTTTACAATATTCCGTTAGGTAACCGACCATTGCTGCTTCTCGCCATTTTACTGATCTTTATCGGACTTCAGTTTGTATCACTCGGTTTGATGGCTGAATTGCAAGCCCGCACCTATCATGAATCCCAAAATAAACAGATTTATTCTGTCAAACAAATCTTAAAAGGGATGCATTCCCAAAATATCAGACACTGACAATATTTTTTTCAGAGATAATGTCGGAATCAGAAGGCGCAAGAGAATTATTGATTATTATGCGCTTTGCCTGCCGCCTTGCTCATTTCTAACGAAAATTAACCACCTCCCTGACAATAACTGTGAACGTAAGAACAAAAAATATTTTACCTTTTTTTCCAAAAACTTCCGGTAGTTTTTATGCGCTGATTGAGATCGTACTTTATACACAACCGCTTCCGCATAGAATATTTTTCCATCGAAAATGCTGATATTGCATTCATTTATTAATTCCTTCCTTTTTATTTTTCCCTTTCAATCAATACCTTCGCCAATGTTAAATTTTCGCTGTTTATGCAAAATCACCAATTTTTATTTTCAGTAAAATCAATAAGTTAAAAAATCACATTTACCCAAAATTTGCAATTTTTATAAATTGGCGAAGGTATTGTTCAATAACATGTAAATTTCCAGATATGCCGTCAATAGTGAACCAAGTCGTTAAAAAAATCTTGGCTTATTCTTAATGTAAACAAACCAAAAGGGTTTTATAAAAATGATAAGAGGCACTAAATTATCGCAAAAGCAAAGAAGGTTGCTTTATTATGCCATTTTGATGTTGATGTTGTATTTCTTTTTGGAACTAATTGGTTTTGCAGTGTACTCTGTTCTGTCAAAACACCTGTTTTCGTATGCGGAATTCAGATCGATGCGTTATGAAAAAATGAAAGTCGATCTTTTAGAAAAAGTTCGTCACAGCGTAAAAAAGAAATCTCAATCTGGTAAAAAAGCGAATAAACGATCTCAAAAACCACTTCGTGAAGTGCTTCATCCCTACCTCGGTTTTGTGTATGATAATAATAGAAAAGATGTATCAACTCATGGTTTTTTTGACAGAAGAGTAATCAAAAATCCGAATGCGCCTGTTACTCCGAAAACCGATGATAATTATATTATAGGCATTTTGGGAGGGTCTTTTGCTTATGGCCTCTCTGTTAGTTCTTCAGATGGGTATATTGAGCAAAAACTGAAAGAAATTCCAGAACTTTATGATAAAAAAATAATTATCCACACAATTGCGTTTGGCGGATGGAAACAACCGCAACAATTATTGGCCTTAAATTATTTTATAACCCTTGGTGCCCATTTCGATGTTATTGTCAATATAGATGGGTTCAACGAAATTGTTCTTCCACCGGCAGAAAATGTGCCCAAAGGTGTGTATCCCTTTTATCCCAGGTTACACTGGTTTCGTACTGGTAAGCTTAAAGATGAAACAATGCTGGCATTGATGGGAACTATCGCATTGAATAAAAAAAAACAGATGGAATATGCCCGGATATTTAGCAAAAAGCCTTTGTGTTTCAGTGTTTTGGCAAATTTGGTCTGGCGATATTGTGATATCTATTTTGCCAAAAAAAAATATTTAGCAGAAAAAAGACTGGCTGATTATAAAATCAAGAAAAATGCGCAATTGGGGTATGAATCTACCGGACCATCTTTTCACTATGATACGAATCAGGATTTGTACAAAGATTTGGCACGAGTTTGGAGTACTGCTTCTTTGCAAATGGCTCAACTCTGCAAAGAAAATAATATTGATTATTTTCATTTTTTGCAGCCGAATCAGTATGTTATCGGGTCAAAGCCAATGATGCCTGAAGAGATTAAAATTGCATGGATCGATGGTCACGCATACAAAACAGGCGTTGAACAAGGCTATCCTGAATTAGTAGAAAGGGGCGAATGGTTATTGAACAAAAAAGTTGATTTCCATGATTTAACGATGATTTTTTCAAATAATACTGAAGTGTTGTATTATGATATGTGCTGCCACCTAAATGAAAAAGGCTATAATCTCATTATTGATAAAATTATGAATGTTATACAATCTAAGTATGACAAAAATGAATTAAAGTCATTGAAACATTAACATAATTTACACAATCAACCTACTGAAAAATGTGGGATTATCAATTTAAAATTAATAAGATATAACATATAAATATTATGTTTTTCCCTTCTAATTTTGTCAAAAGACCAATTAAAAAGTCAGTTTTTTTTATTTCGATTGTATTTATCATGGTACTGGCTTATCAGTTTTTTTTCACACCAATTTCTATTGAAATAGAAATTGTCACTCCTAAAAAAAATATATTCCAGATTTTTTATGCTGACCAACAACATGTGTATAACGAAAAACAATCACGCAAGTTCCGGGTCAAACCGGAACTGACAAACTATGATTTTATATTGCCTGCTTTTCTTTCAGCTAAAGCCCTTACCTTTAAACCGCTCAAGACACTGAATTCTATTAGAAAATTGCGAATAGACCCCATGAAAAAATCAGGAACGATTCGCATTAAAAGGATCGTGATCAAACAAAACGGTTATAAGCCGCTACGCTTTGAAACGATTGACCAACTTAAACGGTTGCGGCCTGCCAAGGACATTGCCAGTATTGATTATCAGCACAATGGGATGGTCATTTTGTCATCCGGTCGTGATCCGCAATTGGAGGCCGCTGTAAATCCGCAAATTGATTTCAGGTTTGTTTTTTGTATATTAATTGCAATTATTCTCGTTGATTTCATACTGCACCTTTTGTCAGGTGGCACCCAAAAGGAGGATGAATTTAAGTACGCGCCGTATCTGATGGTCTTTATTTTTGCATTGATTTTTGCGGGGGGTGCTATTTGCACGCAGATGCATGCCGATGAAGGACATCATTTGAAAGCCGGAATTTATTATATGGACCACTGGCTTCCGCCGAAAGTCTGTGATCCGTCTATAGCTCACACATATAGCGTTTATGGTGTCTCCCGGCTCGACTCCTCTGAAATAGTATATTTAGTCGCCGGAAAATTTGCAAAACTGTTTGCTTGGCTTCCATTAAATGATTTTTTGATAAATGATTTTTTGAGATTTCGTTTTTTCAACATTGGGTTGTTTCTTATCTTAACGCTGCTTTCGATCAAAAGCGTAGAATATAGAATCCTTTGCTTGCCGCTTCTTGTTACACCTCAAATCTGGTATGTTTTTACCTATTTTAACTCTGAAGCGTTTGCCGTTTTTATTATCATTTTAATCGGTTATCAGGCTGTAAGTGAAAAAAGTATGCTACACCACTTTATGACGATGGCTGGGACCAAATATGAAATTATAAAATACGCAATCGGTTTGGGATTGCTGTTTGCCCTTTTGCTCTTGATCAAACTTAATTTTTTGGTTTTCGCCGTTTTTTTGGCTTGCGTATTTTTATTGAAGCTGATTCTACGGGAGTATGATGATAACCGGAGAGTGCTTCTACGCGTCCTTTTGATTCTGCTGGTTGCCGCTTCGGTTTGGGGAACGCACTACGGCATTGATGCGTCAATCAATGGTTTTGGTAAAAAAGATAAGTGTTTTGAGTGTCGTAAGAAACTGGCGTTACCTCTGTTTAATCCTGCAACGCCATTGGCCCAAAGGCATCTTTACTTACGGCTTAAAGAAAGAGGCCTCCCCCTTAAAAAAATGTTTAATGGTTACTGGCGATGGGGCTATCTATCCTTTTGGCGCTCTTTTGGATCCTCCTATTTTTTTAAGCGGCCGGCCCCAGATTGGTATCTTAAGGTTGTATTGATAATCTGTATTTTATTTTCATTTTATCTAAGCGGCTCCATTGTCATTGGATTGCAGTTAAAGCAAATACTTTTGTTGTTGATCGTTTTTCTTTGCAGCCTGTTATTGATCGCCTTATCGATATGGAACTCCTGGACGGCCAGCTTTCAGGCTCTTGGCAGATATCTATTCCCAATTTTTATTATGACGGGGTTTCTTATCTTTCAATCACTGACAGCACTGAATAAAAAATACCTTAATTTTTTCATTCTGCTTATGTTTCTTCTGTCATTGTACTCATATCTTTTTGTAGGGTTGCTACAATTACCGAAATTATAACTGGTTTTTAAATACGATTATTTAAATTTGAAATCGAATTTAATGAAATATCAGTTTGCCAACTGTATCCGAACGATTCAAGATATACCGATTTACAGGCTTGCGATCTTGTTTACCGCTTTCATCAGTTGCGTGATTATTTTAGCAAGCGATATTCCGATTAACAGTGTCAGCATCAGTATTACGAATATTCCGCGTCCCGGCTGCTATCAAGTTTATTTACTGCGAGATCATATATATGAAGAAAGGCATTCTCAACGTAAATGCTTTTCTTTATATCCTTATCCTGCGGAATTGACTTTCCACTTTAAGAACAACTTTGATAATGTAAGACGTATGCGCTTTGATTTAGGAGACCGGCCGTCGCATCATGTTATCACCCACATCGCTTTAGAACTTCAAATTTTTAACCACAAAATTCATCTGGCGTATTGGCCGTTGAAAGAATTTACATCGAAGGCGCGTTCTCTGCATTCCATCGCTCAAATCCGATTAGATACCGATCAATTGCATGTCATTGCCAGTGGTGAAGACCCTTATTTCGATCACCCTTTTGACATATCTACAATCCAAAGGGCTATTCCTTTAGCAACTTTGTTGGGAATCAAGCTGGCACTGCTGACAATGTTAGGAATTCTCGTTTTCGGCATCTATTATATCAATTTTATCTGGCACCGGCTAATTCGATTGGGGCATATCATAATCCGGTTTATTAAGCTAATGTGGAACCGTCTGTTTTATTTTGTTTATTCTCTAATTATCATTAGCCTTTTTTTTACGGCAGGTGAAATTTTTTTCCGCTTTAATCCGACATTGTCTCGCTCACTGGTGAAGGTTTGCTGGCCGGATAAGGGAAAGCGTTTTTATAGACACCAGTATTCCCGCAACCGGTTTTACAGCGATGATCAGGACGGTAGTTTTCGGATTGCAATTATTGGTGATTCGTTCGCGTATGGAGACGGAGTGGAACCCTATGACAGTTTCGCATACCGGATGGACGCTTGGCTGAACAATGACCATGCCAACCGGCCGGTCACCATAGAACTGTATCCAGCCTGCGGTTATTCCACCTATCAGGAAATACCGATGTTAAAAGATGTGTTGAATAATAAAAAACCCGATCTGGTTATTTTAAGCATGTGTTTAAATGATACCGAAGACCATACTCGATCTCAGGAACTCCGTAACATGACTGCCAGAATGACACCAGTCCCACCTGTTGGATGGATGCAGGCACTCACGGATCATTCCCTTTTTTCCATGTGGCTATATCGTCGGTGGCAGATTACCAGAACAAGGCCATTTTTTTTTCAATACTATCGTAAAATATATAATCCGCAATATTCGGGGTGGCGTAAATTTGTCAACGCGGCGCATCAGTTTAAAATGTTATGCGATGCGGCCCAAACACCGCTGATTGTTGTTATTTTCCCTTTTTTTTCAAATGATCTGCGTGCGGGACAATATCCGTTTACCTATTGCCATGACGCTTTGAATAAAATATGGAATCAAGAGCAAGTTATTGTACTCGATCTTTACAAAACTTATATGAATATGTCGCCATTACGTTTGCAGGCATTGCCCGGTATGGACTCTCACCCCAGTGAAATTGCTCACAGTGTTGCCGCCAAGGCAATTATTGCTTTTCTCATTGAAAAGCAATTCCTGTCATCGAATTATATTTCTCCCAAAATGTTCCAGAGTTTCTGGCATGTCAGAATGCTACAAAGAATGCAGAGACAGTAATATGCTGCAAGCGAATAAGTACTTGCATATTCAACCAGTTTGATTAGTAAATTCATTTTTGGAAATCACCTTATACGAAGCACATTGCTGGTACGGGGATATGTTTCCTTAGTAAACAGGAATTAAGCAAAATATGAAAAAAAGAAATGCACTGATAACCGGAATCACCGGGCAAGACGGATCGTACTTAGCGGAGTTATTACTTAGTAAAGGATATAAAGTTCATGGCATTGTTCGCCGCGTTGCTTTCGAAGACCCTGAACACAGATTATGGCGCATCAAGCATATCCTTGATAAAATCACACTGCATGCGGCATCTTTGGAAAGTTACGCAAGTTTGTATAATGTAGTTGAAAATGTAAAACCGGATGAATGCTATCATTTAGCAGCGCAAAGTTTTGTCAGCTACTCCTTTGAAGATGCCTTTTCCACTTTGAACACTAATATCAACGGTACACTTTATATTTTGTCAGCTCTGAAAGAGAGGGCGCCTGAATGCAAATTCTATTTTGCCGCGTCCAGCGAAATGTTCGGCAAGGTCAAAGAGACCCCGCAAAACGAAGACACACCGTTTTATCCCCGCTCACCTTATGGCATATCAAAAGTTGCGGGGTTCGACTTGACCCGCAACTTTCGTGAATCATATAGCATGTTTGCCTGTAGCGGCCTTTTATTTAATCATGAGTCGCCGCGGCGGGGATTTGAATTTGTCACCAGAAAAATAACAAGCACAGTCGCCAAAATTAAGGCTGGGCGTCAACACAATCTGAAGCTGGGAAATCTTGAAGCGAAAAGAGATTGGGGTTTTGCCGCTGATTATGTTTATGCAATGTGGCTCATGCTTCAACAGGACGAACCGGATGATTATGTGATCGCTACCAATGAAACACACTCTGTCAAAGAATTTGTCGAGCAGGCTTTTCGTTGCGCCGGCCTGAACTGGAAAGATTATGTAGTTACTGACCGAACTTTTTATCGTCCCGCCGAAGTAAGATTGCTTCAGGGTGATTATGCTAAAGCCAAAAGAAAGATAGGTTGGGAGCCTCAAGTCAAGTTTGAAGAACTTGTAAAAAAGATGGTCGATGCAGATATGCTGTCCGAACATAATCTTTAACCCGACACTGAGTTGTCAGATGGGCATGTTAATGAAAAACCCTGCCATGGCATGCAACTGACCGTTGATGTCTATAATGATGAGCCGTCTTTTTTTATTTATCCGCTAAAAATTCCTGCTATTTTTCATTAATTCTGGGTACACCAAAATCAAATAATTCTTTAAAAATATGGTTTTCAGTTCAATTCCATTCCTCTATTTTTTTCTACCGATAACATTATTTTGCTACTTTCTATTCAGTAGCCGTTATCGCAATGTATTATTGCTGATGGCAAGCCTGTTTTTTTATACTTGGGGAGAGGCCGGCTACGTTTTTGTCTTGCTGATATCAATAGGTGTTAATTATGTTTTGGGTATATTAATCGCACGCGCTCAAAATAGAGGCCAATCGGGAAGCGCCTTTTTATCCGCCGGTATTTTTATGAATCTCGCACCATTATTCTTTTTTAAATATTGGGTTTTCATATTCACCAATATCAATGCGCTATTATTCAGCGAGCCAGTCAAGAGCGGTATCACACATATCCATTTACCCATTGGAATATCCTTTTTCACTTTCCAGGCGATTTCATATCTGGTGGATACATATCGCGGGCAAGCCGATGTGCAACGCAATCCTTTAAATCTGGCACTGTATATATCGCTGTTTCCACAGCTTATTGCAGGGCCGATTGTTCGTTATCATGATATATTTAAACAAATATCTGACAGGCGTGTTACAGCGGAAGATTTCCAAACAGGCATTATACGATTTGTGGCGGGATTTGGTAAAAAAGTGATCATTGCAAACAATATGGGGGCAGTTGCCGATCACATTTTTTCGCTGCCTGCAACGGAGCTTCCGGCCGGTTTCGCATGGCTAGGCATTGTCGCCTATACGCTGCAAATCTATTATGATTTTTCCGGTTATTCGGATATGGCAATTGGTCTGGGACGTATGTTCGGTTTTCATTTTCTGGAAAATTTTAATTATCCGTATGTCAGCCAATCCATTCGTGAATTCTGGCAGCGATGGCACATCTCCCTTTCTTCCTGGTTTCGAGACTACCTGTATATTCCTCTGGGGGGAAACCGGTGCGTAACATGGCGCGTCTATTTTAACCTGATAACAATCTTTTTTCTTTGTGGGTTGTGGCATGGCGCGAGTTGGACATTTATTGTATGGGGGCTGTTCCATGGTTGTTTTATTGTTATCGAAAGGAGTTCGTTAGGATTTTTGATTCACCGTCTGCCTGGTCCGATAAAACATTGCTACACGATGTTAGTCGTTATGATCGCTTGGATTTTTTTCAGGGCGGACAGTTTGGAACATGCGTTGTCATATATTCAAGCCTTGTGGAATTTTAATGCTCTTCCTTACATGGATGGTATATTATTTAATGCCCTGGGTGCGGAATTTTATGTGGCGTTGTTCGCAGGCATTCTCTTTGCAACTCCGACTATCCCTGTTATGAACGCTAAGATTGCTCGAATGTTATCTGATAAAGCGGGAGCATTACCGATAATGGCAAAAAGTATGCGTGTTATCATTCTGGTTGCATGGATGACTTTGATTATTTTTTATGGTTCCTTATCAATAATCAGTGGCGCGCATAACCCATTTCTCTATTTCAGATTTTAACCCCATTCCACCAGCAAAAATGATGCTTAAAAGAATCACCTTTTCAGTTATAAAAAATACCTATTTATGGATATATGTCGTGTCTTTCCTGGGGATTTATTATTTTGCCTATTTACATAACAGCCAAAATTATTTGATACTGCGGCTTTATATGGAAGCTGAAAAAAACGGTGTTCTAAAAATAGATATGCTCAAAGACGGCATCCGTTCAACTCAGCCTTTTTCAAGACGGATTTTGTTTCCGTCCGGGCCAAAAGGCCATAAAATTGTAATTCCAACTGATCAGGAAAAAAATTCAATTAGATTCGGATTTGATGATAAATCTAACCGTATTTTAATCACACGGATGACATTAGAAAAAAAACGGAATATAAACACGCTCAATTTTAAAGCACTCTCTGAGAATATCATTGCACAACCCGGCCTTAAGTGGGAAGTAGGCAACAGTGGTATCATAGTCAGTCCGCAAGCGGGTAAAACGCAATTGGCATTTCACAATATTAAGGCTCCGATCATTTGGCCCGCCATTCTGTTTTCCATATTTTTGTCAATTCCTGTTGTAGAAGCCGTGCGCTTGTTTTCAGAACGAAATCGTTACAACGCCATTTTGATGCTGAAAATATTAATGCCTGTTTTGTTAACTTTATATTGGTATAGCGTAACAGGAAATCAAATACCACTATATTTGACTATGATAACAACTGCGACAGCAGCTTTGATGTTCACTATGTGGAGAATGGCACAACCGTTGAAAACGAGGCTCTTTTATCAAGGTGAAATTATCGGCACTATGGTAATAATTGTAATTTTTTCGCTTATGATTTTTTCTCCTTTTTTAAAAATGCTTTCCCCTAAAGTTGTTAAAACTGTTTCCGCCAATTTGAAGAACAGTATCGCAAAGGAAAACACTGAAAGCTGGAATGAAAAGCTAAAAGGAGTTCAGCGTACTTTCGCGAGCAATTTTGTCAAATATTTTCCTGACAGGATAAATTTGATTCAACAGAATGCATGGATTAAAATTTTTCTATTTGGAAAATCGCCGTCACCTAAAGCTATCTACGGAAAAAATGGGATGTTTTTTGAGGGCTACGGAAAAAGGAGAGTTGAAGGTGATATAACAAGAGCATTTGATAATGTGACCGATTATATCGGTTTGTCGCCTTTCAGTACTGAAGAACTGGAAAGCTGGCGGAAGCTCATAGAAGAAAGATACTTTTGGCTCAAAGAACGCGGTATTGATTATATTTTCGCCATTGCACCTGTCAAAGCGCAGATATATCAGGAAAACCTTCCAGATCGAATATTAAAGGTAAAGAATAGATTAAACCGGCCCAATCGATATGATCAATTGCTTGATCATTTAAAACGACATTGTGCCGCTCCCGTTGTTGATTTAAAAAAAGCTCTACAAACTGCGAAAAAGCAGCCGCCGTTTCTACCGCTCTATTATCGCACCGATTTTCACTGGAATTATTATGGCGCTTTTATCGCCTATCAGGCAATTGTGGAGTCTATTAATCAATATTACCCGCAATATCATCTGAACATCGCAAAATTAAATGAGTTTGACATTGATCGCAAAGATGACTGGGTTCATAATCGATTTTTAAGCATGATCGGCCTGAATCCTGTAAAGCATCAGGATGAAACATTTTTTACGTTTTACCCGAAAAATAACAATCGTTACCATAATATCCAAGGATTCGTTAAAAATGGCATATCCGACTACTCATTACCTAAAACAAAATCAATCCGGATTAAAAATAAAAATATCCATATACGCGAGTATCATAATGAATTTGGAAAATTGTCAAGGATGTTAGTCATAGGCGACTCATTTGTCGAAAAAGCGGCGGCTTATTTTAGTGTTCATAGCAGGAATACGATTAATTTTAGAACTGTCGATCATTTTCCAACTTCACTTATTGACACTCTTAAACCCGATTTGGTTGTACAGGAACTTCTTAATATGTACCTTTTAAAGTCCCCTCCTGAAAACCCAAAAATAGTGAAAAGACAAAGCATCAGAGCAAATTAATCATAGATTACGCCAAAGTTAATAAGAAACTGGATTGGGAGCCGATAATCAAATTTGGCCAGCTTGTTGAGAAAATGATGGATGCGGATTTAGAGGTGAATAAAAAATGAAAAGGACAGTTAAATGTTTTGGGGTCATAATGATGCTGGCTGTGTTGGTCAGTATTTCCTTTTTGCTTGACCAGCGATATCAGATATTCAACGTAGTATTTTCAGAACAGAATTTTTCACCCCGTGAAAAGCTAGCGTCCAAGATTCCCACAGCCGTGATGTTATGGGAAAGCAACGGAATAGTGAAAGCTTCCGCTCTGAAAAGATGGAAACCTGTTACCCTCACTCAAGGTGAAAATCCGCGCTGGTCTCCTGATGGGCAACAATTTGTTTTTACTATGAATAATGATGTTTGGTTGATGCGTATTGATTTAGCGCCTCCGGTTAAAATCATAGAAAATGTAGTAACAGAATACGGAACAGGCGCGTACTGGAGCGAAACCGGCGACGGAATTGTGGCAATTAAACGTCAAAATCCGCAGCAAGTAATCAAACTGAAATTGGCATCAGGGAAATTAAGCCTCATTCACGATGAGGGACAGCCACCGTATAGAGGCTATCCTTTGTCCCAGGGCGCGGATTTGCGTTTTCAGGGGCGCTATTTGTTGACTTTTACCATTGGTGAAGGACACCGTTCGATGATTGTTGATCTGACTGGTAAAAAATATATCACCAATAAGCTGATGCTGGCCGGGGATTGCGGGCCAGCTTGGTCTCCGGATGGCCGTTTTATTATAGCGACACGAAGAGGACGATATATGACAGCCCGGCCATTATACAAGTCTGATTTTGACGGAGCAACAGGACAATTATCTCCATCCGAATATTTCATCGGACTTGGCCGTTGCGGAAACGCGGCTGTTTCCAATGATTCCGCTTATGTGGTATATGCATCCGCAGGGAATATATACTGCTGGAACGTGGAACAGACTGTTAAAGAGCCTTGTCATGGCGTGCAACTGACTTTTGACGGCCATAATGACGGACCGTCTCTTTTTATCTATCCAGGTAAAATTCCCTCTGTTTTTCGATAGGGAAAATTGATGTGAGATTGAAATTATGGATGTTGTGAAAATAAGGAATAAAGCGGTTGAATATTCACTTCTTCTGATTGTACTCGCAATTACAATTCTTTATGCGATCAAACCCTGGCGCGCCCATTTTTTTACTGGCCTGGCCGAACATTGGGATACCAAGCTGATGGGCGAATGGATGGCTTGGAATGCACATAATATCTTAAATGGTCAATTTTGGGTTCCTGATTATCACGCCAATTTTTATTATCCTCACTCCTATACACTGGCTTTCGGCGAACTGTTATGGCCGCAGTCATTTTTTTATGCCTTATTGTACGGTTTTTCCGGGAACCTGTTTTTCAGTTTCAACGGTACGATGCTCTTTTTTTGGGCGCTTTCCGGTGTGGCTATGTTTGCCCTGCTACGTTCCTTCAGCATCTCCCGGGCCACATCATATCTTGGTAGCTTTATTTACTGCTTGATGCCGTACCGGTTAGCTTACTATGTCGAGTTTAATATGGTGCTGGTATTTATTTTACCATTAATGATTTTACTTCTGATTCGGTGGCTGCGCGATCCATCAATTAAAAATGCACTTTGGTTTTCCGGCGGTTTTGTTATATCAGCCACTTCATGCATCTATTTCACTATCATGGTGTCCATAATGATGGTGTTTATCTTTGCTGCATATATTACCCATAAGCGGTCATTGCTCAGAGACAAAAAATTCTATGCAACGATAAGTTTTATGATTATCGTGATATTAATCGGATGTGCGGCCTATCTTTATCCCTATATAATCCTACGTGCCCAGGGAGGCTATGAACGCACTGCTGCGGATTATCTTAAGCATCATGCTCAACCGATGCATTATCTGAATACGAAATACGCCGCATTGACAAATAAGTTTATTTCCACACCGAAGTGCCGTTTTTCGGAAACGTTTCTGTTTCCGGGCACTGCGCTTGCTATACTGACGTCAGTGTATTTTCTGTATGGCATGTTCCAGTATTTTAAAAGGCGCGCATATTTACGATTTTCCGGCCTTACAGGTGCCTTGAAAACGTGTTTATGGTTCTTTTTCTGGACGATTGTTCTTTATCATGCTGTTTATGGCAAGGTATCATGGCTTGATTCATTTAATCATTTGCTTTATTGGGCTGCCTTCGCGTTAATCGGATTGTACGGAATCAGTTTATTTCTGCCTGCTGAAACCACGGAGCAGCGTTGTTTTTTAGCAGGATTGGCTGCATCTGCGGTTTTCTGTTTTTTTATCAGTTTGGGGCCTTTGATTACGGTGGGTACCGATGCCATTCGGATAGATTTATCCCGAGGACCGTTTGCCGACCTATCCGCCTTTCCCTTATTTGGCGCCGTCCGCGGACTAACCCGTTTTTCGATTGTAATCCTCACTTATTTGGTGATCGCGGTATGCTTTATGTTGGATGGTTTTCTGCGGCGAAAAGCCAAAGTGATCTGGATATTTCCAGTATTGTTCGGTTTGCTTATTTATGAAGCTCAAGACCTACGCTACGATTTTGCGGATTACACCTTCATGTTGAAATCAAAAACCATCCAAAAAATACAAAAGCTTCCCGAAGAATATACGTTATTTATGCTACCCGGTGGGATTCGTGAGATTGACGTCAATTTGCTAATGTGTTCCATTGGTTCTTTTCCTTTACTGATTAACGGCTATTCAGGATTTGTCCCCAAGTATTATGATGACTATTTTTACTTGGAAAAAACCGGGTGGAAAGTCGAAGAGATCACTTCCCGTTTGGAAGAGATTTGGCCTCCTGTTTATATTGTTCTTGATAAAGGTTGGTTAAGGTTGGTGGAGCAGGGGTGGAGTAGTCCCTTTCCTTGGGTGAAATTTGAAACACTCTGGCAAATGATTGAAGAAGACCAATACACTTGGTTTCTTCTATTTCAACAGCGGAAAGAGGTATTCCACGTAAAGGAAAAAATCATCCGACGTGTTCGGACTGATGTTCTCCGGTCGCATCCGGTTTTATCGTTCATGGCCCGGGGTACTCCGGCTAAAGGCAAACATGAACTGACAATTTTTTTAAACAAGCAACCGGTGACAGGCGTGCCTCTATCTGAGGATTGGAAAAAACATACGATTCTTTTACCCTTAAACGCCACGGGGCGGTTGCAGGGGGAAGAAGTGGAGATCAAAGTGAATGAACAGGCTTCTTCCTGTCAGATTCGTCAAATCACTTTCAAGGCAGTGAAAAAATGAAATCCGGATCACCTTTTTTCGCATCAGTTCCGTTTTCTAAAGCAAAGGGGATTCTGTTTGATATTGACGGGACTTTATATTACCAGATGCCAGTCCGTCTCATAATGATTTTACTTTTTGTCATTGAAAACATATCAAAACCGAATCAGCTTAAAAAAAAGGCACAGATAATTGTCGCTTATCGGAATGCTATGGAAACACTGAGAAAATCAGATATATCAAATATAAACCAGATAGATATGACAGTGAAAAACACGGGGGCAACAAGCAAATACGTCTCGAACGTCGTGAAAGAGTGGTTTGAAACAAAACCCCTGCCATTTCTGAAATTATTTCGCCGAAAAGGGATGGTAAGAGTATTGGACACTCTTTGTAAAAAGGGATTTAAGCTCGGTGTATTTTCCGACTATCCGGCCCATGATAAACTGAAAGCTTTAAACGTGTCAGATTATTTTTCCGTAGCGGTGTCCGCAAGTGACTCGGAAATATCTGGCTTTAAACCGAATACTACCGGTTTTCATGTGTCCGCCCGGGAAATGGGATTAAAATGTTCTGAAATTGTATATGTCGGAGATCGTCCCGAAGTTGACGGAATTGGAGCATTAAGTGCGGGAATTCCTGTCATCATATTGAATTCTTTTTGGAAATCAAAGAATGCATCTGATTTCCCATCTGTATCCTCATTTCACAAACTATTAGAGATATTATTATGCCCACCAATGAATTGATCAAGAACGATTTTTTCGAAAATCAGGCCATAAGCATCCTGCCCTATGTTCAAATTGCCAGACCGGATCACTGGTTTAAGAATATTTTTATCTTTCCGGGAATAATATTTGGAATCTATGATTCGCCGGATCTTTTATCTTGGCAGATTATCCCCCCAATAATTATCGGATTAATATCCACCTGTTTGATTGCATCCGCCAATTATATTATTAACGAGGTTTTAGATGCACCAACAGATGCATTGCATCCTGTAAAAAAGAAACGCCCTGTTCCTTCCGGTCTGGTAAATGTGAAGATCGCATACGCCCAATGGATTCTTTTTGTTATAATCGGTCTCGTAGCTGCCTGGATGATTAACGGCTTCTTTTTCATCAGTGCGCTGCTTTTGCTAATTATGGGACTGTTGTATAACCTTCCCCCTGTCCGGCTGAAAGATTTACCGTATCTGGATGTCCTCGCCGAATCGGTCAATAACCCCATCAGGCTTTTTCTCGGCTGGTTTGCTGTAAATGATTCTTACCCGCCGACCCTCTCGCTGATTATAGCCTATTGGATGATCGGAGCATTTTTCATGGCTGTCAAACGCTACGCTGAGTACAGGCGAATCGGAGACCCGCAAAGAGCCGGAAAATATCGGAAATCCTTTATCCACTATAATGAATATCGTCTTCTTCTCAGCATTGTATATTACGTGTCGGCTTTTGGCTTGTTTTTCGGTATTTTTCTAATTCGTTACCGAATGGAATTAATTTTAAGCGCACCCTTTATCGCCGGTTTTATCGCCGTATATATGCGTATCGGCTTTAAGAAGAACAGCCCGGCTCAGTATCCTGAAAAATTGTATACACAAAAAAGTCTTGTGATATATTCCGTTTTATTCTTTATTCTTTTTATTACATTGCTATTTATAGATATCCCTATTATTCACCTGATATTTCAACCTTATCATCTTCCCGGAGGATAGGGAAATTCGGTTCTATAAACTTTCAGATAATAAATGCCACAATTTAGGTTTTTACATGAACATAATGCGTAAAGTATGTTTTTTTTCAAATAGAATCGTCCTTTTAGGGTTGGGTTTATTTATCTTCGCCACAGCGGTACATCAGAAAAAACCGTTGAATATGTCACGTATCAATGTCTATCCTGAGAGCGGCGTAGTTTCCATCAGCCCAATCCTGTTCGATAATATTTCTATTAATACCTCAACAAGCAATATATTTATTCTTACCGGTGTTATTGTTATCGGGCTGATATTTCTCACGTCTATAGGGCGAACAGCAGTTTATAGTTGTTTATGTAACATAACAACTGCTTCTGCTTTTATACTGAGTACATGCCTGCTGATATTCACATTATTCCCCACAAATGATGGATTACCCATTGTCATTTACTTCATATTTGGGTCGGCAGGTCTTATATTTTTAATTATGGCCATGTATCCGTTCGTTGTCTGGTCTGTTAAATACCCTTTTGGTAAAAGACTCAGGTGTATGTTCGATGGAATCTGTCACTATTTTTTTAATGTGGAGATAAAATTCCTTCTGATTGTCGTGTTTATTGTCACTTTCATTTCAACAAACTTGATATCCTATTATATTTTCGAACATATTCCACATGTTCAGGATAGTCTTGTCCAAGTATTCCATGCGAAAATTTTCTCTATAGGGAAAGTCGTTGTTCCATCTCATCCTATAAAAGAATTTTTTGATTTTTCACATATAATAAATAATGGGAAGTGGTATTCGGTATATCCGCCCGGTCACTCCTTTTTGATAATGCTGGGGTTTTTTGTGGGCATGCCTTGGGTCGTAAATCCTCTATTGGGATCACTGAGTATATTAATATTTTACTTCATCGGCAAAGAGTTATACGACGAAAAAACCGGAAGAATCGCATTGTTGCTCGGTCTTTTTTCACCTTTCATAATGTTTATGTCATCAGAATTTATGTCTCACAGCAGCGCACTTTTCTTCCTTTCACTTTTCATTTTATTTTTCGCTAAAACGACTAAACAGGTAAGCTTGTTTTATCCCTTGTTCGCCGGTGGCTCTCTGGGGATGGCACTTCTGGCCAGACCTGTGACCGCCTTGGCTGTATCGGTTCCATTTGCCATTTACGCTCTTTTCAACCTTATAAAATACTTTAAAAACTACGTACTTCGCCTTTTTATAATGCTTGCCGCATGTTTGGTTTTTATCGGCATACTGCTTACCTTTAATTATTTAACCAATAGCGACCCTCTGCTTTTTGGTTATGAAGTGAAATGGGGACCTGAACATAATCTTGGTTTTGGCAATGGCATTTGGGGGGAAATTCACACACCTCAAAAAGGTTTGCAACAAAATTTAAATAATCTTAATGCCTTAAATAGATACTTGTTCGAATGGCCCATCCCGTGCCTTCTTTTTATGTTTATACCCTTCGCGGCAGTATCAAGAAATATTTGGGATTATATTCTGATCAGCTCTTTTTTTGCACTATCACTAATATATTTTTTCTTTTGGTATCAGGATTGGTGTTTCGGGCCGCGTTATATGTATGAGGCATCAATTATGGCAATAATCCTGACCTCCAGAGGGATTCTATTAACATGCGTTCTGATTAACGATGTGTTCAGATTGAAAATAACGCCTGAAATAGTAAAAAGAACTGTGGGAAGTATCGTTGCTGCATGTATATTGACAGGTATGATTTTTAACGTACCTCCATTGATTAAATATTATGCGCACACTTATTGGCGTGTAAATGCTTCGGCTTTACAAACAGTTAAGAAAGCGGGTGTCAAAAATGCAGTTGTTTTTGTCAGATCATATTATGGATCAGTGTTACCGGAAAATTCTCCCCTCCTAGATGATGATATAATATTTGTAAAGCATCTGGGAAAAAAGAATAGATTAATGATGGAATATTATCCTGAACGCAGATATTATTTAGTGAATAATTATAGTATAATTGAGATTTTTTCACCTAAAAAAAGAAAATTGCCGCCAAAGTCGAATCTTTGAAAGCCATTGATTCATCCTAAATTTCATGTGAATCAATGGCATTTACAATTTGACAACCATACTAAAATGCTATATTTTTTTTGTTTAATAATTTAAACTCAACTCTTCTGAATTTACTCATTTCTATCTTATATGAAAAGAAATATTGCCAAACTTGTTGACAACACATTTGACATCGTCGTTGTAGGCGGCGGAATTTTCGGCGCATGTGCCGCGTATGAAGCCGCTTTGCGAGGGCTTTCCGTGGCATTAATCGAAAAACAGGATTTTTCGCACGCCACATCCGCCAATCACTATAAAATGGCGCATTGCGGCATCCGCTACCTTCAGCATGGCGATATCCTACGACTGCGGGAATCAAGTCGGGAACGCTCGGCATTAATGCGTATCGCACCTCATTTGGTGCATACCATGCCAATTGTGATCCCTACTTATGGGCGTGGCAGCAAAGGCAAGGCTTTTCTTGGAACCGGGATGCTTCTATACGATCTTATGACCGCAGATCGTAATCAAGGACTTTTGCCTGAAAAAAAAATTCGACCGAGCCGTTTTTTTTCAGCATCTCAAGTTGTGGAACGATTTCCTGGTATTAATAGCAAAGGCCTAACCGGAGCGGCCGTCTTTGAAGAGGGGCAGATATACAATCCGCCTCGATTGGCGCTTGCATTTATCCGGTCAGCCACTGTCAAAGGAGCCGTGTCTTCAAACTATATTGAGGCCAATGGTTTTATAAAAAAAGGCAGCCGTATCATGGGGGTCAAAGCAACCGACCTACTGTCTGGCAACGCGTTGGAAATAAGAGGACGTGTCGTACTCAACACCGCCGGCCCGTGGGCCCACCGGCTGTTGGCATCCGGATTGGGGGTTCAACTTTCGCCGCCGCCTGTTTTTTCACGAGATTTTGCTTTTGTCATTCCACGCTGTTTTGATACTCCTTGCGGGCTTGCATTGGCAACTGACGTTAAAGATGCTGACTCTATTGTCGATAGGGGAGGCCGTCACTTGTTTGTTGTTCCCTGGCGAAATTATAATCTTATCGGTGTTTGGCATAAAATTTTTGACGGCCCATCCGAAGAGCTTACTGTCACTGAAAATGAACTCTGCGGTTATATGAACGAGGTGAATAGAGCATATCCGGGATTAATTCCCTCTATGGATGATATCACGATGATTAATATGGGGCTGACGCTTTTCGGTGAAGAGGAACGGCAGGGCACCAGGCAGATAAGCTTTGGCAAACGTTCGCAAGTTATAGATCACCGTCGCACATCTGGCATTGAAGGGCTTCTCACTCTAATTGGGGTGCGGGCCACAACCGCTCGCGGCATGGCCGCACAGGCGGTCGATATGATTGCTGACCGGTTGTCGCGCAACACCCAAAATGTTGATTCAGCTTATACGCCCATTTATGGCGGGGATTTTGATGATTCAGATACGCTGATAAAAACCGTTATTTCACAATATAAAAACAAATTAACCCATAAACAAGCTGTGGCTTTGATTCGCAATTACGGTTCCGAATACCATTCAGTGCTTAAATACGCCCAAAAGGATCCGACTCTGTTAGAAACATTACCTGGCACAACCGTATTAAAATCAGAGATCGTTCATGCTGTTCGTGAAGAGATGGCCCAAAGGCTCAGTGATGTCGTATTTCGACGAACTGATTTGGGAACGGGTGAGCCGCCTGATGTGAAAATTCTGGATTCCTGCGCTGTTTTGATGAAACAAGAGTTGAATTGGAACGCAAAGCGGTGCCAGCAGGAAATTGATGATGCCCAGCAAGGCTACTGGAGATTGAATGCTTAATGGGTAAGGGAGAAGAGATGAAAGTGCTTATAACCGGCGGAACCGGATTTATCGGATCCCAACTCGCGCTTCGTTGTCTTGAGCGTGGTGATGCGGTGCGTGTTTTCGGCCAATTGAACACTCCAGCGGAAACTGAAAATGCCCGTATGATTGAAGAAAAGGGAGCTGATCTTATTCTGGGATCGATGACAGACCTTGAAAAACTTGATGAAACAGTGCAAGGTATGGATATTGTCTTTCATCTGGCAGCCGCCCAGCATGAGGTAAATGTGCCTGATCAGGTGTTTTGGGATGTCAATGTGCGAGGAACCCAAGCCATTTTAGATGCCAGCGTTCGTGCCGGTGTGCGGCGTTTTGTTCATGGGAGTACGATTGGCGTCTATGGTTCGGCGCTTTCAGGAATGATGAATGAAAATTCACCTTTAAAACCAGATAATCTATATGGTAAAACCAAGCTGGCGGGCGAACAAGCTGTAATCGCTGCCAAAGATCAATTATCAGTTGCAGTTATTCGAATATCCGAGACGTATGGTCCGGGCGACCGCCGCCTTCTAAAGTTATTCAAAGGCATAAAAAAAAGGATGTTTTTCATTGCTGGCAGCGGAGATAATATTCACCATCTTATTTATATTCAGGATTTGATTGACGGTTTTTTATTGGCCGCTGATGAAAGTAAAAAAACAGGTGAGATATTTGTGCTGGCCGGTCGCGAACCGTTGACCACTACTGAGATGGTTCACACAATCGCTGATGTTTTGGGACAGCCGCCGCCGAAGTTAAAATTACCGCTGTTTCCTTTTCTGATAATGGCGACTGTAATGGAAAAGGCTTTTAAACCCTTTGGCATTCAACCGCCGTTACATAGGCGGCGTATGGATTTTTTTATTAAAAGCTTTCTTTTTTCCCAGATAAAAGCGGCTGAACAATTGGATTTTAATCCTAAATTCAGTTTTCATCAAGGCGTCAGTGAAACAGCCGATTGGTATAAACAACGGCAACTTCTTTGAGCAAAGGAAAGCTATCACTATTTTGGAATGCAAACTTCAGTTTGCCATGCTGTAACGCAAACTGAAGTTTGCACTCCTTTTCTGATAAAATGGTCTGAAGCAGTTTGCACTTTTCTATTTCGTCCCTACGGGACTTGCCGTATTGCTAAACTTTTTCTATAGATATTATGTCCCTAACGGGACAAAATGAAAATCAAAAATTATGTTCTTGCCAAGTATATTTTTCCTTATGAATCAGATAGCTCGGAGCAACGATGAACATCTTGATGATTAACTATGAATATCCGCCTCTGGGGGGAGGCGGAGGCGTTGTCAGCAAGATGTTGGCCGAAGCGCTGATCAATCGTCACAACATAACAGTGATTACCAGCAGGTTTGGTCATCAGGCGCTATATGAAACCGTCAATGGCGTTGAATTGATTCGCACTCCGGTTCTTTTTCGCTCAGATCGTAATGCGGCCACAATTATTTCAATGTTAGCTTTTTTTCCAGCTAGCTTATGGATCGGTTTGAAACTTCTCCGCAAACGAAAATATGACGTCATTCATTCCATGTTCGCCATTCCGTCGGCTCCATCTGGTTTACTGCTCGCCAAGATATTCCGTAAACCGCACCTTTTAACGGTTTTTGGTGGGGATATTTATGATCCCAGTAAAAAATTGTCGCCCCATCGAACCCCCATATTACACCAAACCGTGGAAAATGTGTTATATGCCTCTGATCGCGTTGTTACGATGTCAGAAGATATCCGGCGGCGGACAAAGACTTATTATTATCGCGCACCAAAAGAAATTTTTCTGATAAAAGGCGGCATCCCCAAACCAATCTTTACGCCCAGTCAAAGGAGCGACTATGGCTTTGATGATGAAGATATTTTGCTGATTACCATTGGGCGATTAGTTCCTCGCAAGGCGGTGCATAAGTTGATTCAGGTGATCAAACTGCTGGGCGATGCAAGGGTGAAATTAATTGTCATTGGGGACGGCCCAGAGCGCGGTATGCTGGAGCAAACAGCCATTGATCTGAATGTGAAAAACCAAATATTTTTCGGAGGCAATGTTGATGAAAATGCCAAATTCGCACTCCTGAATTTTTCCGATATTTATGTGTCCACAAGTCAGCATGAAGGCTTTGGGCTTGTATTTTTGGAAGCCATGAGTGTCGGATTGCCCATTGTATGCTATGATAATGGCGGGCAAACTGATTTTTTAAAGGATGGTGAAACCGGTGTTTTGGTTGAATTGGGAAACCAGGCAGCGTTTGCCGATAAGCTTCGCGCTCTGATTGTTAAACCCGCCTTACGAACTCAGATGGAAACTTTCAATCGTCGTTATATTCATGAATTTTTTATTGAAAACATTGCCAATCAATACGAAAAACAATATCGTGCTTTGGCTGAATAGTTTGAAAATTGGAATTCCAAACTCCGAACTCGTGGGAAAGTGATATGGAAAACGAAAATAATTTAACTGCCGCTTATGAACCTTTTGACTCTTTTTGGGAAGCGCCTGCCAATATTGAAAAGGGATATAGCTCCTTTAACAAGTTTTACAGGCGCAACTACCTTAAATATATGCCCTTAAAGCCCTCAGATAACATACTGGTCATCAGTTGCGGACCGGGCTATTTTGTCGAACTGCTGAAACAAAAAGGTATAGAAAGTGTACTGGGGATTGATTCCGATCCTGAAAAAATTGCGTATGCCGGATCGCGGCGTCTCAACTGCAAGGTAGCCCGCGCCTTTGACTTTCTCGCCAAAAAAGAGCCGGTCTATGATGTGATTTTTGCCGAACAAGAACTCAACCACCTGACCAAAACGGAGATCAGACAATTTATCGTACTTTGCTGTAAGAATCTGAAACCCGGCGGGATGCTTGCAGTACATTCTCTGAACGGAGCCAATCCTATCACCGGCGCAGAGGCATTGGCGCAAAATTTTGATCATTACAACACATTGACCGAGTACAGTCTGAGGCAGGTTCTGGAAAACGACGGATTTAATAAGATAACCATATTTCCTTTGAATCTTTACATTTTTTACGAAAACCCGTTAAATTATGTTGGCTGGTTTCTCAGTGGTGTTATACAGGTGCTATTAAGAACGGCGTTTATCTTCTACGGTAAGAATAATCGTATTTTTACCAAAAAGATTGGCGCGGTGTGTCGTAAAAAACAGTAAATTCAACGTTGCTGAATTGGCCGATCATGAACAAAGCGGAAAAAAAAATCAAAGTCATTGATAAAAAACTCAATATTCGGCAAAAGCTGGCTGGCGGCCATGCTTCACCTCTCAAGACCTATCAATCCTTGACTTGCGGGCCGGAATCATTTCCCCGTTTTTTAATTTATGAACTGTTGACCAGCGTTTTAGGCCCGCTGCCCGGAGGTGCCGGTTTCTTTTTGCGTAAGCAATTGTACCCCCGGTTATTTAAAAAATTCGGCCGCGGAGTGATTATCGGCCGTAATACAGTTTTCCGACACCCTCATCGAATCAGTCTCGGAGACAACGTTACAATTGATGATAATTGTCTGTTGGATGGACGCGGGGCAGGGCCTTCCGGCTTGGTTCTCGAAAATAATGTTCTCATTAATCGTAACTGTATGATAATCGCCAAATCCGGTTCTATCCGATTCGGACGCCGCACCAGTATCGGAAGCAACGCAGTTATTGTTTCAATGGATGCCGTGGAACTTGGTGAAGCCGTATTACTGGCCGGCGGATGCTATCTTAGCGCCGGTTCATACAAAATTGACGCTCTGATACCTGTTATGGACCAGGATGTTTACACTGCCGGTCCGATCCGTATCGGCGATAATACCTGGCTGGGAACGCGTGTAACCGTTTTAGATGGCGTCACAATCGGCAAAGATGCTGTGATTGGCGCCTGTGCGATGGTAAACAATGATATTCCAGACAAAGCTGTTGCTGTAGGGACTCCCGCTAAAGTAATAAGGATACGTGAATGAGCGCAGATTTATCCACGGCTCTGCCCAAAGCTTTCCGAGGTCGGAGCCTGACAATCATAAAGACGCTGATTACAATTCTTTTATGCGGTGTAATCGTAATACAGGGGGACTGGAATAAAATTTGGAGCGCCTTCAGGAATGCCAATCCGTTCCTGATAACAGTTGTTTTTGCCGGAATGCTCGGAGGCGTGGCTATCAGTGCCTATAAATGGCAAGCGGTTTTGTCAATTCATGGGATTCACTACACCTTTATCCAACTTCAACGCTATTACTATACATCTGTTTTTTTCAACAATTTCTTACCCAGCAATATTGGCGGTGATGTGTACCGCATTTTTCAAACGGTGCGCCGCCAACCTAACCGTGCCGGAGCCGTTGCTGCTGTTGTAACCGAACGCTTAACCGGAATTTGGGCGCTTATCGCTCTAGGTGCGGTCGGGGGCATTCTGGTTTATTTTTCTGATCCGATGTGTCCGGTTTGGATTCTGCCGGCGTTGTTTGTTTTCAGTACTGTAACATTAACGCCTTTGGTGTTGCTGATTTTCTCACGTCGTGCAATTGCCTGGTGTCTGGCATTGCCCAGATTTCCTCAAAAATTGAAAAATGTATTGCTTTTGTCAGAAGACTACCGTCGGCACTCCTTAAAAACGCTGCACATTATTGGCATCTCTTTCGGTTTTCATCTGTTCACCTTGACATGGATGCTGCTGCTTGCTTATGCTGTGGGCGGGCATACTTCCATGCACCGTCTGGTGTTAGGGTTTGCTTTATGCAATCTGGCGGCTCTGCTGCCCCTTTCCCTTAACGGCATCGGCCTGTTTGACGGCTCCTTTATCTACGTGATGGCGGACCTTGGTATGAGTTTTGACGCCGCTTTGATGATGATGTTGGTAATCCGAGCGCTATTGATTGTGCTGAGTCTTATTGGCGGCCTGTTTTATTTACGGGACCGCAAGGATGTCAATGTGAAGGCGATGCGCGACCCAACCGCGGACTTTTATAAGGAGCAAGCCTGATAAATGTGTGGCATAACCGGATATATGAATCCTCATGGCGTTGCAGCCGATGATATTGAGCTGATGAATAATACGTTGCGGCATCGCGGGCCTGATGATTCAGACGCATACATCAGCGCCGACGGTACCGCAGGTCTGGGGCATCGTCGTCTTTCTATCATTGATCTGAGCGGCGGACGTCAGCCAATGTCTAATGAGGATAAAACCCTTCATATTACCTTTAACGGGGAAATATACAATTTCCAAGATGTAAAAGCGAGTTTGCGACAAACGCATCAATTCAAAACCAAAAGCGACACCGAAGTGATTCTCCATTTATATGAAGAAATGGGTGAAAATTGCGTTAAGGAATTACGCGGAATGTTTGCTTTGGCTATTTATGACAGTCGGAAGAAGAAGCTTTTTCTGGCGCGTGATCATCTTGGACAAAAACCGTTATATTATCATCATGACGGTGATGCGTTTATGTTCGCATCGGAAATCAAGGCGCTTCTGGCTTTGAAACCCGAACTGCGCGAGATGGACTGCCAAGCGCTGTATGAATACCTGACAATTCGGATCATAACTCCCCCACGATCTATGTTCCGCCGTATTCGGAAACTTCCGCCAGGACATTGGGCCGTTTTTCAAAATGGTAAAATTGATATTCAACCATACTGGCAATTGCAATATGAACCTAAACGACGGGAAAAATTTCCAGATTTATTGTCCGAGCTGGAACAAAGGATCGAAACTGCCGTAAAATATCACTTGGTCAGTGATGTCCCCGTGGGAGCATTTCTGTCTGGGGGCTTGGATTCGAGTCTTGTGGTGACGATGATGAGCCGTGCTGTCAGCGAGCAATTCAAGACCTTTTCCGGTGATGTGCCTTATTCCGATTATAGCGAACTTCCTCATGCAAAAATCGTATCTGACCAATGCAAAACGAACCATTTTGAGCTGACAATCAGCCCCTCTTTGATTCGCAGTCTTCCCGACCTGGTCTGGCATCTGGATGAACCTTCCGATCCTTTGTCCGTGTGCATGTATCATATATCGGAACTGGCTCGCCGCGAAGTCAAGGTCGTCTTGGGAGGGGATGGCGGAGATGAACTTTTCGGCGGCTATGATCGCTATTACGGCAATATTTATGTCAGCTATTATGCATTGCTTCCTGAAGTTATCCGTAAAGGTCTGATTGCCAAACTGCTTGATCGTATGCCGGAAGGATTTTGGTACCGCAGCTTGAGCCACAAACTCAAGTGGATGCACCAAATGTCTTTTGCTGAAAAGGGTCGGCGTTATGCCAAAAGCCTGAGCTATTTTTATTTTTCAGATAAGTATAAAAGCAAATTATATACACAGGCTTTTATGAAACAGGTAGGAATTTTCGATCCCGAAGCGATTTTGGTGAACTTCTTTAATAGTGATAATGCCAAGCAAGCTGTTGATCGTATGCTTTATACGGATTCTATGACCCGCATGCCGGACCACCCCAACATGATTTTAGACCGTATGACCATGGCCCACGGACTGGAGGCGCGTTCTCCCTTTCTAGACCATAAGCTGGCTGAATTCTGCGCTTCCATCCCGCCTGAATATAAGGTCAGAGGCACCAAACGCCGGTATATTCAAACCGAATTGGGGAAAAAATTGCTTCCGCCGGCATTAATCTCTAAAAGCAAGCAGGGTTTTTCATCATCCTTGACTTATTTGCTTGCAAATGAATTCCGCTTGCTTTATAGGCTTTTTCTTGACGATTCGTCTTTGGTGCGTGATGGTTATTTAAACCGGTCCGCTATTACGGATCTGCTCACAGACCATCTCAACCAAAAGGCCGATCATGGCAACCGGTTATGGCTGTTGTGCAACGCTGAAGTGTGGTATCGGATGTTCATTGATCATAACAGCCGGGAAAATTTGAGAGACTATCTATCTGCGAATACAGATAAAGTTGCGTAAAAGAAAATGAATAAAAATGCGGTTTTTTCAAAAACCGCATTTTTTTAAACAAAAAGGAAATAGTCAGTTTGTCTTCACCTATCGGACATTCCCTATCCGGATGGGTGATTGCCTCCTATCGGAGCCGGTCACTCAAACCTGTTAACATAAAAAACCTGCAAAGATTGGCGCTATATATTTTTATCGCCAATGCCCCAGACCTGGATTTTATTCCGGGAGCTTTGATGGGTACCCCCAACCTTTACCATCATGGCATCAGCCACAGTCTGGGCACCGGTTTGATCTTTGCGTTGGTCTTGGCGCTTATTCTAACATGGAAAGATAAAGCGCTGTTCGGGCGCGAATTTGTATTCATGTTCGTTATCTTCAGCTCTCATCTTGTTCTGGACCTTCTGTCCGTGGATGGCCGCCCGCCTATGGGTATTCCGTTGTTCTGGCCTTTATCAAACCAATATTTCATGATTCCCATTTTGCCACCCGTGATGCACTCCGTTTTGGACCATGCCACAATAATCCAGTTCCTCGCCGATGTTTTTTCCCTTCACAATTTATATGTCGTCGGTCTTGAAATCCTGCTCACGGTTCCTTTCATATTTATGATTCACTTTATTATAAAACAGAGAACTGTTGAAACGGACAACCAAAAAGGATGAATATGAACACTGCTCAAAAAAAACTTTTTAACTCGAATCTCCAAGGGGTGATTGAATGCTGAAAATTTCCTTTGGTTTGTTATTGATTGCTTTAACAACACTGATGATCGAATTGACCCTTATTCGTGTGTTTGATGTTCTGTGGAACACGAATATGGCCTACATGATTATCACGTTGGCAATGTTTTGTTTTGGTCTTTCCGGAGTTTATGCGGCTTTAAGACCACTGAAAGCCGATGCCGATGTCAGGTTTTATATTACAGTTGCAGCGCTGCTTTTTGCAATTTTTATTTTTACTATTCGCCCGTTTATGAATTTTCTGCCGTTTGATTTTAATCTTATATACACTTCTCCGTGGCGCGGCTTATTCTATTTCCAGTTGATGTATTTGATATTGGCAATACCATTTTTTCTTGCAGGCCTGATTTTTACAACCGTATTCTCACGCTTTGCGGGTAAAATTCAATCTTTATATTTCTGGGATTTGGCCGGTGCTGCAATCGGATGCATTATTCTTGTACCTTTTTTGCCGCGTATCGGACCCGGAGGAATCTTTTTTGTCGCAACCGCATTCGGATTATGGGCATCCGGTTTATTTTCTGAAAATAAAAAATGGTCATTCGCGGCATTGTGCTTAGGAATTGCCATACTGATAACGCCGTTTGTCTATTCCGGAGGCTATTTCGAATTTCGTGAGCATATCTCAAAAAGAGGGGTAAAAAAATATCGGGAGTTGGGGCGTGTTGAAATGTCGCATTGGGATCCGATTTCGAAAATTGATGTTATTGATCAAAAACGATGGAAACATGTCGCTTACGACGGAGGCACCCAGAGTACTTTTATCTTTCCCTTTAGCGGCAATTATAAAGCCTTACGTGCTGCCATGCCTAAACATACCATGACCCATTTTGGCGGTCAGAGTGTATATATTTCAAACTATATAAAAAAAGACTCTGACCAGAAAGTGCTGGTTATCGGCAGCGCCGGAGGCCAGGAGACCAAAGCGGCGTTGATGTACGGCGCTTCGCATATTGATGCGGTGGAGATGGTTGATTTTGTGGTGCGCATCGGAAAGACGCATTATGCCGACTATAATGGCAATATCTTCAATCATCCCAATGTCCATGCCATTACCGGAGAGGGACGCAGCTTCTTACGCGGCAGCAAGGAAAAATATGACATCATTCAAATTTTCAGTAATCATACGACATCAGCAATGGCTGCCGGAACAGGCGCTATGGCAACTTCCTATTTGCAGACTGCTGAAGCATACCAGGAATATTTCGGCCATTTAAATGGGAATGGTATTTTACACATCAATCATCATATCTATCCGCGCATGGTGACAACGGCTGCATTGGCATGGAAACAGATGGGGCGGAAAAATTTCAAACAGCATGTAGTCATATTTCAAGCTGTTGGAAAAATTCGTGATAATTTGCCGACTATGCTAATAAAAATGTCTCCATGGACGAAAGATCAAGTTGATGAAATCAGAAATTTTTTCTGGGGCTACACTAAACTGGTGGAAGACCCTTTGGACTCTGAAAAAAGTTTCCTATCTGATGAATTCTACTCCGGCTCTTTGCCTTCAGAACTGGTAAAAAATGTTAAATATCGTGTTCGGGCATGTACTGATAATCGGCCCTATTTCAACTTTTTAAGAAAATCGTGCCAAATGCAGTCAGCCGATCCACCCAATTTTATGACGTATTCCACTGCTGCTATTTTAAATTCCCAATTGCGACGCGATTCTATCCCTACGGATTTGATTCATTTGATCGTCACCAGTGCGGCATCGCTTATATTTACAGCATTGTTTATTCTTATACCGCTCTTTTTTTCCAAAGCCGGTAAAACCAAATGGCCGCGCAAAGGCAGCACCTTGGTCTATTTTGCTTGTCTCGGCGCGGGGTTTATCCTAATTGAATTGGTCTTTATCCAATTATTTATGAAACTGATCGGTTATCCGCTATATACCTACTCAACAGTTGTTTTTGCTTTGTTGCTGTCCGCGGCTGTGGGAAGTGCTGCTTCCGGGAAAATGAATATCAGTATAAACAAACGTTGGACCTGGCCATTTATCAGTATTTTGGCTATGGGAGTGATACTGATTTTTAGCCATACGACAATTTTTGATTTTTTCTTAACTTCAACCACGCCAGTTCGCATTCTAACGGCTGCAATGATGATTTTTCCTATCGGTTTTTTTATGGGAATGCCGTTTCCGCTTGGAATTTTGATGATTAAAAAACAACCTTCCGGCGCTATCGCCTGGGCGTGGGGGCTTAATGGGTTATTTACGGTTATCGGCGGCCTTCTGAGCGTGATTTTATCGATCTTTCTCGGATTTAAGGCAACTATCTGGATCGCTCTGGCAATCTATTGTTTGGCATTGGCCATGTTTGCCAAGATTCGTAAAGTGCATGTTTAAAATAAAATTAAAATCTCAAACAGCGTAACTGATATTTATATATCTGATGTCAAATTCTTTAATTTCAGTAGTCATACCGGCCTATAATCATGAAAAATTTGTAGGTGCGGCTATCGAAAGTGTTTTAGAACAGTCATATCAGAACTTTGAGATAGTTATTATTGATGACGGGTCAACAGATCAGACTGCCAAAGTGGTGCAAAGTTATAAAGATTCACGCATTAAATACTTGTATCAGGATAATCAAGACGCCTACAATACCATTAACCGTGGGATGGGGTTGGCCCAAGGGGATTTTATCGCCATTCTGAATTCTGATGATATTTACGCACCGAACCGTCTGGCGCGATTACTTGAAGTACAGAAAAAAACGCAGGCGGTGTGTATCTTCACCGATGTTACACCGATTGATGATAATGATGAGGTTCTTGATAATCCCGAATTTGGATGGAACGGATGGCATCAGAAAAACCGCAATTTCTATTTTAAAACGCAGGATATCTACACTGCTTTTTTAAAAAGCAATTTTATGGTGACTACATCCAATCTGTTTATGCGTAGAGATGCAGCCAGAAAAGTGGGCAAATTCAGTTCTTTGCGCTATTTACATGACTATGATTTCATTTTTCGCATGATGCTGGCATTTCCTCATGGCGTGGTTTATCTAGATAATGAAAAATTGCTCTGCTACCGTATTCATTCTGGCAATACCCTAAATCAGGCCGCAATTATTGGTCGTGACCAGGATAAAATGATCATTCGCAAATATATGCTCGCAAAAATTCCTGAAAATCAGCGATTGCGAATAGATCATTTGGTAACTCGACTGATTGAAATTCAACTGCTTTTAATCAAAACACGTATGGCTGTGTATGCAAAACCGCTTATGAAATTATACAAATATGTGTCACTTTATCTGCTTGAATGGCGTAGTCAGATAATCAAATCATTTATTTTTCACAAAAATTTAAAAGATATGATACCTATTCTTAAAACCGGAACCGAACGTTTAGTTGAACTGGAGTATGAACTGGTTGAAGTACATACGCTTTTAAGGGGAAAGCCGTTGCAGATTCCCCGCAAGACTGAGATGCCTTTTAATCTCGTTCGATATTTTCTATCTGATAGAACAACTTAATATTTCTGAGAGATGAAAGTAAAAACATTTTACAAACTCAATACGCTGGTACAATATGCCGATAAAATCGCGGCAGATTATGACACCATATCATTCGATTTGTTTGATACGCTTTTAATTCGCCGAGTTCATTTTCCGGACATGCTAAAGGCGCCAGTAGGACGTTTTATAGCAGCCAAAGCCAAAGCTTATGGGTTGTTTTGGAAGCCAGAGAAAGTTCATCAGCTCAGAGATAAAATTGAAGCTGCCCAACGCGCCAAAACCGGTACGCGTTTTGAAGACCATGAAGCCCGCTATCCCGATTTTATGCGTGAGCTTTTATCACATATTTTTGAAGATAAGATGAGTGATAAGCTCCTAGAGGAAGTAACGGATTATGAACTTGCGATTGAAAATGCCATGCTGGTTGCGCGTGCGGAGCTGGTGGATTGGATGCGTAAACAGCACCAGCAAGGCAAAACGATTCTGGTCGTATCCGATATGTATCTGCCATCGGAATATCTCTGGCGTTTGGTTGAACACGCCGGTTTTGCCGATGTTGTAACTTATGTGGTTTCATCGGCAGATACATTTAAAGCCAAGGCATCGGGTGCCGCATTTCCGATGCTCAAAGAAAAATACGGATTGAAGCCCCAGCGTTGGTTGCATATCGGCGACAATCCGATTTCAGATGGTGCGCGTCCGAATGAGTTTGGTATCCGCTCCCTGGTAATTAAGGATGCCTCAGAAAAAACACGCAAGCTGGTTTTCAGAATTTATTATGGTTATTCGTTGGCTAGCGCCTTTTGGAATGGCCGCATGTTCCAACAAATGATGCTTCCACTGGAAAACGAAAACCAACCCCAACAGGCGCTTTATCACGAAGGTTATCATTTTTTTGCCCCTCTGGTGGGTGCCTACGTTCAGGGAATAGCGGAGCGAACACGTCATCTGAATATTAAAAAAGTATTTTTCATGTCCAGGGAAGGGTGGACGTTTAAAAAATTTTGGGAACTTGCCATGCCGACTGTGTTTCCCGATTATCTGCCGGATATTGAATACATTTATGTCAGTCGGATGGCGCTTGCCGGCCCTGGTTGCGCTTATCAAGGCTTGACGCAGACCAATGCGGATATTGTTTTTTTAGCACCGGGCAACCGAGATTTTCGAGATGTATGTAAAGTTTTCAATCTTGATCTTGAAGGATTGACACCCTTTTTGGAACGACACGAATTGAACAGTGATGATCCGCTTAGTCCGTTTTATTCAAATGAATCAATAAAATACTACGCTAAATTTATAGATATTCTTGAAGATGCGGAGTTTCAAACCGAGATCAAACGGCAGACACGACCTTCCAACGATGCTTTGCAGCTCTATTTGGAAAAAATCGGTTTTTTCGATTATAAGGATGTTGCGCTGGCAGATGTCGGATGGATGGGTACAATTCAGCGTTTTCTCTATGACGCGGTGAAGCACAGAGAGGATAAACCTCGTTTACACGGTTTTTTGATGGGAGCCAGTCGGGGAATTCCTTTTGCCACACGCCCTGATAACTATGTTGAAGGTCTGATTTTTGATTATGACCGGTGTGATTTTGCCGGCAGCTTAGTGATGTACGCCCAAGACATTTTTGAAGAGGCCTTTCGGGCGCCGCATTCGGGCTTGAACGGCTATCAATTGACGAATGACGGGTTTGAGTTGATGTTTCGTGCTTCTGATGATGAAACCGGGCGTGAAGAACTAAAGCAGAATGAATATTTTGAACCGCTCAGACGGGGTATTTTTGATGCCGCGCCTCGTTTCGGAGCCGCATCCGCAGTGACAGGCTACCAGTTTTGGAGATTAAAGCCGTGGTTGAATTACTTACTGTTCACCAAACTGGCATTTCCTAAAACTGATGAAATCACTACTTTGAAACATCAATCCCATCTGGATGATTTTCATGGCAAAAACAAACCTTTTACCAAAGCTTTTAAGGCAGAAAAGCAATTATGGGACCAATCACCTACCGCATTACGGTGGAATCCGTTTCTGCGATTAAATTATTATATTGCGCATGCCTTAAAAATACTTAGAAGATAACCGATTAAACATTCAACATCGAATGCTGAATACTGAACAAGGGAAATACGTTGAAAAAAGATGACGTCATAAACTGCCGAACAATGAACTCACGCTTTGACCTTACGGGTAACGAAGTGACGCGTGTAGGGAAATATTATATGGTTTCAAGGATTGCCAAAATCGGAAATTACGGTGGCGGTCCCGGATTGAAATTTCTGATAAGAGCCTTTATCGTTCACTATTTTGGAAAACCACTTGGTTGGTTGCTGGTTTTTTTTGAAGATCAGATCAGAATAGGGCTTCATTGGGCTAAAAGCATAAAGCAAAGAATAGTTGAATGAAGTTGCATAGCATCAAAACTATCATTTCAAAGATTGTAGGGTGTGTTAGGCGATAGCCGTAACGCACCAAAATCATTGTCCTGACTGATTTTTAATATTAACATGGTGCGTTACGCTACGCTAACGCACCCTACATTTCAGGTGGTTTATCCCTTAAATGAAGTTGCATAACATCAAAACTATCATTATTAAAGTCGCTTTGAGTGCGACTTTTTTTTTCATTCTTTTTGAAAGTATTCCGGGGGCGAAATTTCGGATACGCTTAAATCAAATCGATCTGTTTTTTTTAACGCTTTCTTTACTGGTAATACCGGCAGTAATCTTCACTAACTGCCTTAAATGGAAAATCTTGGTTGAGCAACAGGGACAACCGGTCAATTTTTTCTATCTGTTACGAATTTATTTTATCGGGTATTTTTTTTCAAATTTACTGCCTTCAAATGTTGGAGGAGACGTGGTGCGCGCTTTATATTTGGGACGTCATATTAAAGATAAATCTTTGGCGGCGGTCAGTGTTTTCATTGAAAGGCTGTCAGGAATTTTCTTGCTGATGGTGCTTACAGTTGTTGCTCCTTTGATGAAACCATCTCTTTACCATCATATTTATATTATCTTGCCGGCCATTGGCGCATTTATTTTCATCATATTAATTAACCGCATGGGTAAAATGCGTAATCCGCTTAAAGTTCCTAGAAGATTGGCTCGGCATATTTTTTTACCTGTCCATAAACATAATAATATAAAACATGGAAATTTTATTATAAATGTGTTCAAAAAATTGGAACATTATGGGGAAAAGGCATTTCTAAAAACTGACGCTTTTCATAAAAAATTAATGCAAGCTTTAACCTATCTGAAAAATGATAAGCTTCTTTTAGGACGCGTTGTTATGCTGACCTTTTTTTTTTACGGCATGACATGGGTAAATATTTATGTGTCTTTCAGAGCATTCGGAGTGCGACCTGATTTTATAGCTATTTCTGCTGTAACGCCGGTAGCGATGCTTGTGGCGATGGTTCCTGTCACAATGCTTGGTAATCTGGGATTTACAGAAGGTGTTTATGTTGTTTTTTTTAGTTTAATCGGCATGGATTACTCGGCCAGTTTGGCTATGAGCATGTTGCTCAGACTCAAAATGCTTCTGATGGGATCTGTCGGAATGATTTTCTACCTTATGCATCGACGCCGATGAAAGATATGTATTGTCAGTAGATGGAAAGTTCATGTCGTATTTTCAGGCATTTTCCATCTACTGATTGTGGTTAATCCGACGATGTTGATATCGCCGGCATACTTCAGACAATCTATAATTTGTGCATAACACTTACAAGGTAATATGACTAAAACGTTGCCCAGACTGCCCTTTGATGTTGTAAAAGATCAATTATGTGTCAGATGCGGCGCATGTTTTGATTTATGCCCGAAAAGTTTGATCCGCCCGGATAAGCAGTTATATCCGGCCTTTTCCAAACATGACAAGGCCAAATGCAACGGATGTGGATTATGTATGCGGGCATGCCCCTCAAACGTGGACTTTAAAAAACTGTATATGGAATGCTTTGGCCGAATTACAGCGCCCCATGATATTGCCGGCGTGCTGAAAAACGTTTATGTCGGATATTCTGCCAATCCGGAGATTCGCTACATGGCCAGTAGTGGAGGAGTGGTGACGGAACTGCTTCTTTTTCTTCTTAAAGAGGGGTTTATTGATCAAGCTTTGGTTTGTGGTGTGGATGCAAAAAATCCGTTGCGTCCCAATTCTTATTTGGCTAAAACAGCAAAGGATATCATTGACGCTGCCCAGTCGAAATACTCTGTCGCTCCTCAGATGAATCTGCTTGGGGAAATCATACGGTCTGAAGCTAAGACAGCCATTGTGGGGCTACCGTGCCAGATTCATGCGTTTCGCAAGATGGAATCTCATAGCAAAAAACGGACCGCAAATGTGAAGTTGGTTATCGGCCTTGTTTGTCACCGGACATTGGAGATAGATGCACTGCCCAAAATGCTTGAGGTCAGCGATATTAAACCAGATACTGTTAAAAAAGCAGAGTATCGAAGCGGAAAGACATGGCCGGGCAGTGTTCATGTTTTTTTAAAAAACGGCCAAAAAAAGCTTTTGATACAGGATTATAAAAATGCTTTTAATTACCTTAGGATGTTTTACTCCCCGCAACGGTGTCTGACTTGTATTGATTTTACGGCCGAGTTGTCTGACCTCTCCGTAATGGATCCCTGGTTCAGAGATGAATCAGGCAACTATCCGTATTCCCACGCCACGGTGGTATTTACCAGAAATAACAAGGCCGAATATTATTTAGGCCGAGCTGTGGCCAATGGAAATTTACATATTGAGGAACTCGCCAAAAACGTCAAAATCAAATCTGATTTGGTGTTGCCCCAAGAAATTATTGAACGATCCCAATTAAAGTATTTTACAAAACTGAAAAAGCGCATTATACCAGCACGTATCAAACGTTATCAAAAAGCGGGGAAACCCTATCCGGTTTATCATGTTGATTTTCCTCCGCCATCGTTAAAAGACCGTATATCCGAGCATATTGATTCCATGACCCGACTGCCCGGAAGATGGGAATGGTCCCGTGATTTGGGTATGCGCATCGCATTTTCAAAATTTGGAAATAAATTGATGCGGCTTCGTAATGACTATAAAACAGGAAAGGCGAAGTTTCAAAGCCGGATACGCAAACAGTCTTAGATAACAACCAATGCACGTTAATTGAACCCTATATCGGAATCGTCCTTTATGAGCGACCGCCATAATCAGTTTCGTTTTGAAAATATTATACAAGATCAAAAAAGTTCCGTGATCCAAAAATATCAGGATCTTTTTATTGGTGAACGCCGCTATGCGGCTTTAATTAAATATGAATTGATCACCTTTTTTTTATGCAATTTGCCCGGTGCTGTCGGGCTTTTTCTGCGACAACGCTTTTATCCTGCACTTTTCCGAAAAACAGGACGGCAAGTTGTTTTTGGCCATCATCTGACGTTGCGTGCCCCAAGGCGAATTATCATCGGCAGCAAAGTGGTTATTGACGATTACGTTGTTTTATCCATGCGGGGGAGTGGAGTTGAAAAAATTCGTATCGGCAACGGTGTTTTGATCGGGCGCGGCTCACAACTGAAAGCGCGCGGAGGGTCAATTGAGATTGATGATTTTGCAAATATCAGTTCAGGATGTCATATCGGCTCCACCAGCAAGCTGTATATCGGCAAACATTGTTTAATTGCCAGAGGTTGTTATATCGGCGGGATGCAGCACGGGTTTGAACTCTCGGATATCCCGATTGTACGCCAAGAACTGAATATTAAAGGCGGCGTGAAAATAGGGGATGATGTTTGGCTGGGGGCGCACGTAATCGTGAATGATGGCCTGAAAATCGGCAAGGGAGCAATTATTGGGGCCGGTTCGATTGTTACTAAAGATATACCGGCTTATAAAATTGCAATCGGAGCTCCGGCCAAAGTTGTCAAAGACAGGAAAGGAGGGGAAACTGTATGAAAAGTCAGCATTAGTTTTGATTGGCAATAAATGATTACCTTCGGCGCCATAAAGCTTAACGAATTAGAAGGATTTCATTGCTATAAACTATAACTCTTTAATTTGTTTAATATTTTTTTGCTTAACCAGCTTTTATGTCACAAATTTTTATAGAAAGGAAACAACATGTTCATGATTTTTAAGAAGTTATTTTCACTATGTTTTTTGTTCACTTGCATTTTACTCCTGATGATGTCCTGCGGTGCCGAAGAATATGCCGAAGAATATATTGACAATAACGATGATTCCGAAACAACATCCACTTCTGATGAAGTCACCTCCCCCGATCAAGTAGCTGCCGATCAGGCATCTACCAGTGAGCCATCATCTGACAATGGCTTGGGAAATGCGCAATCCATAGACAATACCTGCATCCTGTGGAAACCGGTTTCCGAGGGCGACCATAATCTCGTAGTCCTGCTGCCGATCAATTATGGCAGCCCGGAAGTTTTTGTTTTGGACGATAGTGGGAATTATGTAGAGCAAGGGCATTATGTCGGCCGGACTAATGGCGACCGGGCGACTTATCGCTTCAGCCGTCCCGGTCATGGCTACTCTTCCACCTGTTACCTGCAAGTCGGCGGTACTATATACAAAGTTGTAAGGTCGGATTTAAGACATTCTTGTTGAGCGTTATACTTGGAACGGTCATAATTGGTGATTTTAAGTTGTGGATTATGCCCATGAATTAAGGAGTTACTCAATTATAAAATCACCGATTACGGCCTTCAAGAGTATGCATCGAAGAACAATTTTATGATTCTATTGTTTGTTCTAATCAGCTAACGAGTTTATTTTGAATATATTTGATTGATACAAAAAAGTCACTTATGATGTTTGCATTAGCCAACCAGATTAACAAACTAAAATTATTACACAATTCAGGCTATATAATTTTTTCGGTGTCGTTTGTTGTCACGGTGATGTCCTATTTTTACCTTTTTACGAATATCGACGTTGAAATAGAACTGCAAGGTACGCCTGAAAGTGCATTGCAGTTTTTTTGGAGAGGAAAAAACGATCCCTACCGAGAGTCATGGTCAAGGCATGTGAATGTCAAGCAAGAACCGCAAAAAATTGACTTTATGATCAGGGATTATAAATTCATCCGAGTCATAAACCCCATTATAAAATTGCGTATTGACCCGGCCAGAGAGCCTGATGTCACCATAATTATCAAACGTATGGTCGTAAGACAACTCGGTTTCAAAACCATCATTATTGAGACATCGGCTGATTTTAAAAAATTGATTCCTCTGGCAGATATTAAATTGATGCGGCACGGGGCTGACGGTTTGGAATTCGTCACATCTGGAGAAGACTCGCAGCTTGAACTGACTGTCAAATCAGAGATAGACTATAAATTTCTGGTACCTGTTTTGTTTTTTAGCTTGGTAATTGGCTATGTTTTAGGAATTTTGTTTGGTTATTTTAATAATAACGGACGCTTTACATATATTCCATATTTTATGATAATCGTTCTGGCTTTGACACTGACAGCGAGCATTATATGCAGCAATTTGCACTTGGATGAAATTGTCCATGTCGAGGCCGCAATGTATTATGAAGATCATTGGCTGCCGCCTGAAATTTGCGACCCAGATACGATTGACTCGTACAGTGTATATGGCAACTCACGCTTGAATACTTTTGAAATAGTTTATCTGCTGGCGGGCAAATTTTCCCGTTTGCTCCGTTTCACTGAACTGGAGCAAGCGATCCGTCTAAGATTATTTAATATTTTGTTGTTTTTGGTCATCCTGGCCGCGTGTATTTTAAAGTGGGACTATCGCATCTTGGCATTGCCCCTGATTATCTCGCCCCAGATATGGTATACATTCAGCTATTTTAACTCTGAGGCATTTTCATTATTCGTTCTGTTTTTCATATCCTGGCAATCAATCAATCAGGATAGCAGTTTGAATCAATTTATCAGGAATGATAATGGCCCCCCAAAAGTAATTCATGCAATTTTACTCGGACTGGCATTTGCCCTCACGTTGCAGATTAAAAAAACTTTCTATATCTTTCTCATTTTTTTAGCATTATATTTTTTTATTAAATTGATAAATAAGAAGTTTCCCTCCCCCCTATCAGCGCTTAAACGAATATTCCTGATACTATTGATTGCCGTCTCAATTTTCGGCTTGAGGTATTCACTTGATGTTTATATTAATGGTTTTGATCGCAAAACGAAAATAGCTGAATGCAAGGAAAAAATGGCTGAACCCATATATAAAATGAGTACGGAACTGCATAAAACGCATACGTATCTCAGTTTGAGAGACAGGGGGATAACATTAAAACGATTGTTTTCAAGCCGCAATTGGGGCTTGCTCACATTTGCCAGCACTTTTGGAATATATAATTACGCGCCGGCGGCGTCCAAACATTATTATAAAATCGTATTTTTATTGGTAATGTGGTTTAGTATATTAGTTTGTGTCTCCGCTTTCAGCCCATTTAATCGCTCAAATGTGCTTATGCTTTTAAGTTTTATACTATGCAGCGCCTTTTTGATCGGATCTTCGATAAGGCACTCTTGGCTGAATGATTTTCAAGCTCAAGGCCGCTATCTTTTTCCGATTTTCACGATGTCAGGAGTGCTTATATATGAATTATTAAGGTCATTAAACAAGCGTTTCCATAACTTCCTGATTATTACCATGTTTTTGCTGGGAATTTACTCGTATATTTTTATTTTTCTGATAAATATGCCGAAATTCAGTTAAAAGTGATATAATGCGGCGGTTAATTAATTTACGGCAATTTTGCTATTATTTTTTTTCATTGGCAGTGGCGGTGGCCATTTTCACCTACCTGCTTTCCCACGTTTCATTAAGGGAGATAGCGAACCTTATACAACAAACCCATGCCGGAACGTTTTTTCTTTTCATTGTTGTCTCTTTGACGGGAACTGTTTTCCGAACCTGGCGCTACCGGCTCGTTTTGCAAACCTCTGGAAACTCATCAGGATTTTTCGTCATGTATCTTGTGGCTTTGGTTCGCAATCTTTTTTCAGATCTGTTGCCCGCACGAATCGGTTCCTTGGTTTACGTTTATATCATCAACACACGGCTCGGAATACCATTTGGCGCGGCTGTTTCCAGTTTTGCCTTGGCATTTATTTTTGACATCATCGCTTTAGCGCTGCTTATTATCAGCATCGCCTTGATTGTCAGCGCTGCGATGCTATCTCCGGTGCTGATTGTTTCATCTGGAACCGCACTGGGTGTTCTGTCCGTAGTGATTCTCTATAAGATGCCAATTTTTTTCATAACTATCGGAAAAATGATTGGCTGGGTTGCTTGGATTCCAGCGGCGCGCCGGTCGGTTTGGCAAAAATCCCTGGATTCAGCCGCAATAGGCGTCACACAAGCATATAAAGCCGGCATCTATTTCAAAATACTTATCATTTCACTGTGCGTTCGTCTTTGTAAATATCTTTCTTTATATGTGCTTCTTTTAGCATTGGTTCATCAATTCGATTTGGGTATCGAGAAATTCCCTTTTCCAAAAGTGTTCCTTGGATTATGCACGGCTGAATTCGCTGCCAGTTTGCCAGTTTCAGGTATTGCCGGCTTTGGGGTATATGAGGGTGCTTGGGTGCTTGTTTTTCAACTGTTGGGTTATTCAAAAAAATTAGCTATTCTAACCAGTGTTTCGCATCACCTGATTACACAAATATTCGGATATTCAATAGGCGCGATTGCCCTATTACTACTGATTTTACCTTACTTTAACTGGCGTAACAAATATAAAAACAAACCGCAATCTGAACAGCCGAAATCATCGTGGATGAATAAAATTATATTGTTGGCAGTTTGTCAAATCGTTGCGCTATCAGTTTTCAACTTTACCGCTTCAGCTAATAATCATGACCAAATGATAACTGTGAAACAAGTGAGTAAAGACTCTTCCAGTAATGACAAAAAATATGAAAGCAATGAATTAATCCAATTATTAAGTCAAAGGGGCGCGAAAATTGTCTATCAATGCAACGATGGCTTATGTAAAAAATTGATCGGTGGAAAAACACCGGTTCTATTGACTAACCGTGGAGCATATCCACGTTGGTCGCCTGACGGCAGATGGGTTGCCTTTGTCCGGGGAAAGGCTATAATGCGTATGTCTTCGGACGGAAAAAACGCTCAAGTGATGGCTAAGGCACAAACGCCACGGGCTGTTGCATGGAGTCCCGATGGCCGGGAGGTGGTATTTACGAACGGGAAATCTGTCAAAGCGGTTCATATAGACACATTAGCCGTTGATACACTGATTACAGGTTCAAAATTTTTAGAAATTGACATAGCGTATTCATCAGTAGGAGATATCCTTGCCGCGACCGTCAAAACGCTTTTCTCATATCAGGTCAAAATGTTTAACTTGAAAACAGGTAAAAATCGTACTATTGCCCGAGGATGTTCGGCAAGTCTGTCTCCGGACGGCCTACTGGTGACAGTCAATGCGGATAATCATGAACAATTGGATTTATATTGGGTACATTCGGGGGTTAAAAAAGGGCAAATAAACGCTCCTTACCGACTTAAATTTGATAATCAATACTGGTCTAACAAGCAAGACTGGATCGTTAGCAAATCTGAAGGGATACGCACTGATATTTTTGTTCACTATGTTCATGCAAATCGGGCTGTCCAAGTAACATTTACAGGTGATTGCGACCGTCCCGATTTATATATAGCTTCAGATTGATTTACAAAAAACAATGATGATAAACTGTAAAACTGTAAATAGGATAAAAAATCTCACTGTCCTTTTTATTGACAGAAATTACTTGGTTGATTATAATTACAGGTTTATGACTTGGCACTATAGTTTTGCTTGCGCAAGCTATACATTATATTTAAACCATGATTTTCTTTTTACAAACTAAAGCGTATTTGGCCGGAGCCTGACTATATTTGAATTTTCTTCAACGCATTATCAAAACGAAAAACATTTTATTCAATTTAGCTGTTTTTATTGCCACTGCAACCTTTTTAGATGGTGTACCGTTTTTTATTTCAGATGTGGAGGCAAAGAATGGCCGTTTTGTAGAGACTGTAGATGATAGCAGCATAAAAATATTGAAGCTGTCATTGGAAGAAGCTATTAACTTGGCGTTGCATGATAATCGGGCGCTTTTGGATGCTGATAATGACCTTAAAATCAGGGAACTTACATTGGAGCAGGAGAAATCCCTTTTTGACTTTAAACTGTTCCCTGGTGGTGATGCCGGAATCACCGGTTCTGATTCGGATAATGATACGTCTCTGGGAATCAGAGGAACGGTCGAAAAAAAATTTACCAATGGCATCAAGGGTGCCTTGGTTCCAAGCATTGAGAGGTCGAATGATGAGTATTCGGCATCAGTGGGAGCTTCCCTGACGATTCCCCTTTTCAGAGGATATGGCCAATTTGTAAACCTCAATTCAATAGATGCTATTCAACACTCTTTAAAAACAGCACGACGATCAATTCATACATCAAGGGTAAACACCATCATTTCAACCGTTGCCGGCGTTTACGACATCATTAAACAAGAAAAGTTGTTGCAGATACTGAATCAGCAGAAAAAACGATTAAAAGAACATACCGAGATATTAAAAATTAAGGAAAAAACCGATCTTATTTCATCATTGGATATCTATCGCGCTGAAATCAGACTCAAAGATGTTGAAGATAATTATGCTCAGTCCTGGAAAATATACGCTGGGGCTCAAGACCAGCTAAAAATAATTCTCGCAGTGCCGGTCGAAATAACAATATCCGTTAAAGCGCCGCTTAAAAGTGAACCGGTGCATATTGAACCGGATAAAGCGGTGCAAATAGCACTGACAAACAGAACCGATTTGCAACAGGCGGATGATAATATCAGTGAATCAATCAGAAAGGGGGAAATAGCTAAACACAACCTGCTACCTGAGGTTAATATCGCCGTTGATTATAATCGCTTTGGCTCCTCTGAAGATTTTAGCAGAACCTATCATTTTAACGAAAACAGATGGAATATAAAATTGATCAGCACTACGGACTGGTCGCGTAAATCAGAAAAAATTGCATTCCGCCAACGATTGCTGGATATTAAAAATGCCCGGATAGCTTTAGAATCGAAAAAAGATGAAATTAAAAAGGCCGTTCGTGAACAATTGGAAGCGTTGAAAGAATCCGAAAATCGCATCATTCTGAAAAAAAAGCAAATCCATCAGGCGCAGGGAAAAGTGGCCTTGGCGGAAATTAAATTTCGTCATGGCCTGGCCGACAATTCAGACTTTATAGAAGCGGAAACCGAATTACAACAGTCCCGTGCCAATCTGCTTGCCGCAGAATTTGATTATATTGTCGGGACATACCGGTTGCGCGCCGCTTTAGGAACTCTTTTAGAACATTGATGAACGAGAGATGAAATGGGTGTTAAACTCTGGCGAACAGGGATAATTTTGTTGACCGTCAGTTCCCTAAGCCTTGTATTTTTATACATGCCGATGGCTGTCCCTGAATATGAATCCAATCCCAAATTGGTGACAGCTACTCATGCTGATTTCAATATTGAAATTGTGACTGTTGGTGTGCTTGATGCTGCCCGCTCACATATAATTTCATCGGCAGTCAAAGGAAATAAAGGCAAAATTATCTATTTGATTGAGGATGGCGAATGGGTGAAGCAAGATGACATTTTGGTGAAACTGGATTCAACACCGTTCGAAAATGAAGTTTACCGTCTGCAAGGCGAAGTGCAAAGTCTTAAAGCTTCTGCTGAAGCTTCAAAACAAATGCTGGAGTGGGAAAAAAATCAGGTAGAGCAAAAAATCAGCTCCGCCCGGTATCGTTTACAAGTCGCCAAACTGGAGTACAAGCAGCTTGTGGAAGGCGACGGTCCTCTTCAACTCGCCCAATATGAAGAGGAAATGGAAAAGGCCCGGATTGAATATCAACGCTATCGAACCTATTTTGAGGATTTACTTAATTTACGTAAAAAGGGATTTGATAATCCACAAGAAATTGCCAGTGCGGAAGAGAGTACAAAAACATTTAAGGAAAAATTAGAAACCACAAAAAGAAGGTACAAAAGCTATAAAGATTATGTTTTGCCATCACGAACACAAGCGGCCCGAGCCAAGGTAAAAAATAGCGAACTGGGTCTGGAACAGACACGGCAGGGCAGTGTTTTTAAAATTGCTAATGCGGTAGCGGCTTTAAATCAGGTTCAGGCAAAGTTAAAAACTGTTGAAACTTCGCTGAAGCATGCTCGCAACGAGTTGGAAAAGACGCTCCTCAAGGCACCGTTTTCAGGGATAGCGATACTATACGAAACTTTTCGTGATGGCCAAAAAAGAAAACCAAGGGTGGGAGATACCGTTTGGGTGAATCAACCGTTGCTTTATTTGCCGGATATTACGACTCTTGTCGTTAAGACTCAGGTTCGTGAAATCGATCTTCACAAAATTGCTCTTCAACAAGAAGGCGTCATTAAAATTGATGCCTATCCTGACGCATCATTTAAAGGGCAAGTCTCATTTATCGGCGCTCTCGCTATGCAAAGATTCAAAGATCGGTTGGGAGAGAAATATTTTAACTTGACCATTGTTTTAAAGGATGAAGATTTACGTTTAAGGCCCGGGATGACGGCAAGAGTTTCCATTTTAGCCGAACAGGTTGAAAATGCATTGACCATTCCAATTCAGTCTGTTTTTGACGAAAGGGGAAAGAAATACTGTTATCAATTTGAAGGCCGGCGATTCAAAAAGAAATATATCTCCATCGGCAGACAAAATGATGATAAAGTTGAAGTCCTATCTGGATTACAGGCTGGAGATAGACTTAGTTTGGTGAAACTGTCTCCTAATGAACTTATTTAGGATACTAAATTTAGAATGACAGATTCGTTGGTATATGCAACGGGGCTAAAAAAAGAATACATTGTGGGAGCATCACCGGTATTGGTTCTGAAAAGCATTGACATTTCAGTCAAAATGGGTGAATTTGTCGCCATTATGGGGGCATCGGGGTCAGGCAAATCGACTTTAATGCACATATTGGGATGTCTGGACCGGCCTACAGCAGGTAAATATATGTTTAACGGCATTGACGTGCTGACGACTTCCGATAACGCTCTTTCGCAAGTACGCGCTAAAAATATCGGATTTGTTTTTCAAACCTTTAATTTGCTGGCTGATCTGAATGTTTATGAAAACGTTGAACTTCCATTTCATTACTCTGGCTTGGGAAGTCAACAGATTAAAGCCAGGGTCATGCGTTCGGTTGAGGAAGTCAATTTACAGCACAGAGTAAAGCATAAACCTTCAGAGCTGTCCGGTGGCGAAAAGCAGCGTGTTGCCATTGCAAGGGCGCTGGCGATTGAGCCTAAACTGATTCTCGCTGATGAACCCACAGGCAATCTGGATTCTGAAAGTAGTGCTGAAATTCTTAAGTTGTTTAAATTAATTCATGCTCAAGGCTCTACAATTATAATTGTAACCCATGACCGTGAAGTTGCGGTGCAAGCCCAAACAATAAAACAAATGAAAGACGGTATTTTTGTCTGACAGAGTCAAAAGTCAGCTAAGAACAATTCTTACAGCAACCCGTTCTTTATTAAGGCATAAGTTAAGGTCCGGTTTAAGCATTCTGGGGATTGTTTGTGGTGTTATGGCTGTTTTGGCCATGATATCAATAGGGGAGGGAGCCAGAGAAGAAATTCTTAGGCAGATTGAACAACTGGGAACTAAAAATATAATTCTAAAGACGATTCAGTTGACAGATGAGCAGCATAAAATCGCCAGAGAAAAAATGTCATCGGGATTAAGCCGTTATGATATTGCTCGAATAAGAGAGGGGTGTAAATCTGTAAAGCTTATTGCCGGGTCAAAGGACGTGTCCGCAACTATCCGTGGCCTGCGCAAAGAGATTTCACCTCAGATAATCGCCTGCCAATCAAATTATGCCGCAGTGCAAAACCTTGCGGTTATCAATGGCCGGTTCATTGCTGATCAGGATGTTGTCTCCAAAAATCAAGTGTGTATATTAGGAAATTCACTTAGCAAGCGTATGGGGTTTGCAGGAAATTTAGGTGATTTTGTCAGAATAGATAACTTTTCTTATAAAGTGGTTGGAATTCTTGGACGTTATGATCGTAAAAGCACCAAAACATCTGTTGTGTCAGTCCGAGATTATAATGAGATAATTTTTATTCCTTTAGGAACGGAAAAGGGATTTTATCCGGAAAAATTGTCCCAAAATAACTTGACTGTTTCGGAGTTGGATAAAATTGTAGTGCAGGTGCATGAGTCGGATCAAGTGATAAGCACATCTTCAATTATGGAAAGAATTCTGGAAGTGTCTCATAATGGAATGCGTGATTATCAGATGGTGATACCGCAGGAACTTTTACGCAAGTCCCAGGCGACCCAGAAAATTTTTAATATTGTGCTGGGAGTAATTGCGGGCATCTCGCTTTTAGTTGGGGGCATTGGCGTAATGAACATTATGCTGGCAACTGTATCCGAACGCACTAGGGAGATAGGAATCAGAAGAGCTGTTGGAGCAACGCAACACCATATTATCGTTCAATTTTTAACAGAAGCGGTTATTTTGACATTTTCAGGCGGTGTTGCAGGAATTGCTGCCGGATTTCTGGCGGTGAGACTTATTACCGCTTATGCTGAATGGAACACCGCCATAACTTTATGGTCAGTCAGCGTTCCATTGATCATGTCCATATTGGCAGGTGTTTTTTTTGGGCTGTATCCGGCCGTAAAAGCTAGCCGGATGGACCCAATTGCCGCTTTGCGGTATGAATGACAAACAAATCACCAATATTGTTCGGCTTTTTATTTTAAAATTTGGGATTTGTTTGTAAGAGGCCATAGTTGCTGTTGAATCTTTAAAAGACTTTTTAAAAAGGAGATGTAAGGAATGCAAAAAATGATATCCAATTCAGTTGTAAGAACTTTGTTCATCGTTCTTGCCTTACTTTTGCTGGCTCCCATAAACGCCGTTTATGTGTTTGCCGGCTCAGACGGTTTATCCCGTAACATTGAGCTTGCGAAAAGAAAAAAGAACAAAACCGAGTCCATGAAAGAAAAAACGAAAAATGATGATCTGGCGAAACCGTTGTTCGATTTCGAAGAAGAAAAGCCTGAGAAAGAAAAAGCGAAAAATGATGATGATCTGACGAAACCGTCATTAGATTCCAAAGAAAAACCATTTCCGGATTTAAAAACAGAAAAACCTATTTCTACAACGCAGCTTCCCCCCCAAAAGTATATTAAAAAAGTTAAAACCAAACCTTTTCCTATATGGACAGCAGTCACTATCGGCGTTGCAGCGGCCGGAGTTATTGGTTTGGCTATCGGAGGAACCGGTAGTGGAAGTGATTCTTCATCGGTCGAGCCTTCTGCTTCAACACCTGAAACGCCAGAAACACCTGAAACACCAGAAACATCAGAAACACCTGAAACACCAGAAACATCAGAAACACCTGAAACACCAGAAACATCAGAAACATCAGAAACGCCTACAACACCAGAAACACCTACAACACCTGCAACACCTACAACACCTGCAACACCTGAACCCACCCAAACATCCGAATCTCAGGAAATTGTGGGCCCGGACATCAGCGGAAGCGGCTGGAGCGGGTCTATTCTGTATAGTACAGTCGGAGAGGATAGAATTACGGCAACAATCACTCAGGAAGGTAGCCAAGTCACTATCCTGACCAGTCAGCCAGATGGGTCATTGGGGCATCTGCTCATCGGCACTATGAATCCATCTGGCGAAATGCTCATGTACGATCAATCAGACGGGCAAGATTGGACCAGTATTTATCATCCCGCTAATTCCAACTCAGTTGCCCTTGCGGATTATGTATTTAATGCAAACGGGTATAAGACCGGTACGAACATTATAAAATTGCGACGGTAAATTCAAAAAAACCGGTATGATAAACATTATTCCTAACGACACTTTAGGGTATTAAGTTTTAGCTGATATTTACATGCGAAAAGTTCTCCTTATATCACCACAACCGTTTTTTCAATGGCGCGGGTCACCTATCAGAGTAAGCTTCAACGTGAGAGCGTTAGTAAAACTGGGGTATCAAGTGGACCTTCTTACACTTCCGGTCGGGGATAAAATGAATATTCCAGGCGTCCGAATAATCAGAACACCGAATTTGTTAAACATAAAAAATATCCCCATCGGCCCTTCGGTTTTAAAAGCTCTGTTTGATGTGTTACTACTATTTAAGGGAACTCCGCTTGCGTTGAAAAATAACTATGATGTCATCCATTGTGTGGAAGATGCAGGTATTATCGGTATGATTATTTCCTTTCTGACCGGAAGGAGTAAATTGATTTTTGAAATCCATTCAGACCCTTTTTCTTACAAAAAAGGATTGATACAAAATATAGTTCTTTATCTGTATGTTAAAATTGAACGATTTGTAATTCACCATGCTGATGCGATTATTGCGACAGGCCCGGGTTTGGTTAAACAGGCCCAAGAGATGGCACACAATGTTTCGGTACACCATATTTTTGATATTGCTTCATCCCTCGTGGAATCAGAAAAAAACAAGTGTTTGCTGATCAAAAAACGACTGAAACAAAAAAATAATGAGATGTTAATCACTTTTGTCGGTTCATTTGCCATTTATCAGGGTGTCGATCTGATGTTTGAGGCTGTCCCACTGGTTATACAACGAAATCCAAATGCCCGGTTTATTATTATCGGTGGCAGTGGTAACGAAATTGCCGTTAGACAAAACTGGCTGAAACAAAGAGGGGTGGACAACGCGGTAACATTCGTGGGTAAAGTTCCGCCGGATGAACTTCCGGATTATTTGGCAGCATCTGATATTCTGCTCTCCCCTCGTATGGCAGGTGTGAACACGCCCCTTAAACTGCTGGATTATTTAAAAGCCGGTCGGGCTATTGTAGCTACCGATGTTCTTTCAAACACCCTGATTCTGGATGATAGTACGGCCATTATTGTAACCCCTGAACCTAAAGCTTTTGCAAAAGGAATATGCTTTTTGCTTGATGATGAAAAATTACGTCTGAGGCTCGCTCGCAACGGGAAAAAACTTAGCAAAAACAGGTACAGTTTTGCGGAATTTAAAAAAAGACTGGATGCTTGTTATAAGACATTATTATAGGAATGCTGAATGATGATTTCCGAATTCCAAATTCCAAATTCCAAATTCTGTAGTATCCCAAAAGGGACAAATGTATTGGTAACCGGTGCAACCGGCTTCACCGGTTTGCTTCTGACTAAGAAGCTTGTGAAAGCGGGTTTGAAGGTTAGTGCCATCGCAAGGCATTCATCAAACCTTGAACCGCTTGAGGATTTTGATATCCAATGGTTTCGAGGAGATGTATTTGACAAAAGCACTGTGGCTAAGGCTGCAAAAGATGCGGCATATATATTTCATGTGGCCGCTGCGTTCCGGGATGCCAAAAGCTCGGAACAAGATTATCGCAATGTTCATTTGGAAAGTACAAAACTATTAGCGTATCAAGCGCTGACCAACCCTGATTTTAAACGTTTTATCCATATATCAACCATCGGTGTCCACGGTCATATTGAGGACGGACCGGCCGATGAGAATTATCGTTTCAGTCCTGGAGACGGCTACCAGCGCACCAAGGCCGAAGCGGAACTATGGATTCGTGATTTTGGCAAAAAACAAGGGTTGCCTTTTACTGTCATTCGTCCCGCCGCCATCTATGGGCCTGGCGATAAACGTCTGTTGAAGCTGTTCAAAATGACGCGCCGCAAATATTTTCCGCTTTTTGGAAAAGGAAAATGTATTTACCATTTGACCCATGTTGACGATTTGACCAACTCGTTTATTATTGCGGCAACATCACCCAAGGCCCTCGGAGAGGTTTTTATCTGCGGTGACAAAGAACCTATCGCTATCGCTGATATTGCCCGAATTGTTGCCCGGACGCTCGGCAAACAAATCAAGATTGTACGCATTCCTATATGGCCATTCTTCATAGCTGCTGACTTATGCGAAGTTGTTTGCAGACCTTTTCACATTGAACCACCGATATACCGCAGACGAGTTGCTTTTTACACCAAAGATCGTCTTTTCGATACTACCAAACTAAGAACCGTTTTGGGTTACAACCCCGTTCATTCCAATGAAGAAGGACTTGTTCAGACGGCTCGATGGTATGTTGAACAAGGGTGGCTGAAATGCTGACAACAGGGCATGTCGAAATGGGGACTTCCGCCTTGCGAATTTCCCCGGAAGGAAGCTAAAACATGAAAAAAATTACGGTACTTGGCAATAATTCAGGCCGAAATGCAGGTGATGCGGCGATATTGGGGAATCTTTTACACGATATCGCAACTCTCCGGAAAGATATTAAGTTTCTTGTGCCTACCACTAATCCGGCTTTTATTTATAAACATTTTGGGCAATATAATATCAAAGCTGTGGGCTTGCTGCCATGGTTCGGGGCGATTAAAAATTTTGGCATCCCGATGTTAAAGGCCATGCTTCAAGCTGATATGGTGCTGATAACTGATAATATTCTGTTCGATAAGTCGTTTTACAACCCGATTTTTAACAATCTATTGTCCATTTCGCTATATGCTCCTTTATGTAAAAAGCGGGGCATTCCTATCCTGTTATATAACGCCAGTGTCGGTCCTGTCAGATTGCCTGCGGCGGTTAAAGCACTTCAAAGGGTTATGGATGCCTCCGTTTTAGCCATTTTAAGAGACCGGCAGTCCGAGGAACTCTTTCAATCATTAGACCTTCAATATCCGGAAGTTATCATCAACGCCGACTGTGCCCTTAACACAGTTCCGCCTTCTGACCAAAGGATAGACACGATTATTCAAAAAGAAGGTTTGTTTCGCAATCCGAAAGGAACAATCGGTTTTAATATAAACTCCTATATCAAGTGGACTAAAGATGGAGTACTCCAACGCAATGATTTTGTCAAAATAATCGGAGAGGTTCTGAATAATCTGATTGAAAAACTGGATGTCGATATCATGTATGCCGTCACCCAGATCATGGATTATACGATTACCCGTGAGAGCTTGAAATATGTAAAAAAGCCGCATCGTGTTAAAGTCATTGGCAATGCGGATTACACTTATCAGGAGATAACAGGGTTGTTGAAAAAAGTGGAAGTCCACGCTGGCCTGCGCACCCATACCTTGATTTTTTCAGCCGCTGTGAATACGCCGATGGTCTGTATCAGTTCTTATCCTAAAAGTGTCGGATTTATGCAAAGCATCAAACAAGATGATTGGGTAGTCGGAGTTAATGACCTTAGCGTTGCTAATTTATCTGATCTGATCATCAAAGCATGGCATAATCGGGAAGAAACGCGAACGGCTTTGAAATCAATTGTCCCCCAAGAAAAGATAAAGGCGCGGCAGAGTGCCGAAATTATCAGCCGCTTGCTTTAATGAAACTTATCGCCGATACCCACATACATCTTTATCCCTGCTATGATTTGATCACGGCATTTGACAATCTGCGGTTAAATCTGCAAAAACTGGCTCCGGCTGCGTCCAGAGCGGCTTTTTTTTCTGAACGTAGCGATTGCAATTATTTTGCCGGTATCAGAGACGGTTCAGTCAAAGTTATAAGCGATGACTTCCGAATTGAACCTCTCGATGAAAAAGATGGCCTTGTTCTGATCGAAAAAAATGATTCTGTTTTATATCTTTTTCCCGGCCGTCAGATTGTATCCGCTGAACGTATTGAAATTCTTGCTTTAACAACGGATATGGCGATTGATGACGATCTGCCCGCTCAAGATGTGCTCAATGCTGTTACCGACGCCGGCGGTGTGCCAGTGTTGAGTTGGGCACCGGGTAAATGGATGTTCAAAAGAAAAAATGTCATAAGCGAGCTTATTAATTCTTTTAGCCCGGACAAGATGCTGATTGGTGATACATCTCTCAGACCCACATTGTGGAAGGAGCCTCTGTTGATGCGAAAAGCCGTAAAAAAGGGATTTTCAGTTTTAGCCGGCTCTGATCCGCTTCCTTTTATTGGTGATGAAAAATACTTAGGAAGATACGGATCAATATTAAACGGGCCGTTTGATATTAACAAACCGGTTTCTTCAATCCGCAAACTATTGATTTCATCGGCGGCTACAAAAACTATAACTGGAAAAAGAAATTCGTTATTTGAAACAATCATACGCTTGAGAAAAAATGCTCTGGCAAAGCACCTTTAAAACAAGAAATATTTGGTTTCTGGCTTTTCACTGGATGATCCGTTTTTGATTTAACATTTATTCACCTATAAAACCGCCTTCACTTCTTGAATAAACACACTCCTGCAAAATTAAAGGCTTATATCTATAACCTTGCTACATGGAGCAAAATTACAAAATTTCTGTTTCAGCGTGCTTTGGATGTTTTAACCACACAAGGCATATCTGCTTTTTATCAAAAATTGAAATATCGCCTCTGGCGTTATGAACGATGGATAAGTCAAAACAAATTCTGCACTGCCGATTATAATCTGATAAATAAGCAGATTGTTCTTTTCCGCTATCAATATAAAATCAGCATTATCATGCCGGTCTATAACACGCCTTTACGTTGGTTGCGTAAGGCGATTGATTCTGTGCAAAGACAGCTTTATCAAAATTGGGAGCTATGTATTGTTGATGATGCTTCAAGTGAAAAGTCTGTTAAAAGGACATTAGTTAGTTATTCGCAAAAAGACTCTCGGATTAAAGTCATGAGTCTTAACCAGAATATGGGCATATCAGGGGCATCTGATGAAGCATTATCCATGGCCAAAGGTGAGTTTATCGCTTTACTTGATCACGATGATGAACTTAGCATTGATGCTTTATACGAAGTTGTAAAATTGCTGAATGAACATCCGACTGCGGATATGATTTACAGTGATGAAGATAAACTCGGGTTGAACGGCAAAAGATGTGAACCGTTTTTTAAGCCTGACTGGTCGCCGGATATGTTGTTATCCTGTATGTACACCGGTCATTTTAGCGTTTATCGAAAAAAAATTGTTGATCGTGTCGGTGGTTTTCGCACCGGCTTTGATGGCAGTCAGGATTACGATCTGGCTTTAAGAGTCACCGAAAAAACAGATCATATCTATCATATTCCAACAATATTGTATCATTGGCGTAAGATACCGGGATCGGTGGCATTGAAAGAAAACAGCAAAACCTATGCGTACAGTGCCGCTCAAAAAGCGTTAACCCAAGCGATGCAGCGTCGCAAGATTCCTTGTGAAGTAAAAGAAGGCAAATGGCTTGGTTCTTACCGAATACAATACGAAATCGTGAGCCATCCCAAAATAAGTATTCTGATTCCCACGAAGGATCAGATTGGTCTGTTAAGAAAATGTATCAATAGTATTTTAAACCTGAACACCTATCCGAATTATGAAATCATTATTATAAATAATAACAGTGTTAAACAGGAAACAGCTAAATCTTTAAAGGCGATGGCTGGCAACCCCCTTATCAGCATTTTAAATGATACCAATGAATTTAATTTTGCCGCTATCAATAACCGAGCCGCCCGTTTCGCCGATGGCGATGTCTTACTCTTTTTAAACAATGATTGCGAACTTAAAGAAAAGAACAGTCTCGGAGCCATGGCTGAACATATTCAAAAAAAAAAGATTGGCGCGGTTGGTGCTAAGTTAATTTATGGTAATCATACGATTCAACACTGCGGCATTATTTTGAGGCTCGGCGCTCACCGTGCGGCCGGACATCATTCATACAAATTCCCGGAAGATAATCACGGCTACTTCGGTCGCAATTCGATTATCCATAATGTCAGCGCGGTAACAGCGGCGGCCATGATGACTGAAACATCGCTTTTCAATGAAGTCGGCGGTTTTAACGAAAAATTGAAACAGGCGTATAATGATGTTGATTTTTGCCTGAAACTAAGAGCCAAAGGCTATTTAATCGTATATACACCGTATGCGGTGTTTTACCATCATGAATCTGCAAGCCGGGGATACGAAGATACACCTGCAAAAGCGGCTCGGTTTGAAAAAGAAGTGCTTTATTTAAAATCAGAATGGAAAGATGTTTTAGCAAAGGGTGATCCCTATTATAATCCTAATTTGACACTTGACAGAGAAGATTTTTCTTTACAGTTATAGTCAAATAACGATTTTGGGAGAGGCTAACTGTTTTCATTAATGACAGATTTCTTTCATTTTTATTTTGAATAAAACCTATCAATTGTAATGAGCCGAGGAAAAGAGTGAGTTATAAACAAAGACTGATTGAATTAGGAAAACAAAACAAATTGATCTTGAGGCTGTTGTTCTATTATTATTGTTATTTGAATAAAGATTTAACACCGCCTCAGCTTTTCAATTATGTAGGAGGTGAAGAATTTCTCCGACTTGGTAAAGGCTATTTCGATTTAATAAAAAATCATGGCGGAGTGAAGCCTGATCATAAAATTCTGGATATTGGATGCGGCATCGGAAGAGTGGCGCTTCATTTTATTGATTATCTTGATGAAAATGGAAGATATAACGGGTTTGATATAGTCAAATATGGCCCTAAATGGTGCAATTATAAAATTGCACGTAAATATCCCGGTTTTGCATTTCGTTATGTGGATATTTATAATAAAGAATATAATAAAAATGGAACACTAAATGCGGATGATTTTATTTTTCCTTATAAAAGTAATTCATTCAATTTTGCTTTTGCAACTTCCGTGTTCACACACATGCTTCCAGATGCTGTCTCTCATTATTTAAAACAAATTCAGCGTGTTTTAGTTAGTGATGGCATATTTCTGGGGTCATTTTTTATTTTAAATCCAGAATCTGAAAAAAATATGCCGCACTCCCGCTTCAATTTTAAACTGGTGAATAAACATTATGGTGTTATTAATAAAGAAAATCTGGAAGAAGCAATCGCATACCAAGAAAGCTATTTGAATAAGATTTTCATAGCATCCGGATTCAGCGTAATTTCCCCAATTCTCTATGGCGGATGGAGCGGCCGGCAAGGTTTGGTGGGAGGCCAGGATATTATCTTGTTAAAGAAAACTCCGGAGCGTTAAGAGCATTCTTACTATGGTAACTATCATCATCCCCAATTTAAACGGCAAAAAATTTCTAAAAACCTGCCTTGATTCAATCTTTAAACAACAATTTCAAAATTTTACAGTTACTGTCGTGGATAACGGCTCGGATGATGGGTCTGTCAAATTTATCAAGGCTGAATATCCGACAGTTCTTCTGATTCAGTTTGCTTGTAATAAAGGTTTCAGTGCCGCAATCAACAGCGGTATTCGAAAAGCTGACAGCAAATATATTTGTCTTTTGAATAATGATATAGAACTTGATCCTTATTTTCTAAAGGAACTCGTCGCTGTTCTTGAAGTTGAAAAGGATGTTCAGTATTGCGCTCCCAAAATGCTTGATTATTATCAGCGTGATAAAATGGATGGTGCCGGTGATGGCGTTTTCAGAGCCGGTGCTGGCTACAAACGAGGAAGTTTGGATAATGATAATGGGCGCTATGACAGACAATTAACCGTTTTTGGCGCATGTGCCGGAGCGGCGCTGTACAGACGCTCATTTTTTAACGAGGTTGGTCTTTTTGATGAAGATTTTTTTGCGTATTTGGAAGATGTGGATATTAATATGCGTGCGAGCCTCTTAGGATTGACTTGTTTATACGCACCCGCCGCCAAAGTCTATCATATCGGAAGTGCTACAACCGGAAGTGTGTTTAATCCTTTTACAGTCAGATTGTCCACTAAAAATCTGTTTAATGTGGTGATTAAAAACTATCCATCCATTTTGATCCTTAAATTTTTGCCGTCACTGATATTATACCATTTCTTTTGGTTCGGTCTTGTTGTATCAAACAAACAGTCAGCTAGTTATTTCAGGGGGGTTTTGACCGCTGTCTCCGATTTTCCCAAGATGTGGCGTAAACGGAAAAAAACGTTGATGCTGAAATCTGTTTCCTGTCAATCACTTTTATTGAAAATCAGTCAATCCGAAAAAGAAGTGATGGAGATGATTTTACGGCGCAGTCGGAAACGCAAAGGCCGGGCAGTTACGCCAGTGGAATTGTATTTGAAATTATTTTTTTAATTGGCGGTTTCCTTTTTATGAACCCTGAAAACATCATTCTGGATGATATATCCATATTTTGTATTATCGTAACGCATAATCCGCAAAAAACCGCATTTGAAAAAACTCTGAATGCTATTTTTACTCAGGCCCCAGACCATCTGATAAGTGAAATTGTGGTTGTTGACAATGATTCTGATCCCCAATTTATTGCATGGTTGAAAGTGCAAAATAAATGTGAAATTATTGAGATGGGCTTTAATTCCGGTGTGGGTGCTGCTCAAAACAGAGGCATCTCTTGGGCGATAGGCCGTGGCGCCTCCCATGTTTTGTTGATGGATCAAGATAGCGTTCCGTCAAAAAATATGGTCGCCAATTTGATACTTGCATCTTTGAAACTGGAAAGGTATAGAGACCAATCAGTAGTTGTGGGGCCGCGCATTTTCGATCCGCGCATTGGCAAAGATTTTCCTTTTGTACGTTTTGGCTATTGGTTTATTAAAAGAGATGTTTGTTTGAAAGGAACCGGCAACCAATATCAAAAAACCGATTTTTTAATCGCTTCAGGTATGCTAATTCCTGTTTCGGTACTCAAACAGGCAGGGCTGATGGATGAAACATTATTTATTGATAATGTGGACCTTGAATGGGGTTTTCGCGCCAGACAGTATGGCGTCCGGCTATATGGCGTATGTAACGCCGTATTGGAACATCATCTCGGTGATAAAGTGGTGGAAATTGAATTGGGCAAAGGCGTGCGAATTTACCAGCACTCTCCTTTGCGACAATATTATATGATGCGCAATCGTATCATTTTGTATAAAAAATCATATAGCCCTTCAGCGTGGATCATTCAAGACTTTGTCAGAATGATATTGAAACTGATTTTCGTGGTTCTTTTTTTTCCGGATCGATCCGCAAATATAGTTATGATCTATAAAGGAATCAGAGATGGATTCTGTCGAATTCGGAATTTTGAATTCGGAATGCCGAATCCAGACAAATAATATGCAGCGACACAAAAAAAATTGCCGAATTCCGAATTCCGAATTCCAAATTGATATTATTATCGTCAACTATAACAGTACGGATTATTTGATCCCCTGCCTTCAGACCATTTATAAAGCCCTTTCGGATTGGTCGGTGAATATATTTGTGCAAGATAATAGTGATAATGATGAAGTTGATCGGGTTGGCCCTCTTTTCCCAAAGGTTCACATCACGAAAAACAGTTGCAATATCGGATTTGGCGCAGCGGTGAATAAAGCGCTTAAACAAAGCAGCGCCCCTTATGCGGTTCTGTTAAACCCTGATTCTTACATTGTTGATGAATCCTTCGGTACAATTTTTGACTATATGCAGGCGCATCCTGATGTCGGTATTGTCGGGCCGCGTATTTATGATGCGGATGGCGCTGTTCAAGGTTCGGCCAGATCCTTTCCTACACCGCTTACGGCACTGTTCGGACGCAATACGTTGGTTACTAAATTGTTCCCCAACAATCCCATTACAACGGCCAATCTTTTAACCAAACAATCTGATGGTATCACACCGATGGAAGTGGATTGGGTGTCAGGCGCATGCATGATTGTCAGAAGAAAAGCGATTGAAGATGTCGGCTATTTTGATGAGCGTTTTTTTATGTATTGGGAAGATGCCGATTGGTGTCGCAGGATGTGGCAAGACGGTTGGAAAGTGGTTTATTTTCCCAAATCTTCCGTAGTCCATTATGTGGGGGTTAGTAGCAAACAGTTAATTCCCCGCACTCTCATCGAATTTCATAAAAGCAGTTACCGGCTTTTTGCCAAACATAGCAAATCGTTTCATTGGATTGTGAATAGTCTCGTGATTGCGAGTTTGGCTTTAAGGTTATGTATTGTCCTTATTTTTTCCATACCGCGCATTCGGCTCAAGGTTCAACCAGCTCGACAAGCACAGGAAAAAAACACCCAAGAAAAAGCGGGGTATCCTGAAAAGCGCTCTAAATATCAAATTTTGCGTCTTATCGCACGTTTGAATATTGGCGGCCCGGCGATTCATGTTCATCTATTGACCAAAGGTTTAAACCCCAGTCGATTTGAATCCACCCTTGTTGCCGGGCAAATATCGCCCAAGGAAGGTGATATGAGTTACTTGTTCGATCCTGCGGATACAAATCTGATTTTTATCCCTGATCTGCAACGTGAGCTAAACCTGCTAAAAGATATTCGCGCATTTTCAAAAATACTAAAAATCATTTACATGAAAAAACCGGATATTGTTCATACGCATACCGCCAAAGCGGGCTTTAGCGCCAAGCTGGCTGTATTTTTATATAATCTCTTGTTTGGTATGCGAATCAAAACAGTTCATACATTTCACGGACATATTTTCAGATATTATTTCAGTGAATCAAGGTCACTGATATTTATTCGTATTGAACGTTTGCTTGCCAAAATGACTGATGCGGTTATTGCGATCAGCGATTCTCAAAAAGAAGAACTTGTTGATGTCTTTAAAATTGCTCCGTCCGGTAAAGTTAAAACCATTTCTTTAGGGTTTGACCTGCATCCCTTTCTAAAGACAGGTGTGCTCAAAGGAAATTTCCGCAGAAAATTTGGAATTGCTGATGATGCCCTGCTAATCGGTATTATCGGCCGTTTGGTGCCGATTAAAAACCATCGCATGTTTCTCGACGTCGCCCGGCTGTTTTCAGATTTGAATCGTGCAGAGAAAAAAAATAATGTCAAATTTGTTATTGTTGGCGATGGCGAACTGAATAGTGAATTACAAACTTATTGCCGCGAATTAAATTTGAGTGACGATGTGATTTTTTGCGGATGGATGCGTGATGTCCCTTCCGTATATGCCGATTTAGATATTTTGGCCATGACATCGTTAAACGAGGGAACACCGGTTTCAATTATCGAAGCCATGGCGGCATCCGTACCGGTAATCGCCACTGAAGCCGGAGGCGTTCTTGATTTATTGGGTGAAGTGGATGAAACGGCGTCATCCAATGGTTTTCGGGTGTGCCAGCGAGGGTTACTATGTAATAAAAATGATGCTCCGGGCTTTGCTGGCGGACTGAAATATATGGTCGCTATGGATAATAACGCCAAGAACGGATATATTGAATATGCCCGTCAATTTGTAATGCAAAAATATTCTCAGGAGCAATTGTTAGGCAATATTGAATCGTTATATCTTGAATTGATGAATGAGGAATGCGTAGTTGGGAATACGGAATGATGAATGAAATCTTCGTCAGACAATTGCCTTGCACTCCAAATTGACCTTTTTCAGCGGAACCGGTTCTGCCGTAACCGCAAAAATTTTTAAAGCAATGCTGACCGTCGGCAGCCTGTCACTTATTGTCAGGGCTGTTGACGCGCTGATCTATCTCTTGGCGGCCGCTCTGTTTGGTGCCGGTGATGAGATGGATGCTTTGCTGATCGCTCTTATAGTGCCAGTCTTTTTGATCAATATTTTCAGCGGCGCTTTTCATACCTCTTTTATTCCTGCCTATATTAAAGTCAGAAATGATCATGGCGGACCCGATGAATCAGAACGGGTCGCCTCCCAACGCTTTTTTGCAAGTGTGATGATGCTTGGCGCGGCGTTGCTTATCGTTCTGACACTGGCCTTATCCCTCTCCGGTTCTTATCTCCTTCCAATTTTTGGTTCTGGCTTCAATCCCCTCAAACTGCAACTGACCCGCTCTTTGTTTTTTATCCTCATTCCGACACTGCTGTTCAGCAGTTTGGCGCGCATGTGGGCCGCGGTTCTTAATGCTGCGGAAAAATTCAAACTCGCTGCGCTCAGTCCGGCCATTAAATCGATCATATTAATCGGATTTTTGCTGACAATGGCCCCCTATTGGGGGATTTATGCGTTCGCGTGGGGCATGGCAGTCGGCTCATTTGTTGAGATGGTCGTGCTGGCTGATGGCATCCGGCGCCAAAATCTGCCTGTCTGGCCGCGCTGGCATGGCATGAGCGCGGATTTAAAACAGGTGCTCCGACAATTTGCGCCCATGGCGGCCGGTTCGATTTTGATGGGCAGCACCGAACTGATTGATCATTCAATGGCCGCTATGTTAGGCCCTGGTTCCGTATCGACTTTAAGCTATGCCAATAAAATTGTTATGTTTGTTTTGGTTGTCAGCTCCGGAGCTTTGGGAACTGCTGTTTTCCCCTATTTTTCCCAAATGGCTGCCAATCAAGATCGCCGGGGCATCATTGATACGCTTAAAATCTACAGCCGCTTGATCATTCTGTTCAGTCTTCCGGTAACTGCGCTGCTGTATTATTTTTCCCTGCCGCTGGTTAGGATTCTGTTTGAACGCGGCGCCTTTACAATCCATGATACGCGGCAGATCGCAACGGTCGTCAGCATATATGGTTTCCAAATCACCTTTTATCTGTTAAGTATTATGGAAGTACGCTTAATTTCCGCCTTACGAGGCAATCATATTTTGATGGTTTCCACGATGATCAGTTTGCCGTTGAATATCCTTTTTAACTATATTTTCATGCATTTCATGGGCGTTGCCGGGATTGCATTGTCAACCGTGCTTGTTTATCTGTTGGCGTTTGTTTTTCTAACTGTTATGTTGTTCAAAAGGATGGTCAGATTAATTCCATGACTCTTTTTAAAATCTTAAAAATGTTCCGTCACACCTTGCAAAGCGGTCCTGAATACACGCGTTATGTCATTGCGGAAGTTTTAACGCGATTCATATATAAACCCTATAAATTCAGTGAATTTGGACGTGTTTTTTTAAATGACGCCGGATTCCTGCGGTACCACGATCGTTATGTAAGCAAGAATAACTATCGTTCTTTGGATCGTAAGTACACCTTAGATCAATTGATGAAATTGGCCATTAAAGTGCCGGGTGACACCGCCGAATGCGGCGCGTATCAAGGCGCTTCATCGTTTTTAATCTGTCAACGCATCGCCGGTTTGAAAAAAAAGCATCATGTGTTTGATTCTTTTGAAGGGTTGTCCGCGCCAAGCACCGAAGATGGTTCTTATTGGACAAAAGGCGATCTGACCACTGATGAACAACTTATCAGAGATAGATTGAAGTCATATAACTTTGTCGCATATCATAAAGGTTGGATTCCCGATACGTTTCAGCATGTCCAGAGTAAAGCCTTTTGTTTTGTGCATATTGATGTCGATCTTTTTCAACCCACTCTTGATTCTTTACGTTTTTTTTATCCCAAAATGAATGTCCGCGGTGTTATCCTGTGTGACGATTATGGCTTTTCAACCTGCCCCGGGGCCAAAAAGGCCATGGATATATTTTTTGGCACTAAAAATGAGCCGATTATTCATCTGACAACCGGCCAGGGGCTTGTCATTAAAAGTACGTGACTGATTCTTAGTTTTTTGATTTGATTCAAATCTTAAACTTATAAATCGGATAAATCAATTTGAATTCTCCAGACACTCAAGCTAAAATCTGGCATCATTTCCAAAATGAGCTGCCCGATTCATTTAAAGACGCCAAACCCCGTTTGGACTATCTTTTAAAGGCGATTTCGCATAAAAAAAAATTGACGTCCCCCAAGGTGCTGAATATCGGGGCCGGTGACGGCTACTTTGAGACCACCGCCCAACGCTTAAATATGCGGATTTACAGCCTGGACCCGGATGAAGCCACTGTCCGGCGCTTGACCGCCAAGAAAATTCAAGCATTTGAAGGCTGTATGCAAACCATGCCTTTTGATAACGCCTGGTTTGATTTTGTGGTGGCTTCGGAAGTATTGGAACATTTGGATGCCACTCAATTCAAACAGGGACTCAACGAAGTTGTGCGGGTGTTAGCTCCCAATGGATGGTTTGTCGGCACGGTTCCGTACAAGGAAGATATGCGCCTGAACAGAGTAATTTGCCCGGATTGCGGCAAGCAGTTCCATCGCTGGGGCCATGAACGCACCTTTGACCGCTCCACTCTGCGCTCTGAATTAACCCCCTATTTTAAAAAGATTATGCTAAAACGACGCGCTTTTGCAACGTTGCGCCACTGCGGCTTGACAATGATGGCTAAAAATCTGGTGCGGCTGGTTCTGGGGCCGTTCGGCGCGCCTTTGGCATCCCCGAATCTTTTTTTTACTGCTCAAAAGTGATGGTTTTTTAATTTCGGCGATAGAGCATGAAAGGAGAAATGATGCCTCAATCATTTTGGATAAAAAAACCGATATCGCAGCGGACAGCGTTGTGTCAATCACCGGAGTCACATCTGATAACAATGCAAAGCGATAAACTTCTCTTCACCCCGAATACTTCAGCCTGGCCTTCGGTCAACTGTCGGAACAAATCGCCAATCAAATTCTCACCGGTAGTCATCCGGTCATTATACACCGCCTGCTTAATGGAAAACTGACAGATGCCTGTCAAAGCCCTTTTTCTGAGTAAAATTTTATCTGCAACAGGCATCAGTATGTTTTTCATTCTTTAAACTCTGAATCGCTGTTATGACTTGACAAATAATCATCAATCGAATATAAATGAGTGACAATGTCACATAATCCGTTATCGACTGATTGAAAAGGAGACTTGATATGAAAAAACGAAATTTGTTTTACCGATTAATCCTTATTCTGGCGCTTGTGTTTCTGTTTACGGGGGGAGTATATGCCAAAGGCGATGAAAAGAAAAAAGAAACCGCCGCCAAGGCTGATAAAACCGAGCTGTCTGATATCAAAGTGAATATTAACAAAGCTGCAAAGGACGAATTGGAGCAATTGGAAGGAATCGGACCTGTGAAAGCGGAACAAATTGTGGCGTATCGTAAAAAAAACGGTGATTTTAAAAAACCGGAAGATATAATAAATGTCACGGGAATCGGAAAAGCCACATTTGAGAAGAATAAAGATCGGATTGTTTTAAAATAAATAAAAATGTAAATGACACCTGCAACCGATAACGGGTTGTGTGACAAAACTGAAGATTCCTCTTAACTGCAAATTATTGAAATCAATCGGTCACATGAAATCATACTTTGATTTCATGCATACCGGCCGCCGACAGAAACAGTCCGAGTTCTGAATCACCGCCGAGAATTGTCCGCAATTCGCCCCGGCTTGGTTACATAAACATTGCAGCCCCGTTCATAATACTTGGTTATATCACGGTTATCAAATCACCGACGGCTCTTGCTCTTTTTGCAACAGCACCGGCCGAATTACAATCCAATCAGGCATGCACCCTGAGAATCGAAGCTTACATATCGCCTTAAAAATATCTCCCTGATTGAGCACACCAGGCAGCCGAAAAAACCGTCTCTTAATCTTGGCCGTGTTTCTGACGAATTGCAACAAATTATCGGATAATTTATATCGAACTCAGGTTATTTAAGTACTGCCCTTTATCACTCATTTACTTTTTTGCGTCCTTCGTCATCAATCACTTCGAGTAAGACACCGTTCATTTTTTTGGGATGAATAAAGGCGAATTCGCCGTCTCGAAACGGACGAGCGCCTCCGATAAACGGATAATCTTTGGCTTTTAACTCAGACATGGCTTCACGTGTGTTATCAACATTGAAACTGAGCAGCATAACGCCTTCACCGCGTGATTCAATAAATTTGGCCACATCTCCGTCAGGAGAGGTTGACTCCATCAGCTCAAAACCAACTTCACCAATCATGTAGCGCGCCACGTTAATTTTTTCCGGCTCATCAATATAAGTGTCATCCGGCTCGGTTTTGCCCAACACCGGTTCCCATATTTTGCGGGCCTCTTCTAAGTTTTTAACTGCAATACATATATGATCCACTTTATTTAATTTCATTTTTTTAACTCCTGATAAAATTCGGTTTGTTCCGATATAATTTTGGCTTGTAGTCCTTATACCATTTGCGAAAATTAAATTCCCACATATTTGCTCTTAATCTTGCTCGAATAACAGGAGCGAGAGCAAAAATATAAACTATACCAAAATTTTGAATAGGACACGATTTTTTAGATTAGGCGATTATTTAACGCAAATGGTATTATTTATATGCCATAGGTTTCAACATAAGACTTAATTATAGAGATGCAAACAACAGACTTGCCAGTTCCGGTGAATCTCTCATAATCTTTGTAACCCAATCGTTTTTTATAAACTTCCATATAAGAGAGCTATCATTTTATATCAGGATTCGGTAAGCTCCTCAAACCTTCCCTTCATAATAAGCACCTCCTTGCAAGGAAGATTATCATATTGAGTTTTACAAAAAAAGATTGTTCTTCCAGATCCCTTATCCATAATGGATATAATTGAAAAAGCAAGCGATTTTCTCGACAAAGTGTTGCGCTTTATTTTGAGCTATTTACTATCAATAATGGTCGTTGTCGTATTTATTGACGTATTAAATCGGTTTGTTTTCAATTCCCTTTTATATCATGGACTGAAGAATTGGCGAGATATCTATTGATTCATAGTTTCCGCATGACATCTGCCACAAAAGCGGCAGATTCAGACAAATCTATTTCAAGCCATTTGCTGACTTCACGGGGATCGTTGGCCACCATCCCCTGGATAATCTTTTTATGATAAGCGGTGCCGGTATGTGGGTCATGAAAAAGTGTTTGACGAAACATCAAATGATAGTAAGGGCTGACCTGATCCCAGAGATTTTCAATCATAGCAAGCAGTATGGGCATATTCGCACCCTTATAAATCGTAAAATGGAATTCACGATTGGCTGACAATGCCATATCAGCATCATTTTTTTGTTGGGCCGAAATATATCGGTGGTTTAATCGTTTGATTGTTTCAATCGTGTCTTGTGTGGCAGCGGCGGCGGCTTTCCGTGCGGCGGGCAATTCAAGTAAGAACCGTATTTCAAGCATCTCTTTAAGGTTTTCCTCAGAAAGCGCATTGACCGCTGCCCCTTTTTTAGGTTGAACAGTTACAAAGTTGCGCGCCTCCAATCGGCCGATAGCCTCACGAATTGGTATCGTGCTGATCCCCATTTGTTTGGCCAACTTTTCGGCAACCAGTCTCTCCCCCGGTTTAATGCGCGCCGTTACAATGGCGCGTTCTAACTCTTTATATGCCAATTCCTGCATCGTTGGCGTTTGAATGGAATTTATTGAATAGGGCGATTCAGGTGTCAGCGGAGATATTTTTTCGGTTTTCGGTTTGCGGAGTCGCGTTTCCCAAGTTTTCCGCAAGCTCAGAAATCCGCTCATTCCTTCTAATCCGACCCGCTCAAACCAACTGCTTACCAAACGTGATGCACTGGGAAGCGAAAGGGCTTCCTTTCCTTTTCTTGATTTAAAAAGCGGATCATTCAAACCTGGTCGGTTTTTCAGAATATAATGCTGAAATGATTTATATGTCTTTGGTCCCATTGTTACAGGTTCATTGCGCTTCTGTTTGCCGGTTAAAACTAAAATTTCATCGCCAACATTCAAATCGGTCAGGTCTTTAATCTTTAGCTGCAAAAGTTGACTGGCTGTCACGCCGGTTTCAACCGCCAGATCGAACAATAGCAAGTCTCTTAACTTTGACTTGATTGAGCGTCGAATACGATCAATGTCCTTTGAACTCGGTATGGATTGGATCTGTTTCTGTCTTTCAGTTGAAAAAGAATTGCGCATCATCAATTGACCTCCTGCCAAAATTTATTTTATATAACATTGAAAACTTTATTTTGGCAAGTATATTGAAATATAAAATCATATATTATTAAAACAGAAGTGATAAAAATTATTTAAAATATAAATATTACAGTATAATAAAATACTTTCGGGCAATTTTGAAAACAAAATTAATGTTATGTAAACATTTCTTGACATCATATTATATATGAAATATAAATCATGCTATTCATTTGTGGCCGATACTTTTGGAATAAGATGATGAGCTTTAAATAAATGTTGTTGTCATACACCGCAGTTAGAATCGGCTGCGGTGTATGGCCGATTTGGTAATCATTACGAAAGGATAATATGGACAGACTTCAATTGCGCCAGGCGGACAAAATTGAGATTGTGGTTCTGGTGGACAATTATAGTGATGAATTGCTGGAGGACTCAAAAACGATCAAACGACTGCGTGTCCCTTCGCCTAATGCTCCGATGGCGGAACCCGGATTGTCGTTGCTGGTCAAAGTGTACGCGGGTACTGAAGAACACACCGTGCTGATGGATACCGGTATTTCAGGAAAATGCCTTAAACACAACACTGAACTTCTGGGGACCAGCAAAGCGGTGCTACACGGGGTTGTGACAGCAGACGTAAATGCAGTGGAATCCGTTGTTATCAGCCACGGGCATTCCGACCACTTTGGCGGCCTGATGACATTTTTATTGAGTGCCGGTAAAAAAGTACCGGTGATCCTCCATCCAAGTGCGTTTGTTGAGCGGCGTTTAAAACACGGAAATGATTATTCGGATATGGTCTCGCTTGATGAATCGATCCTCGAACAGGCTGGAGCGTTGCTGGACAAACGTAGTGATCCCTCTACGATAGCATCGGATTTGATTCTTGTTTCCGGGCAAATTGAGCGAATAACCGACTTTGAAAAAGGGACTCCGTCATTGGAAGCCAAGATCGAAGGAAACTGGATGCCAGACCCATTTTACGACGATCAGGCCTTGGCGATTCATATTAAAAACCACGGTCTGGTGGTTTTGGCTGGGTGTTCCCATGCGGGTGCCATCAACACCGTCAGGCATGTCTGTAAAATAGCGGGAACGAATAAAATCCATGCCATTATGGGGGGATTTCACCTTCCCGGACCGGATAAATCAATAGCTGAGTTTACCATTGCGGAGATGAAAAAAATCGCTCCGGATTTTATTATTCCCATGCACTGCACGGGATGGAATGCCATTAATCGTTTTTCAGTCGAAATGCCTGACCAGTTCATTCTTAACAGCGTTGGGACGACATATCTGTTTCCATTTGATAAGGAGTCAACAAATAAATCTCAATAGCCAAAAAACAAATTGAAAAGGAGTAAATGACCCATGAATGCAAGTGAACGTATGGCAGCGGCAATTGCCTTGAAACCGGTGGACAGTATTCCCAACGCACCATTTTACGAAGCGCCTATATGTCGGTATTTCGGACGCACATTCCGTTCGGCGCTGCTTGAGGCACAGGATATGGTCGATTGTCATATAAAGGCTGTCGAAACTTTTCGGTTTGACTGGGTGATGGTCGGCATGGGCATGATTGGCGGCATCATTCCCGATGCCATGGGCTGCACGGTCAGTTGGCCGGAGGATGTCTTCCCGATCATAGAAAAGACGACGGTTTTCTCTTTGGCGGATGTGGCGCGTGTGGCGCAATCTGATGTTCATACAGAACGGATGGAGCAGTTTCTGAAAGGGATTTCAATTATCAAAGACCGCCTTGACGGTGAAACGCCCATTGCCTGTGAATACATTTCCCCATTCACCATTGCCACCCGGCTTCGCGGAACTAATGAAATCATGGCCGACATGTACGACAATCCGGAGCTGGTGCGCGATCTTCAAGATGTTTTGGTTCCTCTGAACATTGAAATCGGACGGGCTCTGATTGAAGCCGGCGTAGAATATATTTTCTACGGGGCCGACATGGAATGCCCGTTACTGATCTCGCCTGATCATTACCGGGAGTTTGTGCATGAGCCTACAAGCAAGGTGGTCAACGCTTTGTCTGAACTGGGTGCGCGTGTCTTGCCCCATCTATGCGGTTCTATCGTCAAGACCGGTATTACAGACATGCTGCTGGAGATGGATATGCACGGAATCATGCCAGGCAACCTGACGCAAGAGGCCGTTTTGGATATTCGCGAGCTGAAAGAGAAAGTCGGTGATCGCACAGCGATCTTTGACAATCTGAACCCCAACGGCCCGCTTCTGATCGGTACTCCTGAGGAGGTTGAAAAGGAAACTGCCGCTCACCTTGAAAAAGCCAGGGGAATGAGCGGCTATCTGTTTTCTACGGCCGGAACGACATCTCCTGACACACCGAGAGCCAATTTTGATGCTATGAATCAAACCGTATTGAATTTCAAATAAAGCTTAAGCAAGAAATCGGGTTTTTGGGAAAAACCCGATTTCTGTTAAAAAAACCTGATTTCTGAAGGAGAACGTAATGATGATGAATCGAGCTATCATTAATTTTGACACGTCTGTTTTGGATATGATTCATAACCACTCACTGGAAATTCTTTATGATACCGGAATCCGGTTTTACAGTGAAAAGGCTGTTGATGTATTCAAAAACAGGGGCTTCCGTGTCCAAGGCCAAACCGTTTACTTTGAGGAAAAAGAGATTGATAACGCACTGAAAACGGTTCCGGCGGAATTTACTGTCAAAGCCCGCAATCCTCAAAAAAACATCCGTATCGGCGGAGGTGACTGCCTGATGGCTCCCGGTTACGGACCGCCTTTTATTATAGAGGCTACGGGAGAAAAAAGGAATGCCACACTTGAGGATGTTCATAAGTTCTGCAAACTTGTTCAAACATCTGAATATCTGGATTTTAACAGTGCTATCGTTGTTCAGCCTGACGATGTTCCCACAGCAACCGCTCATCTGGACTTACTTCTATCGACAATTCTTTTGACTGACAAACCGATCATGGGAAGCACATCATCGGAAATTGCAGCCTTAGACTCATTGAAATTAGCCGAAATGATTTGGGGGAGTACAAACGAACCGGTGATGATTTCACTCGTGGATTCACTTTCGCCGCTTCAATATGCTGATGAATCCGTAGAATCACTGATGGTGTATGCGGCCGCCGGTCAACCCGTGATTATCCACTCGGCATGTTCCTTGGGAACAACCGGTCCGATCACCATAGCCGGGTCTCTAATCATATCCAATGCGACGACACTGGCGGGCATCAGCCTTTCACAACTGTTAAATCCCGGGACTCCGATTGTTTATGGGCTAGGGGGCAGTCCAACTGAAATGAGAACTGGAGGATATGTAAACGCATCACCGGAAGATGCCCAACACACCGCCATCGCAACCGTTCTGGGTCGCTATTATGGCATCCCCTGCCGCAGTCAGGGAGCTTTAACCGAGTCATTCAGCCTTGACTATCAGGCCGGGATGGAATCCGCAATGATGCTGACCACCGCGGCATTGTCCGGTGCTGATGTCAGCCTGCACACCTGCGGCATTTATGGCTCCATGCTTGCAATGAGTTTTGAAAAGTTTATTGCGGATGAAGACCTTTGCGGAGCGCTTAAAAAGCTGATGAAGCCTGTCGAATTCTCGAAAGATGCCTTTGCAATGGATTTGATCAAGGAAGTCGGCGCGTCGGGGAACTATCTTATGGAAGACCACACTGCTAAACGATGCCGGACAGAATTTTTCGAACCCGTTTTAAGTTGCCGCAGTATTCACACCCAATGGCAAGAAATGGAATTGCGCGAAATGGACCAAAAGGCCGGTAGAATTCTGGAAAACAGGCTGTCAACCTACAAAAAACCGGACATTAATCCGATTTTGGAACAAGACCTTTTAAAATACCTTAATCAACGCAAAGGGCTCTGATGAAACTAATAGCGGAGGAGAGAGGTGCCAATCATGCGTTCTCCTTCTCTTATGTTTTAGGGTTAATAAAGAGATACAAGGAGCAAATTAAAGCATTGCTCGAATGCTGCCAAGCGCCGCTTCTATAAATTGTTGTTCCTGAACTGAATCACCGATCTCGGTTGCGACTGATTCTGCCATCGCTATCAGCTCATCTTTTGTGCGAGCCTGCCCGGTTCTATTAATGTATTCATCACATATCAGCCTAGCCACAGGCCCTATAAAATAAGCCAGCTCTTTGGCAATCGCCTCTATGGTTTTTTTGACAGTTTCGCTATCTAAGAATTGAAAAACCGTCATTGAGTTGTTGCCTGCGACGGATGTTGAGTTTATCTTATTTGGCGATAGTGTGGTTTCCCCGAACAGCGCTGCATACAAATCATGATGCCGGGACATATTGGAAGCTGTCGGTTCGGAAATTCCTGCAAAAAATTTATATGTGCCGGATTTAACCGCCTTAATTAATTTAATCGCGTCATAATCACGTTTGAGACGGTAGTTGCACGATGTTATATGGCCATCGTACAATTTAAAGCGCACCGAATGTTTTTGGTCGGTGGTAATAAACAAGGTGCCGTCAGCCCTTTCAAGGCATAGTTTTTTTAGATAGCCCATAAGTTCATCGTAGTTTGGCATGAATTTACCTTTTTTATGTAGGGTGGGCAACGTTTTGCCACTACCTGGTTTATTGATGATGAGTAGGCAAAGTGATGTACTCAGTTAAAGGAAACGGCCTTTGCCCACCGGTTTTTCATTAAATGGTTGGCATAGCGGACAAAGATTGGCGCAATATCGGGTTTGGTTTGCGACAATGCTTTTCCTACGAATCAAACGTCCAACCTGCAATGGCGAATGGCGGCATCATCCAATATCTGTCCCAACCCACCGTATTCAGAAGGCGTATAGCCAAGTGTTTTGGCCCAGACTTCATCATCTTCCATACAAAAATAAAGCGTTACATCAGGCGCATATTTCCTGATGCGGTCAATAATCTGGCGATAAAGTTCAATTCGCAACGGTTTAAAATAGCGCATTTTATTATCAATGCCCGTAATAAATTCACCATAAAGAATTTTTGAATGTGCAAACCGTTTTTGAATAATCGGCTTTAATGCAGGTATAAAACGAAACGCACCTAAGCTGATCCAAACAATATTTTCTGGTGCGATATTTTCAAAAAGCAGGTCTGCAACGCGTCGATATTCTGCTTCACAGCCTTTATAAATTATCATCGGATCAAAATGAAATGCCAGTGGATAGCCCTGTTGAGCGCATTTTGCGGCCGCCTTTAAGCGTGAGGCGAGCGAGGCGGTATGACGCTCCTGATGCGCGATAACGGTCTGCGTATTTAATGACCAAGCCATAATTATTTTACGATTATGTTCAAGTTTTTCAAGGTTACCAATAGCGGTTGTTTTTGTTTTGAGTTCCAGTGCGGTGTAAGACTGTTTGGCAAAGTACGGAACCAGCGTACGCGAAAGGCCGGTCTGGGCTTCCCAAATCATACTGTCGGTAAATTCACCGGTGCCGATGCGCCGCCTCTCTTTTTTGGACAGCCACGCTTCCAACTCGGCCATCATATCTCGCTGATTTACAAAAAAAGTCAATACCGGCGGGTGAAAATAGGTTTGCAAAATACAATAGGAACAGTCCATAACACAATAAGAGCCGATATGCAAAATCATATAATCGCAGCAACGATAGTTCGAAGTTCCCGGACACGCACGTACAAAAGCCCCTTTATTGCGAGTCAGGAAAAGAACCTCTTTGCCCTTTTGAATCGGATCGTCGGAAGATGTCACCTGTTTAAATACTTCGCGGGCATTGTCAACAATTTCAACAGAAGCGCGCGTTCGCGAACGAAATAAAGTTGTCAACGGTTCATCAATGACCGTTTGATCAATATATAATTTTTTGATAAACATCGGTTCGAATTCGGAATGTGGGATTCGGAACTCGGAATTCCACATTCCGAATTACCCATTCCCCATTTAAATAATTCCAATAAACTCCACTTCCAGCTTGGTTTGGAAATTGGCAATCCGTTTGAAAATTTCTTTTAGCATAGTTTGTTCAATACGGGAAAGTTTTTTCGGATTGATATAATTGTCAGGCTGGCCATTTTGTTCAAGGACAACCGTAAACTGTCGGATAAAGCGTAGCTGCATCATAAAACTGTAGGCTTTGTCCAATTCGTTATACTCTTGCGGCGTTAAAATTTCTTTTAAATAAAGTTGATACAAACGTTCCTGCGTATTGGTTTCATCAAGCTGATATTTCAAAGCGTAGATTCGCGCAAAATCCACAATCGGCTGCATAGCGCTTTTGATATCAAACGAATCACGGTGTTCACCTTCGGATTCAACAATAAAATTTCTGAAAAACCCCAATGGCGGTTTAAAATAAATTGCGTTTTCAGTAAGGTGTCTGAAAAAACCCGCCCATCCCGATAGCGATTCAAATAGAAATTGACGCAATTGGTCAATCAACTCGGTTTCTCCGTAAGCTCCCCGGAAGTCAAAAAAGATACTTGCCTGAAGCAGGTTTTCAGCTTCGGCATGGTAAATCCAGTTGGAAAAATTTTGTTTCCAAGCAGAAAGTGATTGGCACCATTTTGGGTTTTGGGCCATGATGCCTCCTTTACAAAACGTGTAACCGGCCTGATCCAGCCAAGTGCATACTTTTTCACTAAAGGCGAGGAAATAACGCTTCACCTGCGCTTCAGATGTTTCAGGAACATCTCCATAAATAATCGCATTATCTTGATCGGTCTTTAAAGTTTGTTCCTTACGTCCTTCACTTCCAAGAATCATAAAGACAAATTTGACGGGCGGTTCGCCTAATTCATCAATGGCAAAGCCGATCAATTTATTTAAAATGGCATCTGAAATAGTGGTAATCATACGCGTTACGTTACGAGCTTTGGCGCCGCTGTTAATCAGGTTTTTAATTTGACCCGCAAGTTGACTGTGCTTATTAATAATTTCCGCAATTGTCGGGGCATCGCCGATTTCACGAATCAGAAACAGCGGTGAACGACCTTGAGCCGTCACCAAATCACGGTTGGTAATCGCATCAACAACACGGCCATGCACATCGGTAACAGCGAGATGTTTTACATTTTTACGCATCATTTCGAGAAGGGCTTCAAATACAAAAGAGCGTGCGCCTATGGTATGAAGCGGTGACGACATGATATCCCGGACAGGCGCTTCAATATCGTAGCCTTTGGCAATCACTTTGCTGCGCAAATCATTATCTGTCACCACCCCGATACAATCGCCATGCGAACCTTTGATAAAAATCGAACTGCATCGCTTTTGAGTCATCACAATTGCGGCTTGGCAGATGGTTAAATCAGCGTTACAAGAAACCAGTGCGGAATTACATAAACTCTCAACTGTCTGGTTAAAAAACTGGTTGCTTTGATCATCAGGGCGGTCTGTTTTGGTAATAATCGATGAATATGTTTTATCCAACATGCGCTTGCCAAACGTGTCGGTAAAAAATTCAGTGAACTCTTCATAGCGATCACAAAGGTCTGCAAAAAGTTCTTCAGATAAAAGATAAAAGTAAGATTCATCTTCCACCTCCAGCGTGCGCACCGAAATGCCATTATTTATCAGCATTGAAATTCCGCCGTGAATATCGCCCTCCCCCAGCATTCCACGTAATTTTTTTTCCCCCTGGTCTTCATAGTAACGATAGGCGACGCCCTTTTGTAAAATATGGAGATATTCGACTTTGGAACGGTCTTGAGTAAATACAACTGTTTTACGCGGATAGCGAACAACCGATAATTTCGAAGCGACCCTTTCCCGTTCTGTCTCTGAAAGAAACGCAAATGGAACGATACGGGATAGAAAGCGCCGCGCCTGTCCGGATGATACAATCGAGGCATAAGATTGGTCATCTGCTAATTTGCGATAAATTTTGATATAATAATCGGAAAATTCAGGATACTGGCGGCATAATTTTAAAAAAAGGTCTCGAGGAACTAAGAACAGATCGGCTTTGCCTGCGGCCATAACGGTTCGTACAGAGACACCATCATTCATCAGCAATCCGATGGCACCGCACGACTGTCCCCGCTTTAAAAAACTGCTGAGAAGTTTTTTGCCTTCCTTTTCATAATAGAGTTCTAACAAACCGCTTTGGATAATAAATACATCCTCTATTTCAGATTTGTTTTGAATGGATAGAATTTTATATTTATCATAAGCCTGAGAACGCACTTGATTTGCAAGGTTAAGAAGTTCATTCTTGGGCAAATATGAAAAAGGTGCTGTTTGTAATAAAAATTCATAAACCGGTGCGGTCATAATCCCCCCTTGTTAAATGTGGAATTCGGAATTCTACATTCCAAACTCCGCGTTAATACTTAAGCCTTGCATAGTACGTTTTTTTAGAGGACAGCCGTGCTTGTTTGAGCGTGCGGATGCCTTTTTGTTCCAGAAGCGGAATCAGCTTGATAAAGATTTCGGCTGTGGCAATGGCATCTCCGAGAGCCGTATGCCGTCCGACAACACGGATTCCCAAACGTTGAGCGATATCTTCGATATTGTGATCAGTATGGGATGGATGCACCACGGCTGACAGCAGCAGCGTATCCAGCACCGGGTTGATAAAGCGGATTCCCGTTGGTGCTTCTTTGATTTGCAGCATCCGCATATCAAAGGCCGCATTATGGGCGACCATAACCGTGTCTTCGGCAAAACGCTGAAACTGGGGCAATACGTTTTCAATCGTAGGCTGTCCTTCAAGCATTTCAGGTTGAATACCATGAAAACGGATTGATTCAGGCGGCAACGGTCGCTGAGGATTGACCAGTTGATCAAAATATTCTTCGTGAAGCAGACGATTGTTAATTATTCGTAACGCTCCCACCGAAATGATTTCATCACCGCCGCTCGGATTTAAGCCGGTGGTTTCGGTGTCAAAAACCGTATAGCGCAGTTGGGCTAATGGAAGATTATCAAGATCGGGAATCTGGCCGGGTTGGTTAAACAAATCGAAATCATAAAATTCAGGACGATTTTCCAGAGATATACGAGGCCGCCACTGGCGTTTTTTTTCAGTTGCCACCGAGACCGAAGGAAAAAGCAGTCGGAGACAGGCTTTTGCGCCTGATTCAGTTTGGGATTCGGTTTCAGATTCACTTTGCGGCCATATTTCGGCACCATGACGTTCCAATACATCTTTCATCGGTAAAGGCAAACCTTCTCCCTGAATCATTAATTCCAGAGATTGCCATTGCCGTAGCGTTTCCAGAGACAATACACGCCCTGGCCATATCAGATCGATCAGCAAAAAGCGGTCATCTTTTTGTGTTCTATAAACAAATCGTTCTATTCCCTGGGTTTCTTTAAGCTGGGCGATTAAAAAGCAGATAGTGTAAACCAGCGCCAGATGGTCGCCTTTGATCAACATATCTTCAGCACCTTTTTCAAGAATAATGCTGACTTCCAGTTTTTCCTCCGCTTTCTTTTTAACCGCTTCCGCAAGATCGCTACAACGCATGTTATCCAAGGGCCACTGGCTTTCACCAGATGAGCGGATTTTTTTTTCTACCCGATCAAGACGCCGGCTCAGGACAACGGATTCATCCAGAATCACTTTTTGCAGGTGTTCCTGTTCCAAAGCCTGCATATCCGGATAGGCCGCCATGGTTTCAATGGCAGCGCGAATTGCGCCGATAGACGAGCGGCTCATAACAGTAAGCGATTCCAGAAAAACATCCCGTTTAGCGGCTGACCGCACTATCTGGGTGATATCGTACAGCACGAGAATAAATCCGTACATCTCTCTGTTATCCCGAAGAATCGGAATTGCCTGAATCCGAAGCAATACGTTGTTTACACTTGGAATAATAAACTGATAAATTATATTTTCTTTTTTCTGTTCAATCGCATCCGTCATCTCATCAAGAGCGTGAATAATCAGATATTTATCCACCACACCGAAAACAGAGCGTCCCAATCCCAGTAATCGTGCTGAAATATGGTGATCGTCGTCTGTTTGGCCATTACGGCTTAACAAAAGGCGCGCCCGTTTATTATAAAGTAAAATCTGCCCTTCGACATTGCAGATTACCACACCTTCGGGAAGCCCCGAAATCACCGCCGCCAACGTATTCTTTTCCTCTTCTAATTGGGCTTTTTCTTTGACTATCAGCTTCTTTTCATGGCTGTCTGATTGCTGCATACGCTCGGCGTTGGTATTAATAATTTCAACCAACCGTACGATATTTTTAGCGCCTTCCAGTTTAATGCGATGCGATGGATTCACCGTGCTGATCACCAAGGCTTCATCTACCAGTTTAGCCAATGGAATAATATAGGTGTTGACCATAAAGTCTAACACAAATCCAATTCCAGATGATGCCAGAATTAAAATAATAAAAAGATAGCCCGTGTAACCTTTGATGATCTGCCACATAACCGTTTGCTGATCAGGTTCCAATTGCCCCCAAAGGTGGTACGTCACCAAGGTGATGCTTATGATGAGGCCAAATAAGGATGCCAGTGCAAATACCCAGAATTTATTTTTGGTTTTCAATGTTACGGCCTTAAATTCTACAAATATGTCGCTCTTATGGAGCTTTTAAGAAATATTCAGTAGATGGAAAGTTTAGGAGTTCAAAAATTAAGCACTGCGTTTTTTTTGCATCCGACACCCGGAGAGGCTTGCGGATTCCGGACCAGTCAAAAAAAACGCTTCGCTTAACTTTCGCACTTCCTGCCGTTTTTTCAGGCATTTTCCATCCGCTGATATTTCATTTCTGAATATTATTGACCATTTCCGATACCATTTCAACCAGCTTATGAGTCGAAAACGGTTTGGTGACATACGCATCAGCACCCAACGCTATGCCCTTGGCCATATCTGTTTCCCGGCTCTTGGCCGTGAGAATGATAATTTTAATGCTTTTCCACTGGGGATGTTCACGTATTTTTTGGCATATTTCAAAACCGCTGCACAGCGGCAGCATCAAATCCAGCAAAATTAAATCGGGTGTTTTTTTTTCAATCCATTGCAACGCTTCTTCCCCGGTGCGAGCAATTAAAACCGTATAACCGCTTTTTTTCATAAGAAATTCTAACGGAACAACAATACCGGGTTCGTCGTCAACAATTAAAATGGTGTGTGGCATGGATATGTTTTCTTAATTAGATTTTTAGATTCCATTATTCTGATATTCTACAAAATATTTATATGCTGAACCTGTTTTCGTTTTCCCTGAATAGCGGGAGTGCGAAGGCAACGGCTCACATAAGCTATATATACCGCTTCCCGAATCAATTTTCAAGACTTAATTCCCCAGAGCGATTGCATGAAAATCAGGCATCAATTTTGATTGATTTGGTTTTTCCAAATTAAAGGAATGTAAGCTTCAGCTTGCGTGTGCCGCCACAGAAAAACCAAAATTGGAATACTATATGTTCAGCCGGCGATTGACAACACTGAAAAAATCGTCGGGGAAGTGAAAGACACGATCATGGATTCCGATTTTGTGACCACGCACGCAAAGAATTTTATCTTAGATTCAGATACATTGCGTATCGCTTGTGGCGACTACTAAAGCATCCTGTTGAGGATGGTCCGCGAATGCTTAAATCGCTAAAAATATTTAAAAGATTTATCTTCAGGGGAACTTTTGGAGGCAGTTGAAATTTTGGAGCAGGGCGAATTGACAATTCGCCCTACACCGGTTTGGGTTTTCTCTAATAAAACACGCAAACTGAAGTTTGCACTCCTTGCTCAAAACGCTTGAACGTAACTGGCAAAGCCTTTTAACATTCATTGGCTATGGCGTAAGTAACTGGAGGCCCAAAATAGCATCTTTCAAATCAACAACCCCGTCAAGATTGAGATCACCGGCTTTTATCTGGGGATGGGTGCCAAGCCGAAATTCTTCAAGGTCGGTGATGCCGTCGCCGTCGAAATCGCCGCTGCCGTCACGATGCAACGCGCCGAAATGCTTTGTTTCCCAGTCGTCGTTCATGCCGTCGTTGTCGATATCACCGGGTGTTGTAATTATAAGGCTTTTTTGAATATCGGAATAGGTTACATTTCTCTGTTCATCCTCTGAATAGGCCCGGATGAACAAATAGTTGCTACCGTGTTCAGATAAATCAATATTCAGAGACCCACTGGCACCGGTTCCGAAATCGGTCCATCCAACTACGTCAGGTTCGTCGGTATTTTCCGAACTGGCGATGCCATACTGAAGTTTGGTGGCATTATCTTTAAGCGCGGTGTCGTCTTCTACCGTTACGGATACGTCAAAAATGCCGTTACCGGAAGGCTGAATCGCCCATTGGGTAAAGGTTGGCGGCGTAATGTCCAGATATATCTGACCGGTTTTTTCTATGGCATCGACTCCGGCGTTGCCTGCCACGATCAGTTTGAACGTATAAGCGCCGCTGGTAATGTCCTCGCCTGCGTCATTTGTCCCGTCCCAGGTGACCGTGTTTATCCCTGTGGGAGCAAGCTCATCGTCAAGAAGCGTTTTAACCGGGTTAGTGTCGGCATCGTAAATAACCAGGTCGATCTGCGTGGCTCCGCCGACCAGATTGAAGGAGATGTCTGTGGTGTCATTGAAACCGTCATCATTGGGTGAAAACACTTCGGGTGTTACGGTTACATCGGTGATTTCCACTTGGGTTTTAATCCATATATTCCATGCGCCGTTGCGTGTCGATTGAAACGCAATCTGATCGCTGATCGGCGATTGTTCCGGTTCGGAATCCCACCACATCCCTTCGTTATCAATAAACACTTGGTCATTGCTGCCATTGGTGTTCACAACACGGATGGCTCGCGTTTTCTCATCGCGCATGGTAACAAAAATTATCTGATTGGTTTGCCGCGACCATGCCGGCAGCATATCAAAACCGCTGTCCGTGATTGTTTCATGGTTTGAACCGTTTACATCCATAACACCAATTTGATCGGAATAGAGCGTTTTTGTATAAGCGATTCGGGTTCCGTCCGGCGACCAGACCGGGTCAAGCAGATAGGCGATGGAATCTTGGGTCACCTGAACCTCACCGGTACCGTCCGCGTTGATCGTCCAGATTTCTGTATTCCTGGAAAACGCAATTTGGGTACCGTCGGGAGACCAGGCAGGATGAGAATCGACTTCAAGACCTGCAGTTAATTGGGTCAGTCCGGTTCCGTCTGCGTTGATAAGAAAAAGATGATCGCCGCCGTCGCGGTCCGATACAAAGGCAATGCGATCATCGGTCGGCGACCAAGCCGGGTGATGGTCATCGGCTTCATCCGTGGTCAGTTGCCGCACACTTCCGCCGGCTTCGGCATAATCATCCGCATCAATCACCCAAATATCTTCATTGTCGCTTCTGATCGACATAAAGGCGAGCCGCGCTCCGTCTGAAGACCATGAAGGCGTATAGCCGCCCTCGGATGTCAAAAGTGAAAGGAATCCGCTGGCCAATTGGGCATAGTCCATCGTCCATGACCATGTAAAAACCGATTGAAGCGGGTTGCCGGCATAATCATCGGCAGCCAAAAGGGTGGCTTGCACCGTTGTACCATCAGCCCAGGGAGTCTGTGCCGGAGTCACTTTCCACAAAGCAAATGTCATCACACCGCTAACTTCGTCATACCGTATCCCGCCCGAATCCATATTATAAACCGTATCGTTCAATTGGAGCTGAATGGAAGCCGGGTCCACACCGCTGCCGGCACCGTCCGTGATCCTGAGTTGGACTTCCAGGCTGCCGGATGCTCCTCCGTCCGCTGGTTCGGGTGAGTCAGCCACCGGTCCGGTAGCGTCAATTTTGATTCGATAATGGTTGGCAGGCCCCCAATTTCCGCCGCCATCTGCTGATCTAACGTGGAAATACCACACGCCGTCCGCCACATCGTTATACGTTACCGTGTTTGAATTTCCCTCGCTGGTCTGATCCGGGATGGTGTCGGGATTCTGATCCAGGATATGGCTATAACCCACTACGCCTGAATCATTGGGCAGGATGGTAAATACGGGACTGTTGTTCAATTTGCCGGCCTGACCGATGATAAAATTATCCGCATACCAAGTCACGCCTTCGGGGTTTTCCTCTCCCATGACCAGTTCCATCCATCCGGGCAGGTTGTAATCGGCAAAAAAGAGTTCTTCAACAATGTATTCGGACTGGTTCGGATCATCGTTTTTCAACATGTTGTACAGATTGAATTCAGCATGTCGCCAAGTGTTGTCAGCGGTCACGTTCTCAATTTGCCCAATGGTCCGGTAGAGGTCGCCGTCAAAGGTTTCAACAGTTTTCGGGTCATCTGTGAAAATAATTTCTTTCCACATCCCATTGACATAAGCGATCAGGTTCACTTTCAGGTTATGAGGGATTTTGTAGTCAAAGCTGACAATGGGATATTGCACTGCATCAAAGCTGCTGATTCGGGCATAGTTGGCAAAATCACCGCCTTCCTCGGTGTTCACCAGTTTGACCGAATAGATCCCGGATGAAGAGGTGTCGTCCGATCTTGTGACCGCAGCCCCGAAAATGCCGCTCATTTCAGACCATTCATCTGAATCCGCCTCAAAGGTGTTCTGGCACAAAGACGGATGGGTTGACGAGGTGATTGTCGGAGCCGGCGGCGGAAGCGTGTCTATTGTATTGAGAGAATCCTGTTTGCTCGGATTAACATCGGACGTTACCGTGATGGTTTCAACAGTTCCGGATGAAACCCCGATTGAACCGGAAGAGAGATCACTGGTTTCGCTAACCTTGCCAATCCCTTGATATACACCGCTGTCAGGAGCGGTTTCCAACAGTTGAATTGAGATGCCGGCAGTGTCGGTCACGCTGCTTGTGAGCGTGACCATTGCGGAATTGATCGAAGCGGAATCCGCATCTGTTCCGACCAGTTGAATATACAATGAGTCTCCGATTGCCACATCATTTGTGAAATCAGATAAAAAATCGCCAGTCTTGAAGGACAGCGATGTAACGGTTGCAGGTTGAGCAAGCACAACCTGAACAGAGACCGGAGCAGACAGGGGGCCGGTATTTCCCACAGAATCAACCGTCCGTGCGGTCAGTTGGTTTTCGCCTGCGAGGAGTCGGACTCCCGGTTTGGCAAAATAACCGGTATCTTCATCCGTGTGTATGGTTCCCTGGGATACGCCGTTCACAAAGATTTCAACATTGACACCCAGGCTTGCCTCGCCGGAAACAATAATATTTCTGAGAGGCGTGGGAGAAGCAGGCGGATAAATCACCGGTGCTGACGTCGAATAGGACATGATGGCGTAATACACCTCGTAATCGTTAAAATTTGAGATAGAGGTTGTCAGCACATTGTTTGCGGTATCCAGATCCGCGTCAACATAAATCCATTGCTGAGTGATCGGATTCCATCTGAAAATGTTCAGGGTGTTTTCATCAATGCCGCCGAGTTGGGCATCGGTGTAATATATGCTCAATGTACAGGGTTTTACAAACTGATAGCCGGCCGGCCTTATTTCATAAATTTCACTGACGAGCGTCAGGTCGGGATTGTCTATTGCCGGGGCTTCCGCAGCGCTAACGGGTTTGATTGAAAAAAGATCGGCATCGTCAGCAATAGCATTATCAGGCAATTCAAACGTGACTTTTCCGTCACTACTAGTCACAGTGCTTTCAAACCGGCGAATAACTCTGCCCACTTCAACGGTTACAGTGTCCTGTTTATAGTTTCCGTCCCGATCATACACCATCAGTCTGATGGTGTAAGTTCCCATCGGAATATGATAGGTACTCCAGGTAGCCAGATTCCCCAGTAAGGTTCTTCGTGGGGGGAGAGGTTTATGGTCATCATATACCTCCGATCCGGCAGTGACCAATGTTGTCCACTCTGTGGGAGATTTTCCCTCGCCATAAGCCACTTCATATTTGGCAAATCTCTTTGCTGCTGCTGTTCCTATAATCGGGACAGTAGCATATATGAGCGAATTTTCAGAAGGAATCCGTATTTCGGCGGTTATGCTGGAAAGATTGATAACACCACGTCCGGCAGCAAGTTTGATGTTCTCCGTTCCGTTCTGGTCGCGAATGAAAATATCACCGTTGCTATCCGCTGAAATAGCCGTGGGACGGTCTAATCTGAAACTCTGATCAGCCCATGAAGTTTCCGCCGGATAAGGAAGTTCATTCAGATAATAGCCATTGGAATTGATTTTGAAAACCTTGCCGGAACTGTTCTCCACGATAAAAAGATTGTCATTTATATCCAGGTCCAGCGCCATAGGCATGAAGCTGTTCAGTCCGATCCCCTCCGTTGTGATGCTGAATAGCAGGGTGTCGGATGCGTCGTATTTATGCACGACATCGTTATCGATCTCATATCGGTTCCCTGCCGAATCTGTCACCGTTGTTTTGGCATTTACCGTTTCAGATGACCAGTCACCGGCAAGCGGAGTGTAGGCATTACTGTCAATGGGGCCGTCAGGACTGCTGAACTGAAAATAATATTTCCCGTCCGCTATCGGATCGCCGATGTTGTCTGTGGCGTCCCAGCCAATTTCGTAAGTTCCTGCTGCTTTGGATTCATTGATAAGGGTTTTGATCAGGTTGTCATCTTCGTCAAAAATGGACAAACCAATGTTTGCACTCTGTGACAGGGAATAGTTGATCACCGCGCCGGCTGCATCTTCCGAGCCGATCTGTGAGGCAAGATTCCATGAATCTTCCTGAAGTTCATTATAATCCGAACTCTTGGTGGTTTTATCCCACCAAGCTTGGCCGTTATATGTGACAAAGGCGATGCCTTTGATCATTTTTCCGCTCAAACCCACGACCGATGACGGTATTTTCAGGCGCACCCATTTTCCGGCAGGCGGCAAACTGCCCATATAATACAGTGACGCAGTTCCGCGGCTGCCGCCAGTGGAAATTTTGTTGTAGCCCCAGTAAGCCCGATGTTCACCGTCGCCGTCGTCCGTGTAGAATTGCAATAAAATCTGTTTAGGCGGGTTGGCAGGGTCAAGATAGACATACTGGATGACGTTTTCAATATTACTCAACTCAAGGATGGCGTCCGCATGGATAAAGTAATGGCCGTGGGTGCCGGCGCGGGCCGGGTCGGTATGGGACACAGCGCCGCTATAGGTCGTGTCAGTGTCCCATTCCCATGTGTCAATTGGTGTGGAACCGGTAGGAAGTTCCTCGTCAAGCCACACATCCGGATCGTCCGAAGTGGGGATATACCCTTCGGAACCGAGATCAATTGTATATGTGACGGAATTGATATGGATATTAAGGTCATTAAAGGTTCGGTCAATAATCAATGGGGTTTCAGCTATAGTTGCATTCCCGGCTCGGTCTTTTACCGTTAACCGTACTGTGTAAGTGCCATCTTCCAAAGCGGTGGCGTCAAACACCCCCAATTCTCCATCTATTACGGAAATGTGGTTGTAATCAATGTCCTCATGGATATTGTCTTTGAGCCATTCAACATAACTGATGTCAAGATGTTCGTCAGATGCCGTGCCGACAAGCGTGTAATGGCCAAACAGGGGGAAATGGGCTTTGATAAAGCTGATTTCAGCCGCAGGCGGCGTGTTGTCGATGATAATTTCACCGGAAATTTCCCAGGTGTCCAGCGCATTGTGGGCGTTCACACCACTGATCACAAAACGGTAAATTCCATCCGGAACCAATTCACCAGCGTCGTTGCGGCCGTTCCATATATCCGTATGACGGCCGGCATTTCTTAAAGCTTTATTGAGCAAAGTTCGGATGAGATTGTCATTGCTGTCGTATATCAGAAGAGTTACCAGCGATGATTGAGGCACATCGTAGTCGATATTCAGTGCGTCTTTTTGGCCAGGACTTGAAACCGGAGAAAACTGAAAAGATGTTTCATCCCGGTTTGGCGCTATCGTATTCGGTGGTTGAATATAGGTAGGGTCAGAATTATCAGTTTCGCAATCTTGAGCATAATGTGCTTCGCATATCCCGCCGGCTTCGGAATTACAGGCGTAAATGGGGCAACCGTCCGGACCGTCCTCCGGGCATTGTTTTGTTACAATTTTTTTGTCTTTACATTCCAGACAGGGGTCGAGTTTTTTCGCGGTGGGCGATGTACATTCACCCGTTTCAGGGTCGCATTCTTGGGTGCATTCGTTGCCGTCATCTTCAGGACATTCTTTGGGTGTTATTTCAAAATTAGTACACTGCTCGCATTTACTAAGTTTTTCTTCTATGGTGAATTCTGCTTCTAATTCTGCACAATTTGTCGGGGCTATTCCACAATTTTTAATGTATAAAGAACCGACTGTAGTCGTAGTAATACTGAATCGTAGTTTAGCGGTTTCTATTTTATCTGCCCCCTCGGGTGGACAACTAACATCAAATTTAATTTGAAAAGTCTGGGAACTACCTGCTGGAATTTTTACGTTTTGGGGTGTAATTTCTTTAACAATTATCAAATTATCTGGATTCTGGAAAATATTATTTGTAACATTAACTCCTTCTAACCTGAATTATTCATAAACTTCTTTTAATTTTACGTAATTTTTGATATATCAAATAGTTAGGTAAGCTCATCCAAAAAACAGAGTTTTTAAAAATTGCATCATTTTCCCCGCTGATAAAGGA
>JAUCGF010000113.1 GCA_030378005.1 Desulfococcaceae bacterium HSG9 | reverse complement strand
GGTGACGATGTGACGGATATTTCAGCCCGAGTCAGAGACTTCCGCTTTGACGACGACGCGGCGGGATCTGTCCCATGAACCGGCCTGATAATGAAATGAATGAAAAAGCACAGCCTTTCCGCCATGCCATTCATAAATCGCGACAGCGCGGCCGATAATGTCTTCGGCTTCTTTTTTCAGGCGGGAATCACCGGTCTGCCCTGTGACATACATCGCATTTTCAGTCACCTCGATGTGATTCATCACTGTCGGATATGCGTGATGACTGTCTCCCCGGAATATGATCAGGGTTTCCGGCTGTTGCGCATGAAGATAATCGACCGGTCTTTTTACAATGGAAAGCATCTGTCATCCGTCACTGCGCTTACCCGCACTGCGCTTACCCGGTTTCAGAACAGTCGCTGTCAGTTCACCGCTCAGTCCTTCATAAACATGAAGCGGCATATATAACAGTGATTCCCATAGTAGCCGTTGAAAAGGTTTAGCTGCCGATTCCCGTGCACCCTGTCTTCGGTGTCGTCGAAATCCGGTACTGTCACGGGGGAGGAGACGCATAAGAGGTGACGAAGGCATCGACGAACACGGTGGCAGACGAAAAAGCGTCGTACGCGAGATCGAACACTCAAAACGGCTCACAGTCGGCTGACTCGAAAGGGCGTCGCCGATTTCAGGATAGCGGCCCGCGAGTGTTTTAAATACCGGGTCATCACGCAGGCGGTCACAGTCGTTCGCGTCTTCGTATCCGCAGGCGATCGGTCGGTGAGCGTGTGCCTGATGTAACGCACGTCCCGGCAGTCGGGAATGACACCGGCCACAGCTTTTATCAGCCCGATCCGCTCCTCGACTTTCAGGAGTGGCAGGGCGCCTGCATCCGAGCTGATATCACCGCCGTCGAAATTGAGCAATAAGGATTTGTCTCCGATATCACCGATTGAGATTTCATCTTTCGGCTGAGGATAAGTAAATCCAGGGGTGATATCTTTGTGTGCGGCGGTGGAATTATTCATTAAAATCTCCTTAATCAGCGGGGAAAATGATGCGGTTTATTTAAAAACACTGTTTGGCAGATGAACTTACTTAACTATCAGATATATCATAATTTAAATGAAATTGAAATAAGTTTATGAATAATTCAGGTTAGAAACATATCTAAAAAAAAATTTATGCATAAAACGTTTAGATTACCTTATAATATCAGGAGATGTTGTCAATTATTCAATGCCCGATGAATATAAAGCATCCTTCAAAATGCTTGATCAGTTGGTGAAGCATTTCGGTTTGGATTCAGATCGCATCGTCATTGTGCCTGCTAATCATGATTGGAATAGACGCTGTAAAATTATATAAAACTTTAACTCTGGTAAAAAGTAAAGAGATCAACGTCTAAACCATTCTGATGTTTCCAATTGACTCTTCACGGCTCCACTACCGGATCGTATGAATGGCTTCAGGCGGAATATAGCAATCAACGGTGTCACCCACCGATGGCCGGTTTTGGCGATACACAGATTCAGACATGATCATAGTCAGCCACACCCCCGAATCGACAACCATCCGAATATCTTTGTTTTCCCTGATAATCTGATGCACCTTGCCTTGCAGTTTGTTCGATGATTTTTGGGGCTTAATTTCAGATTCCGGATTCCGAACTCCGGATTCCGATATAATTTGATGTGGATCGATAAAAATACGAGTGCGGCCGTTGCCTGAATATGTCGCAGGCAAGGTCGCTGACAGTGAAACGTCATGATTCAGACGGCATCGCACATGACCATTGCCGTTATGCGTTACCAGAACTGAAAATATATTTTCATAGTTGGCGGCGACGAGTTTGCCATGGTTCAAAACCAGGGTTTTATGAGCGATACCGGCCGCCTGGGTGCGATCATGGGTTGTGAATATAATGGTGATATGCCGCGTCGCATTAATCTGCCTGAGAAGATTGATAATGATGGCCTGATTTTCAATGTCCGTGCTGGATGTCGGTTCATCGCATAAAAACACCTCCGGTTTCAAGGCCAAAGCGCGCGCCAAAGCCACTCGCTGGGTTTCTCCGCCGGAAAGGGTATGCGCCGGCGCGGTTATAAAATCGCGCATACCGACCAGTTCCAGGGATTCTTCAATGATGCGTTTTCTTTGCTTGGGTACGATTTTACGAATCTTGAGACCGAATTCCAAATTTTTAAACACCGTGGTGGTGAATAAAATCGGATGCTGATCCACCATCACGACATCTCGGCGCAATGCCTGAAGTGCTGATGCGCTGAATCGCACGGGCTTTTCACGAAAGTCAATTTTGCCGGCAGAAGGCGTTTCCAGAAAACCGAGAATGTTTAAAAGCGTTGTTTTACCGGCGCCATTGGGGCCGAGAAGGGCATAAATACGGTTTTTTTCGATTTTCATAGCGGGAATGTCCAAAACCGTACGGCTGCCATAAATTTTACGAATTCCGGAAAGATGATATACCGTCATAGCCGACTTCTTCCTTGAAAAAAATGAAATAACATGTTCATGCCGAAACTGAAACTTAATAATACAAGTCCCAGGGCGATGGCAAGCGTAAATGAGCCTTTATCGTATTCTAAAGCCATCGCCGTTGTCATGGTGCGCGTAAACCCTCGGATATTGCCGCCGAGCATCATACTGATCCCCACTTCTGAAATCACGCGGCCAAAAGCGGCTATCACAGCGGCTCCGATTCCGAAACGGGCTTCGCGAAATACGACCCAGGCTGTCTGAATGCGGTCAGCTCCCAGTGTCATGGCCGTTTTGCGGTATCTTTCATCAATGCGGCTGATGGCTGAAATGGTAAATGCCGTAACGACCGGGATGATCAAAATCAACTGGCCGATAATGATCGCCCTTTGGGTGTAGAGCAAGTCAAAGGGGCCGAAAACGCCGCGGCGTGAAATGAACGTATATACAAACAGGCCGATCACAACGGTGGGCAATGCCAGCAACGTATTTAAAATCGTGATCATCCATCGTTTTCCCGGTGCATCGCCGAATGCGATGGCAAAACCCAAAGGAATTCCGATGATACTGGCAAATAAAGTCGAGGTCAGGCTGACTTTGATTGAAACGCCGACAATGGCGATCATTTCAGCATCTAAAGAGACCACTAATAAAATGGCCGAAACAAAACTGTCGATTAACAAATCCATAGCTTAAATATTTGTAGGTCGGGTTAGCGAGAGCGTAACCCGACAGAAAGAGCCTCTATTGTCGGGTTACGCTCTCGCTAACCCGACCTACTAAAACGACAATTATTTAACCGCATCAGGATAAAAAAGCTGTTTCCCGAGCAGGCGATAATCAGCAATCGCTTTTTGGCCTTTTTCCGATACCAACCATTGAGCGAATTGGTCGGCCAGTTCGGCCTTGACGTGTTTATGTTTTTGCGGGTTGATGGGAATGATGCCGTAAGGGTTGGCCAGATTGGCGTCGCCTTCGCACAGCACTTTTAATTCAATGGGAATATCGCGGCCAAACTTGTATTTGATATAGGTGCCGCGGTCTGCCAGTGTGTAGGCCTGTTTTTCATCGGCAAAAGTCAGTGTTTTACCCATCCCCTGTCCGATTGACTGATACCATTTTTCTGAACCGGCCGGATGAACAAAAGTAATATCTCTTTTTTTACCTTTTTTTACGATTGTTTTGGTCTGCTCTGCAATTGTAAGACCGCTAGCTTTCCACAGCGCCTGCTCTTTGGTGTGCGTGCCGCTGTCATCGCCGCGCGAAATAAAAAGCGCTTTGGCATCCGCAATTTTTTTCAAAGCCGCGGCCGCATCGGTCATGCCTTTAATCTTCGCCGGATCACCAGCCGGCCCTAAGATGATGAAATCATTATGCATCACCGCATAACGCTTGGTCCCGAAACCGTCTTTGACAAATTTTTCCTCACGGTTTTTCGCATGAACAAAAATCACATCCACATTGCCATCAATGCCATCCCGAATCGCCGCACCGGTGCCTTTGGCAATCACTTTCACTTTGATGCCGGTGTCTTTTTCCAATTCCGGAAGCAATACATCAAGCAGGCCGGACGCCTGCGTGCTGGTGGTGGTTGACATCTTTAAAATTTTGTCGCTACTTATAGCGACTGTTGAAGTCAACACCATCATTAAAAAAACATAACCGAACTTCACAACAAAACGACTCATTCTCTTTCTCTCCTTTTTTTAGTTTTTTTCCTATTTGGGAAAACCATTTTCCCGGATAAACTTAAATCATAGCCAGTCATTTCAGCGGCCAATTGCTTGAAAGCGTCTTCATGCAGCATACTCAGAAAACGCTGGATACCTTCGTCAAAAAAACGATCTTTGGCAGTCATCAAATCGTAGCGTTCCCAGCGCAGCGGCAAAAAATCCAGGCCGAACATTTCGGCGGCTGCGCGAATACCAGGACCGGCATCCGCGCGACCGGCCATAATTTCCAAACCCAGCGCTGTATGACTGGACACTTCATGGGTGTACCCGTCAATTTTTTCAGCATTCACATGCGCCTTTTTTAACTCCCGGTCTAACAGCAAACGAGTGCCCGCACCCAGGGCGCGATTTACAAGGCGAATCCCCGGTTTAGACAGATCGGCCACAAAATTGATCTGGTGCGGATTACCTTTTTGTAAAATGATGCCCTGTTCTCTCTGACAAAAATTTACAATTGCCGGGGACATATCCAATTCCTGTGAGACATAATCAAAATTATAATCTTTTTCGTCTTCCTGAAGAAGATGACTGGCCGCTATATGACAACGATTCTGGCGCAATGTCTGTATGCCGCCCATGGATCCCAAATTGCCGAAAACGGCGATATGGCCGGATTGAATCCGGTTGTAATGGTAGATCGTTTTGTTGAGCAGCGGATCCGAACTTCCTGTGATAATCAGTAACCCGTCGTAAGGTGGCAGCCGAATTTTGTTATCTGGATAGTTTATGGTATTGGTTTCGACCCACTGTTCGACCAAATGTTTCGGAAACAACCATTTCCCGGTGACTTTTGAGGCCGGAAGCCCTTTTTCTGAAACCAGCGAATACACCAGTTTTTCGTTTATATTCAGAAATTGGGCAACTTCACGGGTGGACATCATCTGTGGCATAGCAGCACCTTCTTTGATTCATAAATATTTTGGCGTTTAATTAAATTTTGGAAGCTAACAAGTCAATGGCATTTATTATCTATACGAACAATTACGATAAACAACAGATAATGACACATAATTTAATGTGTCATAAGGCCGAAACGAAAATCAAGGCCAATATAACTGATTGAAATAATCAGACGGCATTCGACGCAATTTATCAAAATCCAATGAATACATACTGAATTCGTCGGAGTTCATTCACAGTCAGATCATTGGCAGCCTGATATTCGGTATTAGCGTTTTTGGTGACTGTTCCGAATATTTTCACAAATCTGTAACCTTTGAGATGAACAACAGTTCCATTTTCGGAAATTTCAGTAGATGACAAAGGGATATTTCCCTTTCCATATTGAGTCTTTATAGGTAGCAAGTTAGGTTATTTATAAAAACCGTCCGAACCATTGTAAAAGAATACTTGCACTTAAACCAAAAATCTATTAAGCTGAACAAAGGATCAAAAAAACACGTTATTGCATTCATATACACAGAAAACAGGGCCAAACCATCCTTAGCACACATCCGACACACCGTGGTATCAAAAAACAAAAGGAATTTATGATAATCCATTTGAAGTAAGCATGATTGAATCATTTTCCAAAGACCTTTCACGCGAATATGATCAGGAACAAAAATGAACAATACAGCACATCGTCTGGCTTTACCCCGAGGATGCCAATTAGAATCAAAAGAATACAAAAAAAAATACCGTATTAAACGAGTTCTCGGACACGGTGGTTTTGGAATCACTTATTTGGCTCAGGACATGGACGTTAAATATGAATATAATGTGGCAATTAAAGAATATCTGCCCAACGAGATCGCCGTGCGTGAACAAGGAGACGCTGTGCATGAACGACTCGAATACACTGTGGTTCCGAAAACCTCCAGCGATGAAGACGACTTTAATTGGGGACTTAACCGGTTTATCTATGAAGCCTGGAGATTGAAACATTTGGCGCGTTTCGGGCATCCCAACATTCTCCATGTGAAGGGTGCTTTTCCAGCGCATGGTACCGCGTATATGGTAACTGATTATGAGCGCGGGAAAACGTTGACCGCCTATCTGCAAGAACTGGTAAAAAAGCCTTCCGAAGCGGAGTTGCGCCAAATCCTGATGCCGCTGTTAGACGCGCTTGAAATCATTCATGAGAATGAAATCACGCACTTGGACATTAAGCCGGATAATATTTATCTTTGCATGAATAAGGAAAATCAGCTAAATCGCCCGGTACTAATCGATTTCGGATCGGCTCGCCAATCATTAAGCCGCCGCAGCCGGAGCATGGCTGTTATCGTTACAGACGGCTATTCACCTTTTGAGCAGTATTTTCGCGACGGCAGCGCACTGGGGCCGTGGTCTGATATTTATGCCATGGCCGCCGTTATGCACCGTGCCATTACCGATAAAGTTCCACCCGACTCCGCGGCACGTTCCGGTGCGTTTATGAATCACAAACCGGATCCATTGCCACAACTGATCCATATTGCACGTAAAAGGTATTCCGTCGAATTTTTGCTCGCCATTGATAAAGGTCTGGCATTGCGCGCGAATGAACGCCCTCGAAGTGTGACGCAATGGCGCAAGATGTTTGAAAAGCCGAAGCTGACACCGAAGCCGAAGCTGACACCAACACCGAAGCCGAAACCGACACCAACACCGAAACTGATACCAACACCAACACCGAAACTGACACCAACACCAATACCGAAGCCGAATCCAACACCGGAAATAAAACCGGAACTCAAACCTGTTCCGCCCATAGAACCTGTGAATTGGATGAAACGGTTGCCCTTTCTGTTATTATTAATCGCTGCTATTTTAATCAGTGTCATTTTCTGGTTTAATTTTGGCGCGCTTATAGTGACAACCGACCCGCCCGGTGCTACAATATTCATTAACGACGAAGAAATCGGTAAATCGCCTATCCCTTCAAAGTATTTCAAGCAGGGAACAATTATTACAGTCAGAGCTGAACTGGAAAATTATCAAACTATAGATGAAACCGTCACAATCGAAGCTGATAAACCGATAGAGGTCAAACTTAAACTTGAAAGCGCCTTGGGATCACTTTATGTGCAAACCCAACCGTTAGGAGCCGTCGTATCCGTTGACGGAAAAACCCCAAAAAAAGCCCCTTTCACAGTGAAAAATTTGAAACCGGGGAGTATAAAAGTGCAAGCCGAACTGCCTGGTTATCACACTAAAGAGGAAAACGTCAAAATCGTAGCCGGTAAAGAAATTCCGCTGACACTTCAACTTAGCCCCAGCGGTACATTGATCATAGCAAGCAACCCTGAAAAAGCCGAATGGTGGTTGGATGATAAGCCTGTCGGCCTGACGCCTGGCCGGAAGGATAACCTTGAGCCGAAAAAATATCGTGTAACGGTGAAAAAAAAGGGGTATCAGGATTGGAATAGTGAAATAACCGTTTCTGGTAGGATAGTTGAGGAGATGGTTGAATTAATAAAGCCGGATTGGACAGAACCGATTACTGGCATGGAGTTTGTGTGGATTAGATCCGGTTGTTTTCAGATGGGACAAGTCAAAGAAAAAGGTTACCGTGGTATAAATTTTGCAGACGAACTTCCCCAACATGAGGTCTGTTTTAAAAAAGGCTTCTGGATGGGAAAACACGAAGTAAGCAACCGACAGTATCGCAAGTTCAAGCGTAAACATAATTCCGGTTCATGGAAAGGCCACACATTAAACGATGATAATCAGCCAGTGGTAAAAGTAAGTTGGAAGAGAGCTCAATATTACGCCAAGTGGTTGAGCGGCAAAACAGGTAAGAAATTTCGATTACCCTTTGAAGCCGAATGGGAATATGCCGCTCGCGCCGGCACTCAAACGGTTTGGTTTTGGGGTGATTTTTCTGAACAAGCTTGTTCTTACGCAAATGTGTATGATCAGACCCTGAAAAATATGATTGATAAAGTAAAAATGTGGATTGGACGCCCCTACCATAGGTGTAATGACAAGCATGTCGTATCCGCGCCCATCGGTTCTTTCAAGCCAAACCAATTCGGTCTTTATGATATGCTGGGTAATGTGCGGGAGTGGTGCGCCGATTGGTACGATAAGGATTACTATCAAAAAAGAAGCGCTCTTAATCCAAAAGGAGCGTCATCAGGCTCGAAACGCGTATTTCGCGGGGGCAGTTGGAGCAATTCACCCGCTTTCGTGCGTGTTGCTAACCGTGACGGGGACAATCCTGGCAATCGCAAACTTGGTGACTTGGGCTTCAGGCTTGTTTTTTCAGGTCAGTAAAACAGCATTGAAACTAAGGGAAGTCACAATAAATAAACTACGTATCTTACTTGTCTTTCAGCCCGTCTTCTTCGTTGCGATAAAGCGCACATATCCCGATATGCACGCTTCATCGCGCCTTGAATACGGACCTGAATCCTGCGCAATATGCGTAGTTTATTTTCTGTAACTTCCCTAAGCGGAATAACTTTCCGCTGGCATTTTAACCGAAGTATTGATATTTCAATATTTACAGAGGAGGAAAACCTATGAAATCTCCAAAAACACGTTTAATCAATCGCGGCGGTAATAAATCCGTTCAATCAGAGCCGACGGGCAATGCAGCTGCTCACACTCGCAAAGTACCCCGACCCGTCCCGGCGAGTCAGGGTCAGCCTTTGCCTCCATCAGGTGAACCCCCAACAAGGATGTTTCGGTTTAAACATAATAAAAATGACGATAAAATAGTATCTGTGCAACCAATTGATTTTGCTGCCAATCCCATAGTGGGCTGGCTTGTTGTGATTTCCGGCCCCGGTCAGGGAAAGGCGATAGAGCTTGGCTACGGCATGAACGAAATCGGGCGTTCGCCTGAAGTACGGGTGTCCCTTAATTTTGGTGATGATGAGATTTCTCGCAAACGTCATGCTATGCTGACGTATGATCCCAAGGGACGCAAATTTTATATCCAACACGGCGGCGGTGCAAACCTGACCTATCTGGATGATACGCCGCTGCTTGACATACGGATGTTGACCGGTGGTGAAACGATTGAATTAGGTAAAACAGTTTTGAAATTTGTCGCACTGTGCGGAGCCGATTTTGATTGGCAGGATCAGAGTAAGGCACCAGATAAAAAATGATTGCGGAATGGCAATACGCCGGCCGCGAAATTCAAGGCGCGCGGGAGTATCAAGAAGACTATTATGCCTTTTTTGATCCGTTTGAAGGGCAAAAAAAAAGACACGATTTGGTTGCGGCACTTGCGGACGGCATGGGCGGTTATTATGGCGGCGCCCAGGCCGCACAAATCGCGGTGAACGCTTTTATGGAACAATTTGTGCATTCAACCGTAAGTTCGATCAAATATCGTCTGCAAGAATCAATGGAATACGCCAATCAGCGCATCCAGGATGCGATAAAGGTGAATCCGCAATTGGCTGAAATGGGATGCACGTTTATCGGCTTTTATATCACGTATGCAGGGCTTGAATGGATCAGTGTCGGCGATTCCATGCTGTATCTGTTTCGCAGGGGAGTCCTTAAACGATTAAATGCAGAACATACCATGGCGCGGCTTTTTGATGAAAGGGTGCGTCAAGGAGAAATGGCCGCTGATGATGCTAAACGTCATCCGGACCGTCGGATGCTCAGTTCCGCCCTGACTGCCGAACCGCCTGCATTGGTTGATCTGTCGCTTGCGCCGCTGCCCCTTTTCCCGGACGATATTATTATTGCCGCCAGTGACGGGCTTAAAACATTGAGTGATAAAAAAATGGCCCATGCACTGCAATATGCAAAAACACAAAATGCCGCCGAATTAGCGGAGCACCTGATAGACATGGTTGAACACCCGAAGAATCCTATACAAGATAATACAACTGTATTAACCGTTTATGCTTGAAAATTACGCGCATCCGTGTAAAGTGGCACCAACCTCATCATTTGTTGGGAGTATAATTTTCAGAATTCCGGGAGGAACAAGTAATGAAAACCTACACCATCGGACGGGACACCGAAGCGATGATTCAATGCGGCGATGACACCGTGGGACGTATCCACGCCGAAATTACGGTAACTGATGACGGACGTTATTATCTGGCTGACCGCGGCAGTCTAAATGGTACATTCTTATTGACTGACAATAAATGGCGGCGTTTCACCAAAAATTATGTGGACACTGACGCTGTCATTTTATTCGGTGAGTTCAAAACAACCATTAGCCAACTTTTGGCGACTGCTGACTCTAACGCAAAATCGGCACCTCAAAAACGTATTATGCACAACCCCGAAATAAGGGAAACCAAACGTATTATGCGCGACCCGGAAACAGGGGCGGTTATCAAAAGTTAATTGCTGCGAATGTAAAGCGGAAAGCCGTTACGCTGAATTATCAACCGGAAAATGAAAGATATTCGAAACCGGATCATAACCATCAACACGCCAAGGGATGAACCATGAAACAAACTGACAAAAACCAAAAATCTGATTCCCGGCGAATCATTACTATGACGGTCAGCGTCATTGCCGCCCTTGTTTTTATATTTATTTTGCATATCTTTTTACCTAAAGGCGACGACGGTAAACAACCACAACTCCCCGAAGGACAGGAGGCCGTAGAAAAAAAAGACAAACCGCCTAAAGACGGCGACAGTAAAGAATCGCAAATCGCTGCGCTGCTGCTGGACCGCAGCGGCTTAACTTATCCCTTTTCCATTCAAAACATTATGTGGATTGTCTTTTTTATCGGGGTAGGCGAGTTGGGACTGCATTTTTCCAGATGCACACGGGAACATGAACACCTCCGTGCCGGATATCTTCCTGATGATAGCCATGAAGAAAACATGCAATTGAACATGCTGTTGGTTGAAGAATTGCAGGCAATACATCGCCGGGTAAAAAAAATCTCTGGCGGATTGTTTTTGACGCGGCTTATCCGGCGCTTGATTCTCCAATTTCAAATCGCAGGGACCGCCCAGGCCCATGCTCTGTTGAATTCTAGTCTGGACCTGTTTCTTCATGAAATTGAGCTGCGTTACAACATGCTGCGCTATATTATGTGGCTCTTACCCACGCTGGGGTTTATCGGCACGGTGCGAGGCATATCTGACGCTCTTGCGGTTGCCGGAAATTCCAGTTTCGATGATTCGTCGCTTCTGTTGGATTTAACTACCCGTCTGGCACTGGCCTTTAATACGACGTTATTGGCGCTGATCATGGCCGGTATTCTGGTGTTTGCCATGCACATTATTCAGGGCCGCGAAGAACGTGCTTTGAACATGGCCGGGCAATATTGTCTGGATAATTTGATCAACCGGATTTCTGAAGACAAAAACGATTGAATGAATGGAAGGAATTAAAATGAAATTAAAGCTAAAGCCTGTTTACTTCTTTTGTCTGCTTTGTCTTTTTGCCATGCTTACCGCTTGTTCAGAAAAGGCGCAGGGCGATCAGTCGATAATGCTGGCGGTTGCCGCCGGCATCGTTATTCTTATCGTTGGTGTGGTACTCTTGATTACGCTGCGCAAACCCAAAATACCTATCGAAACTTATAGCCAATGGCATCGACATCAGCCGGAGATAACTACCGGGCGGTCCGGAAATGCCAAAAAACCATCAAAATCAGATGGTTGGCGTCTGACCGGCGTGAGCGGATGTGGTGAGACTATATTTACCTTTGATATTGAAACTCTACGAGAACATCCTGCCGGACTGACTCTTGGACGCGATCCGGCGCTGTGTCAACTGGTGATTGACAATGATTCCGTTTCCGTACAACATGCCCGAATCGGTTTAAGCAGTGATGAACTGACTATTGAAGACCTGAATTCCTCAAACGGAACCGCAATCAACCGTGACTGGCTGAAGCGTTCTTATGAGGCTGTACCGCTTGTTGAAGGGGCGGAAATTACGCTGGGTGAAGCGATTTTAAAGCTGACGCGGGTATCCTTCAAAAAAACAAAAAAGTAATTTTTCAGATGTCAGGTGAAGGACGTAATGATAAAAATGCAGTTTGAAACCGCCTATGCCAGTCATATCGGCGGACGTGATGAACAGCAAGATCGGGCTGAGATTTTTATTTCCCGCAACAATAATTCACACCTTTTAGTAGTGGCCGACGGCATGGGTGGGCATCAAGGCGGTTCGCTGGCCGCGCAGGCTGTCATTCAAACAGCGGCATCGCTTTGCAAAACGTATCAGGACAATTCGATACGCCCTGAACAATTTCTGGAACAACTTTGTTTTCAAGGACACAATGCTGTGAATCGAATCGGCCGGGAGCAAAATCTGAACCCCTATACGACGATTGTGGCATTGTTCCTTAAAGGCCGCAAGGCACACTGGGTACATATCGGTGACAGCCGGTTTTACCATTTTCGCCAAAACAAAATGTTATACAAAACCAGCGATCACTCGGCCGTGCAAGTACTCGTTGATATGGGTGAGATTACCGAAGCGGAAATGGCACACCATCCGGTTCAAAACCGTTTGACGCGTTGTATTGGCGGTGATAAAACGCCCGACCCTATGTTAGACAGCGCAACGGTGAAGCGCGGCGACGGTTTTTTATTGTGTACCGATGGTGTATGGGAAACCGTTGCGGAAGAAGAGATGGCGGAGGCTCTGAGCAGTGCTGATTTTACGCAAAAAGCGTCGGCATTGGTTGAGAAAGCCGCCCAACGCGGTGGTGAAATGGGTGATAATGCCACAGTGGCCATAGCCCGTTGTACAGGACGCAGGTTTTGGATTCCTTTTTTGAGCCGTGCTTAATTTTATCGGAATATGAGCTTCAGCTTGCGAATAGAAACTGGAAAAACCAAAATCGGAATACTATATTTCATCCCTTATCCTGATGCTCGTCAGTTACAAGTTTAAAGTGTCAAGTGATTTCGTAACGCCCTGAATTCATTGAAACTGACAAAATTTGTGCTATATTTTTACTTTCAATAATTTCAAGAACTTATGACTGACGAGCTGATGAAAGTTAAAAGGTGACAGATGAAAAAACTTTCCCGTGAAATCAACATTTTCAATATTTCTGCTCTTGATCTGTTTGCAGCGGCCATGGGCGCGTTTCTTATTATTGCTGTAATTTTATTTCCCTATTACATGAAAAATAGTGGACCCGTGCGTAAAGCTATTAATCAGCTGACAAAAGAAATTGGTGAAGTCCAAAGTCAGCTAGATCAGGCTGTTCAGGAGATACTAAATCATAAAGAAAAAATTGCCCGGCTACAAAATGAAAATATTGAAGCCGGGCGTCAGCAAAATCAGGCGGTTCAGGAGGTGCAAGATCGGAAAAAAGACATTGTCAGCCTGAACAAGCAAAAAGAACAACTCCAAAAAAAAATAAAACAGTTGGCGTTGGATAAGCAGGCGGTTCAGAAAAATCAAAAAGAAATTGCCAAGCTAAAAAAGAAAATTATTGGAGCCGAGCATCAGCAAAAACAGGCGAATCAGAAGCTGCGGGGCCTGAAAAAAGAGATTGCCAAACTGAACACGAATATCAATAAAACCGAGCGTCAGCAAAAACAAGCGAATCAGAAGGTGCGGGCCCTGGAAAAAAAGATTGCCAGACTAAAAAAACAAAAGAAGCAGTTGCAAACAGCGTTGGAGAAGCCGGTGGATCAGACACTGCTATCTCTGACAAAAAAGACTAACAGGATAGAAGTGCAAAATAAACAACTGAAAAAAGAAAAAAACCAGTTGGAGAAGCGGGCGAATCAGAAATTGCAAGTCCTGAAAAAAAAGATTGACAGACTGAATCAGGAGCTGCAAGCCTGTAAACCTGATGAACCAACTGTCAAATTTGCTTTGTTTGGTATCCCCACCCGTGCCGATTCATTTGTCGTTTTGGTGGATATGTCCGAGAGCATGAAGCAATACGCTGATTCCATGTTAGCCTCTATCAGACAGCTAACCGGACAGTTGACCGCGCAAACAACGCTTCAAATGATAGGTTATCGGGATTTAGTCGGTCACGTCGAGTTGCATTATTGGCCGCAGTCTCGAAAGCTGGAGCCTATGACAGCGAATGCCAAACGTTCCGTTAACAAATTTGCTACGACATTGGTGCCAAAGTTTTACGGATTTACGCCCACGTATGCGGCATTGAAGGAAGCGTTGAGCTACAATGCGGATGCAATCATTCTGATCACTGACGGCGACCCCACGGATAGCCCGCCACAGAATATCATCCGAAACATTACCTCTCAAAACGGTGGTAAAAAAGAGATTCATTGTGTGGCATTGGGCGATTATTGTAATATGCCGAGATTCACTGCATTTTTACAAGAGCTGGCCCGGCGGAATAAAGGTGGATTTCTTGGGATGCCGAAGTAAGGGCTGGTTTTAACGCTATGGATAATGAGCTTCAGGCATTCTGAAAAGGCAAACTGATAACGAAACAAGCGCCCTTATCATTATTAGACTCTGCCCGGATATCGCCGCGAAACTCTTTAATGATGCCATAGCTGATGGAAAGCCCTAAACCGGTGCCTTTGCCTACTTCTTTGGTGGTAAAAAACGGCTCGAATATTTTATTACGAATCGCTTGGGGAATGCCTGCGCCGGTGTCACACACTTGGATAATCACATTTTCTTGATCCGCAAAGGTTGTCAGCCGGATTGATTTGGGCGCTGACAGGTTTCCGTCTGAATTCGACATTCGAGATTCGATATTTAATGTTCGATGTTCATCCTGATCTTCAATTGCATGGCGGGCGTTGATTAACAGATTGACAAAAACCTGCTCCAGCCTTCCTGGATCAGCCATCACCAAAGGCAAATCATCTTCAAAATCGGTAATAACATCAATTCCCCTGACTTTCAACTGTTGGCTGAACATCTCGGACGCTTTTTCCAAAACTGTGTTCACCTGCACCGGTTCAACGGTGACATCCGATTTGCGTGCAAATTGTCGCATGTGATTGATTATTTTGGTGGCGCGGTCCACATTGTTGTCAATTTTTTGGGACATTTTAAGAAACACATCATCTGCAACTGTTTCTTTCCTACGCAGCTTGCGTAGAAAAAATGAACCGGCGGTTTTAATGACGGTCAGCGGTTGATTCAATTCATGCGCGACTCCGGTGGCCATTTCACCCAGAGTCGCCATTTTACCTGCCTGGTTTAATTGCTGTTCGGCTTCAAGGCGTTTGGTAATATCGCTGGCAGTCACCAAAAAAACCTTGCGCCCCGGATATTCAAATGGCGCGATCCAAATATCAACATACAATCGCAGGTTGTCTTTATTCCAATGTTTCACCTGACAGATCGTATCAGACCGCTTGAGTTGGTCGATATAACGTTCTTTTTCATCATCCGCAAACAAAGTCAGGTAAGATTGCCCGATCATTTCTTCTTTGGAAAATCCATAAACCGAGGCAACGCTTTTATTGCAGTCCAAAATTTCAAAAGAATCGGCGTCTAAGACAAAAGCCGGGTTGGATATATTGTTAAAAAAAGTGTAGTATTTTTTTTTTGATTTTTTCAGTTTTTCCTGTAATTGTTTGCTTAACGTTACATCTAAGCACATCTCCATAGCCGCCACAATTTCGCCATTCGCATCTTTAATCGGCGAAGTGCGTACAATCCAATGTTTGTAATTGCCGTCTTTATCCGTGCCTTTTTCTTCACTGTTGTGGCAGAGGCCATCGGCAAATGTCATTTCCACCGGACAGTTCAAGCATTTTGAGCTGCGGCCTTTATAAGCGTTGTAACAATATTCCCCGGGCGTGGGTTGGAATTTATCGGCAAATTCCTTATTATAGCGTAGCAGTTTATAATTACGATCCTGAACGGTGATGATACATGGGACGCCTTCAAACAAATTCTGATACTCGCGGCGCTGATTGTTAATTTCGGCCTGTTTTTCGCAAATCGCTTTGGCCATCCGGTTCACTGCCAGCGTCAGACGTCCCATTTCATCACCTTTGGCGTATTCGATTTTATTGGCGTAATCGCCTTGAGCGATCAACGTGGCGCCCTGAATCAAGTTGGTTATCGGCCTGGTAACGAATTTGATTAACAGAAAGTACAGCATAACTGACGTAAACAGGAAAATCGTAATTGCCAGAGCGATGACGCCCTCTTTAAAAAAAAGAATGCGCAGATCGGTTTCCTCCATAGAAACGACCAAATCAAGCGCACCGAGAATCACCTTATCTTGGGGATGAAAATGACATGCGTTTGTTGAACAACCGGGTTCATTATATATCGGACTGATGATTCCAAGTAAACGATGGCCATTCGGGGAATGAATGATACGAATTCTTTTGTTCAGTTCAAGGGTGGTAGCTGGCGGTTTGGTTTTATGGCATATAAAACAGGCCTCATCTTTAATTTCAGTGTGCCGGTCAATTTCATCAATGATATTGGAGAATTTGATTTCCCCCTGTTTATTGTAAATTCTGATATTTTTGATTTTTTCCTGACGTCCTATATTTTTAATGATTTGGTTGATATCATCCCTTGAATTGAGCATCATGGCGTAATGGGCGCCTAATCGAATCGCGGTGCTTAATTGATCGGCATTATCCAAAATACCTTCCATCATTATTTTTTTTTGATACCTGATATTAAAATAGGCCCAGATTGAAATAATAAGCAACAAAATCAATCCCATTGCCCCAATAAGCTTAAAAATGATGCTGTGTTGAAAGCGGATTGGACGCTCCGGTGCGTTAGAGTCTTGATGTTTATTATTGTTCATTGTCAGCGAATCAAAACCTTTCGCTGATTAACACCTTCCAACGGCCCTACCACCCCCTCTGCTTCCATCTCTTCCATGATACGGAAGGCGCGTTTATGGTCAATTCTTAAATAATGCTGAAGCATGGTAACGGACGCTCGCCGTTTTTGAGTGACAAGCACCACCGCATCATCATAGCGGACATCATAATCAATTTTGCGCTTTTTTTTAAGGGTTTTCTTGGGAGTAGAAGTATGGGTGAGAGCTATATCGTAATTCGGCTGCCCCTGGTTTTTGATAAATACGACGAGCTGTTCAATTTCCTTATCAGAAATATAAGAGCCGTGAATACGCTGTAATTTGGCAGTTCCGGGCGGAAGGAAAAGCATATCGCCATCGCTTGGAAGCGTTTCGGTGCCATGGCAGTCAAAGATGGTTTTTGAACCGGTGCGTGATGAGGACTGGAAAGAAAGTCTGGTGGGAATGTTGGCTTCGATAATTTCGGGAATAACATCCACAGAAGGCCGCTGAGTTGCAAGGATCAAATGAATTCCGGTGACGCGCGCCATCTGCGCTAAACGGGTCACAGAAATTTTCACATCCCGGGATGCCGCCATCATCAAATCCGTCAATTCATCAATGATAACAACAATAAAAGGCTCTTTGACCAGTGCTATACCACTCGTATTCTTCTTTCTTTGAGTAACATATTGGTTGTATTGCATCAAATTACGCGCTTTTACTTGGTCCATCAATTTATAACGACGTTCCATTTCATTTACCGCCCAAAAAAGAGCGTTCGCAGCTTTATCAGCCTTCGTAACAATCGGTGTGATCAGATGGGGGATGCCATCATACATGGAAAATTCAATCCGCTTGGGATCCACCATAAGCAGTTTCATATCATCAGGAGATGATTTATATAACAAACTGCAAATTATACTGTTTAATCCGACACTTTTGTCGGTGGCGCCGGTGATTAACAGATGCGGCATCTCATCCAGGGCAGCCACTATAGCCTGGCCGACAATATCTTTGCCCAAGCCGATGGTCAAGGGTGAAGATGATTTTTGAAATGCTTTGGAAGATACGATATCTTTAAAATTCACCTGTTGGCGAGCAATATGTTGAAACCCCGATTCAGACAAAACGATCGCGCGCGCCCGTGGCTGAATCAAGACAGGTTCTATTCTTTTGGGCACCTTCGCAGGAAGTATGCTCAACTTAGGCACATTGATTTCTTCAATAACTTCAGTTAGTTTAGGATGATACACCTGGTTTTGTTTTTTCAGGTACTCTTTTTTAGGCAAGAGACGTTTCCTGAGACGATACGACTTATTTTGGCGCCATTTCACCGCAAACCGAATGCCTGTTTCAAAGGAATGGAAGGTAAAGTACATCCATTGCCAAAAAAAACGGCGTATGGAAAATCCTGTAGCCATGATAAATCCGATAAGCCATGCAAGAATCAGAATGCTCAACGCTCCAGTGGTGTTAGTGTATTTCTTCAGAAAAAATTGCAGTAAAATGCCGACAATGCCGCCAGCCGAAACAGACCGTCCCCATAAGACCAGCTCGTTTTCCGGAGCGAGGCGTAAACCGAACAATCCCCCTGTTGTGATCATCAGAATAATGCTGCCGATAACGGTTAAAAGAATCGTCTGTTTGGAGCGTTTTCTCCAAAAACAGATACTTACCAAAATAAACAACAGGGGCGTCCAGAAAGCGCCGACACCGAAAAAGCCGATCAATATCCCGGAAAAATAGGCTCCGACAAGGCCAAACAGGTTATTTATATGGGTTCTATCAGTGGCATTATGAATGGACTGGTCGTTCGGGTGGTATGACAACAGACTGAACAACGTAAATAGAACGAGAAATATTAAAATAAGGCCGGTGATTTCTTTACGCATTTTCAGTCTTCAGTCGGCGGTCTTCAGCATCAATATCTTGATATCCGACACCTGTTTTCAGACTTCAATAATAAAAGGAAGAATAATGGGATAGCGTCGAATGGCAAATTTAAAATATTGTCTGAGTGCTTTTTGCACTTTTGACCTGATTAAAATGATCCTGTCCGGTGTTTCGGGGTCAATCTCTTCCACAATTTCAAGGATAACGCATTTAGCGTCTTCAAGCAGATGGCCGGTTTCACTCGCAAACACAAACCCGCGTGAATCAATTTCAGGGCCGAAAACAATATACCCGGTTTCTTCATCAATCGCCATGTTCACAGCCACCATACCGTCTTCAGATAAATGACGCCGTTCTTTCAAGATGCTGCGCCCAACATCCCCAACCCCCTTACCATCAATTAATACCCTTGAGGTGCCGACCCGCTCTTTGTCAATCCAGCCTTTGGTTTCCCCTTGGTTGTCAGCCTCAAAGCGGACCACCTGGCCATTTTCAATTTGCAAGACATTATCTTTAGGGATGCCTGTTTCCATAGCGAGACGTGAATGCAAAATCAGATGCCTGTATTCGCCGTGAATAGGAATAAAATATTTGGGATTAGTCAAATTGATCATCAATTTCAGTTCTTCACGAAACGCATGGCCGGATACATGAATCGCCGATATTTTTTCATAGATCACATCAGCGCCCAGTCGATACAACTTATTGATAATTTTGGCAATTGCCTTTTCATTCCCCGGAATAAACTTGGACGACAGAATAACCGTGTCGTTGTTTCTGATTTTGATCTGTTTATGAAAACCGGCCGAAATGCGCGCCAACGCGGCCATCGCCTCCCCTTGACTGCCGGTTGTTATAATAACTATTTCATTATCAGGGAAATCACTAATCTGACGAATATCAATTTCCATGCCTTGGGGAACGTGAATGAAACCGAGTTCCCTGGCAATAGCGACATTGGTTTCGATGCTGCGGCCATTAAAAACCACTTTGCGGCCCGAAGCGTCAGCAAGATCAATAATTTGCTGGATGCGTGTAATAGCGGAGGCGAACAACGCCACAATAATCCGGCCGCGACTTTCCGAAACAATTTTTTCCAGAGCGACACCGACTTTTTGATCTGAAATCGTGTAGCCTTCCTTTTCCACATTGGTGGAATCGGATAAAAGGGCCAGCACCCCTTTTTGCCCGTACCATGCGAAACGTCCGACATCAGTTTTGAAACCGTCAGTAGGGGTAGGATTAATTTTAAAATCACCGGTGTGTATAATAATACCCAGCGGTGTTTGCAAAACCAGCCCGACTCCGTCAACAATGCTATGGCTCACGCGGATAAATTCCAGTTCAAACGAATCAATCTTCAGCTTTTGGTCAGGCGTAATCGTATTAAGCGTGGTGTTGGCCAGCAGCTCATGTTCTTCGAGTCTTTTACTGGCAACCGCTAGAGTAAATGCTGTTCCGAATACCGGCGCGTTGACTTCACGAAGTAAAAACGGCAAAGCACCGATATGGTCTTCATGGGCGTGAGTCAACACAATGCCTGACACTTTATGCCGATTTTGTCTGATATATTCCATGTCCGGGATAACAAAATCAACGCCGAGCATATACGCTTCAGGAAACATCAGACCGGCGTCCACGATCAAGGCCGTTTCGCCATATTCAAACACGGTCATATTAAGCCCGATTTCGCCCAACCCGCCTAACGGGATAACTTTTAATTGCAATTTTTATCCTTTTTAAATAAGTATTCTTCTATTTCAGGTTTTCAAACGGTTCACTTATTACTGTTTTTACCCGATCCATTAAAATTTCTTTAGTTTTAATAGTATAATCCGTTGTCGGAATCGGCGCGCACACTTGAATTGAAACCTCGCCAGGTGTGATTTTTATCTGTTTTTTGGTCAGAATGGCGGATGTTCCTTGAATAATAACCGGAACAATCGGAACTTGCGACTGAATGGCCAACACAAATCCACCTTTTTTAAACGGCAGGATGCGGCCATCCGGACTGCGGGTGCCTTCTGGAAAAATAACCACCGGTACGCCGCTACGGATAATAAGTGCGGCGATTTTAAGACTTTTAAACGCTGAACGACGATTCGTCCGGTTGATGCTGATATAACCGGCACGCCGCATGGCGGTGCCGAAAAGCGGAATTTTAAACAATTCATGTTTCGCCAGCCATCGGAACTGCACCGGCAGGCATCCCAAAATCACCGGAATATCATATAAACTTTGATGATTGAGCATAAAAATGTAAGATCGGGAATGATCAATATTGGAAAGCCCCCGAATACGCACTTTGACTCGGCTTCCGAAAAGGATGCAACGCGCCCAAATACCGGCAACTTTGTGGGGATTCACCCCTTTAGAATCTGTCAATGAAGCCAGAAAAACCGCTACTGAAAATATAGCGGTAACAAATATAACCCAAGCATAGATAAGATAAGTTGAAAACATTTTTTAAGTTTCGAGTTTTAAGTTATTTCATAACATGTGGTCATACGCTCATAACAATAAATCATTCGTGCCCGTTCGTGTTTATTAGCGGTTCAATCATTGCGTCTGCCTTGCGAATCAACCAATTGTATTGGCGTTCATCCGCATAAGCGATACAATCACATCGGATTTGGTTTGCTGAACGCACCAGAAATTCATAAGTAATGCGGTTGTTTTCCAGTTCAATGGCAAAATAAAACGGCTGGCATCGAGTATGCCGCATCTGCCTGGCATTGAGTAAATTTTCAGGAAGTGGCAACCGGTAAATACCTGCAACCGCGCCATGGTCTGAATTTTCATTCAGATAGGTTTTGATTTTATTGTGAGCTTCAACGCTCAATTCATCAATGACATATTGTTTCATGGTTGCTTACAATTCCATTTTGCTGTTATTTAATTGACGAATTTTTAAAATTAGCAGAAATATCGCTAAAAAGCAAGCAGTCTTCAATCGGGATGTAAATTAAATCATTACACCAATTTTTGGCATCTTTCATTTTCTGGTTTACACTGTTGTCAATTTGACGTAGATTGTATTTATAAAATGCAAATTCTACGAATAAAAGGATGCTGAATAAATCCATAATCTATCCAAAAACAGACGTAAAGAATGAAACAAATGAATCCGCAATCAACCCATCCGATAAAGGTGCGCAAGCCGGCATGGCTGCGTCGCAAACTGCCTCAAGGGCCGGTGTATGAACAGATACGCTCACTGATTCGTCAGGGCAATCTCCATACGGTCTGTCAGGAAGCGCAATGCCCGAACCAATTTGAGTGTTTTTCCCAAAAAACAGCCACTTTTTTAATTATGGGATCAAAATGCACGCGTAATTGTCGATTTTGTTCCATTGAGAGCGATCCGACTCATCCGCCGGATACGGAAGAACCGTTGCGCGTGGCCGCGGCTGCCGCAAAGATGCAGTTACGCTATGTGGTGATAACATCCGTTACGCGTGATGATCTATCCGACGGCGGTGCCAGTTTGTTCGCCAAAACGATCGGTGCGCTAAGAGAGCGCATCAGCGATGTTCACATTGAAGTGCTGATTCCCGATTTTAAAGGGGACAAGGATGCCTTGTGCTGTGTGCTTGAAGCGCGGCCGGATGTGCTCAACCATAATATTGAAACCGTCCCCCGTCTGTATCCGATTGTGCGGCCTCAGGCGGATTACCAACGTTCACTACGGCTATTACAGCGCGTGTATGCGTTTAATCCGATGATTCCGGTAAAGTCAGGAATCATGCTTGGGTTGGGAGAAACATCTGATGAAATCCGACAAACGATGAAGGATATTTATGAATCTGAATGCAATCTGCTTACGTTAGGGCAATACCTTCAACCTTCACAACATCATCTTCCGGTGGAACGCTTTGTAACTCCGGATGAATTTGACAATTGGAAACAAACCGCCCTTGAAATCGGTTTTGAACAAGTTGCCAGCGGTCCCTTTGTGCGCAGTTCATATCATGCCAGGAATCTTTTTCAGGCTGTGCAATGCTGTGACGCAAATTGAAGTCAGCACTCCTCATCTGAAAATGAGTAAGTTATTTTATCCTCATTCCTAACGTACCTGAGGCCATGCCAGACGTTTAAACGGGTTGGCTTTCAGATACTCTTCAACAACAATAGCACCGTTTTCAACATGCGCAAATTCGGCTTTATAGGTAGGTTCCGAGTCTGCTCCGGCAGCCACAAATTTGCCGATCTGGATTTGTGTGGGCCTGAAATCCAGGGCAAGTATCATCACATCCGAATTGTCCGGCTGGCCTGCAAAAGCCGTGCCGCATAAACTGCCCATCACCAGAATATCACCGCCGGCCGCAACTTCCGCTCCTGGATTAACATCTCCCAGAATTGTCAGATGTTTTGGCGTCGTCACTTTTTGGCCGGAACGAACGCGCCCGGCAAGCATCAGGACATCGCTGCTGTAATTGTGCCAATAGTGATTCATATCCCGTTGACGAATGCGCCCTTGATTGATAGCTCGATTGGGCGGTGGCGGAATCACCTCTTTCACGTTAAAATGTTTTTTTAAATATTTTCCCAATGTGTCAATCAAGTTGTCATATCCGTCCACTTGGCCGGGGTCTAAAATTACACGGACATCCTTGGAAAGATTTTTTAGCGGCTTGAACAAAATATCAAGTTCATTTTGTAACAATTCAATGCTCTGGGTCGGATCCAGTGTGATCCACAGACTGTCACCCACGCCTTTCATTCTTAAAGGCGGTGTGTTATGGTTTGATTTCTGAACCTGATCCATTATTCGCTCCGAATGTTTAAATTCCCATTATTATAAAGGTAAAGCGACCGAATGTCAACACATTGGCCGCTCTAAAATAAGGCAAGCACATATTTCAGCATATCATAGATCAGCGGGATAAAAATGGCTGGCAACATATTCCCGATTCTTATCTTCTTAATCTCCAAAAGACCGATGCCAATCGCCATTATCAGAAGGCCTCCCGTGGCAGACATCTGGGAGACAACGTCAGGCGTCAGAAACGGTTTGACATAGATGGCGCTAAGGGTAATCAGCCCCTGGTAAATAAAAACAGAAACAGCGGAAAACAGCACGCCGATTCCGAGTGTGGATGCAAACACAATTGAACCGATGCCATCAAGAATTGATTTGGCGTACAGCGTCTGATGATTTCCGGCAAGGCCGCTTTCCATAGAACCGACGATAGCCATGGCACCCACGCAATAAAGCAAGGTGGTCGTTACAAATCCTTCGGCGATTCCGTCTTCTTTCTTTGACACCCGCTTACCAATCTGTTTTCCCAACCATTCGAGCCGGTCTTCTATTTTTAAACACTCTCCGATCACACTTCCGATGGCAAGACTGATAATAACTATCAAAATTGCGTCGGTTTGCAAAGCTCCTTTTAGGCCAATCAAAATAACCGCAAGGCCGATGGCGTGCATTAAAGTCTGGCTATATTTTTCAGGTATTCCGCCCCTGAAAATCAGCCCTATCAGGCTTCCTGCGATAATTGCCAATGCGTTGACGATTGTTCCGAGCATTTTATATCCTTACTTGACGGTGCAAAGTTATTTTCTGATACGACATCATAAGAAAAAGGGCTTATAAGCATAATGTGCGATAATTGCAATCATTAATTTGGCAGCGCTAAAGGACACGCATGATGGCAGAAGCTTGACACACATCAGGATAATGGTCATATTTGAATTATGTTGTTGCAATTAAATAACCTCTCCATTTTTTTCTTAATCGTTTTGGAATTAAGATTATGAGTACTATAAACAAAGGATGCTTGCAGATATGCTCTTTAAACTCTTTCTTGCTTTTACATTGATTCCGGTTTTGGAACTATGGCTTCTGATAGAAATAGGCTCCGCCATGGGTGCTTTGAATACGATTGCCCTGGTGATTCTGACCGGTTTTACCGGTGCCTGGCTGGCCCGCGCACAGGGAATGCAAACCATGCTGAGAGTCCGTTCCCAGCTTCAACAAGGGACGACACCGGCCGAAGACCTCATTGATGCTGTGATTATTTTCGTTGCCGGCATCGTCCTGCTCACACCCGGCCTGCTGACCGATATTGCCGGCCTTTTACTGCTTTTTCCACTCACCCGATTTCATTTCAAACGCTGGCTCAGGCAAAAGTTTGACCAATGGATGCAAAATCCCAATATGACGATTACACGCTTTCCTTAAAAAATTTCCGATGACTGTTTTCATTCGATTTAAGACTTTTCAAACAGGCTCTTATATATATTCAGTAAAACGCAGAAGGAATATTAAGTGCAAGGCCATCATCTTATTATAGGTCAAATAACCGATTTTATCACGGGTGAACTCCTCCTTGAAACACACGATGAACGCTATCGCCAGCGTATCGCCCATCTGTTGGCAGATCAAAAAGGATATTCCAGAAAAGAAATTATACCGCGTCAGGATTTACCAATCACAGCAGGCAAAAAACGCGCTATCATTAAAATTGATTATTTAATTTCTATCACCGGCAAAGTGGGAATGATCATAAAATACGGTCCTGGCTCGCTAGTCACCCGGCAACGCCCCGCTTTGGCGGCCTCACGCCTGCTCACCGACTATCAGATTCCCGTGGTTGTTGTAACAAACGGTGTGGACGCCAACGTTTTAAATGGCTCTGACGGTAAATTGATGACAGTTGGCTTAGGCTCAATACCGCCAAAACAAGAGCTTCTATCTATCATCGAAAGCCATGACTTAAAGCCTATTTCCAGAAAACGCGCGGTTTTGGAAGCGCGAATTATATATACCTTTGAAGTTGATGGCGCGTGTCCATGTGATGACACGATCTGCCTTATGCCTGAATTCGGCAGTGGAGACAGACTGGAAACTGATGAATAACGCTTATTTTATGCGCAAAGCGCTGGCCCAAGCTCAAAAAGCGCTCGCTGACGGAGAATTTCCGGTAGGATGCGTGATAGCAGACCCCAAAGGTATTCTGACAATCGGGTCTCGGCAAAACTCATCCGCAAGCACGGTGAATGAAATTGATCATGCTGAAATTGTCGCCTTGCGGCATCTAACTATGCTCAAACACAAACCTGATGCAAGCGATATTACACTCTTTTGCACAATGGAACCCTGTCTGATGTGTTTTGGCGCGATTTTACTTGCCGGAATCAGGAAAATTGTTTACGCTTATGAAGATGTGATGGGCGGTGGATTAAAATGTGATTTACAAACCCTTACACCCCTATATCGCAACCGCCCGCTTGAGATCACCGCCAACGTTTTGCGACAGGAAAGCTTAACGCTGTTCAAGACTTTTTTTGAAAATCAGCACAATGGCTACTGGCGAGGCAGTCTTCTTGCAGAATACACGCTAAACTTAAAACTTGAAATGTGAAACTCAAAACTTGAAAAACGAACTATTATTTGGTATTCATTCTGTTTCAGAAGCGTTGCGTGCCGGACGAAGGCAATTCATAGAGATATATACCATCCGCACTAAGCCTTCAAAACGCATCAAAGCGGTGCTTGAAATGGCTGCAAGGCGTCAAATTCCGATTCAGATGCTGAATTCAAATTTGCTTGATAAAATGGCGGGTAACGCTTTTCATCAAAGCATTGGTGCAAAGGTCAGCCCGTATCCGTTTACGCACCTGAACGGATTGATTGACAAAACGGACATCGCCGGCGAGGCTCCGTTTTTACTGATGTTGGACCATGTGACCGATGCCCGTAATATGGGAGCGCTGGTCAGAACAGCCGTATGCGCCGGCGTTACAGGGATTATTACAACCAAAGACCGTGCCGCGCCCATTACAGCGGCAGTGTGCCAGGCTTCCACAGGCGCTGTCGAACATGCTCAGATCGCACGCGTTACCAATATGGTGACAACTATAAAAGCATTAAAACAAAGCGGATTATGGATAGCGGGGTTGGATAAAGCGGCACGACAATCTGTTTTTGAACAAAATTTAAGCGGGCCTCTCGCGGTTGTCATCGGCAGCGAGGAGAAAGGAATCCGCCCGTTAGTGAAAAAAAATTGCGATTTTCTTCTGGCGATTCCCCAGCAAGGGGCCGTGGATTCGCTTAACGCATCTGTCGCCGGTGGAATTGTGATGTACGAAATTTTTAGGCAACGTACTTTGGGGAATTAGAAAAAAAAGGAGGTTAAACGATGTATAATTATGAAAAACCTGACAATCTTGTTGAGCTGTTTGAAGAAAGTGCGGCTCAATATGCGGATAATACGTTATTTGGAACTCAAAACGCTGATGGCGAATATGAGTGGGTGACGTATCGGCAAACTGGGGAACGCATTGATAATTTACGGGGAGGTTTGGCGAATCTCGGTGTGGGTAAAGGCGATGTGGTTGGCATTATCGCTAATAATCGCACCGAATGGGCGATTACCGCATTTGCCACTTACGGCCTGGGTGCGCGTTTTATCCCCATGTACGAAAAAGATTTGCGCAAAACCTGGCAATATATCATCACTGATGGAAATGTCAAAGTGCTGCTCGTAGCCAACGACACTATTTATGATCATGTCATGCAATTTAAAGACCAGACTCCTAGCCTGGAGCATATTGCCGTAATCGACGGCCAAGGCGACAACACCATGGCCGCGTTAGAGAAATGGGGGAGCAACCATCCGGTCGCGTCTGTTCGTCCCTCACCTGGCGATATTGCTGTGCTGATCTACACATCCGGCACCACCGGAAATCCGAAAGGGGTTTTATTGTCCCACGGCAACTTTACGAGCAATGCTATCAGCGGCGGCCGTTTGGTGCCGGAACTGGATGCAAACAGCAGAAGCCTTTCGATTTTGCCCTGGGCGCACTCTTTCGGCCAAACTGCGGAGTTATATAATTTTATCCATCTGGGCGGTTCCATCGGTTTTATCCAGGATATTACCACCATTGCCGATGATATGGGCAAATTAAGCCCTACGTATCTGATTGCCGTCCCCCGTATTTTTAACAAAATCTATGACAGTCTGTGGCAGAAAATCAATGCATCCGGAGGTTTGGCCAAAACACTGTTTGTCATGGGGGTTGAAGCCGGCAAGCAAAAACGGGCATCAGCTCTTCAGGGCAAGTCCTCTTTGTTGACAAATCTTCAATTTAAACTCGCCGATGCGGTTGTGTTTAAAAAAATCAGGCAAAAATTCGGCGGCCGTTTACAAGGTTCCATCACAGGCAGCGCCACCATGAATGTTGAAATCGGTTATTTTTTTGCCGATATCGGCATTCCTGTGTATGATTGTTACGGCCTAACCGAAACATCCCCGGCGGTCAGTATGAATTGTCCGGCGGCGCATAAACCGGGCAGCGTGGGCCGGCCGATTCAAAATGTCAAAGTGGTAATCGAGCCGGTTTCGGCAGAGACCGAGAACGACGAAGGTGAAATTGTGGTTTACGGTCCCAACGTCATGCAGGGTTACAACAATAAGCCGGAAGCCACACGCGAAGTGATGACCGCTGACGGCGGCTTTAGAACCGGCGATTTGGGGCGTTTGGATGAAGATGGTTTTCTTTTTATCACCGGCCGTATCAAGGAACAGTATAAACTCGAAAATGGCAAATATGTCTTTCCGGCGTCTCTTGAAGAGGAAATCAAATTGCTGCCCTGGATTGAAAACGCCATGATTTATGGAGCGGGACGCACTTATAATGTTTGTCTCGCAGTTCCCGATTTTGAAGTTTTAAAAGGATATGCCGAGGAAAACAACTTGCCGACAGAACCTGCCGAACTGGTTGAGCGTGATGAAATCAAGACCTTAATCAGCGATGCGGTCACTGATTTTCTGAAAGACAAATTCCACTGGTATGAAATTCCGAAAAAATTTGTCCTGATGTCTGATCCTTTTTCAACGGAGAACGGTTTATTAACCCAAACGATGAAGCTGAAACGACGCATCGTGCTGAAACGTTATCAATCTCAGATCGATGCGTTGTATAACAAATAAATGTTAAGCGGGCTTCGCAGAAGCGGTAGGTCGGGTTAGCGATAGCGTAACCCGACAATATTGCCTGTTGATGTCGGATTACGCTATCGCTAACCCGACCTACTGCTCAGATCGAAGCGTTGTATAACGAGTAAATGTTATATACTAGGAAACATCCGATGAAAAAAACAATCTTTGTAGCCAAAATTCTTTTGCTATGCCTTCTGATTTGCGGATGTCCGCCTAAAACTAAAGTGGAACCCGTTAAAACAGACCGGTTTGAAGCGTTATTTGCGGAGGGCCTCAAATATGAATCACTGAAAGAATGGCAAAAGGCGCAGACTGCTTTTCAGGCGTCTATTGTGGCAACATCGGATGTTGAGCGACGCCAAACGGCACAGGATCGCTTGGTCGATGTAAAAAAACAGATCCGGCTACAGGCTCTATATGAACAATTTATTGATTATCAAAAACGTGAATTATCGGATAAAATGCGCGAGACACTGTCTGAGGCTCACCTGATCGCCCCTGATAACCCTTACGTCTGCAAAATGATGGATGTTTTGAAGATGAAGCATAGCATTCGACCAGGGGATTTGATTTCTAAACTGTGCCAGCATTATTATGGTAAAACTGAAGGCTATGAACTTGTAAAAAGAGTCAATGCTTATAATAAAATTACCAATCCTGAAAAAATTGAAACTGGCCAAGTCGTGATTTTCCCGGTGATTGATTTACCGGGGAAACCGCTTTATTTCCCAAATCCGAATCCGCCGCCTGATTTGCCACCGCGTCCGGCACCAAGCCCGCAACCGACGGAAACCGGTGAAACAAAAATGATTCCGCGTCAATGCTTAGAAAAAGGAATCGGCTTTTTTAACGACCGGCAATTTCAGGAGGCGATTGTTCAATTTGAAACCTGCGCCAGCCAAAATAAGGAGGGCACCACCGTTTATGAATGGCTTTCCAGATCCTATTTTCAATCAGGTCTCAATCTGTATGCCCAAGGAAAATATCCCCAAGCGTTAAATGCTTTCAAGGCATCTCATAAAAATTTTGCAGGATGCTCCGAATGCAAAAAATTTATAAAGAAAACGGAAATGATTATTTTACAAAAACAACGCGATAAGGATCCGATTTTGGTTTTTCCATAACAGCGCAGTGCGAAACTTTCAGTTTATGGCAACATCCCAAACAGGAAAGAAAATATCTTGTAAAGCGATTTCCGGAAAAGAATTTATCATCTGAATTTTCATTACTGATTATCAAGGAGAATGGTAGTGCAGATCAACATGGAACTTTGCACCGGATGCGGTTTTTGTATGAGAGACTGCCCGGTTGAAGCAATAAAGATCATCAAAAAAAAAGCACAGATAGATGCTGCCAAGTGTACCTGCTGCAATGTCTGTTTCAGAGTATGTCAGGAAAAAGCTGTTGTTGTCACGGGTGATGCGCTCGAATCAAGTGTTGAATGTGACGCCTGCCCCATTAAATGCCAAGTGCCTGCCAATGCTTTGGGGGCATGTCAAAGATATATCAATGAGGAAGGCGTACTTGTAAGAATAACGCCTGTTCACACCTTTGATGATGTCAGGGAGATTGTGGGACCCGAAACATCCGCAACAATCAAAGAACCTGTAATCACGGCTATCGGGGCCGGCGCCACCTACCCTTGCTGTAAACCGGCCCCCTATATTGTCAGCGAAAAACGAAATGATATCGATGTGGTCACTGTGGTCACTGAGGCGCCCTTAAGTTACAGTTCAGTGTTGGTCAAAGTGGATACTGATGTGAACATCGGCAAAGAGGGAGCTGATATTTTTGTTGGCAAAAGAGTTGCTGGAATGGTTGAAACCGAACAATACGGTTCTAAAATGCTCCATATCGGGGGAGTCAACCGGCTCACCGGAGAGAACGGATTTGTTGTGGCAAGAACAATCACCGATATTGCCAATGGAAAAGAGGTGAAACTTAAAATTGAAAACGGCAGCCGCCTGAAAATTAAGGTGGGAAAGCCCCCTGTAATTGATGGCCGGACAATTGCCAAAATGAGAGTGGGCTGCGGCAGCGCCGTGCTTGGGATTTTCACCCCTTTGCTTTGTAAGGCAGCCGATGAGGTCATTGTTCTGGATTCACATGTCACAGGGCTTATGAGCGAGCATGTTGCAGGCAATTATACAGGTGTGAAGCCCGCAGGCGTGTCACTGAAATTCAAGCAAAGCACACCTGGCCGTTATTTCGGAGATCATGGCAATGGATGGGGAGCTACTTCCATAACAAACCCTGAAGATATTATAGATACTGTGGATATGACCATTGCCAGGGAAGGCATGACAATTCTCATAACTGAAACAACAGGCCAGAATGGGGCTTTGTTCAAGGTGGACAACCAGGGCGGCCTTGAAAAAATTTCCCTCACTGATACGGCCAGGTTTGCACTTAAAACCATCCAAGATTCTTGTGAACCTTCCCTGGTCTCGGCCATGTACACAGGAGGAAGCGGTGGAAGCGCCAGGGCCGGTGTGACTAAATTTCCTGTCAAACTAACCCGAGCTGTGCATGAATGTCGGGCCTGCCTGACCATAGGGGGAGCACCGACATACGTTATGCCTGGCGGCGGCATATCATTCATAGTGGATGTGAACAAGGTGAAAGCAGGATCATTTTACTGGACTCCCACACCGGCTACTATATGTCCTGTTGAATATACCATGACACTAAAGGATTATAAAGCCATTGGCGGGCATGTTGAGGCTATGAAACCGTTTAAGGCCAAAGAACCATTGAAAGAAGACTCTTCTTAAATTTTCAATTACACACGATGCAACGGAAATAATGATTGACCGAATTATTTGATCTGTTGTACACAAAAGACAATTGTTTAGTTTAAAACTGCCGCGAGTGGCAATGGTGCCGACCCCGGCAATTACAGCAAACCTGATAAAAAAAGGAGGAGAAATGATGAGACCAAAAGTGACATTGATATTAACCCTTATGGTTGCGGGCTTTATCGCCTGTATGGCTTTTCCGAATCTGACCATTGCCAAAGAGCCGGTTAAAATCGGCGTGGTGCTGCCATTAAGTGGCGGATTTGAAATCTATGGTAATCTTGGCGTCAGGGGCGCCAAAATGGCGGTGGCAGAAATCAACGCGGCCGGTGGCGTGTTAGACGGTCGGATGCTTGAACTAATGGTTGAGGACAACAAGACCGATCCCAAAACGGCTGTGGAAAAAGCAAAAAAACTCATTTTAAAAGATAAGGTGGTCGCTGTAATGGGACCGGTGAGCAGCGCGGCCCGTGATGCGATGACACCGGTGGCCGTCAAATACAAAACGCCGTTGCTTTATGGCATTGATTATGAAGGCGGTGTGTGTAACCGTTATGTTTTTTTATACAGCGCCATTCCTGATCACGACATGGACAAGCTGGTGCCGTATATGGGCGAGCAATATGGAAAATCCTTCTATATTTTCGGCTATGACTATGTTTGGCCGCACAAAATGACCGAAGCCATAAAACGCAATGCCGAAAAAATAGATGGCAAAGTTGTTGCTGTTGAATATACCCCTTTCGGGGTCAAGGACTATGCCCCGACGATCCAAAAAATCGCCAAATCCGGTGCTGATGTACTGATGCTCATCGTTCCGGGAGCCGATGGATTCACTTTTATCAAACAGTTCACCGAATTCGGCCTGAAGGATAAAATCAAGATTGTGGCCCTGGCATCAGATGAAAACTATTTAAAGGCTCTGACACCGGAACAGTCTGATGGAATCTTTACGGCTCTGCCTTTTCTGGCCAGCTTGGATAATCCGGAAGCCAAGGATTTTGTGGCCCGTCAGAAAAAAATGTTCGGCAAAGACACTGTGGTCACTTGGGCTACTTGTTCCCACTATGGGCTGGTTAAACTGCTGGCTGCCGCCATTAAAAAGTCAGGTGGCGTGGATAAGGAAAAAATTATCGATGCTATGGGCGATCAGACCATTACGGTGGGCAACGGCCCCGAAACCATGCGGGCATCCGATCACCATGTAATCCTGAACATGCTGATTGGTGAATTCAAAGATGGAAAACTTGAAGTGAAAAAGAATCTCGGTACTATTGAACCGTCAAATCAATGTGAAGGAAAAAAGATGTAGGTGCCAGTATGGATCGGGGACATAATAACTCCCCCATTTCATAAGACAAAACTCTTGCTCTGAATCTAATGAGCAAGAGTTGGAAAAATGGGGAAGTTATTTCGTCCTCATACTACTGTTGTGTCAATATTTAACTGACGGGTAGGAGTGCAAACTTCAGTTTGCCAAAACGCTCCAAAAGCGGCAAACTGAAGTTCGCACTCCTGATTTTCACCTATCACCTTAAACTTGACACAACACTATCTAAGGATTTTTTTATGCAATGGTACATTTTACTTGCCCATCCCAATCCGGCATCGTTTAACCACGCAGTCTGCCGGGAATTTGTCAAGGGGCTCGAAACAGCCGGTGCGGCCAACGATGTGAACGATTTATATACCAGCGGTTTCAACCCGCTGATGGCCGGTGATGATTTCAATCAATTCATTGAAGGGGAAAAACTCCCGCCGGATGTTTTATCCGAACAGGCACGGGTTGAGAAAGCCGATGGCCTGGCGATGATCTACCCTGTATGGTGGAATGAAGCGCCCGCCATACTCAAAGGCTGGATTGACCGCGTATTGTCCAAGGGCTGGGCCTACGATGTAACTCCCGATGGCAGGTTTGTCACTCTCCTTCGGCTAAAACGGGTTATTATCTTCAACACGGCTGATAATCCTGCTGAATTGTTGGAAAAGACGGGGTTAAACAATGCCGCCCGGTTGACTAAAGATGCGGGAACCTTTGGTTTTTGCGGTGTCAAAACGGTTGAACATCATATACTGGGCAATGTCGGTTCCGATGAAGCAGGCCGTTTGGCATTTCTGGAAAAGGCGCTGGAAATTGGCCGCACAGGTTAATTGTGCCAAAAACCGATCAACCAACCGTTACTACATGACGATCATCCTGAAGACAGAGAGGCTCACTAAAAAATTTGGCGGACTCACCGCGGTGGATCACGTCAATATGACCCTGTCCAAAGGAGAATTGCGATGTATTATCGGCCCCAACGGATGCGGCAAATCAACCCTTTTCAATCTCATTACGGGAACTTATAAACCCACCAGCGGTCGTATCGCGTTTAAAAGCAAGGACATCACCGGGAAACCGGTTCATATCATCGGACGGATGGGAATCGGCCGGAAATTCCAGGTGCCCGGAATCTTCAACCAGCTCACCGTTTATGACAATATCCGCGTCCCTTTTTTTCGCGATCAACGCCGTTCGTTGTTCCTCAAACCGCGTAAAGACAGCGATATCCATCAAAAAATAACCGCTTTGCTTCAAAAAATCAACCTGGATGATAAAGCCTGCCTGCCAGCCATTCATCTGGCTCATGGTGAAAAACAGTGGCTTGAAATCGGTATGGTTCTTGCCAGGCGTCCCCAACTGATGCTTCTTGATGAACCCACCGCCGGGATGACAGCAGCCGAAACCCGCAAAACCGCCCAATTGATCCGCAATATCTCCCGTGAAGAAAAAATGACTATCCTCGTTATCGAACATGACATTGGATTTGTGCGTGAAATCGCCAGCCGCATCACCGTGCTGTACAAAGGGGCGGTCTTCAAGGAAGGCAGCTATGAAACAATCCAAAGCGACGAAGCGGTGCGTAAAATCTATCTTGGAAAGAGCCGCTGATGTTGAAAATTTCGAACTTACACACATCTTATGGCGGCAGCCTTATTTTGCAGGGAATTGATCTGAAAGTCAAACGAGCGGAGATTATGGTGATCATGGGGCGCAATGGCATGGGAAAGACCACGTTGATGAAAACCATTATGGGACTTTTACCACCCCAATCAGGAAAGATTGAGTTGGAAAATGAATCAATCGGGGGCTTAAAACCGCATAAAATTGCCGCCAAAGGCGTCGGATTTGTGCCTCAGGGCAGGGAAATATTCAGTGATTTTACAGTTTGGGACAACCTCAGACTGGCAACCATGCGGTATCCCCGGAAAAAACGATGCGTCCCGGAAAAGCTATTTGAATACTTCCCGATTCTGAAAGAGCGTAAAAACCAGCGCGCCGGCTCTTTTTCCGGTGGGGAACAGCAGATGTTAGCTATCGCAAGGGCATTGGTAGCAAACCCGAAGTTACTCTTATTAGACGAGCCTTCCGAAGGGATTCAACCATCCATTATTCAGGAAATCACCCGTATTTTACGCGCTATCAACAAAGAGACAGGGATCACCATCGTTATTGTTGAGCAGAATGTGGATATGATCCTCGATCTGGCTGACACCTGCGCGTTTCTGGAAAAAGGCCGCATTGCGGATACTTGCCCGAAGGACGCTCTTCAAAAAGACGATTCTATGATTACCCGCTATATGGCGTTATAAACAATGACTGACTTAATCATCCAATTATTGAGTGCAATGAACTTTGTTCTTGTGCTGATCATGGTGGCCATGGGATTGATGATCATTTTCGGCCTGATGAATGTCATCAACATGGCACACGGCGAATTTTTTCTACTGGGAGCTTACACCGTAGTTATGACCAACCGGCTCGGAATCGGCTTCTGGCCGGCATTAGTGCTGGCTCCTCTAACAGTGGGGTTTATCGGTATGCTCATTGAATATATCTGTATTCGTCACCTGTACCATCGCCCCTTAGACACCATTTTAGCTACCTGGGGAGTTTCGTTAGCCATCAAACAACTGATTATTATTATTTTCGGACCGGCGGGACTGACCGTCGCCCCGCCCCTTCCGCAAATGGTGACTGTGGCCGGCATTGAGTACCCCGCGTATAGGGTGTTCATAATGGCCATCGCCCTGATTATCATCGCCGTCACCTTTTATATCTTTCTTAAAACCGATTTCGGCCTGGGCGCACGCGCGGTAATTGCCAATCGCGATATGGCTGCCACCCTGGGGATTAACACGCGACGGATGTATCGCACGACATTTGCATTCGGATCGGCGTTGGCCGGATTGGCCGGTGCGGTCATGGCCCCGGTGATGAGTTGTGATCCCCAGATGGGACTCGGTTTTTTCATCCCGGCCTTTCTATCAATCCTTGTGGGCGGTACAGGAACTCTTTACGGTGTGCTGGCCGGCGGAGCCATCGTAGGGGGCGGTGACAGTCTGCTCAGTTTTCATTTTTCACCAGTTGCGGCTCAAGTGGTCATCTTTTCTCTGGCGATTTTCCTCATCCGCATACGTCCACAGGGGCTGCTGGGCTCTAAAAAACCATGAAAAGCGATATTTCAACCATCAAATCAACTGACATATCAATGCAACGATCTGTTTTTTGGCAACCCCGACCCGCCTGGATAGCCATGGGATTAGCGGCCATCCTGGTGTTATTCCCCATGACACAAAACGATTACTGGATAGTTCAACTCACCCAATTGATGGTCTATGGCATCTTTGCCATGAGCCTGTCACTGGTATGGGGCTACGGTGGTATCCTCTGTTTCGGCCATGCCGTTTATTTCGGTATGGGGGCTTACATTTACACTCTTATCGTCAAGGGAATGATTCCCGGATTCAGCGGGATTTTGGCCACAAGCATCGCGGGGCTGCTTACAGCAGTACTCTGCGTGTCCTTGTTTGCCGTTGTTGTGGGATATTTCTTGTTTTACGGTCGTCTGAAAGGACCGTATTTGGGCATTGTCACACTGGCCATTGCCGTTATAGCGGAACGAATAGCGGTTGATTGGTATTATATCGGCGGATATAATGGATTGTTCAGCATTCCGCCTTTTTCCGTAGCGGGATACGAGTTCATCACACCCATTGCGTTATTTTACTTTGTATTGGCATCCAGCGCCATAGCCTATTTGCTGTTGACGCATATAGTCCAATCGCCGTTTGGAGCTATTCTGCGCGCGATTCGCGACAATGAAGCCCGCGCCGAATCCTTTGGTTACAACAGCGCACAGCACAAAATCATCACATTTGCCATCGGTGCCGCTGTGGCCGCCCTGTCGGGCGCGCTTTTCGCAATTGTCACAGAGTTTGTCTCTCCCACTCTCATCGGATTCGGCCTTTCCACTGAAGTGTTGATCTGGGTGGCTCTGGGAGGCAAGGAAGTAATTCTGGCATCCTTTCTCGGTGCGCTGCTGGTAAGAACCCTGGAAACCTATCTTTCTGAGCTGATGGCATATTACTGGATTCTGTTTTTAGGTGTTTTTTTTGTGGCCGCCGTAATTCTTTTCCCAAAGGGGATTTTTGGACGATGGTTATCCGATTAAAAAATACCGACTCCTGTGCTAAACTGTAAGTTCAGCACTCCTTGGGCTGTATTTCATAAACTTTTCGATCTACTGACATTAATTAAAAATATAGAAAAAATTATTTCGTCCTCGGCACTTAATACATTCATGCTTCAATACCCGTCTTCATTACTCCCTCACGCGCTTCCGCGGCCTCTATTATTGCCTCTATTTTATCGGCAACCTCTTCCGGCAGGTTCGATGGCTTATGGTTGGTCAATATCTCGTGCATTCGTTGCTTAATTTTGTCCGACATCGTCAAGGAGCCATTTTCTTTCCAAGTCACCCAAGGTTCGCGATTCAACAATGCAGGATTCCAAATTTCTTTACGGCAACGCTCGGCTGTTTCCATTGTTGATATAAACTCGCCGCATGGCCCCACCTCATTTATCAGATCAAGCATCAAGGTGTCGTCGTTCACTTCAATGCCGCGCATCACCCTTTTGGTCATGGCAATGATCTCATCATTCATAATCAACATTTCCAGAGAGCCGATGTCAGCACAGTCAAGAAATCCAACGTCATGCACCATGCAGGCCCTGCTTAAACTTGAAAGCATGACCTGCATCGTACTTTCAATCGCGGCCTGTAAGTTCAACGTCTTGGCATCAGATGAACCGGCCGTACCCATAAACGGCACGCTTAGATGACGTAAAATTTCTGAAAAAGCGGCACTATACAGGCTCATCTCAGGCCCTCCATAAGACGGACGAGCCGATCTCAGGTCCATAGGTGCCGGCACTCCGCCGATACACACAGCAGCCCCTCGTTTTTTAAGCTGAAAAATCGCTATACCGCTCAACGCGGCGGCCAGCCAAACCACCAGAAGACCGGCTCCGGTCACCGGAGTGCTTACACCGGCTTCTCCTGCCCCAATGTATATGACCGGAATGTCTTTCTCCACAGCCCACAGGCAATTGGCCAGATCATCGTCCGTATGAATCATTGGAGGCTGCATGGTGGAGAAAAAACCGAAAAGCGGACGGCGTCGGAATTCTTTTTCGCCGCCTGTCAACGCCAGGGCTATCTGATAGATGTCTTTGAGATGGTCCAGGTTAAAGGCCCATGGCAGAACAGGTTTATCGGTATTGGCAATCATTTCAGCATATTCGTACACCGATGCCAGTGATGGGGTGACATTGTCAATCAAACCCAGCGACATCACATAGTCGATGTTATCCAACGCATCACATACTCGTGCAGTTGTGGCTGGATCGCCCTGTCGGGACTTGCGCCGTTCACCGGTCTGAGGATCGATAAAAAAGGTACAGGTAGGCCCCGGACCGAAAAATACACGCCCCGGAGCGATCTCCATGCGGTGTTCTCCGTCGCGTCCCCAGATTGTAAAAGATTGAGGAATGGCCGCAAGGGCATCCTCAATGATGCGCGGCGAAATACGAACGCACCTTCCATCAACATCGGCTCCGGCAGCAGCCAGCAACTCGCGCGCTTCCTGGTTCTGTACTTCAACGCCTGTACGTTGCAGGCATTCCAATGCCGCCAGATAAATTTTGTTTATCTGCGCGTCCGCTAAAACTCTAAATTGCGGTGTTTGCTGTGTGTTATAATCAGTCTTCATAGAATCTGTTTACTCCTTATAAATGAAATTCGACCATCCGGCAATCAGTGCAATTTGCCAATTCTATTTTTTCAGTGTGATTTTAGAAAATCTTCTAATATCTTTCACACCGTCAGTATAAGCATTGGGAAACGTTTAGCCTATACCGAGCCATCTAATTAAAATACTATCAGTAGATGGAAAGTTCATGAGCGCAAAAATTAAGCGCAGCGGTGTTTTGCATCGCCATCCGGAAAGGCTGCGGATTCAAGGGCCGGCAAAAAACCGCTTCACTTAGTTTTTGCGCTCCATGTCGTATTTTCAGGCATTTCCCATCTACTGACTATAAAAACACAGATAAACCCAAAAAACAATCAATTTTGGATGTTCTCCAAAATAACCGAAATGAAGGATAATTTTTATTTTTCATCTGAACTGCTAAAATTCTCATTGCCTTTTTGTTATAAATCATGTATAAAATTTTTTATATGGATTTTGTTCATCATTTAGCGACGTTTAAGTGAATTGACAATTCAGCAGTGGCCGCTTACTTGAATAAATTTAGCGAACCTATCCTTTCTGTATGATGAATACAAAACGAATTATTTTTAAAAAATGTTAAAACGATGTGCATTTTAACTTATAAATTCAACAGGTTATACTACATATTAATCCAGGTGTGTTTTTGATTTAACATGCTGTTTTTATTCAATAAATTTTCAATTGTTTCAACCCTTTTTTAGACTTCTTGAAAAATTTTAACTTTTTATGGAAATAATTTTTGAAAATCGAAAAGGAGGAAATTATGAAAAAAACGATGACTTTTTTTCTAATCAGTTTGTTGATGATATTTTCTGATTTTGCTTTAGCCACTATGTCACTTAAGGACTCTGAGACATGGACTTCTGAAGAGCAGGCCGTCTTTAAAGAACAGCTAAAACTGAATAATCTGGAAGAAGCCGTTAAAACCGCATTTCGGGATGGAGCTCCGGTCGCTGAAATGATGATTGTATATCTTGACGAAGGTGGTGAAGAGCCGCAAGATATGCTTCAAGCAATTTATAATAACGGCGGAGACGTAAATAATATTAAACCAAAAGCCTGCGAGATTTTGAGAAGATCACATTTAATCAATAATAAAGATTACGAAGTGCTGAAGGTTTTTTTTATGTCTGACGGTCTCATAAAAAATATCAAAAGTTGCGCGTCCAAATCGGGCTTACTGGCATGTAATATGGTAAAAGCGGCCATAGGATCAAATTATGATCCCTATATTGCGCTAAAAGACTTACTTGAACTTTATAAAAATACAAAGAGTTCTAATGAGACCGCAACTGCTTTAGAAAACCTGTTTTCATGTTTAAAAAAAGAAAAATTTAAAGAAGCTGTTTATGTAAAAGCCGCTATTGAAGCAGGTTTTACACATAATGATATTAAAGATATCATAGACTATGATGATATGGAAGGCATAAGTACACCCCCATTAGGCGGTATGACAGGGGCACCAGCCACAACGACGACAACTGCACCACCGACGACAACTACAACAACCACACCACCGACGACAACTACAACTGCACCACCGACGACAACTACAACAACCACACCGCCGACGACAACTACAACAACCACACCGCCGACGACAACTACAACAACCACACCGCCGACGACAACTACAACAACCACACCGCCGACGACAACTACAACAACTACACCGCCGCCGACGACAACTACAACAACTACACCGCCGACGACGACAACTACAACAACTACACCGCCGCCGACGACAACTACAACTACACCGCCGCCGACGACAACTACAACAACTACACCACCGACGACGACAACTACGACAACTACACCGACGACAACAACAACGATAGAGATAAGTGGTTCTGGGCCTTAGTAATGAATGAGGACGAAATAATTTCCTTGTTTGTACTTTAATTTAGAATGCGTAATCGGAACGATTAAGATTACGAAAAGGGAAGGGGAAAGTTATTTTACCCCGCCTCTAATTAATCAGTCTCAATGCCTGATTTTGATAAAACGCATTGAGGTATAATGTCCATCTGCATAAATTGCGTTTTTGATAAAGCTGTTTTTTGGGGAAAACCTGGCCTCTGCCACTTTTAAAAGCGCGAGTTATAGCGGGTGTTAAGAAAAGAAAGGATAAAAAAATGCTCAAAAAAATGTCATTTACACTGTTAATGGTATTCATTTTACTCACTCCTATTTCTATTAATGCTAAGATTTTACTCAGTTCTGTTTCTGTTAATGATGGGAAAACAGAGGAAACTACCGCGATAAGCGGCGATATTTTTGAAAAAGGCGGCGGATATATTCATCCTTTAATTATTGTTGAAGGAGGCTATACAGACAACGTCTTTAATACGAATGAGGACAAAACAGGGGATTATCATATCACCGTTTCACCAGAAATATGGCTGGCGTTTCCCGGCTCCGAAAAAAGATGGGCAAATTTATTCACTTCGTCTAAAACTCCGGCCGGTCATATATTCACCAGATCAAATCCTAGTACACTAAGACAATTTCAGGCGTATTTATCTGGCAGGGCAAACATAACTCGCTATCATGAAAATACGGATCAGAATACAGACACCTATGATATTCAAGGCCGTTTCCTGTATAATGCCAAAGGGGGGCTGTCGCTTGACTTGATTGACGATTATAAATTGACTTTTGACTCTATCAGCACCGGAGCGGCAACACTAAAGGATGAAGGCAAATACCGGAGCAATCTGTTTGATGCAATCCTCACTTATGATGTTACTGAAAAAACCAAACTAAGACTGGGATACAGTAATTTCGATCTTGATTATGATAATTCAACTTTAACAAGCAACAATCGCAATGATAATGCCTACTCTGGATATGTATACTATACAATAAGCCCTAAAACATCTTTTTTCGTTAATCTTGACTTTATTGATATTCGCTATGAACAGGATGGCTTCTCAGACAGCACGGAATTAGATGCTTACGGTGGTATTGATTGGCGGGCTACCAGTAAAACTGCCGGTTATTTTAAATCCGGTTATGGTGTTAAAAATTTTAGTGACGACAGCGATAAGGCGGAAAATTTGATCTTGGAAGGTTCTGTTTCCTATATTTTCAGCCCCAAAGTTACGTTTGGATTACGCGCTTCCCAGCGAATGGATGAATCACAGATAGACGGTATGAATTATACTCTGACGCGTGATCTTCAAGGAACTTACCAGCATCAGATTACCGATGCCATGAAATTCAATCTGATGCTGGGTTATGCGAATTCTGATTTTTATGGTCGTATGATTTATAATAATGTCACTTATGAAAGAGATGACGAGCTTTATCGCATCAGCCCATCACTGAATTATCAAATAATGGATTGGCTTGCGGCGATACTGGCCTATGATTTTTCGATGAGGGATTCAAATATTCCTGATTTTAATTTTAAAACCAATACCTCTTCCTTACGAATTTCAGCGTCACTTTAAGAATTGATACGATGAAAAAAAAATTTTTATTAGCAATCATCATTTTAAACATGGCTTTAGCATCCTATTCTGTAGCTTCGAACTATGTTGTGGATGAAGGCGATGTACTTACGATTAAGGTGTATGAACATGAGGATTTAAATACGATTGTAAGAGTTAGCGGGGAAGGCAATATATCCCTTCCGTTAATCGGAGAGGTGAATGTCATAAATCTGACCTTGCACCAGATCGCTCAAAAAATCACCATGCTTTTGGCTGATGGCTATGTTGTTACGCCCCAGGTAACCGTAGATATTAATAAGTTCAGAATTAAAAAAGTGACGCTTCTGGGAAAGGTGAATAGCCCCGGCCTTTATGAACTTCATAAAAAAACCACTTTTCTGGAGCTTATCTCAAAAGCGCAGGGCTTGACCGGTGATGCCGGCAATAAAGCCATCATTAAGAGAAGAGCCTCTGGCGACGAAAAAGAAAAAACAATCATAATTGATTTAAAACGTTTGATCGAAAGTGGGGACACCTCCCAAAACATTTTGATAAAGAACGGCGATAATATCTTTATCCCAACCACCGCTTTCTATTACATCACCGGTGAAATCAAACAGCCGAATAAATATAATTACACTGAAAAAATCACCGTTTTTCAAGCGATTACCCAAGCTGGCGGTTTTACGGAAAAAGTGTCGCTTTCCCGCATCAAAATAACACGTGAGATAAAAGCACGGAAACAGGTATTAACTGATGTATCCCTAGATGAAGATGTACTGCCAAATGATATTATTAATGTACAAAGCGTCGTATTAGCAAAAAACGAAGAAAAAGTTACACTTCTTGGAAAAATCAGAAATCCGGGAATTTATGTGCTTGAAGAAAAGACCACTTTTCTGGAAATTATTTCCCAGGCAGGTGGTTTGAGAGATGATTCCGGTACTAAAGCCATCATCAAGCGCAAATCCGGTTCGGGCGGCAAAGAAAAAATCCTGACGATAAACTTAAAGCATCTGATTGAGGAAGGGAACACATCTCAGAATATTCTGATAAAAGAAGGGGATTATATCTACATAGCATCCATTGAGACCTTTTTTATCACCGGAGAAGTAAAAAACCCGGCAAAATACAAACATGCTGAAGGTCTTACGGTTATGCAGGCTATCACGCAAGCAGGCGGTTTCACAGATAAAGCGGCACCTGACAATGTGAAAATTACTCGTAATAAGATGAATGATAAACAAAAAACAGAGATATTATCTGATGTATCCTTAGACAAAAACGTACTGCCAAATGACATTATTGATGTACAAAGCGCCGCATCAGCAAAAAGCGAAGAAAAAGTCACACTTCTTGGAAAAATCAGAAATCCTGGGATTTATGTGCTTGAAAGAGAGACCACTTTTTTGGAAATTATCTCCCAGGCAGGCGGTTTGAGAGATGATTCCGGCGCTAAAGCCATCATCAAGCGTAAATCCGGTTCGAGCGGCAAAGAAAAAATCCTGACGATAAACTTAAAGCATCTGATTGAGGAAGGGAACACCTCTCAGAATATTCTGATAAAAGAAGGGGATTATATCTACATAGCCGCCACAGAGACCTTTTTTATCACCGGAGAAGTAAAAAACCCGGCCAAATATAAACATACTGAAGGTCTTACGGTTATACAAGCGATCACGCATGCGGGCGGTTTCACAGGTAAAGCGGCACCTGCCAATGTGAAAATTATTCGCAAGATAAACGATAAAAAAAAGGTATTCGAGAAGGTTGCGATGGATGCGTCAGTTTTACCCAATGATGTAATTGTGGTACCGGAAAGCTTTTTTTAACGATGTCAGGCGAAATAGTCCCAATACAACATTACCTCAGAATTATCATAAAGCGAAAATATTCTGTGGCAACTCTTTTTGTTATCATCACGATCATTTTTTTTCTCCGAGGTCTTTCTTATTCACCTGTTTATACTGCCTCAGCAAGATTGTTGCTTGAAAAAGGCGAGCGCAACCCGTTGGGCATGAATTACGCTTATGGTTCATATTGGGATCCGAAATTTCTGCTAACTCAGTCGGAAATTATCAAAAGCACGGCTGTGGCAAAAAAAGCCGCACTATCGCTTAATCTTGAAAAAACATTTAAATCTTTTTTCAGTGATCAAAAGGAGCCTTTTTCCATAATTCAGAGTTCTACCAAGACAATCAAGAGTGCCGGCGTTGCAATATTAAAGTTGTTTGGTATAGAAAAATTGCGCCCCCCTGTTGTGAATATTTCAACTTTGGAATATAATAAATCAAAATCTGGAAAAAAGCTGAAATCTGAAAAATACATCTCTCTGATCAGTCACGGAATTGAGGTTAAACCGGTTGAAAATAGCAGCATTATCACTTTGTCCTTCACATCGCCAAGCCCCGCACTGGCCAAAATGGTCGTTAATGCGGTCACCAAAGCATATATTGAAGTGATGCTTGAAATAAAGGTTGATGCTTCCCGCCGCACACTATCCTGGATGACTGAAAAAGCTGAAAAAGAAAAAATCAAGCTCGAAAGAGCTGAAAAGGCGTTACAGGAATATCTGCAAACCAATAAAATTATTACAATCGGTGATCGAATCACGGTTATTCCACGAAAGCTGGAAGAACTGAGTTCCCAACTGTTTCATGCTGAAATCAAGAGAAAAGAACTGGAAGCGGTCAATAATAAAGTGCGGCAAATCAAAGAGGATTTTGAAAATGCTGAGACAATGAAAGCGCTGACTGCTGACGAAACGCTACAATCAATTCGTATGCAGATATTGAAATCTGATCAAAATATCACGGAACTTTCAAAAAAATATGGACCGAAACATCCGGTTTTAAAAAGAGCGCTGGCAGAAAAAACCTCTCTGGAGCGCAAAAAAAAACAAGAAATTAAACGCATTATTAAATCCATAGAAAATGAATATGAACTGGCACTGACAAAAGAGAGCAATCTCCGCAAGCTGCTTGAAAAAACCCAAAAGGAAGCAATTTACCTGAATGAAAAGTTTGTCCAATATACAATTCTGAAAAGAGAGATCGATACCAACCGAAGCCTTTATAATGCTCTGACCAAAAAAATAAATGAATCGCGAATCACTGACCAGGCGGAAACTGTTCGTATATGGGTTGTTGAGGCCGCTAAGAAGCCACGGGCACCCTCCAATCGCAGAATTAAAACAATAAGTCTGATCGGTGTGCTGCTCGGCCTGTTCTCTGGAATCGGGCTTGCTTTTTTACTGGAATATCTGGACCAAACGGTAAAATCGGCGGATGAGCTTGAAGAACGGTTAGGTGTTCCTCTGTTGGGTGTGAGCCTGCTTTCCAAAGTAAAAGATAAAAAAGTTGAAAAATGTATTATAGAACAAGATGTGCCTCATTTTGTTGAAAATTTCAACGCAATCAGAACAGCCCTTTTGCTTTCTTCAACCCAGTCGCCGCCTCGCTGCCTGCTGATCACCAGCACTTTGCCATCGGAGGGTAAAACAACGGTGGCGATAAACTTGGCGGTAACCCTGGCTAACCAAACCGATAAAAAAGTATTGCTCATTGACGCCGATTTAAGAAAACCCAGTTTGGCAAAAGTCTTTGGTATCAACAATACGCACGGGCTGACCACATTACTTACCAGTGAAACAGATGAATTTTTTGGAGATTGCATTCGCCAGGGTCCCATTGAAGATTTGCAATTTATCACCTCAGGGCCTCACCCGCCAAATCCTTCCGAGTTGCTCGGTTCCAAACGAATGATAGCGTTGTTGAATATGATGCAAAAAAAGTTTGATTTTATTGTCATTGATTCCCCACCTGTTTTATCCGTTACAGATAGTATCGTGTTAAGTAAAATAGTGGGAGGAACAATTTTTGTGATTAAAGCGGGTAAATCGACTTATGAACTTGTCAATAGAGGGCTGAAATTATTAACGACCGTCCAGGCGCGTGTTCTTGGTGTTGTGCTGAATGCCGTGGATGTGAAAAAGCATACCTATTATTATGACTATTATGATTATTATGATGATTCATATAAGGAAGAATCAAAACGTCACGCAAAACATGACAAAGAACAATAGAGATGTACTTTGCCCAAAATCATTTATAGACTATTCCTGTTTCTTTTAATTTTTTCTCCCCTGGCTTTCGGAACAGTTGAATTATGGTCTCTCACCATAATGGAATTGTCAGCCATAGCAACTGTTCTGATCTTTTTTATACATTTAAATAAACACAAGAAACCGCTTTATGAAATTCCGGGTGCCGTTCCGTTTATTTTAATTCTACTCTACACGCTGCTACAACTTACGCCTTTTCCTATAGGCCTGATCAAGCTGATTTCACCTTCCGCATACTCCCTTTATAATAACACGCTTGGCCCTGTTGAACATTTGGGTTGGATGTCTGTGTCAATCAATTCCAAGGCCACATTAGCTGAATTTTTTCGTCTGGCAGCCTATTTTTGCTTCTATGTTCTGACGATTCAGATACTATCCCAAAAGAAGGAATTAAAAAAAACGGTGTCGGTTGTGATCATTTTTGCCACTTTGCTGGCCGTTTTGGCGATGGCACAATATTTAATACCCATCCAAATGGATTCTAAGTTACACCATAAAATATTCTGGCTCAGAGGTTTGACGCATAGCAGCATTCCTTTCGGCCCCTATGTCAACCATAACCATTACGCGGGTTTAATGGAAATGCTGTTTCCAATTATTTTGAGCCTTTTTCTTTTTTATAAACCCGTATTTGCTCACGGGCCGACTTTACGTGCCAAACTCGCCGATGCTGTGATTCAAATCCGCACGAACAAACATCTTTTACTTGGAATGGCATCAGTTTTAACGGCACTGTCCATCTTTCTGAGTATGTCAAGAAGCGGCATGATAAGCTTTGGTGTTGCCCTGATTGTTTTGTTTGCGCTTATAAATATTAAAAAACCCGGAAAATTTTTGTTTTCAAGCGGATTAATCCTCTGTATTTGTTTACTGCTTATATTGTTTGTCAGTTGGTTTGGATGGGATGCCATCGTCACTAAATTTGCACTGATATCCGGCCCTCAAGGCGATTTGTCATCTATGCGGTTGATATTCTGGAAAGACTGCCTTGATATTATCAAAGAATTTCCGCTCACCGGAACCGGAATGGGAACCTTGGTAAGCATTTATCCTTCGTATCGCACCTTCCCGGGCAACGCGCTTCTTACACATGCCCACAACGATTACATTGAATTGTTAACTGATGGCGGTATAGTTGCCGCAACTCTTTTCTTATGGTTTATGGGTGCTGTTTTCTACCAATCATGGCGAATAATCGGCAAAAGGCATGAAAGTTATTCCATTTATCTTTTTATAGGCAGCTTCAGCGGTATGATCGCTATGCTAGCCCATAGCGTCACTGACTTTAACCTTCATATCGGTGCTAACGGCCTCTATTTTTCATTTCTGGCGGGTTTATCTGTCTCAGCCGCTAACACGCGAATAAGAAAAAGACATGAACTCACATACCTGAAACAATTAAACTTTTCAAACCCCAAGTTTTTTATTATACCTTTAGCTGTTTTATTCATCGCCTGTTTTGTCTTTAATTGCGGCGCTCTCATCAGCAAATTGTATTATACTAACTTGAAAGATGTTCATTTGAACAGAACGGTTCCCGATAAAACGCTGCAAAAAGTTGCCCATATACTTAAAAGAGCATCCAGATTTGACCCCATGGAGGCTAAATATCATTTTGACATGGCCCGAACGAAAACTTTTCTTGCAGAAGACACAGCCGCTCTCACCCATTTCAAACAAGCGCTCCGCCTGGATCCTGCAAACGGTACTTATCTGGAAACATTGGCCAACTATATGTCTCACCATAAAAAGTTTGAAGTCGCGGATCGATTATTTCGGGTCGGAACGCAATATGACATTAATAATCCGCATCGCCGCATACGCTACGCCACCTGGCTTTTTTCCCAAGCTAAAAAGTCTGAGGGAGTGGCCAGTATCAGGAAAGCGCTCTCTTTAGACCCTCAACTGACAGATGACGCTTTAACCCTTATGGTGATTAACAAATTAACTGATAAAGAGATGCGTAAGGCATTGCCTCAACGTGTGACGCCGCATCTTGTGTTTGCAGAATACCTTCAAAAGACAGGCTCCGCAAACATAGCGGAAGACATCTACCTTACCGCTTTGGAATATATGGATAACGAAAATGACGTTAAAGCGGATTATTTCTATAAAGTATATCAATTCTATATGCTGCAAAAGTGTTATCAGGATGCCCTCGCAATTCTTCAAAAAGCAATTGCGGCGCTGCCTGAAGATGTAGGTTTACGCCTAAATATCGCCGTTTTATATGAAAAAATAGGAATTAAATATCGGGCACTGGAAGAGTATCAAAATGCGCTGATCCTGGACCCCGAAAATCAAAATGCCCAAAAACAGCTTGATAGAATCCGAGGTAATGGTTAAGTAGAAAAATTCTTACGGCAAGGCAGACGGCTTACCATCAATGATACCAGGTTGATTCCGTTTATAACCCGGTGATGTTTTTCAGACTGATGCCGTGTGACCGACTCTATTTTTTGAGCATACGGTTTATCCAGGCTGGAATCGTCAAGAACAAAAACACCATCAGTCCGGCTAGGAGGCTGTCCGAGAATTCAGCTTTCAAAAACAGCAGGCTGCTCAAAATCAGAGCTAAAAAGTAGGCTGGATGAATTTTTTGGACAAATAAAGGCTGACTATCTCTAACACACCCCTCTTTTAACTGATTCAGGTGTCAATTGCCCCTTTCAGGCAGGCATTGGGGCTGATTTTCCTGATTCAA
>JAUCGF010000112.1 GCA_030378005.1 Desulfococcaceae bacterium HSG9 | reverse complement strand
AAAATTATTATGGGGTGTTCACTGCCGATTGTTTTAACCGTTATGATATCCATCTTTTCGATATTTGGATTCAATCAGATTAAGCAATCCAACCATTTAATTAAAGAAAAAATAATTCAGGCCCAAAACATAGAAGAGAACGATGAAGTGATTGCGTTGCTTGAATCTTCTGAAAAGAGGGTGCAAGTTTACATAATCCAGATAATTATAATCACACTGATCTCTCTTATATTTGGAATTTCAATATCTTTTTTTATTGCACGATCTATAGGTAAGTAAATCCGGGTCTTTATCCTTTTTGCAGGGATAAAACGCAACCCTTTTGGTGAAACAGCTTTAACGTCGGGTTACGCTTCGCTAACCCGACCTACATTCTATAATAAAAAAGCCGATTATAATGGATTTGGGGCGCAATCTCCTGTTGAATCCGTTATAATCTGACCTTATTTTATTTTTTAACCTTAGTAGCAAAAATACTGCTCTATCTCTTTACCTTATTACCTTATTTCTATGTAACGTATCTTGTTTCATAAGTGGCTGCGGTGTTAAATAAGGTAATAAGGTTGAAGGGTTGTTACATTTTCTTATGCTACTAAGGTTTTAAAAACTAAAATTAAAATAAGGTTGGCAGTAGGTCGGGTTAGCGAAGCGTAACCCGACAAAAAACGGCTTTAACGTCGGGTTACGCTTCGCTAACCCGACCTACATGCTGGCCAACAAACATTACAACAAAACAAGAAAGAGGGTATTATGAGATCGGAAAATATTTCAGATCAGTTTAACGCTCTGCCTCTCGAAGCTCAACGGCAGATTCTTGACTTTATGGATTTTTTAAAAACACGGTATTCAACTTTTAATAAGGAAAAGAAATCCGACCTTGCGGACGAGCCGTTTATCGGAATGTGGCGTAATCGTGAGGATATGCAGGACAGCAGTCAATGGGTCAGAAACACTCGAATCAAGGAATGGAAGGTGTCAAATGGATGATCCGGTTATTATCGACACAGATGTTCTGATCGATGCCGGTCGAGGCATACACGAAGCCACAGACTGCCTTTCGCAAATTGAACGGGAAAGATCGCTCGTAGTAAGCGTCGTCACATATTTGGAACTCATCGTCGGCTGCGGCAATAACAGGGAGCTGAGGGAGCTGGACAATTTTATTTCACGGTTTCAAATTTTCAGATTGAATAACCGAATTTCTGATATTACATCTGATCTGCTTCACAGCTACCGCCTGAGTCACGGTCTTCTCATACCGGATGCATTCATAGCCGCTACGGCAATATTTCTTGAATATCCTTTTGTTTCTAAGAATCAGCGAGACTTCCGATTTATCCGAGAACTGAATCTGCGACCCTATCCGAATCCGTTCACCTAACTGTCTATCAATGATAAAATGACGGTGTCAAAGTGAATTATCCTAAGTTTGGCAAGGCGCTGAAAAAGGTGGTCGGGTTGAGCAAATAAAATTTCATATTGTCTGAACCCTGATTAAAGGATTGAAAGATTTTCAGGATTAAACATCTGTTTTTAAAGTCGATATTCAATCATGAAAATCCCATAATCCTTTCATCAAGGTTCAGACAGTTAGCAGGTCGGGTTACGCTTCGCTAGTCCGACTCACTATTGGCCGCAACGTTGGCAATGATAGACACTGCCTTGACAATGGTATCAATACTGATATTATTAGCAGTATGAAACAGATAAAAAATTTCTTAAAACAGATAAAGAAAAATTCAGCAAATGTTCGTTTTTCAGATTTATGCAGAGTCTGCGATCATTATTTTGGCAAAGCGAGACAATCCGGCAGCAGTCACCGAATATACAAAACGCCATGGCAAGGAGATCCAAGGGTTAATATTCAAAACAACAAGGGGAAAGCCAAAGTCTATCAAGTAAAGCAAGTACTGAAAGCCATAGAAAGAATGGAGGTAGAAAATGCCGCTAAAAAATGATCATTACACGTATAGAGTCACTTGGTCGGTCGAAGACAATGAGTATGTTGGGCTATGTGTCGAATTTCCGAGTCTGAGCTGGCTTTCAAAAACCCCTGAGTCCGCGCTCAAAGGTATTCGAAAAATCGTTGCAGAAGTGATAACGGACATGCAAAAAAACGGAGAGCAAATTCCTGAAGCGATAGCATGTAAAAATTATAGTGGAGAACTTATGGTTCGGGTTCCTCCCGAAGTCCATCGAAATCTTGCCATACAAGCAGCAGAATCAGGAATAAGCATTAATCGGTTAGTCAGTTCACGCCTTAGTTAATAAAAGCAAAACCCAACTTAAACTTATAAATTTCGTGTTTTCGTGGTTAATAAAAGGGGTTCAAAGAACTGAAATGAATATTGACGATCTGAAAACGCAAAGCATTGATCTTTTGCATGGTGACGGAGTTCCCACGAAAGCAGGCATAGACAAACTCAGTAGATCGAAAAATTCCATAAAATACGGCCAAAGGAGTGCCAAACTTACAGTTTGGCAGTGTTTTTCATGGAATTTCATGTTGCGACCATCGGCCTGACTGTAAGTTTGGCACTCCTTTTCGATCTACTGAAACTTGACCAGTTGAGATTTCGGGATTTTCTTAAAACTCCAAAAAGAAGAATTTTATGAATAAAATATCTCTGGCCCTTAAAAAACTATTTGAAAAACACCGCATCGTCTTTTGGTACGATTCTAAAAAAGAGCTGCGCCATGAGTATGAACAACTTGAATTGGCTGAGATTGCCAAAATCGAACTGCAAAATAATGAATTCAAGGTGAAATATCGAATTTTGCGGGAAGAACCGCATCAAAAATTTCTGCTGTATCATGCGGGTGCGCCTCCTTCAGATATGGATAACTGGCTTCTTGATGTTCAATTGGCATCCGGTGAATTCAGTGCCGATCAGGCCGCTATCTATCTGAGCGAGTTGGGTTTGGGCATTGAATTTATTGACATCATCAAGAAACACGCTGATTTTTTCAATTCCGCCCAGCGCCGGGACAAACTGAACAATCTGCTAAGTTCGGATGATACACAAAACGCCGTCCGAATAAAAATGCTGGCCGTATGCGCGGTTTCGGACCCGCGTGAAGATGCGATTCTGGAAAGCCTGCTTGGAGAACTGGCCTTAAAAAAGAGCGTCAAATTCAAACTGATCCAAAGGTGCGGCCTGGAGTCGTTTTTATGGAAGCGCTTGCAAATCTGTTACGCCTATCAATCCGACACTCCTGGAATTTTGGATTTTACCATTGAGTTGTTTAAGTCCTGCTACGCCATGAGTTCAGGCAACCCGTCGCAACTGAATGCGGATGCCTTGGTCTTTTTGAAACGATGGAAAAATAACATCCGCCTGCAAAACGCTTTTGAAATCCTTTCAAAGAAATGCGCGGATATATTGAATATCGAAAAAGAGTTGCAAAACCGGGATAGCGCATCCTTAGAAGAGATCGATTATTTTGAAGCGATTGACAAAAAAATATTAAATGATTTGGTCAACAGGATCGTAAATCGGACGATTCCCGCAAGTGAGCGGGAAAACTTGATACGGCAGCGCAAACAGAGTCATTGGTATGCAAAATACAGGCATCTTTATAAAGCGGCCGATTACGGCGCGCGTTTTATCAGAGCGTTGCAAGAGGCTGAACTTGGCATCGAATCGGTGCATGACGGCATTGTCAAATATACCAAAAACTGGTTTCGGATAGATCAGCTTTACCGCAAATATCGTTTTCATGCCTGCCAATCCGGCCAGGTTTCGATTCTGGGCGCTCTTTCGGAGCTGGTGGAAAATCTGTATTCCAACAATTATTTGCTTGATGTGAATAACAATTGGCAGAAAATTATCGACCAGCGCGATAAATGGGGCGTTTTCAATATCAATATGCAAAGATATTTTTTTAAAAAACAGGTTCGGCCATTTCTCAACAATAAGAAAAAGGTGTTTGTCATTATCTCAGACGGCTTGCGTTTTGAAGCCGGGGAAGAACTCCACCGCCTGATTCGCCAGGAAGACCGGTTTGACGCCCTGCTGGAACCGATGCTGGCCATGTTGCCCAGTTTTACCCAACTCGGAATGGCGTCGCTTTTGCCGAATCGGGAAATAAAATTTGCCGACAATGACACCGGCGCTGTTCTTGCGGACGGCCAAAGCAGCCAGGGAACGGCCAACCGGTCAAAAATATTAAACAATGCGGTCAAAGGTCGGGCCAAAGCGATGCGCGCCGAGGAACTCATGGGCATGAATAAAAGTCAATGCCGGAATTTGTTCCGCGAGCATGATGTCGTTTACATCTATCATAACCGAATTGACGCTACGGGTGATAAAAAAGAATCCGAAGAAAGGGTTTTTGATGCGGTTGAGGAAACGTTTGCAGAGTTGATCAAAATCATCAAAAAATTGACCGGAGCAAATGCCAGCAATTTATTGGTCACATCGGATCATGGTTTCATCTATCAGCACCGGCCCATTGATGAAAGCGATTTTCTCGGCAGTGAGGTGACCCATGCAGGCGTGTCGCTTCGTGACAGACGCTTCCTGGTTGGGAAAAATTTACCGGAAAATCCCGGTATGAAAAAATTCACCGCGGCGCAAGCGGGAATCCAAGGGGATATGGAGATTCAAATTCCCAAGTCTGTCAATCGAATGCGTTTGCAAGGTTCCGGAAGCCGGTATGTTCACGGCGGCGCTTCTCTTCAGGAAGTCATAATCCCGGTCATCAAGATTAATAAAAAACGTAAAAGCGATATTTCTCAAGTGGACGTCAATATCCTGGGCAGTTCCACATCACAGATCACAACCGGCCAGTTGTCCGCCGCCTTTTATCAGACGCATCCGGTCACGGATAAGGTGCGATCCAGAACGCTTCGCGCCGGAATATATTCCAAAGATGATGAACTGCTTTCAGACAGCCATACGCTGTCCTTTGATTTCACTTCTGAACATCCCAGAGAGCGCGAAATACGGGTCAGATTCGTCCTGACAAGCAGGGCCGACGATTTGAACGAACAGGAAGTGTTCCTGCGTTTGGAAGAACTCATTCCAGGAACATCGCATTATCAAGAGTATAAATCCGCCCGGTATCTCATTCGGCGTTCATTTACCAGTGATTTTGATTTGTAGGGATAGCGATTATGACAAAACTCGATACCAAAATCAATGAACATTTCCCCGGGCTGGCAGTGCGTAAAGACCTGGTTAAGATCGTCAAAGGCAATGCCATTGTACCTTCTTATGTGCTTGAATATTTATTGGGCCAGTATTGCGCCACTTCGGATGAAGAAACCGTTAAAACCGGAATTGACACGGTCAGAGATATTTTGAGGAAACATTATGTGCATCGCAATGAATCCGGTTTGATCAAATCGGTTATCCGGGAAAGCGGCCGGCACAAGATTATCGATAAAATCAGGGTCGCTTTTAATGATAAAAAAGATGTTTATGAAGCTTCTTTTGCCAACCTGGGACTCAAAAAAGTTCTGGTTGATTCGGATACAGTGAAAAAACATCCCAAGCTGCTTGTCAGCGGGGTATGGTCAATTGCGGACCTGGAATATGAGCATTTTGAAGATAGCGCGGTTTCCCCGTGGATTATCAATATGCTGAAACCGATTCAACTCTCCAATTTTGATTATGATAATTATATCCGCGCCCGCAAACAATTTACCACCCAAGAATGGATCGACCTTTTGGTGCAAAGTGTGGGGTTCAATCCGGAAAAGTTAAGCCTGAGGAATCAACTGCTTCAATTGGTGCGCCTGATTCCTTTTTGCGAACGCAATTACAACCTGATCGAACTGGGTCCCAAAGGAACTGGCAAATCGCACATTTTTTCTGATTTTTCACCCCACGGCATTTTAATATCCGGAGGCGAAATCACCGCGCCCAAACTGTTTATCAATAACACCACCGGCAAAATCGGCTTGGTGGGGTTTTGGGATACAGTGGCGTTTGATGAGTTCGCCGGCAAGCAAAAACGGGTCAACAAAACCCTTGTGGACATTATGAAAAACTACATGGCCAACAAATCGTTTTCCAGAGGGGTGGAGACCATCGGCGCGGAGGCTTCTATGGTTTTTGTGGGCAACACCAAACACACCCTGCCCTATATGCTGAAAAACAGCGATCTTTTTGAAGAACTTCCGGAGCCGTACTATGATTCCGCTTTTTTAGACAGAATCCATTTTTACATTCCGGGATGGGAAACCGATATTATCCGCGGCGAGATGTTTTCTGACGGCTACGGCTTTGTTGTGGATTATCTGGCTGAAATTTTAAGGTATCTTAGAAACCATGACTATTCCGACAGGTATTCGCCCTATTTTGAATTGGCCCGCGACCTTTCAACACGAGACAAAGACAGCATCAATAAAACCTTTTCCGGTCTGATGAAAATTCTGTTTCCTCATGAGGTGGCGACCCCTCAGGAAATCGAAGAACTCCTGCGTTTTGCCATTGAAGGCCGTAAAAGAGTCAAAGCGCAATTGATGAAAATTGACACCACCTACCCGAAAGTCAGGTTTGCTTACACCCGTGCTGACAGCCATAAGGCCGTTTATGTGAAATGCCTTGAAGAAGAAATCTATCCCCAATATTTTGATTCTTCCGCTGAAACGCAGGATACGCAGGAAAACAGGCGGCTTCCGAAATTAAAAGAGAACCATCTGATTGTGAAGGAAAACCAGCGCGGTATCACCTTTGATACGCTTTTCGGCCCCTATTTGAAAGATGCCACTGAAATCGTGCTGACCGACCCGTATATCCGCATTTTCTTTCAAATCAGAAATCTGATGGAATTTATTGAAACAATCGCCAAAATAAAACCCAAAGATAATAAGGTTAAAGTCCGCTTGACAACTGTTGAAGATGAATTCAAAGGGCCGCAACAGATTGATTATTTTATAAAAATTCAAGAAAATTGCGCTATGGCCGGGATTCACTTTGAATGGGAGTTCGATCTGACCGATTCCCTGCACGCCCGTCATATTGTGACTGACTGCGGTTGGAAAATAATTTTAGACCGCGGTTTGGATATTTTCCAACATTATGATATGAATGATTCTTTTGCGCTTTGTAACCGCCTTCAGCAGTTCAGAACCTGTAAAGCGTTTGAGGTGACCTATTTGAAAACGGATGGTTAGAAGCGGGGAGGAAACAACTTTTCCATTTCTTAATCATAATCTTAATCGGTGGGAAGCTATCTCGCGCAAGTATTTGCAAGGGTTTTATTTTCGCTATTTGAGTGTGTTTAAATATCGCGGCAACGGTTCCAAATCCGTTTTAATCCCCTTTTCTGATAATGCGATCAGTTTTTTGGAAGACAAGCCATAGAAAAGTATGTTGACGGCATTGCAGAACAGATAGAACCGCGCCTGATCTGTAGGCTGAGGAAAGATGCCGATTTGCGGTATCTGTATACAGGGCCGCCAAGAAAAGGCAGAGGCCGTCCGAAGCTCTATGATGGAAAGGCTAACTGTGTAGCTAACTATCTGAAATTATAGAATTTTTTCGATAATGCCACTTCAGGGTGCCGTTGCCGTTGACGGCATATAAGCAGTGGTCCCAACTGCCGATAAACACAGTGCCATCCCAGCCTATTGCGGGAGATGATTGAATCCAGGAATCCGTTTTAAAGGCCCACATTTGTTTTCCATCTGGTGCTATGGCATACAGATGGCCATCCCAACTGCCTGCATAGATCGTAGAATCCTTGCTTACTGCCGGTGTGGAAGAAATCTTGTACTCAGTTTTAAAGCGCCATTTTAAACTGCCATCTTTGCGGACCGCATAAAGATAGTTGTCGTAGCAGCCGAAATAAAGCGTGCCTTCAGTATCTATGCACGGTGATGAAACAATAGGCTGCTTACCTATTGCCCTGAATTTCCATTTGAGAGTATGATCCGGGTTGATGGCGTATAGATGATGAGCTTGGCATCCGACATAGATCGTTCCGTCCTTCCCGACTGACGGTGTTGACCGTACCCAGAATCCGGTTTCATATTTCCATCGGATGTTTCCGTCTGAACCGACGGCATACAAATGCCCATCGTCACTGCCGACAAGAATGACGCCTTCAGCAGTGATCACTGGTGAAGAAAAAATCGGTCCGTGAGTATTGACTTTCTACTTCAGACTACCGGGTCGGCCATCAGCGGTTAGACCGTATCCGACCGCTAAAGGCAAAATGAGAAAGATGCGAACAGGCCGTCTTTAAATTTTTTTGATAATGCGGTTTCACGGATAATTCATCTAACATTGTTCGATTTATCCAAGTCTCTGCAACGATAATTTAGATAAATTATATTCTAAAAACCAAAAAGGCGGAAAAGAGGATAAGGGAAATTACGACACCGAGTCCGATTGTCTTGGGTGTCAAGTACATTTCGATATCAGGATCTTTTATTTTGCGTATAAAGGAACCGCTAAATTGTATGATCCGCCGGTCCAGGGATGCGCCGAAAGCCAGTAGCGGGCCTTTGCAAAAGCCGATCATCATTCTGCCCGGCATCCGCACTAGCCAATCCGTGTCAAGGACAAAAGTCGGATGCCCTCCCAGCCATTTTCGCAACAACCAGAATCCTAAAAATGAAAAAATAAACATTTGCGTGATGGAAAATACGCGCGTCACGGTGTAAGGCACGAACTCGACCGGATAAGGAAGCAGATCATACAGGATATTCGGGCGAAGGCCGATGGAGAGGCACAGAAAGGCTAAAACACCCATTGCGATTAACATATGAACCGGCGTATTGAAGGCGGAATCCTTTAATTTTGCACGAATTTCGGCCGGAGGCTCATCCATACCCTGAAGCCATACGTTCCAAGGTAGTTTGAGGCCAGTGTGCAGGAAGGTGCCGATGGAAGCCCCTTCCAGCAGTAAATACACGATCGGAAGATGGGCCAATTCCGATGCCTCGATAGTCATAGTTTTACTCACGAATCCACTGAAGAGGGGAAATCCGGAGATTGAAAAGGCTCCGACCATCGTCATCCAGAAAGAAATGGGCATATACTTATATAGCCCTCCCAAGCGGTCGAACTTGGCCGTACCGGACATCAGCAGGATGCAACCGACCCCCATATACAATAGGGCTTTGTATATGATATGGCAAAAAGCGTGCGCGGCAGCACCGTTGATTGCCATTTCGGTTCCGATTCCGACGCCGGCCACCATATAGCCTACCTGAGAGACGATGTGATAGGAGAGCAATCTCCTCCCGTCATTCTCAAGAACGGCCATGAAGACTGCGAACATAGCGGAAATGACCCCCATCCACATCAGGAGGGGAACCCCCGCAAAGGCCGTGATCAGGCAAAACACGGCGGTCTTGGTGGTAAAGGCCGTCATATAAACAGAACCGCTGGGTGAAGCCTCAGAGTAAGTATCGGGCAGCCAAGAATGGAACGGCGCAGTGGCCGCATTGACAATAAACCCCAAAAGAATGAGGTTAGAGCCTAAATATTGCCCCCCCCACCCCCAGGGTATCTGGCTAAATTCTATGGAACCCGTTTGATGGGTGTGAATCAGAATGCCTGTCAGCAGGCAAACACCGCTGAAGTGGTGCCACAATATGTAGCGAATGGCGGCCCCCTTCGATTTTTTAGTGCCGCGGAACAACAGGATGAAAAACGGGGCCCAGGACATGATTTCGAGACAAAAGAAAAGGGTGAACAAGTCGCCTGCAAAAATGGCTCCGAGAGCACTGCCCACATAGATCATGGCCACGACATGCTCCCAGTCGTTTTTCACTCCCAGGGCGTATATGTTCATACAAAAGGCGGCGATAACATAGACATATCCGAACAACACGCTGAGTTTGTTGATTCTGACAATATCCAGGGTGTATTGCAGAAACGGCATATTCCATTTCTGTAGGGCGTCAGGCCACGGCGGGACGTCTCCGAACACACCCAGGGAAGTTGAGGCCATGATTGCCAGCCCGCATAAGGGGAGCGCAAGAAAATATGTCTGTTTAATCCGTTTCCAAGGGATGAACGGTATTAAAAAACCGCCGATACAGATGACCAGTCCGGGATGGATCCAGAAGTTCAATTCGATCCCTCTTCTCTTTTCTGATAGTAGTCCTCATCAACAACGATAAAAAGACCCATTCCTTTGGCGACCAGGATCAGCATCATGCATCCGAACAATCCCAACAGGGCGAAAAATTGCGGTATGTACTGAAAGGCAAAATGATAGTGAAAAATATGCATGTACAGCCAGTAAAAATCAAGGATCAGGCTCACTGCCAAACAGACATAATAAAGCCGCCAGAACAGCTTTTTGGGGTACCTTCTCAGCCAGTTCATAAATTACATACCTCCGAACGTATTTTTCACGGCCATCTGGGCCAAGGCGTAGATGCCAAAGGTGTCAGGAAATAAACAATAAACGATGGAAAATATGGCGGTGACGGCCAAGGGAACAATCATAAACAGATACAGTGGCCGCTTGTTCTCAATAACGGGTTTTTTCTCTGTATAAAGCTCTATTTTGGGTTCCAGGTCGATATCGAGCGTTTCATACGCCGGCATTTTTGCGAAAAAAGCGGTGCGAATGACAGGGAAGAAGTAAACGACATCCAAGAGTGAACCGGCGCAGATAATCAGTAAAAAAAACAGTTGCCCTGATTCAACAGCCCCTAATGCAATATGCCATTTGCTGATAAATCCGGCCAGAGGAGGCGCCCCGCACATGCCAAAAGCACCGATAACAAAGGCTCCCATGGTGATCGGCATCACCCGGCCGACACCTTTCATTTCGCTGATCGTCTTAATACCGGTGATAGCCGTGATCGCACCTGCGCATAAAAATAACGTGATCTTCATAAACCCGTGAAAGGGAATATGCAGTATGGCTCCGGTAACGGACATAGGGCTTAAAAGCGCCACACCCAAAATGATAAAGGAAAGTTGATTGATGGTGGAATAGGCCAACATTCGTTTCAAGTTGTTTTGGCCGATGGCGTAAAAATTGGCGACGACGATGGTGACGGCTGCAATGACGGCCAGCACCAGTCCGAGCCCGAGGGTTTGCATCAAGTCAATGCCATAGATGTGACAGACAATACGGATGATGCCGAAAACACCGGCTTTGACCACGGCAACGGCATGCAGTAACGCGCTCACCGGAGTCGGAGCCACCATGGCACTGGGCAGCCAAGCATGAACCGGCATCCAGGCAGCCTTGGCGAATCCGAGCAGAAAGCAGAAAAAGACGATCTGCAGGCTGAATTGCGATGCCGCTCCCAAGGCTGGTTTCAAGATACCTTGGTAACCGAAATCCGTGGTCCCGGCCCAATGATAGGTCATTAAAATCGCGATAAGGAAAAACACTCCGCCGCCGAGCAGATAAGCCAGGTATTTATGCCCGGCCGATATGGCTTCGGGTGATTCTTCATGGGCCACCAGAGGATAGGTGGAGATGGTTAATATTTCATAGAAGATGAACATGGTGACCAGATTGGCGGCAAAGGCAATTCCGATGGCCCCTAATAATGCTGCGGCAAAGGAGAAGTAAAACCGCGTCTGGGCGTGTTCTTTCAATGTCCGCATGTACCCGATGGAATAAACCGACACCAAAATCCATAAACATGATGATGTTGTGGCAAAAATGAGTCCCAGGGCATCGACTCGAAAGGCGAAATCAATGCCAGGTAAAAGGTTAAACCAAGTAAACTGAATCGGTCCGTTTTTTAACACTACGGGGGTCATAGACAGAACGGTGAAGCAAAGGGTCAGGCTTCCCATCAAAGTCCCACTTTCTCTTATGTCAGGTCGTTTCCCCATACATAAAATAAACAGGGCTGTGAGAGCCGGCCAGATAATCGCCCACATCGGCCGGTAGGCTATGGAAAACACGTCTGTCATCAGTGTCCTTTTTTCGGTTTGCTTAAAAATCCCCCATTAAAATCAGGGCTAAAATCAGGATTAAAATCCGAGGGGAATCGCAAAACTGATTACATCATTTACAATAAATTGATTGAAAACACCTGCTAAAATGATCACAAGCGCGAGCGAAAATGCAGGTATCAGCATAGTCAACGGGGCTTCACCGGCGAGCGGTTTACCAGTAAAATCAGTGTGAGCCGGCCCGTTTCCGTGCGTATGGATAAAAAGTCCTTTGTCGAAAACCCTGAAAAACAGGGCGACATTTATTAGTGTGCATATTAGCAGGGCCGCCACAAAACCCCACTGCTGCGCTTTAATACCGCCCAGAAGTAAATACCATTTGCTGAAAAAGCCGCATGTCGGCGGCACACCGATAATCGCCAAAGCTCCCACTGTAAAAATAGCGGCTGTGACCGGCATGGTCTTGAACATGCCCTTGAAGTCGTCAATACGATGCCCGCCGGTCTGATGCATGATATGCCCGGCCACGAAAAACAGGCAGGTCATCATCATGGCATCGTTTACGATATGGAATATAGCACCTTTCAGGGCGATAGCGTTAGCCACGCCGATTCCCCCGATAATATATCCGATTTCCGCAACGATAATATAGGAGAGCATACGTTTGAAATCATTTTGCGATAGCGCCATAACGGCACCGAACAGGATAGCGAATGTTCCTGACCAGACCATGATGTCGGTTACTCTCAGCAGCATAATAGAAAATTCCGGCTGAAAAACGGTGAACATCACTCGAATCATTACATAAGCCATCACCTTGGTCATTAAAGGTGCAACTGCGGCGCTGACCGCCGACGGCGCATAAGTATAAGCATCCGGCAACCATACGTGCATCGGGAAAATCGCCATTTTGATGCATAATCCGAGCAAAATGAATGCAAATCCGACCAGAATCGTTTTTGAATGCAAGAGTTCGGGCAACAGTTGCGCCAAATCCGCCATATTCAGTGAACCCGTGGCAATATACAGATGCCCCACACCCAGAAGGTAAAAGCTGGCGCCTATCGTCCCAATAATAATATAGCGAAAGCTGGCGTATAGGGCCTTTTTTTCGCCCATAGCGATCAGCGCATATCCCGATAATGAAGCCACTTCCAGCAATACGAACAAATTAAACAAATCACCGGTAATACATATTCCCAGCAAACCGGTGATCAGCAGGATGAAAAGACTCCAAAAAAGCGTTGTTCTCTCAGGCAATTCCTGCTCGATACTCTTTTTAGCATGAGTGGCTGTTAGCAGACCCAGCAATGAGACTAAAATCAACATGATCGCATTGAGATGATCGACTCTATATTCGATACCCCAAGGCGGCGGCCACCCGCCCAGCAAGTATTGCAACTGTCCGTTGTTGATAACACCGGTTAAAATGAACACGGAAGATAGCAGACAGACGGACATAGCTATCAGCGTCAGGGGATAAGCCAGTCGTTTATAGCGCCAACCTGTAAAAAAAATAATAATCGATGTAACTAAAGGGGTTACAAGGATAATTGCCGGTAGTTGCTGAACCATTTTTTCTTTTTAATCTGATCCGATAAAAAAGTTGTAATCATAATGCACCCTAACGACAATCTCGCCAACCGCGACACTATCTTTCGGAAAAGCGACAACGTTCTCGCGGTCTGGTAGAGCGTTTGGGTAGCCGGGCGTATTACTATATGTTTTTACTGTCAATTATTTCACAGAAGAGGTTGCCCTCAATCCATTCTTTACTTGTTTTTTCTGTACTTATATTCCACTCTTTATTTTTAATTTCATCAGCACTCATATTTCTCAAAGCATTTTCTCCACCTCTAATACCTATAAATACTTTTAATCCAAAATCTTTAGAAATCAAATAAAGACTGTTTGAGGTCAGACGTCCTCTCCAATCTATCTCACTTATTTTCTTGTACACAATCCAATCTGTTATTTTGTTAAATTGATTTATTTCCAGCCAGCCGGCTTTTTGGGACATATCTTGAGATGTGTACTGAAAAGAGTGTTTTTTTATATTTGCACTCCCCATTCTTAACAAACCTTTTATTGCTCCCTTAACACCTACATAACCGCTGTCTTTAAATTTTAATTTTGTAATCGGTAATTTGTCTTCTGTGCAAGAATTCATGCCGGAAGATTGGTTGGTACGTTCATATTCATAACCGGAAAAATTATTAGATATGAAAGCCATTAATGCCTTGAGTGTATGACGTGTATATTCAGAAACCGGGTCTATTTCTCCCTTACGCTCATCATTCAAAATACCATAAATTTGTTCAGATATTGAGGGTACATTTTCAATGTCGTTTTTTTGCCATGTTACAAGTGATTTAAAGTCAGTATCTCTGACTGAAAGGTTCTCAAATTCTTTTTCAGTTTTTCCGTCAAGTATTTCAGAACCTTCTTCTACAGGAACCAAATACACCATTCCGATTTTAGCATTTGGATCTTTCTTTTTTAAGCCTTCATATTCTCTTAATAACTGGCCTTGAGTAACAGATTTTGCGTAAATTTTGTTTTCTATTGCGAAAATCCAATCATCAATCCCCATAATTATATCAATAAACGCATTATCCACGTTATATTCAAGGTTAAACCAAAGTTTTAATTGATCTTCATATTCTCCTCGTAACCTCGGAGTCAATTTGCTTGATAAATCAAACAACTCTGAATTATTTAATGATATTGCAAGGTCATTTACGAACTTTGAAATGAATGAATACCCTAAACCGTGCTCCATTGCAGGATTCATAAACCAAGCAAGAATCGCTGAAGCGGTTTCTTCTTGAAAACTCTTTTTTCCAGAAGCTAATACTTTAAAAATGTTCATTTATGTATTTTTATTATGATAGTTACAGGTGATTTGATACCACCTGGAGGCTAACTACAATAAGTCTAATAAATCCGGATGATGTTTAATGGTTTTGACAAACTGCCCCGTGCGAGTATCAAGCCGCTTTTTTAAAATGCGCAATAAACCCTGACTCATAAGATATCCCAGGGAGTGGTCTTGATCCAAAAGCGCCTTAATTTTTTCCTGGCGAAATGAAAACGCTTTACACGATTCAGCGCAAATCGCATCGGAAGTGAAGGTGTCTTCATCCAGCATCGCCGACCATCCGAAGGTGAAACCCGGCTTGATGGCGCTAACGGAAACTGTAATTTGATCTGAGAGCCTCTGTTCAAGAAGCACTTTCCCATGCAGTAGCATATATAAGCGCCTGGCCCTATCACCCTGACGAAATATGATTTCTTTGTCGTCAAATAGCAACAGTTCGGTTATTGGAATCAGTTTGGCTAACATCTCATCGTTAAGATGATTTAGGATGACAATCTGTTTTAAATCTTCGATAGCGAACATGACGGCCCCTTGGTGGAATTAGGAATTCCTATTCTTTTAATATCTCTATCAGTTCGTCTTCTTCCAGTGTATTGTATTGCTTGTAAATTTTAATAGCCAAAGCCAGAGCCACGCCGAGGGTGGCAACGGCCACTACGATAGCGGTGAGCATCAACACATGAGGCAGCGGATTAATAAAATGGGCAGCCTGAACAGCAGTGGCATGGCCGGTGTCATGCCCATGCTCAATAATGGGTATGGTGGCATTTTTTTTGGCACCGATGGAAACATAGAACAGGATCACAGCCGTTTGCAGAATGCTCATGCCAATAATTTTTTTCATAAGGTTTTTTTTGACGATGATACCATACATGCCGATCATCATCAAAATGATATAAACCCAGTAATTAATTCTGGCTATCAGGATTGTCAGAAGTTCATCCATGTCTTTATAATCCCTCGTCCTGCTTGCCGGCTGACGCCAGATTATAATATAAAACCACCATAACGGCCATAACCACTATACCCACACCGACTTCAACCATCAGAATGCCATGCGAACGCGCGCTAATCGGATCAACGCCCATAATATCAGCTAATGCACTGTAATCTAAAAAATTATTCCCATAGAGCATACACACAAGGCCGACACCGGCGTAGATAAAAACGCCCAAAGCGCATAAAAAAGCGGTTAAGCGCTCTCCCATTCGTTTGATAGCCGACCTGAGATCAAAGGCAATGGCGAAAAGAATGATAGACGCACCGAAAATTACGCCGCCCTGAAACCCTCCTCCGGGGCTGTGATGTCCGTGGGCAATGACATAAAGGGCGAAAATCTGAATAAACGGTATAATCATACGGCAGGTGGTTTGAAGGATTAAATCGTGTGGCACCCAATCCGAATCAATGCGTTTGAAATGGTCTGAATCATCAGGAAATTTGCCGCCTTTGGCGATGCGCAACGTAATACCGGTGGGAAGATGGCGGTAGAGGCGCGTTTCCGGTTCAACCGTTTTAAACATCCTTAACAGAAAGATACAGGCGATTCCGGCGGTAAAAATAACGATGGTTTCAAACATGGTGTCGTAACCGCGATAATCGGCCAGCACCGAAGTAACGATATTGGGGACGGAAGTGTCCTCAAGGGTGTGTTCAATATAATAGGGTGATACATGACTGTTTGCCGGTGAATCAGGGTCTCCCCACGGAGGAAAATCCATAGAGCAGTATATCAAAAGCCCTCCCAAAAAGACAGTCAGAATTGCTCCGATAGATTTCAATCTTTGGTCCTCCTGGAGGTGCGAAAAACGGCCGCTACAAACAAAACCGTGCTGACGCCGGCTCCCACCGAAGCCTCAGTGAAAGCGACATCAACCGCCCCCATAATAGCCCATAAAAGGCACATCATAAAACTGTATGCTCCGAAAAGGACGGCCGCGCTTAAAAGGTCTTTGACAGCAAGAGCGCCGATAGCCAAGACAATCACAATCATCAATATGATCAGTTCAATCTGCCAAATCATTTGTCCGGGTCAATCTCCTTGCGCCACGGTTTCAAACCGGCTCTGACACCGGCGTCAATAATCGCATGGGTTGCGGTAGGGCTGGTTATAAAGACAAAAACAGCGATCAGAATGATTTTTAAGGCTGTAATCAAAGCCTCAAAGGAAAACGGAGTGAGCGTGTATAGCGCTATCGCTCCCATTGTAATGGTCAAACCGGCGGTGTCCAGTTTGCCGGCCGGATGCAGCCGCGAGTAAAAATCAGGGAAACGGATAATGCCTATCGCGCCGCCGGTGAAAAAAAGAAGGCCGCAAATTAACAGAAGCGTAACGGTGATATTCATAAAGAAAGTGCCTGAAGTTTGAAGTTAAAAGTGCCTGAAATTAAGGAATGCTTCTATTTCTTTTTTAACGGCATATCAGGTGTGCCTTCATCGTACAATCCTTTACGTTTTTGAAAATATCTGGAAGCTGCCAGCACAGCGATAAAATTTAACATAGCGTAGGCCAAGGCAATATCCACGAACATATCGACACGATGGTAAATAAGACCGATTATAATCATCAAAACGATGGTTTTAGTGCCGAGTGCGTTCACACCGATCAAGCGGTCCAAAATTGTCGGCCCGATGACCGCCCGATACAAAGACAGCAGCATTACCATTCCCAAATAGATGCCGGCAAATATGAAAACCGATTCCATTATTCTTTAAATACTTTCGCTATTTTAGCCTCCATCACACCTGGCAATGGCTGCCCCGATTGCTTATTGATACAATGCACCGCAAATTTACCCCGCGTCGTAACATTGACAGTAATGGTTCCGGGAGTAAGTGTAATGGAGTTGGCAAAAGTGGTGCGGGCAATGTCACCTTTCAAACGACTTTCGAATACGATGATTTGGGGATCGATTAGCTCCATCATGCGGGGATGCAATGACAGATAGAACACATGGATATTGGCCAGCAGAATCTGATATAAAAGCCAGGGAATGTAGCCGACAAAGCGTAACCAGCAAATAATCAAAGCCGGTTTTAATGCGGTTGGGAACAACAGGTCACTGCTTAAAAACGAAACAATGAGGCAGGAAACAAATCCGAGAGATAAATGAAAAGCATCGAATTTTCCGGAAAAAATTACCCAAAAACAGGCCATAATCAAAAACGTCAGAATAAAAGGGCCGGCAGCGAAGCGTTTTTGACCGGGTTTTGTGGGCATTTGGCTCTTGGGGGCCAGGCGGTTTTGATTATCATCAGATGTTATTGTTTCAATAGAGGCCAATTATAGCTGCTCCTAAATATATTTCAGTAGATGAAAAAAATTGAATTCGGCCCGATTTTCCATCTACTGATATTGATCTGATTTTAGTTTTTCCAGAATAACAGAGACTGCCTCTAACCGGATATTAATTTGTAACTTGCTGATTTATACCCCTTTAATTTTTGAATATGGAAGCAAAGGATACGGCTCTCATAATTTTCAACGTACTGTTTCAACTCCCGTTTGGCTTGACAGAATTTTTGGCTGCCTAAATTTTTTATCAGGTTATCCGTATCATGCGCGCGGCCCTCACAAATAATACTGGGACTGTCTCCGATTAAAACTTCCCATTCCTGGGCAATCGTTACGCCCAGCTCTTCAAGAATCGGATAGAATGTTTCGGTGGTAAAACGCCCGTACTCCTCTTTTTTGCCGCTGATCAAATTCCACATTTGGTTAAACTTAATCGTGTCGTGATATATATCGGTGGAATACGAATAATGTTTACCGGTTTTGACAAGCACTTTGGTTTTATAATTTTTCACATAATTGAGCAGCTCGGCTTTCAGCGCCTGATATTTTTCATTCTGTAAAGCCTTTTCAATAATTTCTAAATCGTTGCTTGCACTTTCAAAGATAATTTCACTATAAGCGCCAACGATGACATACCATGCCGCCACAGTGTGCATGTGCAATTTATTCACTCCAGGTATAAATTTTTTAATGATAAAGTTATTATATTCTTCGGTTTTTTCAGGAATAATCGTCCAATAGTGATCAAGTTTTACTGTCATAGCCCCCCCTTAGATAAAAAATAAAATGTTTTAAAGTAGCAAAACTCCCCTAGTGTTAGGAATAGCAAATTGATCATTATGTTTTTTTTGATCACGCTCCCAATTTTTATAGAATATACCCTATATCGGATAAAATGTCAACTATAAGATGAAGGATGCCTGATTATTAATATTTGGTTTGATTTTGGTGTTTTCAGGTAACATTCGTAAGATGTGAACTTTGCACTCCATTATATTGCGCCTAACTGATACTCATTGCATTATCCAGGTTGGGTTCAAAGACCGCATTGGCCATGTATTTGGGTAACGACGTTTGAGGCAAAAGATTTGATGAAACTGTCTAACGCGCCATAACATCAATCACCCGGTCCAACTGCTGTTCAGAGATAAAAATATGCGGTGCCAGGCGAATTCGATTCAGACGCAGTACCGCAACAATTTTATTTTTATTCAAATGTTCTATTATTTTTTCAGAATCGGTATCCGGTTTCGCACAAACAACAATTCCGGTGGGATGATCTGAAAATTGTTCCGCCATGACTTGATAACCGATCTGTGTCAGTCCTTTGGCAAGATAGGCGCTTAATTCAAAAATACGGTTGATTACAGTATCAAAGCCAATCTTTTCTAACTGTTCCAGCGCCGATAGAAAATACACCCAATCATTAAAATTGGCTGTTGAAAATGTAAAACGGTCGGCAGTGGGTTTCAATTGATCTTTATAGGGAAGGTATTCTTCATCCTGAATCACTGATTCGGATCCGATAAAAACGGGTTTTAAACGTTCCAGATTTTTCATCGGCACATATAGAACGCCCATACCGACAGGGCCCATGAGCCATTTCCAGGTTGGAAAAGCCATGTAGGATATATGAGCGCGTTTAACGTCAATGGGCTGCATCCCCACGCCTTGAGCGCCATCGACCACAAAAGTAATGCCTTTATCATGGCATAAAGCACCGATTTCATCTAACGGTAACGGCATTCCGGTACACCAATGAACGGCTGATAAGGCGATCAGGCGAGTGCGTGAATTTATTAAGGGTGTCAGGCCGTCCATAAATTCGGAAGGGGTGTTTCCCATTGGAACGGTGCGCAGTTTAACGCCTTTTTGTTTCCAGTGCAGCCAGGGATACACATTGCTGGGGTATTCATTTTCAAGAAGGATCATTTCATCGTCCGGCTGTAAATCCAAGCCGTGTGAAATAAAATTCATGCCTTCGGAAGTGTGATGAATCAAAGCCAGCTCCTCCGGCCGGCAATTCAAAAGATTCGCCAAAACAGATTTGATTTTACGCCTAACCTGGGCGTAGGAGGCGGTTTCGGTAAAAATACCTTTTTGCGCATAGCCATTAAAAAAACGTGTTACATCTTGGATAACATGACTGCCGGCCGGCACGGTACCGCAATTGTTAAGCCATATAAACTCTTGATTGACCGGATACAAATCATAAACAGATTGCCATTTCATTGCTTTTCCCTTCGATAAGTTAATAAATAATGATGTAAAAAATGTTTCTGATTTCAATATAAAAACATACCGTTTTAATCAAGCTTTGTTTTTGATGCGGATATGCGGAATTTGTCTGCCTATACCGTAAACGGGTGATACTATTGACACTCATATAAAATTTCGGTATGTAGCGGTTTCGTAATATGTTTAAAAGCAAATATAAAATGATAAACAAAGTTTCTGAAATCAAAAACACCGGCAATCTGATTGCCTGTCACGAATGCGATTTGCTCCATCGGCCGGCGGCTGTTAAATGGCCGGATAAGTCTTCGAAACGTCATACTAACACGTTCGTGGCAAGATGCCGCCGTTGCGGATGTGTGCTTTACCGGCGTAAATATAACAGCCTTGAGCGGACACTCGCTTTAACGCTGGCCAGTCTGATATTATTCATCATTGCCAACACATTTCCTTTTATGGCTTTTGAGATGGGCGTTAATATTCGCCAAACCACTCTAATTACGGGAATCATAGAACTGTATAAACAGGGGTGGCCAGCTCTGGCGGGCTTGGTAATGCTGACAACCATGATTGCGCCTTTCTTCCAGATAACAGGAATGCTATATATCCTGCTGCCGTTGCGGGCCAATCATTTGCCGCCCAAATTCACAACAATTTTCCGTTTTGTGCGCAGTATCCAACAATGGAGTATGCTGGAAATTTTTATGATAGGCATTCTGATTTCTCTTGTCAAACTCGCCAAGATGGCCAAGATTGTTCCGGGTGTTGCGCTGTTTGCTTTAATGATGCTGATATTTGTGCAGGCCGCGGCCATCAATGCCTTAGACCCCGATACTATATGGAAAAAATGGCAACCCAAATTGTGAAGCCACATTCAGCATCCCCTGAAGCCCTGACAGCCCGAAGTATGGCGCTGGTCAGTTGCCACAGTTGCGGCCTGCTTTGCCGCAATCCGGCCATGCCGGTTGTGGAAAATAAAGTTGCTGATGCAAGTAAGCCAACGTTGCTTTGCCCTCGTTGCGGAGCAGTGTTGCATCTGCGCAAACCGAACAGTATCAGACGGACATGGGCGCTTGTTTTGGCGGCTTATATTTTTTATATCCCTGCGAATGTGCTTCCGATTACAACGGTTGTTTATGTGGGCAAAGCGCAATCGGACACCATTATGAGTGGCGTTATCTATTTTCTATCCACCGGGATGTGGCCTATCGGGCTGATTATTTTCATTGCCAGTGTTTTTGTGCCGCTGGTAAAATTGATTATTCTTACTTTTTTACTGATTTCAGTGCAGCGTAAATCGACCCGGCAGCTCAAAGAACGCACGCGCCTTTATCGTCTCACAGAAATTGTGGGGCGCTGGTCAATGGTGGACATCTATGTGGTAACGCTTCTTGTGGCGCTTGTTCATCTGGGCAATTTGGCCACGATTTATGCCGGCCCCGGAGCGGTCTTTTTTGGCGCTGTGGTTGTAATCACTCTGTTTGCCGCTGAGAGCTTTGACCCCCGAATACTATGGGATATAAAGGAATCTTCTGATGAAGACAACCGAACCTGATACAAATGAGTCTGCGCCTGTATATGAACCGCCTGAACCGGAAATCCGAACACGCAAACGCCGTCGGTTTTCAATAGTTTGGCTGGTTCCGCTTGCGGCGGCGGCTATCGGCCTGTTTTTAGTTTACAAAACGTTCACCGAAAAAGGCCCGCAAATCACGATCACATTTGAGAGTGCCGAAGGCCTTGAAGCCGGTAAAACAAAAATCAAATATAAAAATGTTGAACTTGGTGTTGTCGAAACCATCAACCTCAGTCCGGATTTATCTCATGTTATCTTAATTGCTCAGTTGAGGAAAGAGGCGGATGTTTTTCTGTCTGCAAACACACGTTTCTGGGTGGAGCGTGCGCGCGTTGCGGCTGGAAAAGTGTCTGGTATCGGAACCCTCCTTTCAGGTGCTTATATCGGTATGGATCCGGGCAAACCGGGTGAAAAAGTCCTGCAATTCAAAGGATTGGAAACGCCGCCCATCGTTACAGCGGATTTGCCGGGGCGTCATTTTGTATTGCAAACCCCGCGATTGGGTTCTTTGGATATTGGCGCGCCGGTGTATTTCCGGCAAATCAAGGTGGGGCAGATTGTCAGTTTTAATCTGAATGATGACGGCGAGGCCGTTACTATTAAGGTATTCATCCATGCACCTCATCACCAACGGGTGTTTAAAAACACCCGGTTCTGGAACGCCAGCGGCCTTGATTTCGTTGTGGACGCCAAAGGTATCCGCATGAACACAGAAAGCCTGGTAACGCTTCTGCTCGGCGGGATTGCGTTTGACACACCGACTGACCTGGAAGAACGCGTCCAGGCTACCGCAAATGAAGCCTTTAAGCTCCATGCTGATTTTGAGAGCATTTTTGAAAAGGCTTATGCTCGTAAAATCAATTTGCTTTTGTTCTTTGACGGATCGGTCAGAGGACTTGCCGTAGGAGCGCCGGTTGAATTTCGGGGAATCCAACTTGGAAAAGTGCTGGATGTAAAATTAAAATTCGATATCCAAAAACAGGTTTTCCGAATTCCGGTTTTAATCGAAATAGAGCCGGGACGAATCAACGTTGCCGATGAAATACCGGCCGATAACCCGGATCATAAAATTATGGACAATCTTGTGGATCAAGGGATGCGCGCGCGACTCAAAACAGGCAATCTGCTTACCGGTCAATTATTTGTCGATTTGGACATCTACCCGGATGCGCCCGAAGCACATATAATTTGGAAAGAAAAGTATCCGCGGATGCCCACCATGCCGACCCGGATGGATGAAATTTCCGCCAGTCTGACTCAATTACTCCAGCAGATACAAGAAGCGCCCATTAATGAATTTTTCAGCGATTTGCACCATACTGTTCAAGGTGCTGATCGTCTGATAAATTCCGCTCAATTGCATAATGCCATCAGTTCACTTGATAAAACGCTTCAGGGCGTTGATCGTCTGATAAATTCCGCCCAATTGCATAATGCCATCAGTTCGCTGGATAAAACGCTTCAGGGCGCTGATCGTCTGATAAATTCCGCCCAATTACATAATGCCATCGGTTCGCTGGATAAAACGCTCGATCATACCAGGTTGTTTGCTAAAACGCTTGACACTGATGTCGCGCCTGAATTAAAAAATGCGATAAGCGAGTTAAACGCAACTCTCAAAAACACCCAAAATCTCACCCAAAATCTGGATGCGAATGTAACGCCTAAATTGGGACTTGTGATTAAACAGGCTCAGACCACACTGACTGCCATCGGAGGCACACTGAGCCAAGATTCACCCGTGTTTCATGAATTGATTCGTATGCTGCGCGAGCTTGCTGATGCGGCCCGTTTTATACGCGATCTGGCTGACTATCTGGAACGCCATCCGGATGCACTTATATATGGGAAAACAAAACAACGATGAGAGAAAGTGAAATAGCCATGAAAAATACTATCACATACCGGCAACCCTTCGGACGGATACTGATTATCTCAATTTTATTATTATTCCTCGGATGCGCCGGTACCACCCCTTTGGTGGAATACTACACATTGACCGCCATAACGGAGAATCCGGATGCGGCGACCGAACCCGTCCAGCCAAAATCGAGACCCGGCACCAATCTTTCTATCGGCGTCGGGCCTTTGACCTTTCCCAAAACCATTGACCGACCTCATATAGTCACCCGAACCGGCACCCATAAACTCAACATAGCCGAATTTCATCGCTGGGGCGGCACCCTGCATGAGGACTTTTTAAATGTGTTATGTGAAAATCTTGCCACACTTTTACAGCCCCATCAGGCAGAACCTTATCCCTGGGAGACTTACTTCAAACCGCGCTGGCAGTTATATTTGAATGTGCGCCGGTTTGACGGAGTTCTGGGTGAATATGCGCTATTGAATGTCAAGTGGCACTTAACGAATCGGAAATCAGGCAAAACAATGCTTGTCCGCCAATCCGAGTTCAAAGAAGCGGTGTCCGGAGCGGATTATGAAGCCTTTGTCGCAGCACAAAGCAGGCTTCTCGCCGCGTTCAGTCGTGAAATTGTGCAAGCGATATTCAAACTGTAAATTTGAAGTTAGTGGAAACAATCATGCGATTTCGCAGCGTTCTTTTTTGGATACGCTTTACTGAAATATAAATTTCATCGCTTTAATCTGAAAGCGCCCTGGATGTTATTAAGAAACTGTTTAGATAGAGCCTTTTTTCCATCTTTCTCGTAAAAAACGAAATCTTCAGCGATATCAGTTTCAATTGTGCGTTTCTTCAATATTTCAATGAGTTGCTCTGTAATTTTCGATTGATCTTTTATAAACGGCGCAATATCGGCTTTGGTGATTTCATATAAAACGCTGTCAGTGATGGCTTTGACGGTCGCTGTTTTGGATTCTCCGATAATATCGCCGATCATCAGGCGAGCAATCTCGACTTCCTTATAAGAATCAGGTTTGTTTTCAATTTGCACCCATACCCCAATAACCCCTTCAGCTATGATAAAGAGGGAATCCCCACTATCTCCCTGGCGCATGACAATCCCATCTGACGGGATGTTATGCCGCTGCATTCGTTGTGCCAGAGCAGATTTGGCTTTGGCTGAAAATGGCTGTAAAGTGTCTATTTTCTCTATGATTGCCAGAGGTTCTTCTTTTTTGATGTCTTCTTGCCGGAATCGGTGTTTTGCGCGGTCTTTGATTGCAAATTTGATTCCGGCGCGGTCAAGATGAGCCCAGACTTTATCCCAAACCTCTCCTCGATATCTCGACCGTTTGGTGTAGTCATCCCCGGAGTAGTAAACCCAATAATTTGCCGCCCACTCATTCACGCCTCTAAACACGACCCAGGGTTCTAATCTGTACTTCACAGAAAGGACGGCATCGCGGAGTAATTTTTTAACTTGATCAGGACGATGAATCGGGTCAATATTGACTGTAAAGCCCTCCCAGTAGGTGTTATCAGGATATTGATAATTCTCGATAAGGGAGTCCGATACAGTGCAGTTTGGAATACTGATCACATTATCATGGATGGTGCGCAGTCTGGTTGTCCTCCAGGTCATGTCTATGATTTTTCCCGTATTCTCGCCGATTTTAATCCAGTCGTCGATCCGAAACGGTCGCTCAATGTTCAATACGATCCCGGAAATCAGATTTGAAATGTTCATTTGGGCGGCCAACCCGACAATCATTGCCACCATTCCCGAGGTTGCCAATAAACCGGTGAGTTTCCGATCAAACACAAAAGCGACGATTCCGGCAAATGCCAGAAATAAAATAATGAGCGCAACCATACGCCGGACGATATTAGGGACAGTTCGATTGGACAGCGCCTCAACAGGAATCCAGACAAACCTTTCAATAGTCCGGATGATAAGCACTGCGGGAACCACCCACCAAAAAATATCAAACATTATGAGGATACGCTCCTGATAATAAGCGCTGGTTAAGCCTCTCAGCCAGTCTAATATTAAAACTTCACCTGACAGGAGTACAAAAAATGTAAGTATCACCTGCAAAAACCACAAAAATTTGAAAGAAGATGGAAGGTTGTGCCTTTTGCCTGACAAACTGAGCGATATAAGAATAAGAACGCTGACAATCAGCATAATCACCGCTATTTTACCAGGAAGCAGTCTTCGAAAAGAAAAGGTGTCCTTTTTGATCCCGATTCCGAAATTAAAGCGGGAATAATCAGCTTTTCTTTTGCTGAGGTTAAGATACCGGGGTTTTCCCAAAGTCGGTTCTTTGACAATATCCGGAAACAACCAACTTCGATTGATTGTCCACCCATAGACAGGTTTGAGTATCTGCTTCTGTTGAAGTTCTTCGTGCAGAGATAATTCGGAAGTCAACCCCATGCCTAACATATCAATCACATATATCAGTTGATTCCTGTTCAAATTCTTGTGACGGAAACTCAAGCCTAAAATATGTTGTCTGAAGGCGGGGCGGGTTGAAAGAAAATCAGCATGGAACTGTGCTTTGATGTTGTAAAGCCGATAGGTAAATTGTTCACTGACTTTCTGATATGAAGGCTTTTGTAATTGAATAGGTTCGACGGCATTCAGAAATTCAATATCAGCAGGATTAAACGTGCCTTGAAAACGAAACCATAGGGAAAAATCCATGGTATATAATAAATTTTTCATATCAAGATCAGTGATTGCACGAATATTTATCCCTGTATAGACGACGTTGGTTTTAGACATCGGCTTATTATCAACTGAAATGATTCGATCCGCTTTCTCCGTATTCGCAACAATATTGAACGTGGGTACAGATTGAAGCTGAGTCAGGGCGGAAATAAAATTTTGATTTTGAAAATGTCCGATGACCGGAGCTTTTCCAACATCGCCATGCTTATCAAAAGAGATATTGCCTATGGTGCTTTCGGCTAAAACATCTCTGACTTTGCGGCGCGCCTGAATTATAAATTTCTGCCGGCCCTGAACGTTTGCCATTTTTATCGCCTGAACAGCCACGAAGGCCGCCTCATAATAACTGATTGCGACCCAACCGGGTTCTTCATCGTACTTGACAGCATACATATTCCTGAATTGCCGGATTTTTTCACTCGCAACATCCGACATGGAAGGCGTTACCGCATAAATACCATCCGAAAAATATCCGGGATCGGCATGTTCTTCGGGATATTCATTAAACCTCATAGCAAAGGTATTGTCGCCAAGATCATCGCCGCCGATGATTGGCATATTCAAACCTTTCCGCCTGATTGAGACTGTCAGTTTAGCGGCCGCGTCTGCAAAAGTCGCCAGAAAAATCATGCCGTCATCGCCGACCTGGTTCTTCAAATCACTAATAATCCGATCAATAATTTCATCTGCATTCGGAGCGTTCCTGTCAAAACTCTGCCTATATTTAATCTTGCCTTCCAACGCTTTAAAAGTATCGTAAAAAGACTGGGATAATGATGCTCCGTAAACATCATGGCCATAAATGATGCTGACTGTATCCGTTTTCAGGATTTTCTTAACATAATTCGCTAAAAAAGCGCCTTGAAAACGATTGTCAAAAATTGTCCGAAAATACCAATCATTTCCTTTGGTCACTTCACCAGCCGTTGCCGAAGCGGTAATCGCCGGGATTCCCGCTTCGCGGTAAACCTCTCCTCCTTTCATAGAAGTGTTGCTGTTTGAATGTCCGAGAACCATGATGATATTCGGATGCTCTGCGATTTCCAACGCCCTTTTGTGGGCGATTAACGGGTCACCTTGCTCGTCAAAGAGAACCGCTTTGACCGGCTTTCCATTGATGCCCCCATCCTTATTGACCTGTTCCAGACAAAAACGAACGCCCCGGACCATTTCATCGCCGGCTTTTTTCTTCTTACCACTCATCGGTCCTGCCACAGCGATGTAGAACGCATCATCATTATTGGAAAAAGATATTTCCGTCTTTCGGCCAAAGTCAGGGATAAGCCCGAAGGCGAACGCCAGATAAACTGCTGTTCCTCCGATAAGCAGGAAGAGTATAATTTTAAAGCGTAATGCAAGATGTGATTTCATAATGTTTATAATAAATTCTTTAAATTATCCGTCAATTTAAGGCGTTCCTTTAGAAATTCGTCAGTTACAAGTTTTAAGTTTGAAGTGTCAAGTGATTCGTAACTCCCTGAATTCATTGAAATTCACAAAATTTGTGTCATATTTTTACTTTCAATGATTTCAATAACTTACAAGAACTTATGACTGACGAGTTAGAAACACACGCCCAGTTAATATTATCTCGACTCAGATCGGTAGTAATGCCCTGAATATCGGAACGCAAAACACGTATTGTGTTTTCAAAAAACGGGATGATTGCACCGCCTTCATCGGCCACCAATCGTTGCGCTTTCTGATAGATCGCTTTCCGTTTTCCCGGGTAATGTTCTTTTCGGGCATAGCTTAACAGTTGATCAAATTGCGGATTGCTCCACAACGATTTGTTCCATTTAGCCCCGAAAGGCATGCCTCGCTAAGAATCTGATCGGCGGTCCGTTCCTCCCATTGCGAATCTCCATAAGCGTAAATATGGGTGAAACGAATCATGCCACGCTCCGATGCGGCCTGCGCATCCTGTATTCAAGCAATAAACAATATCATTCTCCGATGATGATAATATGGAGCAAACGTGATTGTTGATTTTTTGACATTTTTTTCGCTTCTCAATACCTTTTTCATTTATGAAAAAACCAAAAATTTTGCAAGAACAAATTGTGAAAATTTTGCTATTCTCATATTTTTAAACTATCTGATAATTCAAGAAAGTTAAGAAAACACTTTCCGGTGTGGCAAGCGGTGGAGGATGTGAAGCAGGCGCTCTCTGAAAGTGCGGCGACCCAATCGCGAGCCGGACTCACTCTCTCGGCGGATAACAGTGTGAGCGACCGTCTTGGCCGTCCGCTTCGGTGTACCTGGAGTCGGTATGGCAGGCGCTGGAAAAAGGTGGTCAGATGAAAGGACAAGGTGGAAATTTTGGAAATGAATATTCAGCCAAATCATATCCATTTGATGATTTCAATTCCGCCTGAATATTCTGTATCAGCATTTATGGGATTTTTAAAGGGAAAATCAGCTTTGAAATTGTTTAACAGATATGAAAAATCAGGTAAGAGCTATCAGGGACGACATTTATGGTCACGCGGGTATTGTGTAAGTACGGTAGGCCTGGATGAGGAGAAGCTTCGGAAGTATGTTAAATGGCAGGAAAAGAAGGATAAAGAAATCGAGTCTAATCAATTGAATTTGTTTAACGAGTAAATATTTAATAGCGCACCTTCCAGGGGCAATTTATCAAGCTACCATCTCTGGTGGTGGTATTTTGACTTGCCTGATTTCTTCTTTCGTGGAACAGTGGGCAACGCTGGGTAATTAAGGAATTATCAGTATTATTAAAATTAATTGCATATCGGTCAATAGCACTGGAAAGTTGGCTTTTGATGGTTTCATAAAAAATCCTTGATTAAATTATTTCAAAACTCTATATTTGATAGGATTAAATTATGGTTGTGAATTTTCATACTTTGCCCTCTAACATGAATAGGAACACAGCAGATGAACCTCAAAATCAGTTCAGTAATTATTATATTTTTACTGGTTTTCAGTACTTTGGCAACCGCGCAGAAATTGACAATTTTAACCGAAGACAGCCCGCCATTAAATTTCATCAGAGATGGGCAGCTCACAGGCTCTTCTGCTGAAGTCGTACGTGAAATTCTAAAACGGCTGAATTCAACGGATACGATCCAAGTTGTACCTTGGGCCCGCGGGTATCATCAGGCGCAGACACAATCTGATACAGTTTTGTTTTCAACCACTCGGACTGCGGAAAGAGAAAATCTGTTTCAATGGGCAGGGCCTTTGTGCATTGTCAAATGGGTGTTTTACGCACGAAGAGGCGCTGGTATTAATATCAACTCACTCGCAGACGCCAAAAAAGTCGGTTCAATCGGAACCTATAAAAATGACGTCAGGGAACAATTTCTTAAACAACACGGTTTCACCAACCTTGACAGCAGTAATACTCCAATAAGCAATATTAAAAAATTATTAAGCGGTCGTATTGATTTATGGTTTGACGCTAATGTGGGCCTTCTGGAACTTGCCAGAAAAGCGAGCGTCAATCCGTTAGATGTGGAGCCGATTTACACTTTCAGAGATGCGACACTTTATATCGCCTTTTCAAAAACAACATCATCTACAATCGTAAAACAATGGCAAGCGACGCTTGACGAGATGTATAAAGACGGCACCTTTGCCCGAATCAGCCAAAAGTGGCTGCCGAAAAACAGTATTCCGACAATTGCTCCAGAAAATTCCCCGCGCCTGACGATTTACACCGAAAATCATCCCCCTTCCAGTTTCACTGTCAATGGCGAATTGAAAGGCTTTTCAGTAGCGGTGGTACGCGCCATTTTGAAACGCATCGGCCATCCTGATACGATTCAGCTCGTGCCGTGGGCGCGCGGTTATAATAAGGTATCAACCAAGCCTGGCGTGGCTCTGTTTGCCACAACGCGTTTGCCGCAGCGTGAAAAGCTTTTCAAATGGGTTGGCCCTCTTTATACCCAACAATGGGGGTTTTATGGCAAGCAAGGGGCTTTGTTTGGAATTAACTCATTGGAAGATGCCAAGACCATTGCCCGCATCGGAACCTATCGCAAGGATGCCAAAAAACAATATTTGAGTGCCAGAGGATTTACAAATCTTGTCAGCACCAATAAAAATTATGCTAATGTCCGCCATCTTATGAACAGTGCGATTGATCTTTGGGTCAGTTCCGATTTCAATATGCCCCATATCGTACGGCAGGTCGATGTCAAACCCGATGCGTTACAACTAATTTATGCTTTCAAAAAGGTGAATAATTATATTGCTTTTTCACAGGGAACGCAGGATAAGATTATCATGCAATGGCAAAAAGAGCTTGATGCGATCAAACAGGATGGAACCTACGATACTCTTTATAAACAATGGGTGCTGGGTCAATAGTACCCGAAAATATCAATAAATGAAGCCAGCAGAAAACAAATACACCCTTGATAACGATAAAAACAAAAAATCTGAACATGGATTTCACTTGTTCGATTTGAGGCGCCGCTCAATTGCGAGAGATTTAACTGTCAGCCTTATGCTAATCCTGATTTTGGTCGAGGGCTTTCTGCTTGGTTATATTTATTTCAGAGAGTCCCGCAATAAGTTGCGTAAAATTGAAAAAATTGCGGCTGATTATACGGAACAACTGAGTGAAATTCTGGCGGTTCCTCTATGGGATTACGATGATCAACAGATTGCCAAAATCGGTGAGGGCTTTGCGCATACCGATTTGGTGGCAAAAATCCATATAAAGAATGGTAATGGCCATACCATATTTAAAATTGAAAAAGGGGATAACGCGGGAAGTCGCACCCGGCGTTCTGCCAGTGTTGTTTATCAAAAACAAATCGTCGGAAGTGTCGAGGTCGCTTTGTCGCTGCACGCCTATCTTAAAGATTTGGTCATATTTCGTAATACAATCATTTATATTCTGATCGGCTCGTTAGTTGTCATCTTTATTGTCACAGGTTTGCTGCTGCGTATCTTTATGCGCAAACCGTTGGATATGCTCCGAAATGGCATAGATCGAGTTGCCCAAGGCGATTTCAGTTACAGCTTTGATGAAATCCGCCATACCGAATTAGCGGAAATCGCTAAACGTTTTAATAGCATGGCCGCCGAAATTCAATCCCGTGAAAAGGCCCTTCAGCAATCGGAACGGAAATACCGTCTGCTGGCGGAAAATGTTACCGATATTATCTGGGTCATCAATTTAACAGAACGAAAACTTGCTTATGTCAGCCCGTCGGTCACTCATGTTTTGGGCTATTCTCCCGAGGATGCGGTCAATCTCACTCTCCAAGAGGTACTTGCGCCTTCTGCCTACCGGTATGCTATGGATATGCTTGCCGCAGAACTTCCTCTGCAAAAGGCCGAGCGCCATTTAATCCGAACGCACCAATTAGATTTGGAAATAACCCGTAAAAACGGGACTCTAATACCCACTGAGTCGCTTATTCGTTTTATTCGTGATGATTCGGATAAACCTGTCAACATCCTCGGTGTTACACGCGACATGACTGAACGCCAACAAGCAGAGAATGAAAGAAAAGAACTGGAAGCCAAGTTGCAGCGCGCCTCGAAAATGGAGGCTCTGGGTACCCTGGCCGGAGGCGTGGCGCATGATTTGAATAATATTTTAACCGGTTTGGTCAGCTATCCGGAAATGTTATTGATGAATCTCCCTGAAGACAGCCCCATGCGCAGATCGGTTAATATCATCAAAAAATCCGGTGAACGCGCTGCCGCAGTGGTGCAGGATTTGCTTACCCTGGCGCGGCGTGGAGTCGCTATCACAGAATTTGTAAACTTAAATACGCTGGTCAATGAATATTTGATCAGCCCTGAGTTCGCTATTTTAAAGCAACAGCATACAAAAGTCGAAGTGGTCAGACTATTAGAGAAAAAATTGTTAGATATTAAAGGCTCACCGGTCCACCTATCCAAATCTGTTATGAATCTGATGAACAACGCCTGTGAAGCGCTGACTGACAATGGCAAAATTGTGATTTCGACCGAAAATAGCTATATTGATACCCCTGTCCACGGATATGACGATGTCTGCGAAGGTGATTATGTCGTGTTGACCGTTACTGATAACGGAAGCGGTATCGCACAGACTGATATAGAAAAAATTTTTGAACCGTTTTATACCAAGAAAAAAATGGGGCGTAGCGGAACCGGCCTTGGGATGGCGGTTGTCTGGGGAACAGTTAAGGACCATAGCGGCTATATCGATGTCCAAAGTACAGTAAATCAAGGCTCCTGTTTTACGCTTTATTTACCGGCGACGCATCGCAAGGAAGCGATTCAGGCGGAATCCGCAGCCGCTGATTGGCGTGGTAAAGGTGAAACCATATTGGTTGTTGATGATGTGGAAGAGCAGCGCGAAATTGCAGATTTGATGCTGACTCAATTGGGATATTCGGTTAATACGGCTAGCAGCGGCGAAGAAGCCGTAGAATATATGCAAAACAACTCGGCCGATTTATTGATTTTAGATATGATCATGGATCCCGGTATAGACGGCCTTGAGACTTTTCGGCGAATTATCAAACGACATAAGAATCAAAGAGCGATCATCGCCAGCGGTTTTGCCGAATCGGATCGTGTCCGTGAAGCGCACCGTCTGGGAGCCGGTGAATATTTGAAAAAACCCTATTTATTGGAAAAATTGGGGATGGCGGTGAGGAACGAATTGGATAAAAAGAAAGATTAGAAATAACTCGTCAGTTACAAGTTTTCAGTTTGAAGTAATTTCGTAACTCACTGGATTCATTATGAAAAAATTGATGATGTCAAAATATGAATCGTAAATTACACAACGCTTGTATCGTAGGGCTTGAAAGAATGACGGCATGGGCTGATCTGACGGATCGCATCAATGTCTTTCCCGTTGCTGATGGAGACACCGGGCGCAATCTGGTTATCAGTCTCAGTCCTTTTCGTCGCCCCAATCTGAATACTGAAGAAGTTATCCATGCGCTCTGGCGATCCGCATGCGGTAATTCCGGTAATATCGCGGTCAGTTTTTTTGCTGAGTTCATCAAAGCTGATTCAGAGCGGAATATACTCAATGCTGCCATAAACGCAAGAGACGCGGCCTGGCAAGCGATTCACAGCCCTCGCGAGGGAACGATGCTGTCCGTGTTTGATACGCTGGTTGAAGTATTGACTGCACAAAAGGAGGCAAGGCGGAACAGCAGTCAGGCAATTATTGATCATCTCGCTAAAACTGTCTGGGAATCTTATGACCTTTTACCTGAATTGCAAAAAGCGGGGGTTGTCGATTCCGGTGCTTTGGGTGTGTTTCTTTTCTTGGAAGGGTTTTTCAATTGTCTTTATGATGCTGATGCCGAACTGACGCCTATCACGCAGCGATTTAAAAACCGGCTTCAGATTTCATCCGCTTTTCAAGCTGAAAATGGTCATGGCCATTGTATTAATGCGGTCGTCCAAGCTCAAAATGCCAACAACGACACTGTACGTCGGCTGCTGGCAAGCGGTGACAGCGTTGTAGCGTCTGCTGATGACGAATTGATTAAAATCCATCTGCATGCGGATGATAAAAACGCCGTGCGCCAAACGGTCGAATCAATGGGGCGTATCGTGCATTGGTCCGAGGAAAATCTGAAAGATCAGGTCAAAACGTTCAAACGTCCTTTGAAAGATGCGCCACTGCATATTATGACCGATGCCGCCGGTTCTTTATCTGTGAAAGACGCTTCTAATCACGGATTCACCCTTTTAAACAGTTATATTGTCACTTTGAATGAGGTACATCCGGAAACGCTTTGTGATGATGCCGAACTGTATCGCTATATGCGGCAAGGCGGAAAAGCGTCCACCGCGCAAGCATCCCAATTTGAGCGCTATCAGTACTATGAAAGCGCTTTGAATCAATATGATCGTATACTATATCTTTGTGTCGGTTCGGCGTTTACCGGAAACTATGCTACGGCAATGGCTTGGAAAAAAAAACATGATCGTAACAATCGCTTTACTGTGATTGATACGGGCGCGGCTTCAGGACGATTGGCAATGATTGTCATTGCAACACTTGACTATTTGGCCAGGGCAGATAACGCCGCCGAAGTCATTGCGTTTGCACAAACAGCGGTTGAACAAAGCGCGGAATTTATTTTTTTAGATCGACTTCACTACTTGGCGGCCGGCGGACGATTATCTAAATCAAGCGCTTTTTGGGGTGATTTAGTGCGTGTCAAACCGATAATCACACCCACATCGCAAGGCGCTAAAAAAGCAGGACAGTGCTTCAATCGGAAAGCGCAGATACGGTTTGCCATGGAAAAATTGGCAGACTCCTTTGATGAAAATTCGACGCCATTGATTATGCTGGAATACACCGATAATCGGGAATGGGTGGCTGACATCGTTCAACATGAAATCAAAGGGTACTATTCGCAAGCCGAAATCAAGTTGCAGCCGTTGTCATTGACATCCGGTGTCCATACAGGGCCGGGAACGTGGGGGATGGCGTTTTTATCCTGAAAATAAGCACACATACAAAAGTGGGCTGCAACCCGATCCTAACGGTATAAAGCATAAACTTAGTTTTGGCTTGATTTTTATTAATGCTTTTCATATATATTAAAAATTCTTAATTGAAAGAAAAGATTTTTATTGAAGATGTATGAAAATTCAGGAATAATTAATTTCTGACAACAAAGGTTCGCACATAATGATGGCGTTCCAAACAAACCGGAGGTAAGGTCGTTGAAAAAAAGAATAATAGCTATTACAATCATTTCGGTAATGGTGAGTTTAGGCGTAGCTGACGACCGGTTGGCAGCGCAGGACAATCAATCTTTTAAAGAGCTTCTGGAGCAGCGGATTAAAGAAAAACAGCAAAAACAAAAACAAGCGGATAAAAAAGAAGCCATACAAAAGGCTCAAAAAGAGGCTAAAGCGCAACAGCAGCAAAAAGATACCTGCGGCTTAATAAAGGAAGCCCTTTTTAATTATTTTGAAGTATGGAAATCCGTTGCCAGTGAGTTGAGCGCTGACTTGGATTTTGACATGGGTGACCCACCGAACGACATCCAAAAAAATGTGGGGATGCATGAATTTATTGACCATAAGTATGAGAAATGTTCATTTTACTTTCTTGATCAGATTCTTTGGGATCGTAACACTTCCCGTAAAGCATATTTTAAATATAAACTTGGCAACAACTCCAAACCCTATTATATCACCATCTATTCAACTTATTACAATCCCAAAATAACCCTTCCGGAAGTGAAGTCGCAATGGGTGCAGCTATATAATCGTCGCCATATTTCACAAAAAACGATTGTGAGCTTACTTGATTCTAAAAGACTTGTTAAATTTAAAAAAGATGTTAAGGTTTTTTTATTAAAAAATATCCAATGACGTCTAAATTCTAAAAAAAGAGACCCTAAAAACCATGGACAGAATGGATGACATTTTAAATGTGGTGCGCTATTTTCTAAGCCTCTATAAACTTCATCTGGGGGCTAAAAAGGGAGATTCCGCGTTATTTGTACGAGCTGATTCCGGAACAGCAGACAAGAACTTTAAATATCAGTTGCGTGTCAAGCATGGCGGTCAATGGTTGACCCGAAGATTGACCGTCGGTCCTATCGGAGAGGACAGCGGTGCCAAAAGCAAATGTTACAAAGCGATCTATGGTGATACAGTTGTTATTAAACTGCCACCGGAACAAATCACAAACTATTCCGACTATATTGCTGAGATCAAAGGCCAGGCCGCTATTGTTGATCTGCTCGAACCGGAGATCAAATGCATCACACCGGAAGTGTCGGTGCTTTTGAAAAATATTCCCAGATTTCTTAAAATGGTGGGTGATATCGAAAAAGATGATCCGGGTCTGGAAAAAAAATTATTAAAGCGCTTAGGTGCCTATTCCAAGCTGCATAATTATCTTAAAATTAACAATAACTATGCTTTTTTTATGAATTTATCGCGTTACTCCTTTGTTGGGGATGTGATCGCTGACATGCATACCGTCGATGAAAGCATGGTTATTGAAGAAATCCATAATACATCTGAAGCTTTATGGGATTCAATGACGTTTGCAGCCCAATATGGCAAGGATCGACGCTTTGCATGGGATCAGATGAATAGGATTTACGATCAGTATGTCAAAGCAATAAATAACCTTTTCAAACAAAAAAATCCTGCATCATCAGCACCGAACTATAAACTGCAAGAGTGGTTCTTAACACTTTTTTCTGAAAAAAAAATTTCGTTCCCTCCCTCCGAATACCCGCCTGAATTTGCAAACGCTTTAAATGATTTGATTGAAAATATTATTTGGGATAGTCGTGAAGCAATTGAAACATATAAAAAAGAGATCAATGATCATTTAAAGACGAATCTGTTCAGGCGCAGTCGAATGAAGATGGGAGGTCTTAGCGCCAATCTTCTGGAACTCCTGAGTCTGCTCAAAGATAACGGCGTTGCTATCCGCGATTTAAAACCGGATAATATGTTTATCAAAGGCGATTCATCCAGAATCTCACTGTTTCTGCCCAATCCGAATGAATACGCTATCGGCGTTATCGATTTTGAAACGGCAATCGGCATTAATCCGTCCGGTAAAAAATTCCCACAACCGTTATTGGGTGGCACACCAGCGTATGCCACACTTTCCAATTTTATCGTCAATGAATTGCTACGTTATCTTTTGGGGGACATTGCCCGTGTACTTCACCTTCAGGACTGGTATGCGACCATCGGAATGATCTATAATGTCGTTACCGGCGGTGCTTTGTTTGAAGAGACTAAAAAATTGCTGCCTCAAATCATGGCTATGATGCAGCGTACACCAATGGATAAAGATCAGTTGGTGAATTTTTTTAAAACCAATAGTCGCTTGTTTTGGTCTTCGGCTGCCAGAGAATTAAAGCTGAAAATGGAGGCCGATAAAGAGCGTTTGAGCGCTGTACAAGTGCCTATGGTTAAAAGCACAAAAAATGTAACAAGAGCGATTAAGCAGGATATTTTATATGAAAACAATAAGCTAAACAAAAAAATCTATGAGCATGTCATTTCTCAGAATTATTTTAGCAGTGTTAAACATAAAAAACGCCTGTTCGAGTCATCTGTATCCAAGATTCATGATTTTATCAAAGTTTGGAAAAATCCTAAAAATTTTCCCAAAGTACCGCGAGCCACAAAAGCTAAAATGCTTGCTTTTTTAAAAGAACTTCACGAACTTAAAAGCCAATCAGAAAAAAATAGCGCTTTACTCGACAAATTTGATGGGCCGAAACCGAGCATATCTGTTTACGATCTGTTGCCATTAATGTTTAACACCGTTCGCAAAGGAATGTATAAAGATGCATGGGGTGCTTTGGTTGAAGATGCGCCCGTGGCAGTACCTCATAACGCTAAAGAAGATCTAAATTATGAAGCCACAATCGTGACTTCCTCTGATACCGGAAGCGATGATACCGATTATGAAGCGACTATCGTGATTTAATCAGAAAAGGTTGCGACATTACGCAATTTTTCCACAATATTCTACAAAATCTCCGATGGCCCGATGAACCCGTTGTGCGCCCAGGCCTGATAAAATACCGTGCCTGTCAAAATTAAACACCTGATAAAGCTTGTCCGCAGAGCCTAACTGTTCATAAACTTTCAAAGTACCATCCGGTTCGACGACCGGGTCGCCGTAAGACTGAACCACCAAGGCGGGGGCTGTGATTGCAGGCAGCCGCGCTTCAACATCATCCATCAAACTTTCAAGTTCCTTGACGCCGGCAATGGGGTTGCGTACATAGTTGATATGGGGGTTTTCAGGACAGTTTTCCACAAACTCCATCTTGCCACTGTCAATATTGACCCGATTCAACAGGCGATTCCAGGCATTGACAGCCGGAACAAATCGTGCTGAAATATTTTTAAGTTTCAGCGGCGGGCAAACCGCAAACACGCCATCAACGGCATTGGTACGTGAAGCTATAAACAAGGCCAGACCGGCTCCGGCAGAAAACCCGCCTGCGATAACACGTTTGCAAATATTGCGAATAATAACATAGCCCTCATCCACAGCATCCACCCAATCCATATAGCTCCGTAAAGCCAGGTCTTCAGGTGCAGTGCCGTGTCCTTTAAGACGAGGCACATAAACATATATTCCCTGAGAGCCAAGGTAGTCCGCTAACTCCTTAACTTCTAACGGAGCCGCCATATAACCGTGAACCAGAACCACACCGATGTCGCGTGAAGCGCCTTTAACCAGATAAGGCCGACCAACCGCCTTTTCTTTAGATTCACCCTCAATCGCAAAATTAGCGTAATCCCTTTCAAAATCAAATTGGGCTTTCTGAATCAACTTGCGTGTGAGATGATATTTTGTGCGGATAGCCGGTTGACGCGCCAAAAATTCCAGTTCATTTTGAAGAGTGTGCAGAGGTTCTATCTCATTGGCAATTACTGCAACCGGATTTTCAATGCGTGCCAGATGAAATTCGGGTGTGGCGGAAAAAGCGGATTTCCGGATCAGGCCGTCTTCGGTCTCCTCTAACACACCGGTTTGAATTGCCAATTTAAGAAAATTGGCGTATTTCAAATAGCGATCATCCGTGAGCAACGAGATTTGATTGCGGTCGAAAGATTTATGACGAAAAGCTGACAATTTATGCAGGTCTAAGGTTGTAGCCAGATAAAGTCGCCGTTTGAAATCCTCTGTATCAATATAGGGGCGTGGTAAATATTTCAAAAGAGATGCGAAAAGATGATCGTGATTCACCGTTGTCATGCTATAAATGGAAGACATATAACGATCAGTCACACGCTGCACACTTCGGCGCAAAATTTTTTTAGAATGAATCGGGTCATCAAAATTAATTACCTGTGCTGATGTGATATCCTTTTTGACCGCCGCATTTTTCATATATTGGCTGATTTTAATGGGTTCACTGAAACGGATGTCCATATCCACGCCCGACAAAAGCATTGTGCCTTCCGTCATAATCTCTTCAATCATACGTTCGGTAACATCATCTGATGTAAGCGATGCCAGCGTGCTTAAAATGTTTTCCCGAGCGCGCACGGGATAATAAGTGATATTAACGGGAACGATGAAAATTCCTTCTTGGTTAACTTGCAACGGAGATTCGATTTGAAAAAGATTGGCCAGTCGTAAAGCTTCATCGGGCGCGTGGGTTTGCATAAATAGCAGTCGTTGGCGATAAAATTCGGCTCGCAAGGCCAGCGTGGCCAGACCGGTGTGCGGAGGGCGCAGACAACCATCGCAAAAAACCATAAAATTGCCATCTTCAATTATTTTCTTGTTTTTTACCATACATCCTTCAGGGAAAATAATCCAGACGGCTTCACCCGTGAGCAGGCTTTTGACGATCAGGCGATCACGATCCGGATCTCGGGTGGACACCGCCCCCATCTTATCCAGAAAGGTTTTCAGAAATCCGACAAACAACCCATAATCAGCGAGAGACCACACCGGAATACGGATTAACTGATAAATATGGTACGGTAGCAGAATAGTTTCGATACGTGTAAAATGATTGACTGCAAAAATAACTGAGCCTTTGGGGATGTTTTTTGCATTATGAATTTGAACATCAGAGCGGACGATTTTGGACAGGGCCTTGATAGCAAGACCAGTGGTTTTATAAGCGTAACGATTCATCTTGCTCCTTCCCGGTTGGCGTTTACATTTGAAAATCCCAACCTAAAATTTAAAATTCCCATTTTTCTTGACAGGCGCAATGATTATTATTAGCCTATACCGTTTTTAAATAAAAATAAAGTAAATTCGAGAATCTTTCATTTATCAGTTGACACTTTAAAGATTACGCCCCATTGAATAACTTTAAATTTAACACTTTAAACTTAACATTTTAAACTTGACACTTTAAAAATATGTATTCTAAAATCCTTGTTTTACGTTTCACCCAAAAAGAAGTCAACCAGCCCATTGTCTGCCAACTTGCAAAAAGATATAATCTGGACTTTAATATACTTAACGCTATCATTTACCCTCGCCGCGAGGGAAGCATGGTGCTGGAACTCTCCGGCACGCGCCAAAATTTTAAAGAGGGCGTGCGGTATCTAAAAGAAAACGGCATTGATGTTAAAAATGCTTCTCAGGAAGTGATGCGAGACAACGAAAAATGCACCCATTGCGGCGCATGTACGGCGGTATGCACGACCGGTGCCCTGTCAATCGAGCGTCCCGAAATGACCGTTTTGTTTGATCAGCAACGGTGCAGCGTTTGCGAGCTTTGCGTCAGGGCTTGTCCTACTCGCGCGATGACAATAATACCGTCTGACAGCAGTTTTTCCTAATCGTAATCCGGTATGAGCATCTATTATACCATCACAACTTTGGGTTGTAAAGTCAATCAATCGGAATCCGAATCTCTGGCAGCCAGCCTCAAAAGCCGGGGGATGAGCGAAGCCGGCTCTGCAACTGCTGATGTCTGTATTATAAACACCTGTACAGTTACACAAAAAGCATCCATGCAGTCACGCCAGGCAATCCGGCGGTCAATCCGATTGAATCCTCAAGCACGAATTATCGTTACCGGATGTTACGCCCAAATGCAGCCGGAGCAAATCAGGCGCATAGATAAGGTTGATGATATCATTGGGCATCGCGCTAAAATGCGGATACCCGATTTGATCAAAACGGAAGTTGCCAATGAAGACACCTCTGCCGCACTTGAATTGCCTTTTTGTAATATAGAGGCATTGCCGGCCGATTTTTCCAGGACCCGTCCGGTTTTAAAAATCCAGGATGGTTGTAATACGTTTTGCACCTATTGCATCGTTCCTTATGCCCGCGGGCGCAGTCGCAGCATGCCTGTTAAAGACGTATCCGACGCTGTAAACGCAGTGCATTCATCTGGAAAACGTGAAATCGTTCTGGCCGGAATTCATTTGGGATGCTACGGACAGGAACTTACACCGTCAACATCTTTGGTTGAATTGTTAAACTATGTTCTATCCGACACTTCGATTGAACGCATCCGTTTGAGTTCTATCGAACCGGCTGAATTGACATCCGATATAATCACATTGGCCTCTGAATCTGAACGCCTTTGCAGCCATTTTCATATTCCTTTGCAATCCGGCGATGATAGCATCCTTGAGCGTATGCACAGGCCCTATACACGTTCAATGTTTAGCTCGTTAATCCGCCAAATTCATGCAGTCATGCCGGATGCCGCCATTGGTGCAGACATTCTTGCAGGTTTTCCGGGGGAAACCGAAGCTGCTTTTGAAAATACGTTCACACTGGTTGAAGAACTGCCGATTTCCTATCTGCATGTTTTTCCGTTTTCAGCCCGCAAAGGCACACCTGCTTATACTTTTCCTGACAAGGTGGCAGACAATGTGATTAAAGCGCGATGCCGGCGTTTACGAGAATTGGGCAAACGAAAAAAAAATGAATTTTACCAAAAGTTTATTCATCAAAAAATTGAAATCTTAGTTGAAAGCCAACGCGACCGCAGAACAGGTTTATTAAAAGGCTTCACCTCTAATTATATTCCGGTTCTTGTTCAAGCAGGAGATGAACTGAAAAATAAGTTGGTTATGGTGCGTATTGAACGAGTTGATGCGGACGGAATTGTGTTTGGCAGGATATTATAGCTTCGGAAATTATCTCATTGTCAGACAGTAAAGTCAAATGAGAATTTTAGCCATCGCGCTAATTTTCGGAGGTAAAAGTATGCGGAAAGTAATCGAATCACAGATGACAATCTGAGAAGTCTCAACAGTTAAAAATTTTTCAGTCAAAGGCACGGCTGATAATTTTTCAGGTAAAACTCTGAACACCTCCTTTATCGAGAGATTTAATCTTACTCTGAGACGGCATGTAAGAAGCTGTTTTAAAAATATTTCGGAGCTTCAATATCCAAGAATTCGAGGTGTGATTTCGTCTGATTTCTACGAAAAATCGCCGAATTCAGGCTTTGTCTCCTCTTAAAAACGGGGATTGAATATTTTTAAAACAGCTTCTAAGCTATCTTCAGAGAAAAACTTCAGGATATTGTAAAAGCGGAAAAAATTTCTCAATCATAATGTGGATAAATTTATTCTGCTATAATTATATACTCGTCAGTCATAAGTTCTTGTCAGTTATTGAAATCATTGAAAGTAAAAATATAACACAAATTTTGTGAGTTTCAATGAATTCAGGGAATTACGAAATCACTTGACACTTCAAATTTAAAACTTGTAACTGACGAGTTATATACAATTGCATAAAAGTTCAAGGATGAGAATTAATGAAAACAGTGATAAATTTGTAAAGCATTTTCTTCCGCATATTTTTTGCGTCCGCGGGTGAGCCGTCCCCATAATTTGCCAATTATGTGTAAGTTATTTAATTTCTAATCCTAATAGATTCAACAAGAATTATGCTGAATAAATGTTATTTGCTTCCTTTATCTAAATACGTCTTCACGGCTCTGCCTATGGGATTAAAAACAAGGGTGTTATCCAATTTTAACGCTTCCTCAAATTGGGCCGCTGCGGCCTTAATGTCGCCTTTTTCGGCCAGTTTCTCTCCTTTGCTGATAAGTCCCTGCGCGGCCAGTTTTTTTGCTCTGATTTGGGGATCAAATTTCAAGGTGCTGTCCAATTTCAGGGCCTTCTCAAATTCGACCCAAGCCGTTTTAACGTCACCTTTCTCGGCCATCTTTTCCCCTTTGTTGACATGTTTTTGTGCGGCAAGTTTGCCTGCTTGGACGCGCGGATCAAATTTCAAGGTACTGTCTAATTGCAGGGCTTTCTCAAATTCTGCCACTGCGGCCTTAATGTCGCCTTTTTCGGCCAGTTCCTCTCCTTTGCTGATAAGTCCCTGCGCGGCCAGTTTTTTTGCTCTGATCCGGGGATCAAATTTCAAGGTGCTGTCCAATTTCAGGGCTTTCTCAAATTCGGCCATTGCCGCCTTAATATACCCCTTTTGGGCAAATTTTTCACCTTTGTTGAGCAATTTATGCGTGGAAAGTTTCACTGCCTCGGTTCCAGAGTCAAAATTCAGGGCGCTTTCCAGGCTCAGGGCATTCTCATATTCTACAACTGCCATTTTAACCATGCCTAGCCGTGCCAGCGTATCCCCCTTGCTGACATACGCGTGTACGGCAATTCTAACGGCATCGGCTTGGTGATCAGATTCCAGGGTTTTATCCAAATCAGCCGCTTTTTTAAACTTGGCGACCGCTTTTTCGATTTCGCCTTGTTTGGCGAACAGTTCCCCTTGGCCGACAAGGACCGAGGCTTTAAGGCTATCTTCGCTCGCACCTTCAAGCATCCATTTTACAGGGTCATTGCCAGTCGGCAGCGGGTGGATATGATGCCAGGGTTCAGGGACTCCGGGAAGCGGCAGCCGGCTGATACGATGTTCTTGATTGACAAACCTGATGCCTTCCCTTCTGAAAGGAAACAGTTCGGAAGAACGTTCATTCAGTGCCGTAAATTCCGACGATTCCTTGTTCTCTTTCAGATAAACATCAATCAGATCAAGCTCCCACAGGCGTATTGTCATATCATAAGAAGCCGAAGCCAGGTGTTTCCCGTCAGGACTGTAGCTCACACTTCTGGCCACATCTGAATGTCCGGTCAAGACAACGAGCGGCAGGCCGTTTTCGGCATCCCATACGCGTACGGTTTTATCAGCCGAAGCGGAAGCCAAACGTTTTCCGTCAGGACTGTAGCACACACTGAAAACGAGTGCTGAATGTCCGGCCATGGATAGGAGTTCGGTTCCGATTTGTGCATCCCACACACGCACGGTCTTATCTTTGGAAGCAGAAGCCAGGTGTTTCCCGTCAGGACTGTAGCTCACGCTGAGGACCAGGTCTGAATGCCCGGTAGTAATGAGGAGCGGTTTTCCATTTTCCACATCCCACACACGCACGGTTTTATCAGCCGAAGCGGAAGCGAGGCGTTTTCCGTCAGGACTGTAGCACACGCTGAAAATCGGGGCTGAATGACCGGTCAGAGTAAGGAGCGATTTTCCGGTTTGCGTATCCCACACGCGCACGGTTTTATCAACAGAAGCGGAGGCCAGGCGTTTCCCGTCGGGGCTGTAAATCACACTGATGATCGCGCCTGAATGGCCGGTCAGAACGAGAATCTCTTTTTTGGTTTCCGTATCCCACACACGCACGCTATTATCATAAGAAGCGGTGGCGAGGTGTTTGCCGTCAGGACTGTAGCTCACACTGAAGACCGGGGCTGAATGCCCGGTCAGAGCGAAAAGCGGTTTTCCGGTCAGCGCATTCCACACACGTACGGATTTATCATAAGAAGCGGTGGCGAAGCGGCTCCCGTCAGGGCTGTAAGATACACTGAAAATTTGATCGGAATGCCCGATCATAAGGGACTCTTGTTGCTTTTGCGCATCCCATACGCGCACGGTGTTATCTAGGGAAGCGGAAGCCAGGCGACTGCCATCAGGACTGTAACTCACACTGAAGACCGAAGCGGAATGCCCGGTCAGAGCGAAGAGCTGCATTCCGATTTGAGCATCCCACACGCGTACACTTTTATCATCAGAAACGGAAGCCAGGCGGGTTCCGTCAGGATTGAACGTCACCCCCAAAACGCGATCTGAATGTCCGGTCAAAACAAGGAGCTGCTTTCCGGTTTGGGCATCCCACACGCGCACTGTGTTATCATCTAAAGCGGAAGCCAGGCGTTTCCCATCAGGGCTGTAATTCACACTGAAAACCGACCTTAAATGTTTGGTCAGAGCAAGGAGTTGTGTTCCGGTTTTGGCATCCCACACGCGTACACTCTTGTCATTAGAAGCGGTGGCGATACGAGTTCCGTCAGGATTGTAGCACACACTGAAAACCGGGCCTGAATGGCCGGTCAGAGCAAGGAGCAGCTTTCCGGTTTGGGCATCCCACACGCGCACGGTCTTATCAGAAGAAGCGGAAGCGAGGCGGCTTCCGTCAGGACTGTAGCTCACACTGTTGACCCCCTCCGAATGTTTGGTTAGCGAGAGGAGCTGCTTTCCGTTTTGGGCATTCCACACGCGCACGGTTTTATCAGCAGACGCGGAGGCCAAGTATTTGCCGTCAGGGCTGTAACACACACTGTTTACTCCGGATGAATGCCCCGTGAGAGCAAGAAATTGTTTTCCGGTTTGAGCATTCCACACCCTTACGGTATTATCCGAAGCCGCGGAAGCCAGGTGTTTGCCGTCAGGGTGGTAGCTCACACTGTTAGCCGCATCTGAATGCCCGGTCAAAGATATAACTTCTTTGCCGATTTCCGTATCCCATAAGCGCACTGTATTGTCCGAAGCGGCGGTGACAAGGCGTTTGCCGTCAGGGCTGTAGCGCACACTGAACACCCGACCTGAATGACCGGTCAGGACGAAAAACTGTTCACCGGTTTGGGCATCCCACAAACGCACCGTATTATCATAAGAAGCGGAAGCTAGATGAGTCCCGTCGGGGCTGTAGCGCACGCTGCTGACTGCATCAGAATGGCTGATCAAAACGAGGAACAGTTTTCCGATTTGAGCATCCCATACACGCACTGTTTTATCGTAAGAAGCGGTGGCCAGGCGTTTGCCATCAGGGCTGTAACTCACACTGTTGACCGCATCCGTATGACCTTTTAATAGTAATAGCAGTTTTCCTTTTTCCGCATCCCACACGCGCACGGTGTTGTCCGCCGAAGCGGTGGCCAGGCGTTTGCCGTCAGGACTGTAACTCACACTGTTGACACCTGATAAATGTCCGCTCAGAGAGAGGAATTGTTTTCCGGTTTGGGTATCCCACAGATGCACGGTGTTATCCGTCGAAGCGGAAGCCAAGCGTTTCCCATCAGGGCTGTAGCTGACACTGTTGACCGCATCGGTATGACCGGCTAAAGAGTGAATCTGTTTTCCGGTCAGGGCATCCCATATACGCACCGTGGTATCCGCGGAAGCGGAAGCCAGATATTTTCCGTCAGGACTGAAGCTGACACTGTTGACCGCAGCCGTATGACCGGTCAGAGAGCGGAACAGTTTTCCGCTGTGTGCATCCCACACACGCACCGTGCCATCCCGGGAGGCGGAAGCGGTGACAAGGCGTTTACCATCAGGGCTGAAGGCGGCGGCATGGCCGATGAAGGAGGATTGTGAAGCCCATATCAGGCCGCCGATGATGCCGTGGCGCAGTTTCCGATTTCCCAGTCGTCCCAGAGACACCGGCAATTGTCTGCCATCAGGGATATTTTGGTTTAAAGCCGCAAGTGTAAACAACCACGCTTCCTGAAAATAATTTTTATCCGAATCTTGGTTTCTGACGGCCTTTTCCAGGGACGAACCGGCTTTTTCTTCAAAAGCTCTGGCAAGATGGTAGTTGGCTTCCTTTGTCTTTTTATCAGCTATTCTTGTTTGTTTTTGGGCTATTTGAGTCTGCGTTTCGGCCTTTTGGGTCTGTTTCCGGGCTATTTTGGTCTGTTCCTCGGCGTTGCGCCACTGGAAAAGGGCAAACACGGTCAGTATCAGGGCAACAATCAACCCGGCTGTCAGGGATGCCAACACGATGTGGCGCCGTTTAGCCGCGGCTTTTTCGGCTGCGTCTATGGATGCCCGGCTTTCCATTATGAAACTTATCTGCAACGGTGTGGGATTCGGCTGTTTTTGCCCTGCGTCAGCTTCATCGGCCCAGGTTTCAGCACGTTCACACGCGGTGATATTCATTAAAAATTCCACGTTGAACTCGTTTTCGGCCCATTCCGAGCTGCGGCGCTGGAGAACCGTGTGCATCTTGGCATGTTCGCGGTCTATTTCAATCGCTTGAATCAGTTCGGGAAAAGCTTTGTCAAAGAGCATATCTTTGAAATCAATCCAGTTGATTTTGCGCATGGCCTCGGGCATTGTTCCGGGATCGATTTCGCGATGCAGCACGGTAATGAAGCGTTTGGATAATTCCGCGGCGTAATTCACCTCCCCTTCGCAATACTCCGATTCGATTGCGTCCGGCGAGATCACGAACAGGAAATTATCCGATTTTCGGATACCGTCATAAATCGCTTTCTCAAAATCCACGCCTTTGGAGATGCTCTCCTGGTCGAACCAGGTGGTCTTGCCGGCTGTCTGGATGGCCATATTCAATTTTCTGGCGAAGTCGCCGTCTTTGCGGGAGTATGAGATAAAAACGTCCGTGCCCAACTGGCCTCTGGCGGCTTCGCTCGCCATAATCAATTCTCTGTGCAGTTGCGTGGGCGGATGTTGCTCCTTTTTGCTGTTCAGCCGCAGCCAGATATCCGCATTCTCCAGATTGAACCCGCGCAGGAGAAAAGAGTTTTTGCGGTTTTCCATATCCCATTTCAGCGCACGTGCAAGCAGAATTTTGTGTTCCCTGTAGTAAACCCGATCATCTCTGAGAATATGGATGATATCGTCAATATCCCTGTCATAGTTTTTCTGTTCTTTATTATCCGTGAAATTAATATATTGCAGTCCCCGAATCGACGCCGGAATATCCGCCTCGGGTGTTTCCGCAATGAGCAGGGGAATAATCCGCTTGTTGTGCCTGGCCGCGTGATCCAGTTCTTTCAGGCAGTATTCGGACGCGACCGATGTGGGCGAGAGGAAATATAACAGATTGTCCGCATTTTCAATTCCCTCTTCAATGGCCCGGGCATATTCCGCCCCTTTGCGAATATCCTGATCGTGAACCCAAACGGTGATAGCATACCGGGACAGAGAGCGGATCACTTGATCCAGAACATGGCGATCTTCCACAGCGTAACAGGCAAATATGTCGGTCATCATGTTTTCCGCGTTTTTGCGGGATACGCCGATCAAATCGCAATGCAGATTCGAGGGCTGGCACGGCGGCTGTTTCGGGGGGCGAAATTCGGTGAGCAGCCACTCTTCGGCAGCCTGCCGTGCTGTGCCTGTCAAAAGGAAACGATTGGCCTTCTGGTTCTTCTGCCAGAGCAGGGCCTGCTCAAGGAGTTCGGTATGCTTGTGAACATATTCTTTCTGCCGTTCCGTTACAGCAGCCACCCGTTCGGCCACGCTGTCCATCTTATCAACACACTCTCCGAAGCACATTTTATCAGGGTCAAGCGCTCTGAGGTATTCCAGATCATCGTGTTTGTGCCAATAGTTTTCGTAAGGCCGGGCCCATTCCGCAAGGCATTCGCAGTCATCATCCGAAACGATCTCCTTGCCGTCTAACCAGTCGGTCGCTCCAATCAGGGAGTGGAAACGGTTCATCACATCTTGCGCGGTGCGGATGTCCGGGTCGGGAATACGGTGATGTTGGTAAAAACCGGTCAGAATCTGCCTGTCACCACCAGAAAGCGCTTGTTCAGGAGTGCTGAAGATCACGGCTTGGTTGACCGGGATGACCCGTTTCCCTAAAATCCGGGCATATTCAACCTCGAGCAGGCAGTAGGGCGATGTTATACACCTCGGAGCCATGACCACGATAAAATTATGGGATGACTCGATGCCGTGGTTAATCCGCTCGGCATAGTCATCTCCGTCCGGGATGTTTACCTTGTCGAACCAGGCATCGTAGCCTGCCAGTCTCAGTTCTCTATGCAGACGGGCTGCAAAGCCGAGGCTTTCTCTTCGACCGTAAGAAATGAAAAAATCTTTGAATTTACTCATATTTTCTCCCATCAAGTTTCATCAATTTCCATCAAGAAATCGGGTCTTTTTGAAAAAATCTGGTTTCTAATGAAAAAATTTTTGGATTTACTCATATTTTTTCCCATCAAGTTTTCATCAATTTCCATCAATTTCCATCAAGAAATCGAATTTTTCAGAAAAATCCGATTTCTAAAATAGCTCAATAAACCGGTTTTTTTAGAAAAATCCAGTTTCTAAAAAGGTTTATATTCTTCTTTCAATTGTGCCCCTATCTCTATTTTATCATCATTTTTTGTAACTACTCAGGTGTAGAAAAACAGTAAGGAATAAAAGGTTTGCCTTGAAAAGCATTCTGGATAGCGTCAATGACGTTGATCCCATTTTTACAGGATGTAGAGATGTAACTTCGGATAGCGCAAAA
>JAUCGF010000111.1 GCA_030378005.1 Desulfococcaceae bacterium HSG9 | reverse complement strand
TGCGCTATCCGAAGTTACATCTCTACATCCTGTAAAAATGGGATCAACGTCATTGACGCTATCCAGAATGCTTTTCAAGGCAAACCTTTTATTCCTTACTGTTTTTCTACACCTGAGTAGTTACTATTATTATAGAAGAGCAAGACACAATTAACAACTTTAACACGAAAAGGAGGCAAGTATGAAACAAGCGTTAGGTTTGAAAAAAATTAAATTTTTTTTGGCAATGGCATCGGTCGTTTTCTGTGTATCGGCAATTTTGGTTGTTTATAGCATGAAGGCATCTGCTGAAACATCAAGAGGCCAATATTTACAAATACTGAGAAATTTTGCGGCTGATACATTCGAGATTGACATTGAAGAAAACATAATTGTTGACGAGGGAGACTCAGATACTGTGGTAGGCGCTCTTGTGGCTGATTTCGATAATGCGTCACTAAGCGATTATCATGAAGATGAGGGAGGTAAAATCGCAGGCATAGTAGATTTAAAAGGGGTTAATGGCTTTTCGGATGGAACATACGGAGTTAAACTCACATTGACTACTGACAGTGACAATCAAATCGTTCCAGCCGGTGAACTGATAGATGCTAATGGCGAAATTTATAATATGGAAACGGCAATACAAGATTATGATGAGGATATGGGTGTGGACAGATGGGACATAGTAAGAGGCTCAGTAACTTTATATTATTGTCCACCGGGTTGTGCCTGTATGATAAGCGTTGTAATTTATTAATTAAAAACAAGATGTCAGCTCTTCACATTCCGAATACGGTTTTTTGCCTGAAACTTGCAGAGTTCATCTCAAGCCATCACTGATGAAATAAAGCCGCTACGTTTAAAACCGTTGGCGGCTTTTTTATTCCCCTTTTTTACACCATCAAAGATAAATATTTTCCTTCCATCATTTTCTGACCTTCCGCCCTTCATTTTTGCTTAACACCAATCACCCTTTTTTATTTTTGCCGCTTAAAAATTTGAAATGCTTCGTAGTAACCGTTCACTCCCCCTGAGCGGAACGGCTTTCCGCTCTACATGGCCGTAACCGTGCTTGAGTGTGTAGCGCGGGAAGCTGTCCCGCGCGTTTGTTTGCACATAGCGGGGAGTGAACGGTTAGGTATCCGCAAAATAATTTTAGTTGGTGTGTAAGATTTATAAACGGTTTTTGGTATTATTGTTTTAAAGAGTTTGAAAAAGGGGGTGGTTGCTATGTGCTGAGGCAAAGGCCAATTTGCCAAAGGAAATTTAAAAAACATTTTCGTTACATGTAAGAAAAGAAGAGTTTGCAAAGTAGTTTATTAATAAAAAGGAGGTGATGCTTATGTGTGTAATAACCGTTTAAAGAGATTGTTTTGGAAATCAAAAACATACATTAAAAATCAATTGATTTTAACTTGTCCAAGATAAACTGTTTTCAGACAGGCGCTAAAAAAGCCCTTTTCCAATAATCTTACGGGAACCCCTAAGAATTGGCAGGGAAAATTCAACAAATAAATTGTATTGCTTGTTCACGATGGCAAAATTGGCGAAGTCATCTTGATTGATTTTTACCGGTTTGTTTTTGAGTATGAATTTAATCACAAACGAAAAAAGGTGAAATTATGATTCGAAGAACATTATATGTAATAATGTGTGCGATATTTTTTGCATTCATCAGTGTATCCATCAGTTTTTCTTATGATGAGAAGGCTGAGGAGAAGGAGAGGTATGGATTGACGTGGACGAAGACGGGCACAGATGACACCTATGGAGTGGTTGATGTCGGCTGTGGCCATACGTCGGGCGCAGGCAACCAATGTAATCCGTACAATGGCGACACCATTTGCAGCGCGATATTGCCGGTGTTGTGCTTCTACGACGCGAAATTAGCCAAACCTGTCAATCTGGATGATTCCAGCGTGTATCATAAATGGTCTGGTGGTATTGTTGCGACAACTGAGGCCGTTGCAGGCAGCAGCTTTGACAGCATCAAAGACGCTGACGCTTTTTGCGTAAAGACATTCGGCGAAGGCTGGCGTGTTGCGGAATTTCACGATGGTTGGGGCTGGTATTTAAAAGCGTATGGTAATTTTGGAGACGGTTTCGACCATGCCAGAAACCGTGCCTGGGTACACATCAATGATCAGCCTGATGCCACTTGCTGGACGCCTTAGCCGACTGAGCGGGATTTTTTTCAACCTGCGAAAGTATTGAAAAGAAGGTAAGTGTAAAACGGGAGATCGGACAGGAACCGAATTTTTATGAAAGGTACACCACTACCTGGATTCCACAAATATTTGTGGCTCCCGCCCGAATGAATATTCTTTAACATGTCCGATCTCCTTTAATCAAGAAGAAAATTACTTTATTCGTGTTTCAACACAAAACAACTTTTATGAAGGAGATGAACATTATGAAAACTGCGTTTTCAATTATAACGTCAGGGTTGATGATAAGTGTCTTGCTTTTGGGCTCAAGCCTTAGTTTTGCCGAAGCTCCTTATCAAGACCTGCAATATTCTACGGATGTAGGCCCATGCTGGACTATCTTTCCATATTATGCTGAATCTGAAGCTGTTGTCAACCACAGCGGTGCATCCTGTTGGTATGTTTCTACGCTTGAACACCAATGGGAAATTCAAGGTGAGTTGCAACGCCATCGTGACATGGCTGCTAGTCATGGACGCACTATTGTGGCACAAACTTGGGGCTATCGTTGCGGTACAGGCATTTTTCAAGACCCGAACGGCGATGATATTGATGATGGAGAGTATAAAGAAAACTATGGTCAAGCTTATGAAGAATTTTCTTCCGAGTTGGAAGAAGATGAAATTGAGAGTGTCGAGCATGAAGATGCGCGAAACACATTTCGAGATTTGTAAGCAATTATCGCCATACTCACCGCGTCTCGAATGAATGATATTGAAGAAAGCCGCTGCGTTTAAAAACGTTGGCGGCTTTTTGGCAGCCTTCATTATTCATATGAAAAACCAAACAAAATCAATAACGTAGGGTGGGCAACGTTCTTGCATTCACGTTCTTTATTGCTTGTCAACAAGGATAAAATGCGGATTTTGTTAAAAAATCAGACTTGCCCACCATTTACGGGCTACATTATATCGTTACACGGTATCTACAAGGATTTTTTTTAGAAAGGATTCTAACTGTGCATGGCAGGTACATCTTGATTCAACAGATATTTGTTGTTGAACAAAACGGCAAAACATAAATGTAGTCAACTTTACTAAACTTTGGAAGTTTAGTAAGTTTTTCTGATATAGATAGAAAGAGGACAGGTCGTTTTCGGCCTGTCCTTTTGTTATTTTCAAAAAAATGAAAGAAAATCAGCTTCACATCTGTATTACCAAATGAAAGGCGATAATCAATCAACAATTTAACCAAAAGGAGGAAAGAAATGAAGAAAACTTTGATTATTATCAGCGTCAGTGCGATGTTGCTTGCGGTGATTTCTTATGCCGGAGCCTGGTCTTCTCCAACACAGGGGAGGGGATTTAATGCAATTCCGAACCTGACAACTGAGCAAAACGGAAAGATTGACAACTTGCGACAGGACTTTATTAAGGTGTCCCTTCCGCTTCGCAATGAACTTGATGCCAAGAAACAGGAACTTCGTACGCTCTTGGCGCAGCCTTCGGCAGATGCGGCCGCTTTAAAGGCCAAACAGAAAGAGATTTTTGCCATGCAGCAGCAACTTCAGGAAAAATCCCTGGTTTTTTATCTTGACGCCCGGGCTGTTCTGACTCCGGAACAAGTCTCCGGAATGCCTGCGGGATGCGGACTTGGATTCTTAACGGGCACAGGCTTTGGCAGAGGTTACGGTCAAGGCATGGGTTATGGCAAAGGCGGAGGCCGGGGCAAAGGTTACGGTCAAGGTATGGGTTATGGCAAAGGCGGAGGCCGGGGCAAAGGTTACGGTCAAGGCATGGGATACGGCAGAGGCGGAGGCCGGGGCAAAGGTTGCGGTCAAGGCATGGGTTATGGCAAAGGAGGCGGCCGGGGCAAAGGTTGCGGTCAAGGCATGGGTTATGGCAAAGGCGGTGGCCGGGGCAAAGGTTGCGGTCAAGGCATGGGTTATGGCAAAGGCGGCGGCCGGGGCAAAGGTTGCAGATGGCAACAATAGCCGGTCAATAATTTGGGAGTAGAGTATCAGTAGATGGAAAATGCCTAAAAATACGGCATGGAGCGCAAAAATTAAGCGAAGCGGTTTTTTTTGCCCTCCCCTGAATCCGCCAGCCTCCGATGGTGCCGGATGCTGAAAATCGTCGCACTTAATTTTTGCACTCCTAAACTTTCCATCTGCTGAGTATAAATGAAATAAGGATTAGAGAAATTAAATAACTTACACATATTCAGCAGATCGAAAAATTTTACGAAATGCCGTCAAAGGAGTGCTGAACTTACAGTTTAGCACTCCTTTTCGATCTACTGAATCACTCATTCGGGCAAACAGCACCCCGGAAAATTTGAACGCCGGTTGTGGAACTGTGATGTCCGATTTTGTTTCTTGTAGTGAATTTGATGAATTATGCCCAAGACCCCGATACGCTGAAAGAGACTTCCAAACCTTTTGCCATTGTTATCATCGTGCATCTGAACTCCCAGACAATTAAAAACGATTTTCGCAGACGCAGACTTGCAAAAATTGAAATTATCAGGTCAATTTCATAGATTTATCAGCAACTTCCATTATTACTAACCAACGATTACTTCAGGCCGCCTCTCATCTGGAATTTACATACCGCCCTTGATTTTTACATTCGCATTTGATAGGGTGGCGGCATATACATCAATTCAAAAGAAAAGGAGGCGTTCAATGAACTACAAGCAGCATAAGCATGTCGGAGACAGCGTTATTGTTGGAAAAAATGTTAAACTGCATTTGAATCCGAAAGCCAAGGGGCGCATTATTTTTACGCAAAAGGAGAACATTGCTTATACAAGCGCGGAATTTTTCAATCGCTTGAAAAAATGTAATGATTCTCTTGTCAATCTCGACATCGACGATTTCCGGAATCAGGTCGAAAATGAAAAACTCGATGCGTATGTTCAGCGATCTTTTGGAGATATCAACGCGTGGGCCGGAGATCATTCGAAAATTTTTCCGCCGGATGGAAAAGCCCGAAAATTTGAAGAATTAAAAGTGAAGCTACAGGTGGTGGCCAATACCAAAGATTTTGATTATCTGGCGCTGGCGCTGGGAAATTGGGACCATTTCATGCCGATGTGTTATAAAATGTGGAAACGTTTTCATAGGGAAGCTTTGAGGCTCGCCAAAAAATATGCGAATGATCCTGGAAAGCAAAACGCTTTTGTGAAAGGAATCGACTCGGATGGAAAATCGGAATCGGTCGTATTCGACATTGCCACAAACGACATGGCCCAGGCGCTTTTCCTCGATGCGTATGCCTGCCATTTTCTTGAAGATTGTTTCGCGGCCGGCCATTTGAGAGGTCCAAGACTTCTTTTCGGAAAAGATATGGACTCACTGAGATCGAAAATCATGCATGATGAAGATAATCAACACCGCTTGGAGGGATGCAACAAAAATGGCGAAAAATTCCGGCTTATCGGCGAAGATCATGACCGGGATGACTTCACGACGCCTGCAAAATTGGATAAAGACAAGGATATGAAAATACTGTTGGATAGGGCCGTTGACGCGATTGCCTCCTCCGTCCAGCAGGTGTGCGATGTGGCGTTGGGAAAACGGACAGTCAAGCGGGATGAATATGGTGAAATCAGCGGCAAGGTTCCGCAAGTCGAACTATTTTGGAAACAATTGAAGCAAAAAAGAAGCCGGACCCATTCACTGGAATTTCGGCCCAAAGGAGCGGGGGCCGGATATCCGAAACCGTGCTATAAATTTCACGCGAATTTCGATGAAGACGAGCGTCTTTTTGAAGACCCCATTATATTAAAGCTGAGAAGCAACGGTTCCTGGCGAAGAGTGTTGTTGGGGGATGTGGATAATTTTACACCCGGTAAGGGCTTGGCGGATTGGGTGCCCACAACGCCTGAAGAAACGATAATCATGCCAAAATAGCAGTCTGAAAATGGGATGCCGGGATTCATTTATGGGTGCGTCAGGAACACCGTTTAATGTACTCTGCTTACCTGAAGATGCCTCCTCCAAACCCAGACGATTCCGCATCCTAAAAAAATAATAGGGAATATCTGACTATAAAAAGATCGTTCTCACCTACAATTTTGTTCACTGTGCCTGTTGCACGCCTTTCATAAACTCAATCCATATAGGCAGCGCCGCTTTGGAACCGGCTTCACCTTCACCGATGGGTGTCAACGTATCGCGCCCGACCCATACTCCCACAGCGAGAAAATCGTCAAAACCGATAAACCAGGCATCTACGAAGCCGTTGGTTGTTCCGGTTTTGCCATACACCTCCCGGTTAAGCGCCGCCGCTTTCCGGCCTGAGCCTTGCAGGACCACCGCTCTTAAAAGTGATTTCAGATAGGCCAGTTCTCGCTCGCCTATAACCCTGGAACTAGAGACGCGCGGTTCGGTTATGGTGAAAGTGTCTATATCCATAATGCGATTGATTATCATCGGTTCTATACGGCTGCCGTGCGCAAAGGCCGCATACGCACACACCAGTTCTAAAAGCGTGATTTCGGATGCGCCCAGAGCTGATGAAAAATAGGGTTTGATTTCACTGGTAATGCCCAGTCGCTGCGCTGTTCTGATTACATTTTTAATTCCCACCCGTGAGGCCAGGTTCACGGCGGCGGCATTGTATGAATGCGCTAACGCCTGTTTAAGTGTTACTGTTCCATGATATACGCCGGTGTAATTACGCGGCGTCCATGTTTGTTTGTTTTTCAACACGTAGCGTGTTCCACTATCCTGAATCGTATTTTGCGGTTTAAAGCCTTGGTTCAGCGCTGTCAGATAAACGATGGGTTTGAAAGCGGAACCGGGTTGACGCCAGGCTTGGGTTGCGCGATTAAACTGGGATATCTGGAAATCACGTCCACCCACCATGGCTTTGATGCGTCCGGTGGATAGCTCCACAGCCAGCAGAGCGGCCTGAATACCTTTGGCACAGCGTTTATCCAGCTCGTCAAGACCACGATTAACCGCTCTTTCGGCGATCTCCTGCATTTTATAATCCAACGTGGTGTAGATTTTAAGCCCCAAAGAAAAAAGGCGGTCGCCCAATTTCGGTTTTAAGACAGTGCGGCAATGATCTACAAAATAAGGTGCTTTATACTTACGTCCGTGAAATTTTTCCGGCATCGGAGATGTTACCGCTTTTTTATAAACACCGGAACTGATTAAATCATACGCAATCATTTGTTTTAAAACAAGGTTGCGCCGTTTGAGCGCTTTTTTAGGATTTTTATACGGTGAATATAACGATGGCGCTTTCAGCAACCCGGCCAGCAGGGCGGCTTCCGATATGTCGATAGCGGTGATCGGTTTGCCAAAATAGGTTTGTGAGGCCGCTTCGATACCATACGCCCTTGCACCAAAATAGGCTTGGTTAAGATACATTTCCAATATACGGTCTTTGGTGTAATTTTTTTCGATTTTAAATGATAATGCAATCTCTTTGACTTTACGCGTGATTGTTTTATCTGGTTTCAAAAAAAGCATTTTGGCTAATTGCTGGGTGATCGTACTAGCTCCCTGAGCATAAGTGCGATCTTTCAAATCAGCAATGAGTGCACCACCGATTCGAATGATGTCAATGCCGTTATGTTTATAAAAACGGGTGTCTTCAACAGCGATAATAGCTTGACTGACATGTGGCGGTATTTGGGATAATGGCGTGTAGGTACGGCGTTGAATAAAAAATTCGGTGAGAAGCACATTATCTGCCGAATACATTTCGCTGGATTGGTAAGGTGTGTAGTTCTCAATGGATTCAGTCGATGGAAGTGAAGTGATGCATGTGACGACATAGCCGCCTGCCAGCCCGATGACCAGGATGAAAAAAATTATCATGGTTTTCAAAAACAGGCGTATCGTTTCAAGTATCGTGTTTTTTAAAAAGGCGATAATAACAGGAATGATCGAAGGGCGCGCCCGCCGCGCTAAATCTGCTATTTTTTCAGGGTCTATCGGATCCGGAAGGCAGAACAGACGCCGGAATTTGAAATCCTGCAACGCCTCATCAGACTGAACACAAAAATCTTCGGATTGCAGTATTAAGGATATTCGAAGCGCTTTACCTTCCCGTTTTTTTTGGGAAAGACGGGTTAAAAAAGGCATGAAAGCACTCAGACTATGGCATGTATCAAGAATAACAACCCAAGATGAGCGCTGTTTAAGCATCGCATCCATATCCGCCAATGTCGGGCATACACAAACATTCATGCCGCGTGCTTTCAGCGTTTCCTCAATGATACGGGCGCGGATTTCATCTGGCGAATGGATAATGACCGCGCAAATTCCAAATAGCCAAGCTGTCATTTGCCGGATTTGACGGATGAAATGTTTTTAAGCGCACCGCGCGCGGTGGCGTGTAACGGCTGTTTGGCAAGGATAATATCAGAAATGACAATCGGCAGACGAACGGTGTCCAGAGCCAGTTTAAATTTTTCCTTTGCACCTGGAGACATGGCTACGCCTCCACTAAGCACTATGGGAACACCTTTGCGGAGAAGCGGTATGCGGTCAGTCGATCCCAATTGGGTCTGTAAGCTTTTTACCAGTATTCCAAAAAGCTGTTCATAATAAATATGCAAACCGGTTTCGATTTTTCCCACTGGCGTTTTTGTAAGATTCAGTTGGGTTTCTTTAATGATGCGAACTTTTCCCGGTGTTTCCCCGACCGCCTCAGCAGCCATAGCGTCAATGTAATCGCCGCCTTTGCGAATACTGTATGTTACCACAGGCACCGCCAGATAGGCAAAACAGACATTGCACATGCCGCCTCCCAGACTGATGCCGATACCGGTGTAGGGTTGATTTGAAGAAGATACCGCTAATTCGGACAGCACAACGGCCAGACCTTCATTCACGGGTTCGGCCTGATAGCCTTTTTGTTCAAGATACTTTTTGATGATCGCTTCATGGTAAAAAACAGAAACAGTATCATCAATCGGCGATCCGGGGATATTGAAACATATTTTGGTATTTTTAACCGGCGCATCTGCGATCAGTTTGTTGAGCAACGCTTGGATAATAAACGTTGTATCCTCTTCTTTGGCGTTTAAAATTCCGCCGGCAATAGGTCGTTTGACGATACCGCCTACAATATTGGCAAAATTTTCAGCCTGATATCCCAGCGCATGGATTTTGCCATTGGCTTTGACAAACATGCCGCCTTCATTCAAAAGGGCGAGTTCGGTCATGCGGGAATAAGGGAGCGTGTAAAACGCATTCAGTTGAACACGCGTAATCTCACGTTTACCTGTTTTTTGCGCAACCACGATATTGGCAGTTCCTATATCAATGCCTGAGGGGCCTGATGCCAGCGGTTCGCCGTTAGGCATCTTACTTTGATCAGACGGCATTTTCTCATTTGTCGTATTCATTTGTCAATTCCTTTTTCAGAGTTCGGAAATTGATTATTCGATGTTGGCTGTTCATTTGTTTCACCGCGCATATTCCAGTTGACCGCAATACCGGCCACCAGTGCGACAAAGCCTGTAAGCAAAAGAATAATGCCCCATTCGAATCCGCTAAGTGATGTTAACAACCGGATGATTAACGGCAGATACTTGATAATCGCGGGTACCAATCCGAAAAGCAGTGGCAAAAGAGCGCAACGCATCTTTAAACGCCAGGCGATCAGGAGTAAAACTGCGACGGTGACTATATTAACCGCCATGTTCAACGGAGGCAGCGGCCAATGTTGCCATCCGAACGTCTGACAGGCAATATAAAATGCGCAGACAGCTCCCACAATTAAACGCCGCTGTTGAGATCGGCTATATGTCATAAGAGTCAAAAAAAGACCTACACCCAGCGCCGTAGGCGCAACAGCAGGAGGATACCAAAAAGAAACGGTAATAGCGACGATGCCGCCAATCCAGGTATGGCTTTCTATTTTATTGAATAGCGGTATAACGACCGCCAGCGGTGCAAATCGCACCAGGCCCGGCAATACGCCGAATAGTTGATTCCAAACAATCAGATGGTAAAAATAGAAACCAAACCAAATCATCCAAACCGCATTGACTGACTTTCGTAATACGGAAAGCCCCCAGGTGTCCAGTTTGACAGTGCAGGAAATCAGGGGACGCTTTTCAATCACCACCGCTGCTAACAGGAAGCCTAACCAGGATGCTATTATCAAAATGGTTAGATTTGCTGATGCACTCGGTCGCATCAAATGCGGCGCGACAGCAATGGCACTTCCGGCCAAAGCAGGGAACACCCAAAAATCCCACGACGCCCTAAGCCTGAACGCATAAACCAACGCGGTGATTTTAACGGGAATCATACAAATCCACATAACCGCATATAAGGGGCTGACCGCAGCCAACCCTTCGGTTTGCAGTGTGCAGTCAAACATAAAAAAAACGGCCAGCAATCCCAGAATCACAGACGGACGATATTGCGATGCCCCGCGGAATAACAGCACCGCACCGGAGATTAACATCAGTTCGTACACCTGCATCACAGCACTGGCAAAGATATGGCCATGCTGCCAATTCAATTGGGGCAGTTCCCGGGTGATCAGGAACATGCCAAGCAAAACACAAAGAGCGCTGAAAAAATAGAGCGGGTTATATTGAACGAACCAGTAGTGCAGCAGTTGGCGCAAACGGTGTGATGATGATGAGGTTGTTTTTTGCTGATTCATTTGAAAAGCCTCTTGTTTAAGGTATCAAGTATCGGCAATCAGCAGTCGGCAACAGACTGGATACTGAATCTTAATTCAATTCATGGCAAAAAAGTGTCTGATTATCGCAATGTTCCTTGGCCAGTTCAACGAGGTGGCGATGGTGAGTGAAAAAAATTATTTGGGTTTTACGGCTTAATTCAGAAAAAATATCCAATGCGGCCAAAGCACGGGCGTCATCAAAATTGACTAGAACGTCATCCAAAATAAGCGGCATAGGTTCGCTTGTTATCAGGCGTTGTTCAATGGCCGCCAGTCTGAGTGCCAGATAAAGCTGATCGCCGGTTCCGCTGCTCATCCCATAAGTGGGTATTTTTTCGTCTTCCCGATTTGTGGTTGCAGCCCGCACACCCATCAGAACCGGATTGTCTTTTTCATCATAATCCGGCGCTAATCCTTTAAATCTATTTAAGGTTAAATGGCTGAAAATCTCACCGGCGCGTTTCAAAAGGGTGCCCTGATGCGTTTTGCGATATTTTTCGACAGCTTTCAGCAAAACCGCAGACGCCACCCGCACTGTGGCATAACGCTCTGCGGCATCCTTCAATTCAGCCAGAAGCGCTTGCGATTTTTCCGCTAATTCGGATGCGTCGGTCCCGCCGCCCATTGTTTCAAGCGTAGTTTTTTCACTGCCGATAGTTTGATCAGTCAGGGAGCGTTTTCCGGTAAGTTCGTCAATCTTCCGCTTGAGTGCGTCTGTTTCAGCCGGCAACGCATCGGCATCAACCCGCACGGCATCTTTGATAAAAGCATGAATGTCTGTGCCGGCACTGTATTCGGCCAATTCATTTTCAAGGCGCTCAATCCGGTCTTTAAGTTTGTATGCCAGCTCTGATCTGTTTTCAATTTCAGGAAGGTCTTCCACGCTCGCATTGCCAGCCAAGCGTTGCAATTCTTCCATCCGAAAAGTCATCTTGTCAATCGTATTCTTTTCAACAATAATACGTTTTTCAAGGGCGCGACGTTGTTTTTCAAGCTCTTCACGCCGGGCCGCGTCTGTAAGAGCCTGATTCATCTGTTCATGCAAAACAGAGGCCGTCTCATCTGGTGAGTTGAAATTATTTTCATGTGTAAGCCGGCTGTACAGTTGAGCGACTTGCACTTCAAAATTAAGCGCATCGGTCTGAATTGCCTGAATCCGTCCATGAATGCCACGCGCTTTATCCATCCGCTCAAACAGTTGTTGAACGCCGGATAACACGACTTCCGCTTCTTCGGGCAGCGCATATTCATCCAAACCGAGACAACTCACCGCCTGTCTCCATTGCAGTCGCCAGTCCGCCTGTTCTTTTTCAGCCTGATTTAACTCCTGCTGAACAATAGTTAGTCGTTCTTCAAGGTCATTGATGCGCTCTTTCAGATTCAGACAACGGTTGCGGTTTTCTTCAATGGTCTTTACTTCAAGAGCGCAGCGATCAATCAAACTGTCTAAAGATGCGTTCTCATCCGGTAGAGAGATATTTTGAGCGTCTGTCAATGTTGCCTGTTCGGATTCAGGCAGGCATTCTGCCAAGCAATTGTACAAATATGACCGGTGATAGGCGATTAGCGCATTGATACGCTCAATCTCGGCCGATTGCCTGCGTATATCTTCTCCCTGATTAATCAATTGGCGTCTGTTTTGAAGCCAGGCTAACATCTCTCTGGGAGGCAACGGCGTCAATCCTAACGATTGCCACTGCAACTGCCAGTTTTTTTCCAACTGTGCACGGGACCTTTTAGCCACCATAAAATCCTTTTCAATGAGAGACAATTTTTGGATTCCTTGTTCACGGTCGGCAAGCAGTCCGGCCAATCGGGCGGCGCGTTCGGATTCACTATAAAGACGGTCACTGATATCATCGGTTCTTCTGACTGTATTCTGGTAGGCCTCGGCTATGGAATGCTGAATTTGGAATTCAGAATTTGGAACGACATCACTGTTATTTCCGCATTCCGTATTCTGCATTTCGTATTCGGAAGCGGTAAAAGCGCGTACACTGACTTCATCCGGCTCCCCTGTCAGCAAGATATGACGCGCAATTTGCCAGCCGTTGTCACGATGGCGACGCGCTTTTTGCAATTGCTCACGCGTGGGGATTGATCCGGAACCTTGCATTGTATTGATTGTGTTTTCAATTTCCAGGTTACGCGCTTTGGTATCGGTAATCATTTTACGGTTTTGACGCAGTTGGGCATCTGTTTCCGTCAAAGCGGCGTCAAAACGCAGCACAGTTTCTTCGGACGGTGCGGCAAATTGTTCCAGTTGAGTTAAAGAACCTTTCCATAATCCGATTCTTTGCAAAAGCCGGTCGGCCTGTTTTTGACGCTCCTCAAGGTCAGCAGTCAGTTTATCTGAATTTCCTTGCAAATCGCCTTTTTTCTGAGCTTGCATGAGGGCTTTGGCCAGCTTACCTGCATCTCGCATAGACCAATTCAGACCCTGTGAGTTTTTCATGTCCTGACGCGCTGTGGCTAATTGCAGTTCTGATTTACGAATCTCTTTTAAAGTGGCACGTTTGCGTTCATCATAAGTGTCCTTTTTGTGGCTCAACTCACGGATACGCGCAATTTTTGAATCAGGCAAACGCAACTGTTCAACATCGGGCAGCGCTACGGATGAACCCATTTTACGCAAAATCGTGCGGGCTTCATCGCGCAAGTGATAACGGTCAGCACGAAGTTTTGGTAAATCTTTTTGGGCTTTGTAAAAACTGCCGGATTGGAGATAAAGCGCTTTGATTTCTTGTCGTAGTTGGATAAATTGAGGATTCAGAGTAATCTGGGCAATCTCGTCTCGAATTACGGCGAGTTCTTTGTCAAGGCGCGTTTTGGCTGTCCGGGCATTATTCAGGGTTTCCCAAGTCTTTTGTCGTTGTACGGAAAAATTTTCGCTCGCACGCGGCAACAGAATAACTTTGCCCATCTGTTTCAATTGGTCATACAACGCCTGGCGTTTGACAATTTTGGGAATCGCTTTTTTCAGTCTTTCGCAACGATTGAGTTGCGCCGAAATTGTATATAAACTGCGTTCGATCTCCTGCTTCTTATCTTCAGCATCTTTGAGAGTACGCGTATGAAACAAATACTCATTAGAAGAAAGTGATTTGGTTTTACACTGTTTTTTAACCGCCTTAAACTCTTGAATCAATTTATTTATAGATGGATTTTTACCGCCAGGCTTAAAAAGGTCGTCAGTTTCGTTATCTAAAGATGCAAGCACATCACGCATGCCCACAATGCCCATACCGGTGGCAAAAAGGCTCTGTCCAATATCTCCCCCGCCGGAAATTAAGGCTTTGCCGCCCTGCACCAGCACTGTTTGATCAATTCCGAACAGATTGGTAAACAATTCACGGCTGACATCACCGAGATAACGCGCCAACGCAAGCTCATCCAATGCTTCACCATCCATATTAAGCAATGTTTTTTGCCTACCTTTACGTCGGATGAAATGTAATGTGCAACCATCTGAATGGCGTATTCGGGCACCGATACGTAATTTAGGATTTGTATGAACAAAACTGTCTGTTGTACGCACCGGAATGCCATAAAACAGATTTGTCAACGCTCTCAAAGCGCAACTTTTACCGGCTTCATTAGCACCGTAAATAATATGCAATCCTTCATTGCCCTGTGATAGATCAATGGCAGTGCCGGTAAATGGGCCGTAAGCAATCAGTTCCAGGTTTAAAAGTCTCATTTATCATTTCCTTGAGCTAAAAGACGGGGGATCAGAAGTTTGTGCGCCTGCTCCAGTCTATCCCGCATAAAATCGCGGTTATCCCAATCAATATCCTGGATGGACATAAATTTATCAGGACGCATTTCGTAAGGGAGCTTGGATTTCAAAGGTGCCAGCGTCAGTGCCAGTTCATCTAAAAGGTCATCTTCTACAGAATTGATAAAGCGCAACAGATGTCCGATGGGGCTATCTTCCAAGACTAATTGATCCAAATCAATAGGGGTACTTGTGTTGAAAATCACTTTTTCCAACCATATCTCCGCATCACCGATGTCGGTTGCCAAAGCCCGTAATTGATTCACCCAACGTTCCCGCTCGTCATGCAGCGATGTATGCATCGGGCTGCTGCCCGTGATTTCCAGGCGCACCGCTGACATCCGATCTGAAACTTGCGTTGAAGCCTCTTCCAAAACGGTTCTGACGCTTTCAATGAGAGCTTCATCAGTTGCGATGTCACTGATATCCGCCTTTAAATATTTCCAGCGCAGCACATCCAAACTGTGATGTTCAATGGTTGTCAGGTCTTCATCATCAATTGTAACAAGAGTGCAACCTTTGGGACCGGTTTCTCGAATATGCCGCCCCTGAATAATACCGGGGAAAACAATTTTCGTGTCAGGTGATTCACTTACGATTTCGCGTTGATGCACATGTCCCAATGCCCAGTAGTCATAGTTTTTATCTAACAAGCCAGACCTACTGCAAGGGGCGTATTTGGCATGTTCCTCCCGGCCGCTAAGAGCGGTGTGAAGCACTCCGATATTATAATAATCCGGCAACGCTGAAGGATAATTAACCGCCAGATTGGCCGTAATGTCCCTTTTGGCAAAACTCTGGCCGTGAATGGCAACGCCGATTTCATCAAGACGGATTGTTTCAGGTGATTTGGCTGCAAAAACATAGACATTATCTGGGTAATGCAGCTTACGGGTAATTGTACTGGCCGCATCATGGTTGCCGGATACGATAAACACCCGAATTTCATTTTCACGCAGTTTCGACATCTGGGATGCGAAAAACAAACCGGTGTTATAGTCTTTCCAATCGCCATCAAACAGATCACCGGCGATAATAACAAATTCGACTGCTTCATCAATAGCGAATTGCACCAAATTTAAAAAAGCCTGACGTGTGGCACCTCGAAGGTGTTCGATAGGTGCGCCTTCGTAGCGGGATAAACCTCGTAGGGGGCTGTCTAAGTGAATATCAGCTGTATGTATGAATTTAAACAATGTTGTTTTTCGTCCTTATCGTAATGTGAGGTTGATTCTTAGATAGCTCTTTAACCGTGGCAAATATCAGGATCAGATAAAATTCTTTGAAAAAATTTATTCCCTTTCAATTTTATCTCCTTTTTTCAAGGCATAACCAAGTAATGATTTCAGTACAGATATTATCAATTCTCTTATGGTCTGTATCAACAGCAAAGTTCATGGCTTTTGTATAAAATGAATCTCTTGTGGCAAGAATTTCTTCAATCTCTTCTGAAGATGTGCCTGAAGTCAGTGCCGGACGTGAAGTTGCTGTTAGCGGGTCTTGCGTCATACGCAGTCGAATCGTTTCAGGTAATGCTTGCAACCAGATAAGCGTGCCGTTATTTTGCATAAGGCGAACATTTTGAGGAGCCAAAACCACGCCGCCGCCTGTGGCTACAATCTGGTTGTCATCGGCGCATACACGCTTAATCATATCAGTTTCTATTGATCTGAAAAAGTCCCAACCACGTTGCTTTATTATAGCATCAATCGTGCATCCCTGCTCATCAGTTATTAATTTGTCCGTATCAATAAATGGCCGTTTTAACCATTGAGCCAGGATTTTTCCCACCGTACTTTTACCTGTACAACGATAACCGATTAAAAATAGGTTCATATCCTAATATAAAGTCTCCCAAACATCCCAAAAATTTGGAAATGATTTTGCCACGCACATTTCATCTTTTATAATAACGCCCGATGTTTTCAGACCTGCAACGGCAAAACTCATAGCGATACGATGATCGTTGTATGTTTCGATTTCAGCACCGACCGGATTGCCGCCATGGATAATCATGCCGTCATCGAAGCAGCTTGCTTTAACGCCCATTTTAGTCAATTCATTGACTGTTGCGACCAGACGATCACTCTCTTTGGCTTTGAGATGAGCGACATTTTTAATCACCGTAACCCCTTTTGCAAAAGATGCCACTACCGCCAGCGTAGGAACCATGTCCGGCATATCAGACATATCGGCAGTAATGCCTGTAAGCGGTCGGCCGGCAACGGTGATACCATCCTTTTCGCGGATAACCTTGCAACCCATTTGTTCAAAAAGTTTGGTGAGACCTAAATCGCCTTGATGGGTGTCGTTGGGAATGGCGTTTACTTTGACAGCGGCACCCGTAATTGCGGCCGCAGCCCAAAAATAGCCGGCTTGAGAACAATCCGGTTCGACGAAGTATTCACCCGCTTGATAGCATTGGCCGCCGGCAATTTTGAACCGATTGTATTCTTTGGGGTGTTCGCGTTGTACTTCTACACCAAGTTTATGCATAATATCAACCGTCATGTCAATATAAGGTTTGGAAACAGGGCCGTGTGTCACCGTGATTTCAAGGCCGTTTTGGGCGTAAGGCGCCATCAACAGCAAGGCTGACAGAAATTGACTGCTTACCAGACAATTAACGGAAGTTGAGCCTCCCTTGACGGCCCCCCCGGCAATAACCATCGGCGGACAGCCGTTATGATTGACGCAATGCGCTTTTATGTTAATTGCGTTTAAACTTGCAATCAGATCATCAATCGGGCGCTGCATCATTCGTTCTGTACCTGTCAGGATGTATTCGCCCTTACCGATTGCGGCGGTTCCGGCTAATAAACGCATGGACGTTCCGGAATTACCCAAATATAATGGCTGTTCCGTCGCTTGCAAATTACCGTTGGTTCCGTAAATCACCGTCGCATCATCTATAATATCGATTTTAACGCCCATCTGTTGAAGTGCGTTAAGGGTCAATTGTGTATCTTCGCTTTTTAAGGCACCGTGAATCGTACATTTTCCATTGGAAAGCGCCGCCGTGATATAGAGTCGATGAGTGTAGCTTTTTGATCCCGGTACAGTAACGCAACAATTTTTAATTTTTTGTGATTTTATTTTACGCATGGATGTTGTTTATGTGGTTTATTGTAAAACTTCCAAAACAGCTTTGCGCATCACCTTAACAGGCGCTTTAATTCCTGTCCACTTTTCAAACTGAGCAACGCCCTGATATACAAACATGTCAACTCCGTCAACGGTTGTACAGCCAGCTTTTTTAGCCGCCCGGAGCAACTCGGTGCGGAGCGGATTATACACGATATCCATGACAACCATCTCTTTGGCAAGTAATGACGGGGCTATGGGCATTGCCTGAGTGTTCGGTGACATCCCGACCGAGGTTGTATTCACAATAATCTGGTGTGAATCCTGAGCAAATTCGGCCAAAGGACAAAAATTGACACCCATATCTTTGGCGAGATTTTCACCTTCTTTAATTGAACGGTTAAAAACCGTAATGCGGGCGCCTTCCCATAACAATCCGAATCCGACAGCCCGAGCGGCACCCCCTGCGCCGATTAACGCCACTTTTTTTTCCCATAAAGTTGTTTTGGCGGTCAATGCCTTCACAGCGCCGTAGCAATCCGAATTGTATCCTCTCAAATTGCCCTGATGATTCACAATAGTGTTAATGGCACCAATTTGTTGCGCCTTACCGTCTATTTCATCCAAAAAAGAGAGTGCCGTCACTTTATGCGGAATCGTAATGCTGGCTCCCTTGAGGCCCAACCCTCTGATACCGGCGAGAGCGGAGCTGATATCAGTCACATCAAAAGCCAGATAGATGCTGTTTAACCCGACTTTGGCAAAAGCACGGTTATGCATGACAGGGCTGAGGCTATGACTCACCGGTCTGCCGATAACTCCGTAAAGAACTGTCTCTGTATCAATATGGAAACGTTTTAGCATAAAATTGTATTCCTTACGAACGAAAATATTTCGATTTATATTGTAACTGAGGCTACGTCAGATAAACGATCATAGCGCCGCTTTTGTGCTTTTGGCGTTTCTCCCAACCATAGCTCAACACCACCTGTTCCCTTTTGAGTGCAATTATTTTTGTTTCAATCACATCAGGCAAAACCGCTTTTCCTGCCGAATGGATGCCTTTGCCAACAATAATACGCACTGTTTTCAGCCCTTTATAGCTTGCGTTGTATATAAATGAATCCGCCAGACGTTCAGCTTCTTCCCGGTTGCAACCATGCAAGTCGATTTGCATTTGCGGTGCGGGGTGTGTTTTTATTATTTCCCGAGTCGTAGCCAGATCTTCGGTGGCATTACCATATTTTTCTGCCAGAATGTCCTTGATTGTTGTTTTGGACCACGATGCCTCAAGCATAGCCTCAAAGTTATCATCATCATAAGAATCAGCGGGGGTATGCCGAATGTGGTCCGGGATTTTGTTTACAGGTGTTTCTTTTTGCGGATGTTTCTTTAGCAGATGCGCATGTTCAGTGTGAGAAGCAGACTCAGTTTTGTTTTTCTGGTCGGAATCGGAACTCTCTTCAAACAGAGCTGATAAGTCATCGTCAGGTGATATAATGCGCATACCAAGCTTCGTTTTTTGGGGTGCTTTGGATTTTCTGGCCATTTTCAGGTAACTCGTTTTATAGCTGCGCCGAGCTTACGAAATTTATTTTCAATATCCTCATAACCGCGATCTAAATGATATACGCGATTTACTTCTGTTTGGCCTTTGGCAACAAGTCCGGCCAATATCAGTGAAGCGCTGGCTCTTAAATCACTTGCCATAACCGGTGCGGCTGACAATTCCGAAACTCCCTGAACTACTGCGGAACGACCGCATACACTGATATCAGCGCCCATACGTTTTAATTCACTCACATGCATAAATCGATTTTCAAAGATTCTTTCTGAGATCAGACTCAAACCGTTGGAAACTGACATAAGGGTCATAAACTGAGCCTGCATATCAGTGGGAAAGCCGGGATAGGGCATTGTTTTGATATCAACGCCAGATATAAAATCTTGCCCCAGCACTCTGATAGCTTTGCCATTTATGGTGACATCAGCGCCGGTTAACCGCAACTTGTCAGTAAGCCCGTTTAAATGTTCCGGTTCACAATTCAAAATCTCAATATCACCCTGAGTCATGGCCGCAGCAACCATAAAAGTGCCGGTTTCAATCCGATCTGGAATAATACGGGTTGAAACAGAGCGCAATGCTTTCACACCTATAATTTTAATAATCGAAGTTCCTGCACCTGATATGCGCGCTCCCATCAGATTCAGCACATCAGCCAACGCGATAATTTCAGGTTCGCGCGCCGCATTGCGCAGGACCGTTTGCCCCTGCGCTAAGACCGCTGCCATCATTAAATTTTCAGTGCCTGTAACAGTCGGTGTATCTAAATAAATTTCAGCACCTTTCAAGTTTGGGGCGAAGGCTTCCACATAACCATGTTTCAGCTCAATGGCAGCCCCAAGGTGTTTAAGGCCTTTCAGGTGTAAATTGATAGGACGCGCACCGATAGCGCATCCACCGGGCAAAGAAACACGCGCTTTTTTAAGTTTGGCCACCAGCGGTCCCAAAACGAGAATAGAGGCGCGCATTTTGCGCACTAAATCGTAAGGCGCTTCATGGCAGCAAAGGCCGCCGCAATCGATTTGCACCGTATGGTTATATGTTTCAACACGAGCACCAAGATGTTTCAACAAAAGAAGCGTGCTTTTGATATCCTGAAGATCAGGCACATTGATAAAAGTGTTCTGCCCTTCAGTTAAAAGAGATGCGATAAGAATAGGGAGTGCCGCGTTTTTAGCACCGCTGATGTTCACCCGGCCTTTTAACGGATGTCCCCCTTCAACAATTATTTTATCCATTGTAATTTATAGGCGTATAGAAATCGGGTTAAAAAAACCGATTTCTTTCCAGTTTAAATTTTCAAAAAAAAAGCGTTTGCCTTTACGATAAAATAAAATCAAAAGGTAAACGCCTTTATTCATGTTTCAATCCACGCTCTCACGCGGAGGGCGAGCTTTATGGGCTACAACTAATGGTGATCGCCAGTGCCGGCGTCTCCTTTCAAGGTGTCAACGGCGGCCTTAATTATACAATAGGTCAAGCCTGCACCGATAATGGATAAGGCATACCATAATCCGCCCATAAAAACAATATGAGACATATCCCAAGCCCACTCAAAACTAAATGGAAACATTTTCTACCTCCTTCAATCACGGTATAAAGAAACTAATTCGTTATAGGATTCAATTCCCGTTCTTGGGGAAATATGGGTAAATAACGAAATGAGATCATTATCAGCATAACACCATAAGCGACCGGTAAAATGGTAGTTGCCACTTCCTGCCAACTGGGAATATATAACGCCCATGTATCAAATGGCATTACCGGAGGAGCCATTACCTGAAGCACCAGCGCCCAGCGATTAACGCAAACACCGATTGACGCGAGGATAATCGCAATCCAAAGCGTTGAATTTGTCTGGCGCGTCTTTTTCGTAATCAAAAGCAATGCCGGTATATAACCGCATATAACAATTTCGAGCCACAATATCCATGTTCCATAAAAATCATTATTAGAATAGAAAAAGGCCCAGTTAAAACCCTTTGAAGGTACCGTTACAAAAGCCCAGTACCATGTATCAACGGTTTTGGCGATAATGTAAGTAAATAGCATCCAACCCGATATTTTGGCCAACAGATCAACTACGTTAGGTTTAACCAGTTGTTTTTTGGAAATGGCTTCGGTAAGTTTTGTTACCAGAATGGTAAAACAGGGGCCGCAAGCCGCGGCTGACCAAGTAAAGAGAAAGAAAGTCCATGGCCAAATAAAAACGCCTTCGCGAAATCCGAAGGGTCGTCCGAAAAGAACGCCGGACACACCGCCCAACGAACCCTGATGGAAACAGGAAAGAAAAGCGCCAGTTGCGGCAAATATTGCCATAATACCGTGCATGTTGTGGCCGAGATGATGAAAGAAAGGCACCTTGTCCAATTGCCTGTTTTCAAGGATCAGCGGAATATATTCAATACACAAAACAACGAAATAGCAGGAGAGGCAAAAAGCCACTTCTGTGAGCATTGAATGAACATTGGCATGCCAGAAAATAAACCATCCCCTAAGAGGTTGGCCTACATCAATGCCTAAAATGAGCTGCGCTGAACTGTAACAAATAAAACCGATCAATACCGCATAATTGATAATATGTTTGAGTTCATCCTTTTTAACAAGGTATCGTAAAAAACCGGTGAAAAAGGCGCCGCCGCCCAGCGCGATAACCGCTAAATCGGCCCAAATCCATAAAGCGAAGCCATAATAATCGTTCATGTTAGTCTGATTCAAGCCTTTGAACCAGCACAGCAAAGCTGCATAAACGCCCCAAACAAGCACTACGCTGACCACCGTAATGCCGATCATAAACTTCGGAAACGTGCAGCGTTGAACACCTTTAGGCCATAATGCCGAATCCAAATCCATAAGGTTTAACTCCTTGTCAGTATTTTGAAACCATTAAGGTTTATTGTTTACTTTTCATCAGGTCGATAATTATCGCCGGAATCCCGCACCCATTTGCGACTTGAAAGATAATACACTTTGGGATTGGTTCCAAGACGCTCTAACAATCTGAAAGCATTTGGGTTTTTCGGACGTCCGCCGTGCTTGGAATCCGGCAGGGCGATTTTATGAACAGCGTGCTTCGGATTGTTCAAATCGCCAAAAACAATTGCACCAGCCGGACAAGCTTGCGTGCAGGAAGTCTGATATTCGCCCTCTTCCAGTTCATCCCGTCCTTCATAATAGGCTTTATCCATTGCAAGTTGATAGCGATGGAAACAAAAACCGCATTTTTCAACGATTCCCCGCATCCGCGGCGATACATTGGGGCTTAAATATTTCTCCATATCCGCCGGCCATGCCGGATCCCACCAATTGAAATAACGCGCGTGGTAGGGACAGGCCGCCATACAGTAGCGACATCCGAAGCAGCGTGTATAAATCTGGCTGACAATTCCGGTCTCATGCGAATAGTCCGTAGCCACAGCCGGGCAAACCGATACGCATGGGGAATGCCCGTGATCGCCTTCACACTGCATACATGGTCTGGGAAGGTAGCACTCATCATAATCAGGGTGAGATTTTCCGTTATTCAATTTATAAACAAGCATCCATGTGATGCTTAACCGTTTGTCAGTTTCATCCGCTTTAAAAGGCACATTATTTTCAGACATGCACGCCACCATGCAGGAACCGCAGCCCGTGCATTTATCCAAATCAATGACCATTCCAAATTTTTTTGCTTTGCCATTATTATGATTGTTTTTCATCAACACCTCAATACATATTACGCTGTTAGCTGTTATTCAGAAATCGAATTTTTTCCAACAACCCGATTTATTGCTTATTAAACAGCGTCTGAAATCGTAATTTTGATAGAATCAGGCTTTGCTTATCTTAGCGCGAACACCCCAAGTCATATCCAAACCGGAAACAGGATCTGTCATAGGAGCGTATAAAGCGTTGAAATTAACGCCTTTACCTGCCAAAAATTTATCATAAGCCGAGTGCCCCAGTCCGCGAGGCAAAGCAATTAGTCCCGGAAGGATGCCTTCAGAAAGATGCACTCTGACGCTCGCCTTATTTTTTGGCGTTGTTAATATTACTTTATTACCTTCTGTCAGACCTAATTTCGCAGCCGTTTGCGGATTAATATCAACACAACTGTCATTTTCTTTTAAAATATAATCGCCAACTGTTTTAATAACAAACGGAGGCGTTCCGACAAACCCACTGGCCAGACGCATTGTATCATAAGGAATCAAAACAAGCGGAAATGCCGTAACGTCGCCATCCAAGTCAGCCGGCTTAAAGTCAGCGGGCGCAACTGCATCATTTTTAGAATCCGTATTGACCGCTTGGGCCGCAAAATCGAATTTTGCCGATGCGGTATCAGGCGCTTTATCTTTTTTAGCGACAATATAGCCATGTTCCGCCAATGTTTTCCATTTATCACCCAACGTCTTTTCCAAACATGCCCGATAATTTTTCCAGGGAAATGCTTTGGCGATATGCCCGCCCATAGCCTTAGCCAATGAAATGATGACATCGCCGGTTTGTTTGGTGTTAAATAACGGATCAACAACAGGTCGGGCTAAACTGATCAACTGTTGCACAGACCCATAAGGCGTCGCACTGTCTTCATAGCGCTCAAGATAGGTGTGGTTTGGAAGAATATAATCCGAATATGATGCGGTTTCATCCATGTAAGGTGAAAAGCTGACGATTAGCGGAATTTTTGAGAAAGCCTCTTTCACAGCAACACTATCAGCCATTGTATATATTGGGTTCGCATTATAAACCAACAATGTTTGCAGAGGTGATTCCGAAGATGCGTTGATGACTTCCGGCAAGCGATTCAACAGTGAGCGCGCTTGCGCGTATTTTTTCCCTCCGGCACCATCGACACGCTCCGTCTGGATACCCTTTGAAGCCGTTTTATCCATCTCCGATTCAGGCCAGAGAATATAATCGGGATTGGGAACGATCTGTAAGCCGCCTTTATTGTTAATCGCACCTTTAAGCGCATTTAAAGCATGGACAGCCATCATTTCATTGAGGTTTACCGGTGCACCGCCATCACCGCTACCGCAAAGTGCAACCGGTTTAGCCGATTTTGCAAAATCTTTAGCAACTGAAATGATTGCAGCAACATCTATTCCGGTGATTTCAGCCACATTAGCGGGAGTGTAATTTTCAAGTACAGATTGTTTGAACCCTTTATGAGTCTGTCCTTTTTCATCTTTCCATTCTTCAAAACCGAAACCATACTTTTCGACGAAATTTTTGTCGTACAATTTTTCTTTGATAATCACATGCGCGATTCCCAATGCCAATGCCGCATTGGTACCGGGCTTGATCGCAATCCATTGATCCGCTTTAGCCGCCGTGTGCGAAAGGCGCGGTTCAATTTGCACAACCCGAGCTTTTTTATCCTTCCATATACTATGAGCCCTGATCATTCGTACAGGCGAAACCCATCCGTCTAACAATCCGCTTCCGAAGCTTAATATATAATCAGAGTTTTCCAGATCAAAGCCAACTGTTCCCGATGAACCGTTCATTATGGTTGTAGCTATTTCATAAGAGCTCTGAACCGAAGGAGTGCGTAGGAAATTCGGAGAGCCATACACGGTCAAAAAGCGGTTTAAGAGATGTGAGGTCGTTCCACGGTCAGAATTGCAAATCGCACCCAGCGTCTGAGGGTTGCCAGATTTGCGTTGTTCGCTTAATTTTTTTGAAATTTCATCAATAACCTGTTTCCAGGAAATTTTCTGCCACTGACCGGCACCGCGCTCGCCTATACGCTTCAGAGGTGTTTTGACGCGCGTTCCTCCATAAAGCAACTGAAGGCCGGAAAGACCCAAACTGCAAATTCGACCGTCATTAACAGGATGTCCCGGGAGTCCTTCAATTTTAACCGCCCGATTTTCAATTTTACGCACTCTGATACCACAGCCGGCCGTACACAGGCCGCACACGGAATTGACATAACTGGCCGCACCATCTTGGGGCACTGGCGTCCATGGCCAATTTTGCGTCCAGATTGACATGTCATCCATTAGCTTCCACGGCAATGGCGTAAGATGAATCCCCGCCGTTGAACCGATACTCAACGCCAGGAAACTTCTTCTGTCTATTTTCATAAATCAAACCCCTTACTTGAAGTGTAAAGTTTGAAGTTTTAAGTGTAAAATTTCAAGTGTGAAGTTTTAAGTTGCTTAATCTGCATCATTCAAACGCTGAACGTTAGACCAAGTCGCAATATCTTTTAACTTGAAACTTCAAACTTTTAACTTGAAACCTGTAACTTTAACAATTATTTATGGCAAACAAAACAGGCATCTTTTACACCCAGAGATTTCTTATGACATTCAGCACAATCGTCCATTTTCATACGATCCCAGATATTTTTTTTGAAACCGCCGATGTTGTATCCCCAAATATCACGACTGACGCCCGTAAGCCGGTTTTCCTGATATGGTTTCAAATTGTCTGAGTCTTCAATAGGTCCGTGGCAGGTGTTACATTCCATCTCACCTTTTTTAACATGCGCCGCATGGGAAAAAAATACGCAATCCGGTTGCCGGGAATAGATCAGCCAGGGAACTTCGCGCCCCTTATTGACATACTCTTCCACAAAATACGCTTCATCAGCACTTTCCCCTTGAACCTCTTCATGGCAATCAATACATTGCTCTAATTTGGGGACACCGGAGAATGTGCCGTCTTCACGGAAAAAATGGCAACTTTCGCATCCATCTTCCACTTCCAGATTATGAATCGCATGGCTGAAACTAATCGGCTGGTCTTTCTGGGAATAAAGTAATTTTGGGAAAACAATCCATCCGACAATCATGCTTGCCGCCAGACCGATGATAAAAAACAGAATAACAATTCCGCCTGCATTATCAGCCTGTTCGTTTTTTTCATGATTCCGGGACACCGCGTTAATCGCTGAATCAGTTGCACCCTCTTGCAATTTGTCGTCCGATGCGCTCATGGGAACTCCATTTAAAGGTTATTGATTATTCAGACGAATCGCATAAATCCATCTTTAGGTAGCTATAGATAAATTTTCGAATTTTACAATAATTTCATAAATCATACATACAATTGAATAATGTCGTTTCTTTAACGATTTAAAAAAATATTGTCAAGTGAAATCCGCAATTAAAATTTTACGCTTGGTCTGGTAAGAAGTTTAAATTATTTACGACGGCTCTGTAAGAAGAAGCATATTGCCATAAAAAACAATAACCCGCTGAATTTATTTCCACGCCCACTGACATAGACCTGAACACCGGAGATCAACGTCGCACCGCTTAATACCATCCATCCCAGGCTCGTTACGGCCCGTTCCAGACGCTGCGCAGATTTACGAGTGTCAGGAGCAAACGCCGAACGGATGGTAAGTTTATCGCGTCGAATCATGGACAGCACCTGCTCTAACTGGCTGGGCAGTCCGGAAAGGCGATGACCCAATTCGGCCGCTTCATGCGCCCATCCCTGCCACTCCTGTTTTATATCTTCACCCGCATAACGCTCGGCATAAGGGATCGTTTTGGCCCATGGATCAAAGTCAGGGTCAAGATGCGTGGCAATACCGGACAGAATCCCAATAGCGCGCATGATAAACATCATATCCGCCTGTAACTGAAACGGCGCATCAAAAAGCAGATCACGGTATTCACGCAGAAAATAGCCGGCCTGATCTAAAATTGCCTGTTGAATTTGTCCCACGCGGACACCCCAAAAACGTTCAAACAGCACTTCATGCACCTCTTCCAGGCGTTTAAGATCGGCATCTGCCGTTAAGGCGCCTGCATGAACAAATGATTGCACAATTTTATGGGCATCACGCGTGCCAAAGCCGATGGCAAATTCACGCAAAGCGGCGCGCAGGCGTTCAGGCGTGTAAACCATCATGCCAAAATCGACAAATACAATTTGAAACGTACGGTTTTTAAGGTATGGCGGTGTGTTATGCGGACCGAATTCCGTTATACCGGCTTCAATTTCGTCCGCTGAAGGCATGGGTTTGATAAACAGATTGCCCGGATGCGGATCGACATGAACAAAATGAGTTTCAAAAACCTGCTGCATATATACGGCGTGGAGGGTGTCGGCCACACTGACGTTGCTGATACCGGCCGCTTTGATAGCGTTTACATCCGTAATTTTAATATAAGCGACGTTTTCCATGGTCAGCGTATGCGCCGCGCAATAATCCCAATAAATTTTGGGAAAACAGACATGCGGATTATCAGCCAAATCAGCAGCCAGACGCTCGGCATTTTGGCCTTCGGCCTTCAAGTCCAATTCTTTGCGCGTAACGGTGGTGAACTCTTCATAAAGCCAATCCAAATCAATACGTTCGCGGATGGGTTTATAGAATTTGAGCCATCGAAAAGCCAGACCGATTGCGGCCAGGTCGGTTTCCACGAGCAAGTTGATACCGGGACGCAGTACTTTAACAACCGCTTCTACGCCTTCCGCCGCTTCTGCACTTTTTAACAAACGTACACGATGAACCTGGGCCAGTGACGCCGCGCCCACAGGTTTCGGATCAAAAAAATCAAACGTGGCCGTGATAGGACGGTTGAAATCAGTTTCAATCAGAGCGATAATATCTTCCGCTTTTTCGGTGGGTACTTCATCTTGAAGCCCGGCAAGTTCACCGGTAATCTCGCGTGGCAGGATATCCACACGCGTGCTTAAAAACTGACCTAGCTTGATAAGCACGCCTCCCATAGATAACGCCAAGTCGCGATATTTTATGGCGATAGCCTGCCATCGCGGTAAAGCAGGTGTTCGGAACCATCGCATAACAGGGCGGTTGAGAATGATATCGAACCATAAGATTTGGATAAACGCCAGCGCGAAAAAACGCCGTACCTTTATATAACGCGCTTCATCTAAGTCGGTTCTGGCGGAATCAGATTGGGTGAAATCGGGCCGGTCTGGATATGCGGGCTTTGAAGACAAATCCGTTGAACGGTTCGTCTCCAATCTCAATCCTCCTCTTCAAATAATTCAGGATAAAGTTTTTGGCTGCATTTCGGACAAATAGTATGGGTCAACTGGGCATCAGTATGCCTTTTAAAAAAGGTGTCCAGTACAACCCAGGCATTCGGTTCATCGGGATCGGAATCAATCAGTCTTATTTTTTTACAATTCGAGCAGACCGGCAAAAACCCTCTGAGTGTCTTAATTTCCTTAAGGGCATACTCAAGCTCGGCATTTATTTTTGCTAATGCATTGTTCTTTTCCTTTAAACGCTGATTTTTTTCAATGATAGCATCGCGAGCCGCTTTAAGTTCTAACTGGGTTTGCACTCGTGCCAGCAGTTCAACGGACTTGAAAGGTTTGGTAACATAATCTGCGGCACCGATTTGAAAGCCTTTGGCAATATCTTTAGATTGTGTTTTTGCTGTCAAAAAAATAACAGGTATATCCTCAGTTTTGGGAGATGCTTTCAATTTTTTGCACAATTCAAAGCCATCCATACCTGGCATCATAATGTCAAGCAAAATCAAATCCGGAATTTTGTCAACCAACTCTGCCAGAGCTTTGGTACTGCCATTGGCCATGATAGTGTTAGAATTGATTTTTTCCAAAATTTGATTTAATATGAAAAGATTTTCATGAACGTCATCGACAATCAGAATTGTCGGAGACTGTTTGGCGGTGCTATTTTCTTTGGCGCTCATATTGTCCTCTTTGTATTGATAAAAATGATAGTTGCGGAACAAACAACATTAATACACACATATATCCGATGCAACAGATAAAACGTATAACAGACTAATATTAATAGGTAAATTTGTTAGCTGAATTTTAATTTTCATATATTCGTCAAGGCAATCACCTATTGACTATTTATTCAAATGTACTATGTATTATTAACATAAACGTCGCTGAAGGCAACAAAAAAAAGAATTTGTTTGCGAATCACTAAGAAAGGAAATAATTCGATGGCTTTGGAAAATGATGTGGTGATTATCTATTATGAAGACAAGCCGCTGACATTTGCCCGTATAGAAACCATATTAGCCGATCATAAAAAGGATTGGTATCATGTTACACTGCTTCTTTTGCAGCTGCCGCTCCAAACGGTCACCTGGATATTAAAAAATATTTATATTAATGGAGAGGAATTTACTATGGACGGCAAAAGAATGCGGCTGGAAGTGGTAGTTAATCCGGATGACACGGCCAGTCCGCAAAATAGCAGCACCAGTCCCACAAATAAAAAAACAAAAAAAAATTTAAAGGGTGCCAAAGTGATCTCGCTGAAAGATATAAAAAAGCGCTGATTAAGGGGGGGAATAAACCTGCCAAACGCTCAGATCGGATTGTCATTTCCGCATCCCGTCGAACGGATATCCCTGCTTTTTATTTACTCTGGTTTATGCAAAGCATTAACAATTGCAATATAAGATTTTTTCAGTCTGGTAGTTTATTTCCGTCCAAGTCCCTTACTCGTCAGTTACAAGTTTTAAGTTTTAAGTTTCAAGTTATTTTGTAACTCCCTGAATTCATTGAAACTCACAAAATTTGTGTCATATTTTCACTTTCAATGATTTCAATAACTTACAAGAACTTATGACTGACGAGTCCCTTAGTAGAAATATGAATAAAGCACTTCAAAATCGACGCCAATTTTAACAGTGATTTAAGGAGCTATATCCATGAAGACCAACAACACGCTAAAGGGCGTAAGCATCTTGTCAGGGATCGCAATATTTTTATCTTTTTTTGTAAATTATGTCTCCCCCGCAGGAATTGCCCTGATTGGACAATGGGATGAATCGCAGGGCGCGATTCGAGCAAAAACGAAAGCGGAGAAGGTTTTCGATGAATCAGAGATCAAAGATGTCAATATCGGAAAGGCTGTCTTTGATCGACAGATAGCCGTTTTTATAGATGCCCGTTCCGTTGAGGATTATAAGGATGGCCATATCAAAGGTGCTGTGTCTCTCCCTGTGGGAGAATTCGATATGAAAATCGATGAATTTCTAAACAAATATCCACCGGACCGGCCTATCGTCACATATTGTTCAGGAAGAACCTGTGATGACAGCCACCGCTTGGCGGAAATGTTGACAGCAATGGGCTATCTGCATGTATCGATAATGATTGACGGTTATCCGGAATGGCAGAAGGAGGGATTTCCGATTGAATAGGTTTTTAAATAATCCCCATGTCGAATTGACCGTTCGCTGGCTTATAGGGATGTTATTTGTTTACGCCAGTTTCCATAAAATTGCCGCCCCTTCCGGTTTTGCCAAAATCATATACGGTTACGGACTGTTTCCGAATATATCTGTCAACCTGATTGCCATCATTGTCCCCTTTATTGAATTGACAGCCGGCACAGCTTTGATAACCGGGGTTTATCCCAAATCCGCCGCGCTGATCATAAACGGACTGACAGTTTCATTTATTCTTGCCATATCGGCCAATTTGATCCGCGGGCACGAATTTGACTGCGGGTGCTTTTCCGGCAAATCGGCAACACCCGAACCTGCATGGCTGACCCTTTTACGTGATATTGGAATACTCGGTATGGGTGTTTTCGTTTATCGGTATCCGCGTTTCAGATATTTTTGCCTTCTCCAGACTGAAACATTCAGCAGAATATCTCACTCAGATCAAGAGGCGGCGGTTACTGCATCCAAGGGGGAACTTCTTCCGTGATATCAGCAATTATCCGCTGAAATATTTTACACCGTCGGTAAATCTGAATCTTTTCATGCCAGTTTTCCTGGACCTCTCCGCTATTCGCATATTATGATTCAATATGAAAATTATGTTTAAAATTCACTTGACAAGCACCACATTGTGGCCGAATATAGTTCAAAAGGCCACATCTTGGCTCTTTTTATATCGAAAATATAAATCGATCCGTTTTCCCATAACAGAATTCAAATCCTGAGCGGTGAAGTGCGGAATCGCTCGCATCGTATGCTTGATATGTCAGGAAGGAGAATGTAGAAATGAAAAAAGATAAACAGCCTCGATATGGTTATTTATCAAAAATGAAAGGAATCGCCTCAAGTCCGCCAAAGGTAAGTCTTTCTGAAATCGTATGGTCATGGATCGGGGCATTTCTTGGCATTGCGGTTGATGATTCAAGCGTTATACCATAAAAAAATACATATTATGAATATACTCCGTCTGCTTCCCATTTTTATTAGTGCTTTACTGCTTGGCGCGCACTTTCTGCGAACAGAACTGATTCTGCCGGTTATTTTTGCTTTGCTGTTCCCTGCTTTGCTTCTTTTTAAGCGAGCTTGGGCTGCCCGCCTTGTACAAATTATTCTTGTCTTGGGATCCCTCGAATGGGTCAGAACCCTGATAGTCCTTGTAGCCGAACGCCGTGCGTATGGACTGTCTTGGATCAAACTTGCTATAATCATAGGAGGGGTCGCGGTTTTCACCGGCAGTTCAGCTTTGCTCTTTTCCTACTGCCGTTCGCTCAGAAAGAGATACAGACTGGACAATTCACTTTAACCTGCGGATGAGTAGGTACAGTGATGATTTTTATTAAAAAAAACAACCTTTGCCCACCTAATAGTACAGGTTGAAATCTTTCAGCGACCTGTGCGAATAGTTCTTCAACCATGAAATTGGTTAGCATCCGATTTATAGTTTAACCATTCTCATTGCCAAGAGATTGCGCACCTTTGCTGACAGCTTGCAAACAGAAAAATTTCTGTTCAATCTTTCCGAAAATCACATTATTAGGATTAAAATGCCACTCCCCAAACCCGTTATAATCAAAATTTTTCAAATAGAATAAATTGTTTTACTTGAAATATCTTGACTTATTTTTAAGAATTAATTAGTTATAAAAGATGTTTTTATCAATAAGCAACGATGAAAGGTTAAGCTTACATGTTTATTATCGGTAACTTTATCGCAGCATTGGCAACTGTTGTTTCTATGGTGCTTACCCTCTATATGTATATTATTATTGCAAGGGCGGTGCTTTCATGGGTGAGCCCAGACCCGTACAATCCAATTGTTCGATTTATTCATAATGTTACAGAACCTGTTCTTCATTGGGTTCGTATGAAACTTCCCATCAACTTCGGCGGTATTGATCTTTCCCCTATAATTGTGATATTAGCAATTATTTTTTTACAGCAATTCCTTGTCGCCAGTCTTACAGGAGTGGCGAGGTCTTTGCTTTAACTGATTGGTAATAAAAGATAATAATGCTCATTACCTCATTTGATATTCGTGAACGTCGATTTAAAGTCAGATTCAGAGGCTTTGATGTCCGTGAAGTAGATTCGTTTCTTGAACACATGGCCGATTCATTTATTGATTTGGAAAATCGGAATGAAAATCTGGAAAAAGAAATTCTGCGTCTCAAAACTGAAATAAACAAACATCCGGAACATGAAGAAACGTTAAAACAGGTGATGCAGAACTCTCAAAAAGTTCTGGATCAAATGAAAAAAAACGCCCACCAATCAGCGGAAATGATTGTCGCAGACGCCGAAATAAAAGCCGGTAAAATGCTTAACAAAGCGCATAACCGCTTGGCTCAATTACATGAAGATATAACCGAACTGAAAAGACAACGACTACAAATTGAAATGCAGATTCGCTCCATTATTGAAACCCATTCACGTCTTCTGGAAATGGGCAAAGAAGAGGAGGGATTCCAGAAATCAAATAACAATGACCAAACTTCAAACTGACGAAAATATAATAAGGAGCTGATATGGCCAAAATTGACGCATTTTTTAAACTGATGAACGAACAGGGAGCGTCGGATCTCCACCTTGTTTCGGGTCAACCGCCAGTGTTGCGAATTCATGGTGATATGGAAAGAGTCAAATATAAAAAACTGGAAGATGACGGTTTGCGTGCAATGTTGTATGAAATTGCACCTGAAGATAAAATCAAAGTCTTTGAAGAAACCGGTGATGTTGATTTTGGCTACGAAATTCCGGGGTTAGCCCGCTACCGCGCCAATTTTTTTATGCAAAAATATGGTGCGGCCGCTGTGTTCAGAGAGATCCCCGCGAATATTCTATCAGCGGAAGCTCTCGGCCTTCCTTCGGTAATAACGCGATTGGCGTCTCTCCCACGAGGACTGATTCTGGTTACGGGGCCTACTGGAAGTGGAAAATCAACTACCCTGGCCGCCATTATTGATGTCGCCAACCAAACACGTAAAGACCACATTATCACTGTGGAAGACCCGATTGAATTTGTTCATAAAAGTAAGCAATGTGTTGTCAATCATCGTGAAGTGGGGCTTCACACAAAATCGTTTAGCTCCGCATTACGCGGTGCATTGCGTGAAGACCCGGATATCATTCTGGTAGGAGAGATGCGTGATCTTGAAACGATTTCACTAGCCATCGAAGCGGCGGCTACCGGCCATTTGGTGTTTGGCACCCTGCACACGACCAGTGCCGTTAAAACTGTTGACCGTGTTATTGAAGTTTTCCCGGAAGGGCAGCAAGCCCAGATCCGTTCCACCCTGTCAGACGGTATTCGCGGTATTATTGCCCAAGTGTTATTTAAAAGACGTGATAAAAAAGGACGTTGTGCAGCGTTAGAGATACTTATTGCCACCCCCGCAGTTCGTAATTTGGTTCGTGAAGGCAAGTCACATCAGATTCCATCTCAAATTCAGACGGGGAAGCGTTATGGTATGCAGCTTCTGGATGACGCTATTATGGATCTTTACAACAAGCGCTTGATTACCGGTGATGATGCTTACACTAAGGCAAATGAGAAATCCCGTTTCAGACCGTTGTTAAAAAGCCCACCCGATGATTTTACAGATGCCTGATTTAAAAAATTATAAGTTACAAGTCTTAAATTTCAAATTATTCATTAACACCTTGAATGAATTGAAACTGACAGAATCACTTAAAACTTCTAATTTCGTGGGAGTCAACCTATGAAAAAACAGGAATTGGATCTTATATTGACCCGCATGCTGGATTCATTTAAAAATGTCTCTGATTTAAATCTAACTGTTGGTAAACCGCTCCAGGTTGAAAGTTCAGGGGAACTGGTTCCTGTGATGATGGAACCCGATTTTACTGAATTGACCGCTTATCAGACAGAGACTTTTTCACTCAATCTGATCAACAATGACAGGCGTCTTATGGAAACATTGGTTTCCGAGGGATCATGCGACCTTTCTTACGCTCTGCCGGGCAAAGCGCGCTTCCGTGTTAATATTTTTTCACAAGGTGGCGACTATTCTATTGTTCTACGTAAATTGGAACAAAAAATACCGACCATTCGGGAACTGAACCTTCCCTCAACATTTTTAAAGATGGCAAAGGAAAAAAATGGCATTATTTTTGTCACCGGGTCCACCGGGTCCGGCAAATCAACTTCCCTGGCCGCTGTTCTGGATGAAATCAACCAAAGCAAATCAGTGCATGTCGTTACCCTTGAAGATCCGGTGGAATATCAACATCCACATAAAAAAGCGACGTTTAACCAAAGAGAACTTGGCCTTGATTTTGACACTTTCGCCAGTGGTCTCAGAGCGGCTTTAAGACAGGCGCCCAAGGTAATTCTGGTTGGTGAAATGCGTGATCGCACCACAGTAGAAATAGGGCTAAGTGCGGCTGAAACCGGACACTTGGTGATGTCAACATTACACACTGTTGACGCCGGTCAGACCATTAACCGTATCCTCGGTATGTTTAGCATCGAAGAAGAAGCTCAAATTCGTATCCGCTTGGCAGATACGGTCAGGTGGATCGTATGTCAGCGTTTATTACCTAAAGTCGGTGGCGGTCGCGTTGCGGCGTTAGAAATTATGGGATCCAATCTTAGAGTCAAAGATACCATCCTTAACGGTGAATCCGAGGGTAAAACCTATTATGAGATTATCACAGACGGCAAAACTTACGGAATGACCACTTTTGATGCTTATATTGTGGACCTGTTTGCCAAGGGATTAATCACCGAGGACACCGCTATGACATATTCTTCGCGCAAAGGGATTGTCGGACGCGGCATTGACAATGTGAAAGCCGAAAGAGGGGAAGCCACAACTGATATTGATGATTTGGAAATTGACCGCGGCTATGGCGGAGCCGGTTGATGTTGAAAACTTGAAACCTGAAAGTAAATACCATGAATATTGTATGCAAAAAATGCCAAAGCAAATTTAAATTTCCTGACTCTAAAGTTCCAACAGGAAAAATGATGACGCTCCCATGTCCTAAATGCAAAAATAAAATAATCATCAAGCCTAAGAAAAGAGCCGTTCCCAAGAAACCTAAATCGGCTAAGAAGGTACTTGCCCAAACCGGTTTTGCCGAAAGTGATCATGAGGATGCTCCCCTTGCCGATGTCGGATTCGACACCAAGGATGGCCACGAGAAACCTTTTGATTTTTATGAAGAGGAAGGAATATGCGCACTTGTTTGTGAGCATGACCCCGAGAACAAAAGAAAGCTTAAACATGCGCTACAGCTATTGGAATACCGTGTGGTGTTTGTTGAAACAGCGCGTGATGCTTTAAAGGGAATGCGTTATAAAACGTATGATATGGTGGTGTTGAATGAAGTTTTTGACTGCCGCAACCCGGAGCTTAATGGTGTTTTGACATATATCCAGCGCCTCCCGATGGCTGTCCGCCGTAATATGTTTATCATTTTACTCACTGATCGTTTCAGAACAAAGGACAGCATGAACGCTTATCATAAAAGTGTGAATTTAGTTGTTAATATTGATAGTATAAATCAATTTGAAAAAACAGTCAGTCAGGGGTTGTCTGAAGTTGAAGCATTCTATAGCGTATTTAAAAGTATGCTCAAAAAATTAAAATAAAATGTCAATGGAATTGTCCCAAATCACCCAATTTTATCATAACCTGTACTTGATAAAAATCGTCCCGCCTTTAACCGGTTTTGATAATTTTATTGGCGTATGGTTATTTAAAGGCGAAAAAAATTTTATTGTTGATGTCGGGCCGGCTGTTACGTCTCTGCAATTGATTCAGGCATTAAATAAGCTTCATATCGATCATCTTGATTACATATTGCTTACGCATATCCATATCGACCATGCCGGTGGCATTGGTGACATCGCCGCCCATTTCCCGGATACGCCTGTTATATGCCATGCCAAGGGTATTTCCCATTTGGCGGAACCTTCCCGTTTATGGGAGGGGACATTGAAAACATTAGGAAAAACTGCCCAAAAGTATCATCCGTTTACACCAGTACCTTCAGACCGTTTCACTCGCGCAGAACAGTTCACATCATCATGCGTTACAGCGATAGAGACGCTGGGGCATTCCCCTCACCATGTCAGTTTCATCACTGATGATTACCTCTTTGCCGGTGAAGCCGGCGGCGTTTGTTTGTCAATCAGAGCACCTGACGATTATTTGCGTCCGGCTTCTCCGCCCCGCTTTTATTTCGACGTCTATCTCGACAGCATCGACCGTTTACTATTACAAAACCCTAAAATCATAGCTTACGGACATTTCGGGTTGGCTGTTGATGCTCAAACAATGTTAAAAAAACATCGGAAGCAACTTTTTGTATGGAAAAAGGTGATTGGGGATATTATAAAGCGCTCTTCTTATAAAAATATTGAAACCGAGTGCATAGAGCAACTATTGAAACAGGACAATCAGATGCAAGGTTTTGCATCAATGAGTGACAACACAAAAAAACGTGAGCTGGGCTTTTTAAGAAATAGTATTAAAGGGTTTGCAGGATTTCTGTCCCAATAACACCTGTGGAATATGATACAGAAAGCCGTTCCGTTTGGATTCGCTTTTGCAAAACAACATAGAACAGCTTTCCGCGTTAAAGGATGCCTGAAACTCCTTTAGTTATCCACAATCCATGCATATAAATTATACGTCTTCACTAAGAAGACGCAACCCTTCCAAAGTCAGCGTCGGTTCAACGCCTTCAACCGTTGTTGAGATTTTAGCAATTAACGTTGCCAATCCTCCGGTGGCGATCACTTTCGGAACGCCGTCCATTTCAGAACGCATACGTATCACCATTGCATCCACTAAGCCTGTATAACCATATATCACGCCTGCTTTAATACTGGCGGCAGTGTCCTTACCGATAACGGTTTCAGGAATATCTGATAATTCAACTCGGGGAAGCTTGGATGCTTTTTGAAAAAGAGCCTCCGAAGAAATCATAATTCCCGGGCTGATGGCACCTCCCAAATATTCTCCTTTTGATGAAATAGCATCAAACGTGGTGGCTGTTCCAAAATCAATGACAATCAGACTGGTGCGATACTTATTATAAGCTGCCACCGCATTAACAATACGGTCGGCACCGACTTCCCTGGGATTACTATAAAGAATCGGCATTTGGTGTGCTGAGTTAGCGTCCACCCAATGCGGTGCATGTCCTAAATATTTTCGGCAAAAGGCATTCAGAATTGTGACAATCGGAGGAACCACACATGATATGATGGTTTTTTTCACATCACCAGGTTTAATATCACTGTTACGGAAAAGATTGACCGCCAGGATATTAAATTCATCTTCCGTTGTACGTCTTTCAGTCCGAATTCGCCAGTCTTTGATCAGGCGATTTCCCTGATAAATTCCCATGACAATATTTGTATTGCCGACATCAATTACCAATAGCATAGTTTTAAGTCACAAGTTTTAAGTTTTTTTAAGTTACAAGTTTCTGTTGCTTCAAGGAGTCAGGAAATAACTTAAAACTTGTAATTTCATCTTATTTTCCTATTTTTACGGTGAAAACTTCCGGTTTCACACGAACTAACATTAATTGCACAGGCAACGCGATCACAGCTCGCCTGACATACACACCCGATTTGAGTCCTTTCAAATCAACATATACTTTTAAATCGTTTCCTAAATCAAGTTTATTAATTGCATTGACAGGACCTTTCACTTTAATATCAAGCACGGCGGGAGTGATACTGAACGGATGTACGCCGTTCTTGCCTTCAACGGGAATACCTTTAAATTCTTTGACCACATTTTGTTCATGAATAACGATTTCGGCCATAATTACGTTAGGCTCAGCAATTACATTTGGAGAATCAGCATGATCTAAAGCTGTTTCGATTCGGAATGTTTCTGAGAGTCCGCTGATATCAATAGGTTTCGTGGTGATGCTTTCAATATTAAGACTGTTTTCTGCACCTCGCAATACTATCGCCGCAGGTTTGGCCGTAATAGCGGTTATTTCAAATCCGGGGGCGGGTTTACCCGTCGCCTTGATCTTGACCGGAACCGATTTGCTTTGGGTTTCAACTATCGTTCCGGTTAAAAAGGAAGGTTTAATTTGGGTGATTTCTAATCCGCGGGGAAGTTGTATTGTATCTGTTCGAATGGGGATATTCAGCAGGCCGACAGCCGCATTGGCAAGATCGGCGGGGTAGCGTAACTTATGTTCCGCCAATTTTTTAAGAGCCGTTCGGGAGCCTTTAACAGTTGCTTCGAAACCTTTTATATTAAGGCCGGTTATTGTAAACTTATGAGAAAGATTTACAATTTCTACCGGAACAAATATTTCGGTTTCAACCAGCGAATCCGGCCACAAGAAAAACCCCATAGCAATCGCTGCAATAAGACTGAAAATAAGAAATATCTGTATCCGAAAGCGTAACGTTCTCAAATAAGGTTACCATATTTATTTTAATAAATTCGGACTTTCATTCGATAGACTTTAAGATTCAAAACGTTTTAATGTATCCGCAATTTCAAGAGTGGCTCTTGTGTTAGCCACGTTGTGAACCCTCACAATGTGTGCGCCTTTAAGCACAGAAGCGCTAACCGCCGCTTGAGTTCCTGTTTCAACCCAAGCGGAACCAGGCGCGAACTCACGGCCATAAGCCGCTTTTAATGTATTACGAATAAACGCCTTACGAGATAGCCCAATCAGAATAGGAACATCCAAAGATTCAAATTGGTCCAGATGACGGATTATGCTGTAATTATGTTGCGCTGTTTTGCCAAATCCGATTCCGGGATCGATAATGATAGCAGACCGCAAAACACCTTTCTTTTCAGCGCTTCGGATCGCATCTGCCAAAAAAGTTTTAATCTCAGCAATCAGATTATCATATTGAGGAGCAACCTGCATTGTTCGCGGTGTTCCCTGTATGTGCATTAAAATAAGCGGAACACCGTATTGTGCGGCCAAATCCGCCATGTTTTTATCGTGTCGCAGCGCGCTGATATCGTTAATTATGGAGGCACCCGCATCCAATGCCTGGCGAGCGACTTCCGCTTTAACCGTATCGATTGAGATCGGAATCGCAATTTTGGCAGCCAATTTTTCAATTACAGGCACAACCCGTTGTAATTCTTCTTCTGCCGAAACCGAATCAGCAAACGGACGCGTTGATTCACCGCCAATATCAATAATATCTGCTCCGCTTTCAGCCAATTGGCATCCGTGTTCGACAGCTTTATCTATATTATAATAAAGTCCGCCGTCTGAAAAAGAATCCGGTGTTACATTGACAATGCCCATAACAGCGGTGCGGCCGCCGAGTTCAAGTGTATGCTTGCCCCATTTAAGGGTGTACGTTTTCATCAGTTAAAAGTAAATCTATCCAAATTTATACAGCAAGTCGGATTAAGCGTCGGCATCCTTTTTATCCGAACCATCCGAACCATCCGAATCATCCGCTAATTCATCAACGTGAGAAGAAGGAAAGGTAAAATCAGGTTTCATGGAAAGGATCAGTTCATCCAGTTCTTTGCCCATAATCGTTTCTTTCTCAAGCAGCAACTCCGTTAATTGATGCAGAATATCAATGTTTTCCTTTAATACTTTTTTGGCTCTGTCATAATTTCTGTCAATCAGACGTGATATTTCAGCATCTATTTTTTGGGCCGTTTTTTCCGAGTAATCTCTGTGCTGTGCAATCTCGCGCCCTAAAAAAATCTGATCATCATTTTGTGAATAAGATAACGGACTCAGTTCTTCGCCCATACCAAAAGAGCGAATCATCCCCTCGGCAATTTGCGTGGCTTGCTTGATATCCTGGGACGCGCCGGTACTGGTGTGATTATAAACCAGCTCTTCAGCCGCACGCCCGCCAAAAGCAACAGCCAGTTCGCTTTCAAGCTGGTCTTTGGAATGAAAGTCTCTTTCTTCAGGAAGAAACCAGGTGATGCCGGCAGCCCGGCCTCTCGGTATAATCGTAATTTTATTGACAGCGTCCGTTCCGGGCAAAAAGCGTGCCACAAGAGCATGGCCGGCTTCGTGATATGCCGTGTTTTTACGGTCATCTTCACGCACCACTTTTGATTTGCGCTCCAATCCCATATACACTTTATCTTTAGCCTCATCCATATCCGTCATATCGACTTTTTCTTTGTCACGCTTGGCGGCAAGAAGAGCGGCTTCATTGACCAGATTTTCCAAGTCTGCACCGGAAAAACCGGGCGTTCCCTTGGCAATCACCAAAGCGTCAACATCAGAATGTGTCGGGATTTTTTTCATGTGAACATTAAGAATCCCTTCGCGCCCTTTAATATCAGGCAACGGCACAACCACCTGACGGTCAAAGCGTCCAGGACGTAAAAGCGCCGGGTCAAGCACATCAGGTCGATTGGTTGCGGAAACCAGAATAACGCCTTCATTGGACTCGAAACCGTCCATTTCGACCAGTAACTGGTTCAGCGTTTGTTCGCGCTCATCATGGCCGCCGCCCAGACCGGCGCCGCGATGCCGGCCGACCGCATCAATTTCATCAATGAAGATGATGCAAGGTGCATTCTTTTTTCCTTGGGCAAAAAGGTCACGCACACGTGAGGCGCCAACGCCGACAAACATTTCAACGAAATCGGAGCCGCTGATGTGAAAAAAGGGAACTTCGGCTTCACCGGCAATGGCGCGCGCCAGCAGTGTTTTACCGGTACCGGGCGATCCCATCAAGAGAACGCCTTTGGGGATTCTTCCGCCAAGGCGTGTAAATTTTTTGGGGTCTTTAAGAAAATCTATGATTTCGCCGAGTTCCTCTTTGGCTTCGTCAATCCCGGCAACATCTTCAAAAGTGACTTTATCGGACTGATCGGATTGCAAGCGGGCGCGGCTTTTCCCAAATGACATGGCTTTTCCACCACCGGCCTGCATCTGCCGCATAAAAAATATCCACACACCGATAAGGACAATCATGGGAAACCACGATGCCAGCACATTCAAATACCAAGGCGACTCAGGCGGCTGTTTAACTTCAATGGCAACCCCTTTTTGTCTGAGTGTTTTAATCAGATCCGTATCATCAGGAGCATATACTTTGTATTGATTCTGGTTGGCATCTGTAACAGTTAATTCATTATCCTGAATAATGACACTTGATACACGTTCACTTTCAACCTGATCCATGAACTGCGAATAGTTAAAATTGTTTCGCGTTACAGGTTGTTGATTAAAAAGTTGATAAAGCATGATCATCATTATTGTGATAACCAGCCATAGTGCCAGATTTTTATAAAATGGGTTCAAAAGCGTTACCTCCTAAGTTATACAAGTGTTAAGTTTAAAGTTATTCCATGATTTTGAATACCTTTATCATACTCAAGGCAAGGTGTTACTGAATAACTTAACACTTTAAATTTTTTTCTAATCAATCAATATTAATCATAATTGGTTAATAGGCAAGCAAAAGTTCGATTTTAAGTACTTTTTGAGTTGAAGATGTTATTTTAAAGCTGTCAGCCATTCGATGCCCTGCCACCCATGCAATTTCATTTCCGCTTAATAAAACAGGACAATTGATACGCTGCGACAGTTCAATTTTATTGCTATTAAAAAATTTTGCCAGCTTTTGGGAACCGGTCATGCCAAGAGGACGAAAACGGTCGCCGTTTTTCCAATTCCTTAAAGTAAGTGGAAAGCATAAAGTATCTAAATCCAAACAGGCAATATCAGGATTCGGATGAATACGAAAATTTCTCCGGTTTATTGCAAAATGGGAAAACTCTAAACGCATGTCAATTTCTTCAATAGTTACGGCAAAGCAAGACAATTTCCATTTTTCAGGTTTTGAAATCTGATAGCGGTAAACAGGTTTTTTGATGTTCGCTGTTGATGGTTTCAGATTTCGCAAGCCGGTTTTTTTCTGAGATAAGACAAGTTTGTCATTATTACGCCGAACTCTGATTCGGTCAGGAAGATCGATACTGCCAATAACAGGTCCGTGTTTTAAGAGATGCATCACCAGAGCGATATGGGTAAAGGTGATTCGTTTAAAATCACCTTTGATTTCATGTATGGCGCGGCGTATGATTCGTCTTATGGATGCCGGATGACAGGCGCGCAATTTCAGAACTGAAAAAGTGACAGAGTTATGCGATTGAGCGATAGCAGTCTTTTTAAAAAACGGGGTTATCAGACTGCTGATCCACTCTTCTTCGGTGCGCGTAATGTTCGCAAGTTGATTCAGCGTTTGCGTGATTGACGGATTGTAAGATGCTTGCAAATAAGGGATCAAATCATGGCGGATACGGTTACGCAGATATTGGGTGTCTGCATTAGAACTATCTGTAATGTATGGCAAATGTGCTTCATCAAGATAATCCAGGATTTCTTTTTTAGAGACGTCAATCAGGGGGCGCACGATTTTAATTGCCGGCCCGGCCGCATTTCTGACAGGTGGAATTCCAGATAAGCCTAAAGGTCCGCTGCCTCGCAACAAATTCATCAAAATCAACTCCGCATTGTCATCACAATGATGCGCCAAGGCAATTTTGTTAAATCCCTCTTCTTGGGCAGTCTGAATCAGAAAACGATAACGAACACGGCGGGCGGCGTGTTCAAGGGATAATTTATGCCGGCGTTGATATATGCAAATATCTTCTTTGCGGTAATAACATTTCAAACCGACTGATTGTACGTGAGAAGATACAAACGCAGCATCATTATCCGACATAGCTTCGCGCAGATTATGATTGAGATGAGCGACTCCCAGTTTAAGTTCATGCCGGGGGGCTATTCGGATCAGCAGATGTAAAAGGGCGATTGAATCCGGCCCGCCGGAAACACCGATTAGAACCCGATCATCTTTTTCAAACATTGTGTGCCGCTGTATGGCCTTTGACAGTGTGTTTAAAATTCTCGGAATCATTTTTTTTAAGAAAACATAATCAATATATTGATATAACAATTTTTTACCGTCAGTCGTCCTGTTTTATTACTTGACCGAAATTGAAATAAATAGTAAAGAATAAAAGTTTTGTAAACAACAATCCGGGTATTATGCTATCATAATAAACGAGATCAAGATGCAATCCACTTGGAACAGTGCGTTCCGTTTAGCTCCTTCGCTCTGCTTAACTTTCACACTCCCTTTATTATCCTTGAGTTTTAATAAGATACCGAGGAACCTTAAATGATAAAAAAATTGATTCAGAAGTTACGGAAGTCGTTACTGCTCCCGGTTTGTTTTATTATAACTTGCATGATTGCATCAATGTACATTTACGAACCCCTTTTTTTAAAATATCTGGATCGTAAATTATATGATGTGTTTCTATCAAAGGTGCATAGCACGCAAACGACCGGAGTTCCGTGCATCGTTGATATTGATGAAGCCAGCCTGAACGAATTCGGACAATGGCCCTGGCCGCGCTACCGGGTGGCCCAATTATTGGTTAAAATTCAAAATGCCGGCGCCAAAGCGATTGCTCCGGATATTTTATTTGCCGAAGCGGATCGCACCTCTTTGGGTGTACTCAAACAAAATCTGAAAAAAGATTTGGAGGTTGATGTTCAATTTACCGGTTTGCCTGATGCGTTGTTAGACAACGATTACATTCTCGCCAATATCATATCCAAAGGGCCGTTCGTGCTGGGTAATTACTTTTATTTTAATAAAGACACCCAAAAGTCAGCCACTCCTTTTCTTCATCCGCTCAAGCTGGCCATAGTCAAAACATCCGGCGCAGCTGACTCCCAGAATTTTCTCATCAATGCGCAAAGTGTTTTGCCGGCTATTCAGGTTTTATCTGAGAAAGCAAAAATTTCCGGATTTATTAACACAGCGGCTGACGAAGACGGCCTCCTTCGCAGTACACCGTTGCTGCTCACCTGGCAAGGCAAAATTTATCCCAGTCTCGCATTGGCTGCTTTATGGATCGCTTTTGACCAACCGGCCGGCGCATTAAAGATATCAAAAGGCGGCATAGAATCGCTGCGTTTAGGCAAGTTGTCAATCCCGTTGGATAAAAATGGCCGCTTGCTGCTGCATTTCAGAGGCCCGCGATTTACGTTTCCCTATATATCAGCAAGTGATGTGTTAAATGACAAATTGGAGCCTCAGAGCCTGGCCGGTAAAATTGTATTTGTGGGCACATCCGCCACCGGTCTTCATGATCTCCGCCCAACCCCTCTTGATCCCCTGTTACCTGGCGTTGAAGTGCACGCCACCATAGTCGATAATATCTTGGCCGGTGATTATTTTATTAAACCGGATTGGGTGCCGGGGTTTGAGATCACTTTAATCGTTTTCACAGCTTTTATCACCGGCTTGTTGATTATGCGCTTGAACGCCCTATGGGTGCTGCCGGTTGCGATTCTTATCAGCACGTTGATTTGGTTTGGCTCCCTTTGGGCGTTGAGCCGGTGGCGTATTTTTATTTCGCCGCTTTTTCCAATTCTCTCCATGGTGATAAACTTTTCCCTGCTCACATTGATCAAATTCTGGATTTCTGAAAAGAAGAAGCGCTTTTTCAAAGATGCCTTTTCCATGTATGTATCCAAGTCTGTTGTCGAGCAAATTGCAAACTCACCGGAGTCTCTGAGCCTGAATGGCGAAGAAAAAAATATCAGTATCATGTTTTCGGATGTGCGCGGTTTTTCGACCCTGTCCGAAAAATTGACCCCTACTCAGGTATCGAACTTACTTCAGGATTTTCTAACACCAATGACCGGCGTCATCACAGGGCATGATGGCACGGTGGATAAATTTATCGGTGATGCGATCATGGCATTTTGGAATGCACCGGTAGATGTTCCTGCTCACGAATACCAGGCGCTCCGTTCGGGACTGGCCATGCACGCCGCATTGAAAGAACTGAACCTCGAATTTAAAGAAAAATACGGGTTTGAAGTAGATATCGGTGTTGGCATCCACAGCGGCATGGTGCGCGTTGGTAATATGGGTTCCAAAGACCTGTTTGACTACACTGTCCTGGGCGATAATGTTAATCTTGCTTCCCGTTTGGAGGGGCTGACGCGTTTTTACAGTGTGCCTATGGTTGTAAGTGATGCGATGATAAGCCATTGTCCGGATGGTTACTTTGCTCAGGAACTGGATATGGTGACAGTAAAAGGCAAAGAAAAACCGGTTACGATCTATTCCCTGGCGTCCGCAACGAATGATGTTGTTCAAAAACAATTGGATATATATGTTCGGGCGCTGCATCTGTATCGCACCAGGCAATTTGAAAAGGCGTTAGCGCTTTTCATGGAACTGAGACGCAAAAATCTGGAAAACACGCTTTATGCCCTTTACTGCGACCGTTGCGATAGCTTTATCCAAGCACCCCCGCCGGATGATTGGAATGGCGTATTTATTCATACGTCTAAATAACACTTTCAACATTGAAGATTGATACCATGCGAGAACTGCTCCGACGCCTTACAAAATATCCTCTGCTTTCTACTGAAATTCTGATTGCCACGTTTTTTATCGCTCTGCTGAATTTGGCATCTCCGTTGTATGTAATTAACATTCTCAACCGGTATGTCGGTTACGGTTTTGATGGCACTCTGGTGACACTGACCACGGGAATGTTGATAGCGGTGGCTCTGCAATTCGCTTTTCGGGTTGTGCGCACCAAGATGCTGGGACCGGTGAGCGCAAGTCCTGACGCCCAATTATCCGAAGATACTTTAAACGCTCTGACCCATATCCGTTTTGGCGCTTTGAGCCGTATCAACAAGGCGCGCCTGCATGAAACGGCAGGCGGACTGCAACAAGTGCAGAGCGCGTATGAAGCCAATAATCTCACCGCTGTATTAGATGCTCCTTTTGCCTTGCTTTATATTGCGGCCTGTTATTTTTTAAATGATAAGCTGGCTTTGATCGGTTTAGGAGGCATGGTGTGTGCGCTTTTGGCAGGCTTTTTATCTTTGTTGCGCAATCGCAAAGACACTGAAAGTCTGCGCAAGGCCACAACGGACCATCGGGGATTAATCATTTCAACAGTCAATAGCGGTGACACTGTGCGCGCTTTTGAAGGACGCGGCTTGTTAGCACGCTTGTGGCGTCGCCAGATAGAAATTATTACCGATCTCCGTTTGAAATTAGCGGTTAAAAAAGAGCAGTCCCAGTCATTTATTCAAACGGTCAACCTGCTGATGACAGTTGTGCTTTATGCCACCGGTGCTGTTCTGGTGGTCGAAGGCCTTATGACAGTGGGCGCGCTAATTGGCGCTAATATTCTTGCATCCCGGGCTTTTCAGAATGTGGTCAAATTAGTGCAAACGGCTTATTTGCTACGCCGCGCTAATACCGCTCAGGAAAAATTGAAAGCTTTGATGCAGCTTCCTAAAGAAAAAAAAGACGGATTGACACCGCAACACTATCCGGGCGGTTTGCGCATCAATGATCTGGCGTTTGCGTATCAGGGCAGTACCGGCCCGCTGTTTGAATCGGTTACATTTGATTTGAAACAGGGAGAGATTATGGCCGTAATCGGTCGCAACGGAACCGGTAAAACGACATTGGCTCGACTGATTGTGGGATTGTTACAGCCCGGACGAGGAGAAATCCTGATCGACAATATTAACTTACGGCAATTGTCACCTTCTTGGTGGCGACGTCAACTGATCTATTTTCCCCAGGAACCCACTTTTTTAAACACCACAGTTCGTGAGAATTTGTGCTTAATCAATCCTGAAATTGACGATGAAACGTTGAATCAGATCGTTCGTTTAACGGATTTAGGCCCGTATTTTGATCGCACACCTCAAGGATTGGATACGGTGCTTGCCGATGGCGGACGTAATCTTTCGCTTGGGATTCGGCGACGTTTGGCTCTGGCGCGGGCGTTTGTAACCGACGGAACCCTGGCTGTTATGGATGAACCGACTGAAGGAATGGACACTGCCGGACAAAAAGCGGTGACCCGCGTAATGAACGCGATTTCCAAAAATGGTGGCACAATTATCATTTTTTCCCATGATGAACGTATCATCAAAAGCGCTCATGTTATAATAGATTTGAATAAAAAACCCGTTCCTGATATTAAGACGATAAGAGTTTGAACTTAGGGAATTCCCGATAAATAAACTACCCATTTTAGCTATGATGTAGGGTGAGTACAGAGAAACGAAATCCAAGTTTCAAGTTTCAATTTATTTTGTAACTCCCTGAATTCATTGGAACTCACAAAATTTGTATCATATTTTCACTTTCAATGATTTGGTAGTCCTGCAAAACAGTGCAGGGAAAATAAAATAACGTGAGTTCAACATAAATTAGGTGACAATGGGTAACAATTCGTCAGAAATATGGCTGAGATTAAGTGAAGGCTTTTTCGGCTGCCTGGTATAAGCAATCAGGCCCCCGACAATATTAACCATGAAATCAGTCACGCTCCGATGCCTGGTATGTTCAATCAGGGAGATATTTTTTAGCTGATCATTCACTGTTTCTATCAAAGCCCTTTTTCTAAGCAATATTCAGTCTACGACTGGCATCAGTATATTTTTTATATTTTTCCTTATTTTCGTTATTAATTGAACACCATTGCCTGGTAATTCGTCGAAAAGTTTTTGGGAAATATATCCCCAGTCTCCGAAAAGTCAGCCTGATATGTCGGTGGCTGTTTCGGGAATCGGTCAGCGGTCAGCGATCATCGACATTGCCGGGAGTTAATCAGAACGCCGGCAGTTTTCCCTGATCGTTGATAATAAGGTGTGGTTTAAATCCGTAAAACCAACCCATTGAATTTTTGCCGCGTTCAGCTGATTTTTTAAATACTTTATGCGAAGAGATTCTGCGGTTGTTACAAACTCAGATTGAGGTGGAATCAACGAAAGTGATACCTGTCGCCTTACCTTTTTTCAAATTTAGATAGTAGCAAAGCGGAATAAGCGCCGATGCTTTCAATTCGATGAATCGGTTATAACTGACCGGCTCAGGAAAGGCTTCGCCGTGATATTCCTTGATAAAACCGGTATAAGACTTTTTAAATGTACGGTAATCAGAACAATGAAACAAAACAATAATTGTCATTATTTCGCTAAGTGACATTGCAGACTGTCTAATTCGTTTGGTTCATCGCGGATTTGTGTGAAAACTGTGTTCAGCTATAGCTTGTACCATATGACCTTGCGGTATCTTTATCATCATAATCCACTGGTGATAAGATTATAAAGTCAAATTTTACCACAAAGTCATCTGGTACACGCCTTAATACCTGAAGCCTGAATGATTTAAAATTCCGGTACCTGAATGCTCTCCTTATTATTATTCTGATTGCCCTGTTCATCCCTTCAACAAACCCATTTGTTACCCTTTCAATAAAATAATTCAAAATCTGTTCCTGCTGATTTTCCAAAGTACTGACTGATTTTTTCATAAAGTTATCACCTACTGCTTTGTCAAATCTTAATTTTAGGGTAAACAGATTTTAATTTACACCGTGCATCGTTAATTTTCATATGCCATTCGACACCGCGTTGGCGGTCGTTGACATCTGCCGACCATGCGCTGATTTCCTGTTCTGATAATTCATAAATCAGCATGTATGTCCCGTCACGCCTTGATGGAAGAAGTCCGGCTGATGAAAATGCTTCTCCATCAGATACCGGAGCCGATAGTCTCGCTGAACTGTCCGTATCAGTCAGAGCATTGAGAAATGTGAAAATTCCGGGTGCTTTTGCAATCGCATAGCGAAAACATAGGCTGACACCTTAATCGGCAACCCTGTATAGAGTCCTGCACCTCGTAATCGCATCGAGTTGATCTTGAAGACAGATTTGAGCATCTTCCAGAACTGTTCGATCAAAAAGCGCCGCTTCCGAATATGCCGGATTTCAGCCCCGCGTAACGGCAGTATGCTGAAATCAAAGAGATAACAGTTGCGGGCGGCGCTCTTCCGATAGAACAGCGCCGCCACCTTGCCGAATGTCGGACTCGCCGCCCGGACCCGGAGCACGGGCACATCGATTCCCCATGCGTCATCATCCGGTTCAAGGGTCTTTTTCCGGACAGCGGCGGAGTGCCGGACATCGTTGACAGTCCGGACATAATCACCTCAGCCCGCAATAATAAGTTTCGTGAATCCGAGTTCATAAAGGGCCCGCTTCAGATCCTCCGACACAAACCGGGAATCCGGTGTCAGCGGAATCGCGGTCAGTTCCGTCCCTTCGTTGGAAAACTCCTCCTTGAGACGGGTCGGCATCGTGATCCGCAGACTCGGCTTATCGGTGTTCGCGCTCCCCGGTCAG
>JAUCGF010000110.1 GCA_030378005.1 Desulfococcaceae bacterium HSG9 | reverse complement strand
ATCAGGAGAGACGGCGGGTTCACGAAGAACTCGGCGACCGTCGCTCACGAGCCGTGACGCTGGGAGACATCGCCCGCATCATGGTTGACAAGGGTGAGGTGGATGAGGCCCTCAAACTCCATCAGGAAGAAATGCAAGTGTACGATGAACTCGGCGACCGTCGCTCACGAGCCGTGACGCTGGGAGACATCGCCCACATCATGGCAGACAAGGGTGAGGTGGATGAGGCCCTCAAACTCCATCAGGAAGAAATGCAAGTATATGATGAACTCGGCGACCGTCGCTCACGAGCCGTGACGCTGGGAGACATCGCCCGCATCATGGCAGACAAGGGTGAGGTGGATGAGGCCCTCAAACTCCATCAGGAGAGGCGCCGGGTTTTCGATGAACTCGGCGACCGTCGCTCACGAGCCGTGACGCTGGGAGACATCGCCCGCATCATGGCAGACAAGGGTGAGGTGGATGAGGCCCTCAAACTCCAAAATGAAAGACTTGAAGTAAATAAAAGTTTAGGCGATCTTGATGGAGTCGGAGCCGCTCTTTTTGATATTGCCCGAATTGAACTTCAAAATGAAGAATATCAGGAAGCCTTTGAGCATTTAAGTGAATCATATTCCATCTTTATCAAGTTAGGACGTTTGGATGGCATCTGTTTTATTGGCCTCGACCTTGGCAGGTTACTCTGTCAGGCCGGTCAAACCGAGCAGGGTTTGGAAATTTTGAAGCGTTCCCAAAATGGCTTTATTAAACTGGGTCAGCCAGAATCGGCCAGCCGGGTGGAAGCGCTTATTCGGCAATTTGAATAGACAACAACCTTGCTGAAAATTGTCTGAATCAGAATTTACAGAATTTAAGAATTAGCAGAATTATGAAAATTTTGATTCCGACAAGCTGTCTCCTGCTTTGAGTGCCTGGACAAAAGTTTTCCGGTATTTTAGAAATCGGATTTTTTGGAAAAATCCGATTTCTTTTAGGCAAAACTGCGGACTTGGTTAACAGAACAAGCCTTTTGCCCACCGTTTAATCTTGTAGTTGTTAATCGTATAAACTGGAATCAACGGAGCTTGGTTATTATGCAAAAAAAAATTTACGATGTAATTATTGTCGGTGGAGGCGTCATCGGCTCGTCCACAGCCTACAACCTGATGCTTGCTGACCACACATTAAAAGTCGCTGTTATTGAAAAAGACCCGACTTACACCCGTGCATCCACCACATTGTCGCTGGCGAATGCGCGCATCCAATTCAGCCTGAAACAGAATATTCAGATTTCACAGTATGCGTTTGACATTCTGGATCAATTTGAAGAAGCGATGGCGGTTGATGGCACCCGTCCGAGTATCGCTTTACGGCGTGAAGGCAATCTGTTTCTTTTGAATCATGCCGGTCGTGAGGTGGCTGAAAAATCTCTGAACTTACAAAAAAGTCTCGGATGCCAGGTGGAATGGTGGTCTCCAGATAAAATCAGACGGCGTTTCCCCATATATGCGGCCTCAGACTTTGCCGGCGCAACTTTCGGACCTTATGACGGACATTTTGACGCCTATTCCGTTTTGATGGGATATAAGGCCAAAGCCCAATCTATGGGTGTTAGATATATCAGTGATGAAGCGGTTCTGCTCAAATGCGCATATAAAAGGATTACCGGTGTGCAATTAGGTTCCGGTGAAATGCTGCAAGCCGGTTATGTAATCAATTGTGCGGGTGCGTGGGCCGCTCAAATAGCGCAAACCGCCGGAGTGGAACTTCCGGTGGTCCCGGTGAAAAGACAAGTGTTCGCTCTGGATACGGAACATAAACCCAAAGCGCCGTTGCCATTGACCATTTTACCTTCGGGATTCTTTTTTCGTTCCGAAACCGGCAACCTGCTCCTGTTAGGCAAGTCGATGTCCGAAGACCCGGTCGGATTTGATTTCACTTACGATGAAGACCGTTTCATGGAAATTCTCTGGCCTGAATTGGTCGAATTTGCGCCTGTGTTTGAAGCGGCGCGCGTGGTCAATGGCTGGGCCGGTTTGTATGCGGTCAATACACTGGATGGGAATGCGGTTTTGGGTGAATGGCCTGAACTGAAAGGTTTTTTCCTGGCCAACGGTTTCTCCGGCCACGGCCTCCAACAGGCTCCTGCCGTGGGACGTTATCTGGCGGAACTGATTTGCGGACGAACACCGGCTCTCGATCTGTCAATCTTTCAACCGCAACGGATATTGACAAATCAACCTTTAAGTGAAGATGGGCTGGTTTAATCTTTGAACACTGTTTTGAGATGTTGCAAAATTCCGGAGTGCAGACTTCAGTTTGCGATGCTGTGATGCAAACTGAAGTCTGCACTCCTCTTCTTCTGAAAATCAGTAGATGGAAAATGCCTTAAAATAGGGCATGGAGCGCAAAAATTTAGCGCAGCGGTTTTTTGCCGGCCCTGAAGCCGCGCTGACCTCCGGGTGGAATCAGATGCAAAAAATCGCTGCGCTAAATTTTTGCGCTCCTAAACTTTCCATCTACTGAAAATGGGTAAGTTATTTTGTCATCATTCCATATCATCTTTATCAATTATCCAGAATCGCCGGATTCAGATTATTCAACTGGTTGATAACAACGGAGTTTTGCGGATGCATTTTATGAAGTTTGAGCAGCACCGTAACAGCATTATCATGCAAACCATGTCCCTGATAAAGTAAATTTAATGACAACAAGCCTTCAACTGAATTTTTCTTAAAGCGCTTTTGAATGTTTTTTCTAACGGTTTTGAGTGTGTTGGTTTCAGCCGTGGACAAAAAATTGAATTTACCGATGGCTTTGTCAAGGGGCTTCTCACCCTTCATCGCTTCTAGCGTCCAGTGATAGGCCGCACCGGGTTTCAATTCTTTATGCTTGAATGTTATATTGTTTTTTTTTGTTGGCGTTTTTTGCAGCAATTTATTGTTACCATCAAATAATTTGGCAACATATTTTTTGGCAGCGGGCATTTTCCTCCAGCGCAACACCACGGGCGTTCCGGTGATAACAGTGGTGTTAAGCAGATTAAGAACTGAAAGCGCGCTTTTGGGTTTTTGGCTTGATGACACACCTCTGAAAGCAATATTGCCAAATGTCCGGGCATGAATATCTTTAATATTCGATTTTGGCGGTATATACGCGATCTCTTCCTGTTTGATCTGACCGGAATCTGCTCCAAGCGCTTTGCTTTGCGTAGGTGTGATAACAATCCTTGCCGGCCCTTTGATTTCCTCTCTTTTGGAAGTGGCAAAATACGTTAGCACCAACGATGCACCATCAGGTATTTTAATTTCATCCGAGTCATTTAAAAAGCCGCCGATCTCAACAGGCATGTCTTCCAAAGGGCCATTTCCGTATGTTGCCGTTCCGTTTTGCATATTCATAATCATCGCTGCATAATCCGCACTCAATAACGGATTACTTATTCCTGAAACAAACATCAGACTCATAAACACAACAAATGCGGTCTTTTTCATAACTTTCCCCTTTTAATTTTTTAATCCAAGCAATTGATACGTTTTTTCCGGAGAACGTCCCCGTATTGTTATCATGCCTTTTTCTTCGGTTTCAATCACGTTCTGAATATCGTGATAAACGGTTTCACTGATTAAAATCGAAGCATCCAGCGCTTTGGTCATGCTTTCCAATCGGGAAGCCAGATTGACGACATCACCAATAACTGTGAATTCGGTTTTGTTGGTACTGCCAATATTGCCAAGCATCACAATACCGGTGTGCAAACCGATGCCGATTTTGAAAGGCTCTTCGCCTCTGCTTTTCCAGATTTCGTTTAACGCATCAAGACGGTTCATCATGTTCATAGCGCAACGAGCGCCGTAAAGACTGGGATTATCATCTGTTTCCAAAACACCGAAAAAGGTCAACATGCCATCGCCGATGAATTTATCCACAATGCCTTTCTGAGCCGTTACTTCAGCTGACATGGCATCAAAATATTCATTCAGTCGCGCGACAATTTCCTGAGGCGTCTTCTGTTCGGAAAAACCTGTAAAATTACGAATATCCGAGAACAGAATACACAAGCGTTTGTTATTACCAACAAAGAAGTCATCTTCATTTGCAGCCAATAATTTTTTTACAATTTCCGGCGGAAGATAACGTTCAAACAAATTTTGCAGTTTGCGCCTTTCACGGTTAAAAATGAAAAAACGATAAAAAGACGCCAAACCGCTTCCGCTGATAAGTACAAAAACAGTCGGTACATACGGAAATATTTGATAATAAAGAAAAGCGGTTATGGAACCGCCTGTCAGCATCACGCCAAATAACGGCAAAGTGATGATAATAAACCATTTACCTCCTGACATGACGACAAAGCTGACGATTAGAGCGATAAACAGATATATAGCATATTTTAACGCAAAAGACAATTCAGTAAAAAAACGGCGTGCAAGCAGCGTATCAATAATATGAGCGTGGATTTCCACCCCCGCGGTTTTTTGAAAAGCGGTTTTGACGATATTGGATAGCGGCGTTAAATAGCGGTCCTGCCGGCGGATATTGGTGGAACCCAGCAGAACAATTTTGCCTTTGAAATGCTTGCGCATAAATTCAAGGTCATTTTGCGCTGCTTTTTCATAGACCTCATCAAAAGAAAACGTGGTAAACGGTGCTGAACCGCTGACAAAATCAATATAAACAGTGTCGGTTGCAAGCTTTATTGCGGGGTCAAACGCTTTGGCGACAGCGTATCCGAACGTATTGATTTTTTTATCTGTCAATCGATCATTAAACCAAAGGCGCTGGCGCCGGATATAATCATCCTGATCCGGTGTCAGATTGAAAACCCCCAAATTGGAAGGCTCGATTATCATTAAATAATTCTTATGGGGCATGATGGTTCGTTCGGTCAGTTCCATGTAACCGGTGATGAAAGGGATTTTTTTCCGTTTCGCCAGGAAAAGGGTTTTTAACCATGTTTGGCTGTAACCCGGAAGGTAATCATCAAACAGAACATCCGGCAGCATATAATCAAAGCCCACTGTCCGGGCATCGTTATTGACCAAGCTGTCAATCACTTGGGTAAAATTTTTGTACCATAACATCATGGGTTTACGGAACGTCGGGCTGTTCATGGTCTGATCATCTACCACGATTAAAACAATCGGCGCATATACTTTGGAAGGTTGAATATGTGATTTGACAGCAAAATGCAGATCATACGATTTCAGTTCAAACATCTTAAAAAAACCGACATATTCTAAACCGATGGCCATTAAGGAAATCAGGATGGCCAACCCCGCTGTAATAAAATGTTTTGATTGAAAAGAAAATTTCATAGCAAAATGGTTTACAAGCTTTAAGTTACAAGCTACAAGTTTTGAACGCTTAAAAGAGTTGCGGAGCAACTTAAAACTTAAAAATTAAAATTTTAGGATTCAGAATATGCAAACACAAAAACACTGCGTAACATCTATTGACGACTATCGCCCGCCAGCCTATCAGGCAGATCATATTGACCTGCGTTTTGAGTTGCATGAAAGCATGACAACTGTTCATGCTGTTATGAAAATCCGGCGAAACCCAGATGTGATTAATGAAAACGCCGTTACAGATGAGCCTCTGTTGCTTAACGGACGGGAAACGGAGTTAACCGCGTTGCTCATGGATGGTAAGAGCCTATCACAAAACGATTATATAATAAATCAAGACAGCTTGTCAATCCATAATCCGCCCGATCAATTCACTCTTGAAATCACCACCCGGATAAGCCCTGAAACGAACACTTCCTTAGAGGGCTTATATCTGTCTGACGGTATGTTTTGCACCCAATGCGAAGCCGAAGGATTTCGTAAAATCACCTATTTCCCGGATCGCCCCGATGTGATGGCGCGCTATTCCTGCACGATTATTGCCGATCAAGAGCGTTATCCTGTTTTATTGTCCAATGGTAATCTGGTCGATAGCGGCATCTATGATGATGGGCGTCACTTTGCCCGTTGGGAAGACCCTTTTAAAAAACCGAGCTACCTGTTCGCTCTGGTTGCCGGTAATCTTGTGTGCATCCAAGACAAGTTTCGCACCTGTTCAGGTCGGGAAGTCGATTTACGCATTTATGTCGAGCCTGAAAATGCGGATAAATGCGGCCATGCCATGCAGGCTTTGAAAAAATCAATGAAATGGGATGAAACGGTTTATGGTCGCGAATATGATCTTGATATTTACATGATCGTGGCGGTCAATGATTTCAATATGGGTGCAATGGAAAATAAAGGGCTTAATATCTTCAACTCTCAATATGTACTGGCGCGTTATGAAACGGCTACGGATGATGATTTTCTGCACATTGAAGAGGTTATCGCACATGAATATTTTCATAACTGGACCGGAAATCGGATTACCTTGAAAAACTGGTTTCAACTCAGCTTAAAAGAGGGCCTGACCGTTTTTCGGGATCAGCAATTTTCAACAGATATGAATTCCGGCGTGGTGAAACGAATCACAGATGTCAAAAAACTGAAAGCGTTTCAATTCCCTGAAGACGCCGGGCCTATGGCGCATCCGGTGCGGCCGGCATCTTATATTAACATCAACAATTTTTACACCATGACGGTTTACAACAAAGGCGCCGAATTGATTCGTATGCTTTTTACACTTTTGGGAAAAGAGGGTTTCCGCAAAGGCACTGACCTCTATTTTGAAAAACATGACGGCCAGGCGGTTGATTGCGATGATTTTATAACCGCTATGCAGACGGCTTCCGGTGTTGATTTGGAACAGATGCGTTTGTGGTGGTCACAAGCCGGAACGCCGCAAGTTACTGTTGACCGAACATATCATCCGGATAAACGTATTTTGACGCTGACTTTTACGCAAACATGCCCTTCAACGCCGGATATGCCCGCTGCGGATAAAAAACCGTTTCACATTCCTATGGACCTGGGTTTGTTAAATCAATCGGGGAATGATATTCCTTTACAATTGGAAAATGAAGACAAGCCAACGGATACAACGCACGTATTCAATTTATGCAAACCCAAAACCACATTGAATTTTATAAATGTTCCTGAAGCGCCTGTACCTTCGCTTTTACGAGGTTTTTCAGCACCGGTAAAACTCAAAGCAGATTACAATGATGAAGAGCTTCTTTTTCTTCTGGCCAACGATACGGATGGTTTCAATCGCTGGGAAGCCGGACAGCAACTTTTTTTTAAACGTATCTTCGGATTGATTCGGAGCTTTAAAAACGGTACTGTTCCTAAGTTGGATGATGCGTTTATTGATGCGGTCAGAACTGCGCTTTCACATAAAAACGTAGATAAAGCCTTGATTGCATTGACCCTGACCCCGCCGAGCGAGTCTGAGTTGGCAATCCGTATGGCGGAAGGCGGCCAAACCATTAACGTCGAAGCCATTCATCAGGTACGGAAATCGGTGATCCGCACTTTGGCCAAAACATTGCAAGACCTCTTAAAACAAACTTATCGGGAAAACTGTCTGAAAGGGGCGTTTAAGGCGGATTCTGACTCTATCGCGCACCGCCGGTTAAAAAATATGGCTCTGGCTTATTTGGGGCATCGGCAATCTCCGGCAATGACTGCGTTGATTTTCGAGCAGTTTGAAACGGCGAACAATATGACCGATACCATGGCCGCATTAAAAATTCTGGCTGGCATTGACTGTGAAGAGCGTCATCTTGCCCTTGACCGGTTTTACCAAACATGGCAAGCGGATACGCTGGTTTTAGACAAGTGGTTCGCCGTTCAGGCCGCCTCCCAGTTGCCGCACACCTTGGCGCGTGTGCGTTCATTAATGCAACATCCGGCTTTTTCCATGAAAAACCCCAATAAAGTGCGCGCCCTTATCGGCGTGTTCGGCCATCAGAATCATTGGCATTTCCATCTGTATAATGGCAGCGGCTATAAGTTTATCGCCGATCAGGTGCTTAAACTGGACCCGGCCAACCCGATGATCGCCGCACGCCTGGTTTCCGTGTTCAATCGCTGGCGGCAGTACGACACGAAACGCCAGGAAAAGATGTGCGCACAATTGGAAAAAATTGTGAACACCCACGGGTTGTCTGCGGATGTTTACGAAATTGTTTCTAAAACATTGGCGGCTCCGTCCGCATCCTAATTCTAAGGGATACGAATTAAATAATTTACCCATCATGAGTGCTGACTTCAGGCAGCTTTGCCCATGACGCAAACTGAAGTCAGCACTCCTCTTTGTTAATGTCTCATCAATCATAAATTTTTGTAAGTTTCTGAAAAATATTGTCGAAAAAACTCGTGAGAAAAAGTTTAATTCTCTAATGTTTTACAGACGGCCCGATCTTTTCTGAAATAAAATTCAAATTGCGACGAGCATCGGTGTAATCGGGGTTTAATCGAACTGCTTCCCTATAATGATCGCAAGCATCTTTTAATTTTCCCTGGTTTTGGAAAATAACACCGATATTATTATGCACCAAAGCGTTATCGGGATTCTCCGCTAAAGCCTTTGAGTAATGAATAAAGGCCATTTCCGTATTTCCCAGGCGATGGAGTACGACACCCAGATTATAGTTGGCATTCTCATGATCGGGCTTAAATTTCAGGGCCTCTTGATAATGCCAGGCGGCCTTGCGTAAATTACCTTTTTTTTCCATCACAGTACCCATGTTCACATGCGCCGCAGGATAATTCGGTTTGATTTGCAGTGCCTTGGAAAAACAGCGCTCCGCTTCGGTTATTCTGCCCTTGCGCATCAAAGCAAAGCCGAAATTGCTCCACGGCCTGGCTTTATCAGGAGACTTCTGGATGCAGTCTTGCCAGAAAACCACAGGGTCGCTCCACACCTGATTTCTTGTCACCGTCCAAAACGAACATAAGACAATGATGATACAAAAGCCGCTGATTCTCAGCCAATCCGGTTTTACATATCGGAAGGCCAGAACTGTCAACATGAGGATAAGCATCATGGACGGGAGATAGGTGCGGTGTTCATAGATAATTTCCAGACCGACCACGGATGATTCAATGACCAGATTGCCGAAAAACCACAGAATGCAAAAAGCGATCAGACGCTCCTTTTTAGCGAGATAAACCGCCGAACAGATACATCCCATGACAACTCCGATACAAACGATAGTGGTGAACGGTTCTGACACAGAACGGGAAAACGGAAAATCATAATCCAGATTTAAGCGTGAAGGATGTGGAAATAACAAAAGGCCGATATAATAAATGACAACTCTGAATTCGGTCAGCACCCTCTGGTACATCGTAAAATCTCTTTTACTAAAAGTTTTCAATAACCTTGCCCAGGGATCAGCACCGATATAAATCCATGTTAAAACCATCAAACAGGCCGCGACGCCCGCTATGATCAATAACTGGCGGCGCGACTGACCGAACTTCAAATCCCGGAAAAAAAACCATTCATAAAGCAATATGACAAATGGCAGCGATCCGGCATTTTCCTTTGAGCCTAATGCCAACACGCCTGCCAGAAGACATCCTGAAGCTGAAATGTATTTTGTTCCTCTTTTATCCGCAAAGCGAGCCGCGACATACAGCAATAGTGTTAAAATATAAAACATCGCCGCCAGACTGTTCATCCTTTGATAAATAAAGGTGACTGACTGAGTGTGAACCGGATTGACCAGCCAGATAACTGTCGCAAAGAAAGGAATCAGAGTGCTGTAATTTTTATCCGCCAATGCAGGCGTTTTGAGCGTCCCTTTAATAAAAAGGAAAAGAAAGAAGCTTGTCGTAATATGAATCAGAATGTTGACTGAATGGTAGCCTAAAAGATCATACTTATTAAAATAATAGTTTAAGCCAAACGTGATATTCGCGACCGGCCGTTTGCGCTGTATGGTTTCAAAGCCGGCTTTTAGAAAATTTTCCAAATTTAATTGGGTGATCCGCAGCCCGGGTTGGTTGCGAACTACGCTGTCATCAAAGATAAAAGGAACATCTAAAGAGTTCGCATAGATTAAAGAGACAAGTATGAAGAAAAAAATCAGGATGAATATATCAGCTTGACTTGACCCGAAAATATCGCTATCCTTTACAATTATTTTATTCCTCTCCTTATGGAACCGGTTAGATATTCTTTGACGATTTCGTTTCTTTTTTGAACTCTTTTTATTTCGTTTTGACATGAAGCTCACTTTTTACGTTTTGAACAAAAATAAAATATTACGACAGATATGCCTGAATTGTCAAGCGGACTGGGATTGTTATTTTTGTAAACGTTCAGATAATCACTCGGTTTTAAGCCCGATACAATATGTAACTCACTACGTTATCGGTCAGAAGCAGCCTTTCAGATTGTGATTTTTGTTTTTACCAGCGGGAAGGGAGGTGATCAAAGCAAAAAAATCATTTTCATTTTAATTGAGCGCATTTTAAGAATTAAGAAAAATCTTTAACCTGAAGGAGTAAAAAATGACTTTCAAGAACATGAACAAGCAAAATTTCAAATTACGGCAAATCTGTTGTTTTATCTTATTAATTTTATTTTTATTACCTGCCTCATCTTATGCGGCTGGCACGGTTAGCGGTACGGTTTTTGTAGGTGATTGTACGGTTTCCAATGCAGCTTTGACGACATCAGTTGCTGACGTTTCCTTTTATCCGAATTGCGCCGGCGGACCTCCGACCGGAGTCTTTCAAGCCGATACAAACGGCAACTTTTCTGGCAATTTGCCGGCAGGCAATTATTATGTGCATGCTTCCCCCAATAGCAATACCCCGCCTTATTTAGCTTGTTTAGACCAATGGTATGATGGTACTGGTGGAGCAGATAATTGTAATTCCGGTGCTACAATAAATGTAACAGATAACCTGACAACGTCTAATATCGACTTCACATTGGCAGAAGGTGGAATCATTTCTGGAACCGTTATCCAAAGTGCGGGCAGTACATCCATTGCCGATGTTTGTGTCCAAGCAAACGCCAGTCCGGCCTGCAACTATAATGCGGTTAGCCAAGCAAAAACCGCAGCCAATGGATACTACAGTATGGCAGTCCCAACCGGAACCTATTATATTAATACAAGTGCTTCATGCAGCGGTGCGCAGGCTTTTATAAATGAATGGTGGGATGGCAGCGCGGTTAATGACACTACTGATTGCAACAGTGCTTTGCCCGTAACAGTGAACCAGGGAGGAAGTGTATTTATTGAATTTCGCCTGAACTACGGCACGATAATTTCCGTAACCAATACTACAGGTGTGACGATAACCTGGCCTATTACGGCCGGTTCATACACGACCGGTTCTGTTATTGCCATCCCAGTCCGGTTCCCCCAACCGGTCTGGGTTTCAGGGACGCCGCAACTGATACTGGCAGTCAACAGAACCGCCAGAACCGGCAAAATTACCGCCGCAATAGCCGAATACAGCAGCGGCAGCGGGACCGATACGTTGATTTTTCTCTATAAGGTTGCCGCCGGCGATGACATTTCCACTCTGGAATATGCAGACCTGAAGTTAAACGGCGCACAGATTCAAGACATCAATGGCAATGATGTCATACCGAAGCTTGCGTCGCCTGCACCAACGCCGAGTGTGGTCAATGTGACTTCGCCGACGGAATCCGGCACATACCCCGTCGGCACTGCCATTACGATCAACGTTCGTTTCAGTGTTTTAGTCTGGGTCAAGGGCGTGCCTCAACTGGTGCTGAATACTGGCGGGGCTGTTCCCAAAGCCGCTTATTACAGCAGCGGCAGTGGAACGAACATTCTGACTTTTCTCTATACTGTCGCCGCCGGCGATAACATTTCCAGCTTGGATTACTGGAGCGAATGGGCTTTGGAATTAAACGACGGCCAGATTTATAGCAACCTGGGCATGGATGCCGATTTGGATCTGCCCGCTCCCGGGGCATCGGGTTCTCTGGGGTATAACACGGCGCTGGGTGTCCTTGGCGCCTATTATCCGGTGTACCGGTTTTATAGCCCGGTTTTGTCAAAGTATTTGTTTACAATCGATGAAAATGAAAAAGAGTACCTGATCGCTAATGCGGCCGATGTTTGGCAAATAGAGGGCAGCGCCTATTATGCCTATCTCCCGTCGCAATATGACGGAGCGTCGCGGCAGCAAAGAAACACGCTTCAGGCTGTTTATCGTTTTTACAGCGAAGCGTTGCAGACGCATCTTTTCACAATCGACGAAAATGAAAAAGAGTATCTGATAGCTGACGCTGCGGATATATGGCGATATGAAGGCCCGGCCTTCTACGTTCCGGCCGGTAATCCGGAGGGTACCATACCCGTGTATCGCTTTTATAGCGAAGATTTAATGGTGCATCTTTTCACCGCCGATGAAAATGAAAAAAACCAGCTCATCGACACGGCCGGCGATATCTGGAATTTTGAGGGTGTTGCATATTACGCTTACCCATAGTCTTATGATGCTGTCAAACGGTCATTCCAAAACATTGCAATCCCAATGACCGGCTTTTTTAAGAAGGGTGTTAAATGAATTTGAGCTTAAATTAATATAATGCACAATTGTTTTAACACCCTTTCTCGGATGATGACTTTTCCTTACTCATAGTCAGTAAATGGAAAATGCCTTAAAATACGGCAGGGAGCGCAAAAATTAAGCACAGCGGTTTTTTGCCGGATGCTGAAAATCGCTTCACTTAATTTTTGCGCTCCTAAAGTTTCCATCTACTGATAGTTTTCTTTTATTGGAATGAAGAGTACCCTTTATTTTCCAGTTTACAATTCCGAGGACGGGAAAATTTTAAAAAAGAGGACTTTTCCATACAGCCTACAGGAATCGACAGTTTTACAGGATGTCTGATAGCTAATTTTTTGAAAACTTCCTCATCACCGAAATAATCTCCCCCCCATTTTGGATAACTTTTTCCTTTTGAACTGTTTTATCAATTGAAGCGGTAAAAAAGGAGAGCAGAGACTTATATGAAAGCAGTGAAAAAGTGTGGAAATGGATTTCGATGTTTTTCATATCCGCGGCCTCAATTCGTTTTTCTATTTCCTCAAACGAGGGATGTTTATAATCAGCATATCGGTCACTGAAAATATTTCGTTCAGATATATTAATCCATTCGCGAAGATGTTCTTTGTTTTTTTGTTCAATTCTGGTTTGAGCTTGGGGCAGGACGCTTTTATTGTAAAGCTCGAAATCATCAATCAAATGTTCTATTGTTGTCTGGGAACGACCTTTGTCAAAGCATTCTTCCGCTATGGGAACACTGATAAACAGAATACCCCCGGGTTTTAAAACGCGTGTCCAGTTTTTCAACACCTGAATCGGATTGGGGGTGTGTTCCAAAACATGATTGGCAATCAGAAAATCCTGCGATGCTTGGGGAATCTCAAACAAAAGAAAACCATCATCAAGATAATCGACCGTGACAATTTCAGAGGTATCCAATTCGGGAAATTTTTTGATGCTCTCCTCACGGCTAACCCAATCAACATATTTTACACTGACACCCGCAGGCAAAATCAACGGACAGTGTAATGCGCCTATTTCCAGACCGCATCCTTTCACATAACGCCTTGCCAGGCGTTCTCTCTGGTCAGACTGTTTGGGTATCAGTTTCTTAAAATATTTTTTTAACATTTTCATCCTTTGTGAATTTAACAAATTATATAACCGACTTGCTATTGTAAGTCAAAACCATTATAATAGCGTATGAAAAACGCTTGAACCAAATTATAACGGAGTTGATTATGCTTTTTCTTAAACTTAAAAAAAATTTAGCCTGCATCGCCATTTTTATATTTTTAACGGGTTTAATGGCACCTCCTGACGCTGCTTCCATCTCTACCAAAGAAGAGGAAAAACTCGCCAAAGAGTTTTTAACAGCCGTTAAAAAACATTTACAATTGATTGATGACCCGATTATTGTGAATTATCTAAACACCGTGGGACAACGTCTAGTCAAGGTTTTTCCGTCAATGCCGTTTGAATTTCATTTTTATATGGTGCAAGATGACACCTACAATGCGTTTGCCGGTCCTGCCGGACATATTTTTATGCACAGCGGTCTTTTTCTGGCCATGGAGTCCGAAGAAGAACTGGCCGGGATTATCGGACATGAGATTGCCCATGTAACTTCGCGTCATATTTCAGATCGTATTGAGCGTTCCACCAAAATAGGTGCCGCCACTATAGCCGGCGTTGCCGCCGGGATTTTGTTAGGCGCCGCCGGGGCAGGTAAAGTCGCCAGCGCTGTCACTTTGGGGTCTGTGGCAGCCGGCCAATCCTCTGTTCTGGCGTATAGTCGTGAAGATGAAATTCAGGCCGATCAGGTGGGCCTTATTTATCTTGACAAAGCCGGATACAACGGTAAGGGGCTTTTATCGGCTTTAAAAAAAATTCGTAGCCGCGAATGGTTCGGAAGTGAACAAATCCCTACGTATTTAAAAACGCACCCCGCTTCGGAAGAGCGTATCGCTTATATCGGTTCATGGTTGGCAAGCAATGCGGAAAAAACGAAAAATTCTGAATCATCGTCTGTTAATCCCTATAATTTTGAAAGAGCTCATTTACGATTAACCACATTATACGGCGATCCGGATACTGTTTTAAAAGACCTGCAAGCACGGCTTAAAAAAAATCCGTCCGATTCTATGGCGCATTATAGCTACGGGGTCCTTTTGTCCAAAACAGGCGACCGGCAAGAAGCTATCATACATTTTAAAAAGGCGTTGGAACAAAACGCATTTGATCCCAACATATTAACTGAATTAAGTCGGAGTTATTTCCTGGATGGGCGTAATCAGGAGGCCCTCAACACATTGGAAGGCGCTTTGAGCATCGCTCCCCAAGACCCGGAAGCACGTCTGCTGATGGCGGATATCCAAATCAGCCTCGCGAACAGAACGGAGGCCATTGAAATACTGCAAAAATTGGTCGTCCAAAATCCAGAACATGTCCGGGCGTTGTATCTTTTGGGCAATACTTACGGTAAACAGGGACAACTCGGCTTGGCCCACTATTATCTCGGAAAATATTATAAAGCGGATGGTCAAATCCGCAACGCTGTTTTTCAATTCCAAAAAGCGTTGAAACTGATTAAAGATTCGGATAAAGAGAAGGAAATTAAAGTGATTCTTAAAGACTTGAAAAAACCGGTTAAACGGAAAAGTTGAAAGTTTTAAGTTAAAAGTTTAAAGTTTGAAGTTTAAAGTTACAAGTTACTGCCAAATCGTAAGCCGGGCATTGATACGGAAAATGTGATACGGGGAAAAGTTAAAAATTTCAAGTTTTAAGTTATCGCCAAATCGTAAATTGGGCATTGACAATGAATTACCTGATAACTTGTAACTTCAAACTTGCAACTTCAAACTTGCAACTTCAAACTTGCAACTTCAAACTTCACAACAGGGAGGATGAATGAAAAAAATTATCGTATTGGCCAAACAAGTGCCGGACACTGCCAATATTACCGGGCAGGCTATGAAAGAGGACGGCACTGTTAATCGGGCCGCATTGCCGGCTGTTTTTAATCCCGATGATCTGAATGCAATGGAAACAGCGCTTACGATCAAAGATACAATCGGGGCCGAAGTCATTGTGATCACTATGGGACCGCCTGCCGCAGTTGCTATATTGAAACATGCGCTTTATATGGGAGCGGATCGCGTCATGCTCATTTCAGACCGTAAATTTGCAGGTGCCGACACGTTGGCCACATCTTACGTTTTGGCCGAAGCGGTCAAAAAAATCGGTGCTGTTGATTTGGTGCTTGCCGGCCGTCAAGCGATTGACGGAGACACTGCTCAGGTCGGACCGCAAGTGGCCGAAAAAATCGGTTTCAACCAGATCACCTATATCACGGGAATTGAAACCATCACGGAAAATTACCTGATTGTCACAAGAGACGGTGAGTTGCAGACCGAACGGATTAAAACGCCCTTTCCGATGCTTTTGACCATAACTGACGAAGCAAATACACCACGTTATCCCAATTCCCTGAATATGCTTAAATATTTTCGTGCCGATACAGCTTCACAATTTGATGACGACCAAATTGAAACCGCCCGTGCGCACAATCAGGTGATTCCGATGTGGAAAGCGGATGACCTGGAGCTTGATATTAAGCGTTGCGGTATTAAAGGCAGCCCTACGCGTGTATCCAAAATAGAAAATATTACGCTGACCGGCGGCGATCTGGAGTTGTATGGCACGGATTCCAAGGATATTAAACAACTGGTGCATGACCTGCGTAAAGATTATGCGGAGGTGAACGAATGAAAATCATTGTATTTATAGAAAAAAATCCGGTAACAGGCGCGCTTCGGGATGTCAGCATCGAACTTGCCCATAAAGCGTATTCCCTGGTTAAACCATTTAAAGGCGAAGTGGTCGGTGTTTTTGTCGGTGATGAACTTCCCCAAGATTGCGAACAGGTGTTTCAATTCGGCTTACATCGTCTGGTTTACTATCTTAATGATAATCTGGCCCATCTGCACTCGATTGCGTATAAAAATATTATCAAAGCGATGATTGAGGCGGAAACACCCGATATCGTCCTTTTCGGAGCCACTCATACCGGCCGCGATCTGGCACCTCTGTTGGCCAGTGCGCTCAAAACAGGATTAACAGCGGATTGTACTCAATTGCATATTGATGATTACAAATCCCAAGGGCCGATTTTGTATCAGGTACGCCCGGCATTTGGCGGTAATATTCTGGCCACAATTATCACACCGGAACACCGCCCCATGATGGCCAGTGTGCGTGAAGGTGTCATGCTGCCACCGGAAACCGGGCCGCAGCATCCGACTATAACGGAACCGTTTGCCCTTAATTTCAAGGAAGAATGGATTGTCAATGAATTTCTAAGTGTGGCACCCAAACTGACTAAAATTAACTTTAACCGGACCCAAATTATTGTTGCCGGTGGAGCCGGTGTGGGCAGTCGCGCTGATTTTCGCCTGATTAACCAACTGGCTGATGCTCTGGGAGGCGAAGCAGGTGCCAGTCGCGCGGCTGTTGATTTCGGCTTTACTTCTAAAGACAGGCAGATCGGCCAAACCGGTGCGGTCGTGCGTCCCAAGTTATACATTGCCTGCGGTATTTCCGGCTCTATTCAACACCGCGCCGGCATGGATGAATCCCAAAAAATCATGGCAATCAATACGGACCCGCAAGCGCCTATTTTCAGTATCGCTCACTTGGGGATTGTCGGAGATCTTAATGAAATCATTCCTGTCATGCTGCAATATCTGAAGGAGGCTTAACCATGAATAACTATTATAGTGCGAATCGCGAGTTTTGTTTAAAGCAGATTGACTTGGAAGAAATTGTCAGTGATTTGGAAAATGATTTTCAAGACCAGGGGCCGACCGCTTTACATTCATACACCCAGGCAACTCAGTGGTATGCTATGATCCTGCGCAACGCCGGCGATATCAGCGCCAACTTTATCGCGCCCCGCACTGCTGCTGTGGATCTGCAAGGCGCATCGTTTGCTAACGGCGCAGTGCGATGGGCGCCCGAATCACAGGAAAATATGGATGTTTTGGCGCAAGCCGGTTTAATGGGCGGAACTCTGCCTCGTCAATATGGCGGCCTTAATCTGCCGGTGACAGTGAACACGGTGATTATCGAAATGGTTTCCCAAGCCGACGCCAGTCTGATGAATCTTTTCGGACTTCAAGATATTGGCGTGACGATCTATAAATTCGGGACCCAGGAACAAAAAGAACGCATACTTCCCAGATTTTGCGACGGCACGGTCAGCGGTTCCATGGCTCTGACCGAACCGGACGCCGGCAGCGACCTTCAGGCCGTTAGTTTAAAGGCAATTGAAAAAGACGGTAGCTGGTGTTTGGATGGCGTCAAACGTTTTATCACCAATGGCTGTGGCGAGATTTCTCTGGTGTTGGCACGTTCTGAAGAAAAATCCAAAGGCGCTAAAGGCTTGAGCATGTATCTTTATGAACGTGATCGCGATGACAACAGTGTTATCCGTCGTATTGAAGACAAACATGGTATCCACGGCTCTCCGACCTGTGAAATCCAGTTTAATGAGGCCAAAGCGGAATTGGTGGGCAAACGTCGTTTCGGTTTGATTCGCTATGTGCGCAGTCTGATGGATGGAGCGCGTCTCGCTATCGCGGCTCAGGCGCTGGGAATCGCCCAAGCGGCCTACGATGAAGCCGTGAAATACGCCAATGAAAGAGAGCAGTTTGGTCAGGCAATTGTTCATTTTCCGGCGGTTTATCAGATGCTGAAACGGATGCAGGCCGAGGTCGAAACGCACCGCTTATTGCTCTACGATACCGCCTGGCATGTAGATCAAATGGAAATGCTAGAAAGAAGAGCCGCACGCGGAGAAAAAATCCGTCCGCAAGTGAAAAAAGCGACTGCCATGTCCGGTCTGCTTACCCCCATAGTCAAATACAGTACCGCTGAAATGGCCAACAAAGCCGCTTACGATGCGGTGCAGATTCATGGCGGTTGCGGCTTTATGAAAGATTTCCCGGTGGAGCGATTGTCGCGCGATGCCCGCATTACCAATATCTACGAAGGTACCTCCCAATTGCAGGTAGTGGCCGCTATCGGAGGAATCACAACCGGGTTGTTGGCTGATGATTGGGAAAAGCTAAGGAATATGGAGATTGTTTCCTTGACGGAAGCCCATGTATCGGTTGTCGCTCACGCGGACCGCTATGAAAATATTGTAGAACAAGTCAAAGAAATGGGCAGCAAATCCTTCACCGATTATGTCGGTAATTATCTGGTTGAACTGACTTCGATCCTTTATCGTCTTTATCTTTTTTTACCGGTTGCCGATGCGCATGAATCGCAACGGGAACTGTTTGATTTTTTCTTCTGCGAATCTGATGCCCGTATTGACTATCTGATTCGGAAAATTGAAAATGCGGCCAGTGTGTATGGAAAGCGGATTGATGTATTGAAAAGTGATTTGGTGAAAGTTTAAATTCGGCAACACGCAATGCATTGCCATATCCGATTTGAGCCGTAAAAATGTTATTTTTGCAGGAGGTTAGTATGGAATTTAAAGAAAAATTAGATAAACTGACAAAATTAAATAGAGAACGTTCTGGCCAATTGGAGAGAAATAAGAAAATATGGATTAAAGAGGTAAACACTTTATACAAAACTATTGAAGAATGGTTTGATGAATATATCCAAAAAGGCCGTATAATTATTGACTTCGAGAAATTACAATATGCTGAATGCGAAGAGTTTTTTTTAGAAACTCATATAATGCTTTTGAATTTTGGCGGTGAACAAGGCCTGACAGTTATTGTTGAACCTACCGGAATTAATATTGCAGGCGCATTAGGAAAAATAGATATATATTTCAGAGGCCATAAAGACGAAAGTTTTTTTCTATTACTTATTGAAGATGATCTGGAAAATTTTCATTGGGAAATCCGTATTAATAAGAAATCACAGACTGATCTTATAAAATTTACCAAAGAATCATTTGAAAATATTTTAAATGAATGCTTAGATAAATGGACTGATATATAGATATCGTCAGTTACAAGTTTTAAGTTTGAAGTATCAAGTGATTTCGTAACTCCCTGAATTCATTGAAACTCACAAAATTTGTGTCATATTTTTACTTTGAATGATTTCAATGACTTACAAGAATTTATGACTGACGAGTATAGATAAAAAAGGTAAAGAATGTCCGCAAAAGAAAAACTTGAGAAAGTGTATAATCAATACATTTCTGTAGTAAAAATTTATCGGTCAGCCAAAAATCGCACCCAACGTGATAAATCTTTTGCAATGGAAAAAGGCAAAATATTGGCAAAGAATCTTTATTCAAAATAGATGAGATATATGAAACTTTAATAAAAATAATTGAGATAGTTCAGTAATTTTAAAATATGCAGATAAATTTAGAAACGATACGCAAAAAAGCAAACATTAAAACCGATCCTCCCGGTAAATTCGGTACCATTGCCGGGGTATTCACCCCGGATGTACTTACGATTCTCGGGGTGATCATGTATCTGCGCCTTGGCTGGATGGTGGGGAATGCAGGATTTGCGGGAGCCGTTGCCATCATCCTGCTGGCAAAAACTGTCACCATCTGCACAGGACTCTCCATGGCCTCCCTGACTACCAACATCAAAATCGGAGCCGGAGGCGCATATTCGATTGTCTCAAAATCTCTCGGCCTGGAGGCCGGCGGAAGCATCGGCATACCGCTTTACATAGCACAGACCCTGTCGGCCGCGTTGTATATCATCGGATTCACCGAGGGATGGCTACGAATATTTCCCGGTCATCCGCCCCTGTTTGTGTCAACCCTTGTCTGTATGATTATCCTTGTCATTTCTTACATCAGCGTCAGTTTTGCCATCAGGATTCAGTATGTTATCATGGTGATCATCGCTTTGTCCCTGATGTCTGTCGCGTTTATGCCGACTGCGCCTGATGCGGATTTTATTCTTATCGGTGAGTTTCAAGACGCTGGATTTTGGGAGATATTTGCCGTATTCTTCCCTGCGGTGACCGGAATTATGGCCGGCGCGAATATGTCCGGAGATTTGAAAGACCCCCGAAGTTCCATCCCGGTAGGAACTTTAAGTGCCATCGGCGTTACATTTGTGATCTATGTGGGTCTTGCTTATCTTCTGACGCAACGAATTTCCCTGGCGGAACTCCGGGAAAATCAGATGGCAATGGTGGATTACGCGTTATCAAGTCCGCTGGTGACAGCGGGAATTCTGGCAGCGACTTTCTCATCCGCGCTGGGGAGCATGGTGGGCGCGCCCCGGATTTTGCAAGCCCTTTCAGCAGAAAAGAGCGTTCCCTATAATGATATATTTTCAAAAAAAACAGCCAGAAATGAACCGCGTAACGCCACAATTTTCACTGCTGTCATCATAGAAATTGCCATTCTCACCGGGAATCTGAATACCTTAGCGTCTCTGCTGACCATGTTTTTTCTGATCACTTACGGGACATTGAACAGCATTGTCTTCGCCCAGCAGAGCATGCACATGCTCAGTTTTCGCCCCACATTTAAAATTCCGCAGTTCGTTTCCCTGCTCGGAGCGATCAGTTGTGTGGGCATCATGTTTTTGATTGATTTTTTCTTCAGCGTAATCGCGGTAGCAGTGGTTATTATTTTATACATCCATCTGGCCCGAAAAGGACTCCAATCCGAATGGGGAGATATTCGAGGCGGTATGCTGCTGGTTACTGCCGAAAAAATATCCCGCATAGCGGACAAATTCCCGCGACACCAGATTTCCTGGAAGCCAGACCTGCTGATCCCCATAGATAACCCCAAAGTATGGGGCGCTTCTCTCTTGCTAATCCGGGACATCACCTGCCCGTCTGGAAGCATTTTCGCGTTCACCATCAAAAAGCATAACCTTGAAGAGACAGAAAAAGAGCTGAAAGAGTTGCTTCTGCCTTTTGATGAACATAAGATCATCTCTGCATCGGCGGTCATTGAGGGTGATACTTTTTTGAGAGGCGCCAAACTGGTCATCCAGACACTGAAGAGCGGCACCCTTCGTCCCAACACTCTTTTCCTGACCTTTGGCGAAGACGAAGGAAACGATCCGAAAATCAGGCAATTGATTAAGATTGCCGCAAGATATGGAATGGGCGCGATTCTGGTCCGTCATCATCCTCAGATGGCTTTCGGATTTCAGCAGAAAGTGAACCTCTGGCTCAGAGATAAAAGTCCTAATTGGAATCTTGCCATGCTTATCGCCCTGCGTCTGCAACTGAACTGGGAGGGAAACTTGAACCTGATCACAGTAGCATCGGAAGATAAAGAGAAAAAGCGGATGCACCGTTTTCTGGAATATCTCAATGACCAGGCCCGTCTGCCCTTTATGACCGAATTCCATGTCTTGATCGGTGAGTTTAACGAGTGCCTCAAAACAGCACCCCGGGCGGATGTGAATATCTTTGGGATGAGTAACGTGGTGGAACTGGATATGATGCGCAGGATTGCCGAAAGCACGAACACCTCATGTCTTTTTGTTGCGGATTCCGGAGGTGAGAATGCATTTGCATAGCTTAAAACTTGTAACTTTTGAGTATATTAATAGAAGGATAAAATGGAAATCGAGACTGCTGATAAATATCTGTTAAAAGTGCTAAACGCTTTTCCACGTAAAATTGCTGTTATTTCTCCGGATTTTATAATATTGGCCACGCGAGGCAGTATTATCGGAATCGATCAAAATAATTTTATCGGACAAAAATGCCATAAAGTTTTTTTTGACAAAAGCGCCCCTTGTGAAGATTGCCCCACTAAACAAATTGGTATGAAGCAAAATCTGAAAATAGGGCAGGTGCTGACAGGTAAACTGGACGAAAAAAAAATGCCTTGCGTTTTTGCATATCCGATTTTTACAGATGGTGAAATTGAAGCGTTTGTTATGATGGATTTCGGACTCCCCCGATTGAATTATCTGGAAGAAAAATTAGAGCATTCCAACGCCTTGTTAGGAAATCTGATTAACAGTTCGGTGATCGCTGTTATCGCCGCTGATATGGAAGGCAAAACCCTGATGTTTAATGAAGCCGCCTCGCAGATCAGTGGCTATAGCATGAAAGAGGCGCTTCAATCCTTAGACATCCGAGACCTATATCCGGGAAACGGCGCTCAAAAAGTAATGACTAAACTGCGTAGTGAGGAATATGGAAGTAAAGGCATATTGAAATCCTACAAAGCGGATTTTAAACGCAAAGACGGAGAGATCATTCCCATTGCCCTCAATGCCGCCATCGTATATGAAAAATGGGAAGAATCTGCCACAGTCGGCTTTTTTCATGATTTACGCGAAGAATTAAAAATAAAAAAAGAGTTAGAAAAAACGCAGGTACAACTGCTTCAGGCCGAAAAAATGGCCTCTCTGGGGAAATTGGCGGCCGGTGTCGCGCATCAGTTGAATAATCCTTTGGGGGGTATCACCCTGTTTACCAAACTCATTTTAGAAGAGTATGAACTGGAGGACAATCTGAAAGATGATCTGCATCGTATTTTAGAAGATGCCCAACGGTGCCGTGATACAGTGAAAGAACTGTTGGAATTCAGCCGCCAAACCCGTTATCTGGTGCATCCTCAGGATATCAACAAGGCGCTGTCCCGCACACTTTTTTTACTGGAAAATCAGACCCTGTTTCATAATATCAAAATTATCAAAAATCTATCGCCTGAGCTTCCTTTGGTTCCGGCCGACATCCAGCAATTGAATCATCTGTTTATGAACATTATCCTCAATGGTGCCCAAGCTATGGATGGCAAAGGACAGCTAACTATCACCACGCATTTAGGGGACGATAAAAAATGCGTTAGCATTGAAATCGCTGACACCGGGCCGGGAATTGCGAAAGATGTTCTGCCTCATCTTTTTGACCCGTTTTTTACCACTAAAGAAGAGGGTAAAGGCACCGGACTGGGGTTGAGCCTGGTTTACGGAATTGTCGAAAATCACGGCGGAATGATAACGGCCGCAAATAACCTGGATAAAGGCGCTAGCTTTATTATTCAATTGCCTTTGGCAAAAGATGAAAACAAAGGAGATAAATGTGGAAAATAGTCCGGAAACAATTAAAGTGATGGTGGTTGATGATGAGCGCGATATTCGCGATGGTTCTGCCAGAATACTGAAACGTATCGGCTTTCAGATTAAAACCGCCACTCGTGGTGATGAAGCATTGGAAATGCTTGCCCAAGAGCCTGTGGATATCCTTTTGCTTGATTTGAAAATGCCGGGTATAGACGGGATGGAAGTTTTCGAGCGTGTGCGCGAAATGAACGCTTCCATACTGGTCATTATCATTACCGGGTTTGCCACCGTTGAAACGGCCATTGAAGCGATGAAAAACGGGGCCTACGATTTTATTCCCAAACCGTTTGAACCGGATCAACTGCGTATTGTAGTGAACCGGGCATGGGATAAAATCAGGATGATACGCGAAGCTGAAGAACTGGCGCAGGAAAAAAGTCGTACCCTTATCGATCTGGACACGGAAAAAAGCCGCATTTATACAATTATAAAATCACTTCCCGACGGTGTCGTTGTGACTGACACACAAGGACAGGTGGTATTGATGAATCCGGCTTTCAGACAACTGCTTGACCTCGATCCCGCTTTAAAACCTGGCAGCCACATCGAAAAATATGTGCCGGATGAAGAATTAAGCGATCTGATTAAAGATATATCACGCGGCGCACACATAGATTTTGACGATATTCCCAATTATGAATTCAAAATCGGAGCCGATAAATATTTTCTGGCAAAAGGACAGCCGGTATTAGGCGACCACAATGAATGCCTCGGCGCGGTTGTCAACATCAACGATATTTCGTCCATACGTCTTTTGGACCAGTTGAAATCCGAATTTGTTGCCAAAGTTACGCATGAACTGCGTTCGCCGCTTTCAACTATCCATGAACAACTGGCCCTGGTGATTCGCGATATGATGGGTGACATGCCTGATCAGGAACATCATATTTTAGCGCGCGCCAAGGAAAAAACTCAGGGATTAATTTCTTTGATCGGCGATCTTTTAGATATTTCGCGCATCGAAGAGGGAGTGATCTGCCAAGACCCCAAGCCGGTGCGCCTTGATGAATTGCTTCACAATATCGTTGACTTCCTTGAGACGCGGGCCAAAAACAAATTGCAAACACTTATGTTAGAAATCGGTTCCGATCAAATTCCGGCACTGACCGCTGATCCCATCGCTCTGGAAAGTGTTTTCGGTAATCTGATCACCAACGCGATCAATTATACTCAGGAGGGCGGTGAAATTCGGGTACGAATTGATATGGCCGGAATAAATATCCGTGTCGAGGTGACAGATAACGGCTTTGGTATCGAAGCCCGTCATCTTGAAAATATTTTTGAGCGGTTCTATCGGGTTAAGGATGAAAAAACACGTTTTATAACCGGAACCGGGCTGGGACTTCCGATTGTGAAAGGGCTAGTAGATTCTATGAATGGTATGATCAATGTAGTAAGTACGCCCGGAAAAGGAACGGCTTTTACGGTTTTGTTGCCAGTGTGAACATGAAATTGAAATAAGTTTATGAATAATTCAGGACTTATAACCTTGTAAACGATTGCCGCATGACATTACTTCTAAGACTTTCAGATAATTAATGTCAGTAGATGGAAACTTTAGGAGCGCAAAAATTAAGTGAAGCGATTTTTTGCATCCGGTTCGACCCAGAGGCTTGCTGATTCAGGGGTCGGCAAAAAACCGCTTTGCTTAATTTTTGCGCTCCGTGCCGTATTCTCAGGCATTTTCCATCTACTGAATGTCACAAGGATAGAGAGAGGAGATAATACAGATAGTATATCTTCGACCGATAACCTAGTTGACATTATTCATCTGAACGTCTATAAGACGCGCCTTCAGGCGGCACCTGCAAGAGCTTGTTGTTATGCTTATTCCGTTTTTTTCTTATGAAGTTTACCGCTGAACCGCCCTCATTACCAGGAGGTAAGTAAATAATCCAGCCATCATGCAAAAGAGCTGCCCAACTGCTATATGATTTAAATATACGCTTGATGTTGTTGTATGAGTTGGCCAGGAGGTTGTCTACATCTTCACTCACCCCAAATGCGATGTGACTATCATAAAGAATCAGACAGTAAGCTACATCCACGCGGAACAAAAAGTGCGATTTCAGCCCTGCGATCAAATTGCGCAATGCCAGGACAGGAAAAAAGAAAATGTAGGGCAGTTTTTCTTCAAACGGCTTCTTACAAAACAGGAATCCAAAGATGATCGCCGGATAGGCAAGAAAAATAACATGAAAGAAAGTCCTCTCCCTCCTCTCAGGAACAACGGTAAATTTGTATTCTATTTCTTTCATTCAGTAATTTTGTTAATACCTTACCTTTCGCATAAATTTTGTTCCCGATAACTTAATTAACGTGAATTCTATATAACTCGTCAGTCATAAGTTCTTGTAAGTTATTGAAATCATTGAAAGTGAAAAAATGACACAAATTTTGTGAGTTTCAATGAATTCAGTGAGTTACGAAATAACTTCAAACTTCAAACTTTAAACTTGTAACTGATTAATTTACAACTGACTGATATTATAGAATAGTTATATCGAACTTACGTTAATTATCTGAAAAACTATATGTTCACGACCTATCTCCTTTCCAAATATCTTAATTTTGATCAAATCAGCTATTTTTCTTACACATATAAACCTTGGCATGGTGTCCCACACCTTTCAGTTTGACAGAACGCGCTTCGTAAGTATATCCGTTGGCTTGCAGAGGCTCATTTACATTTGTTCCGTGAAACACCGAATCACTCAACCATATCTCACCGGCCTGGGCCAGCCCCTGCACCCTTGCGGCGATATTCACAGTCTGCCCGAAATAATCAAGCCTTCCATCATTGTTGACAGTCAGAGCCGGGCCTTCATGCAGACCGATTTTGAGGCCCAGCTTCCCATTTTCATCTTCGGGCATGTTACAGATATTTTTCATCATGTCAACAGCGGCCATCACTCCGTTTCCGGGTTCGGAGAAAGAGGCCATGATCGCGTCTCCCATGGTCTTGACAATAGCACCCGCGTATTTCCGGGCTGATTCCTCCAGCAAGGAAAAATGGTTCTGAATCAGCCTGTAAGCCCGCATATCCCCGACAGTGTCATATAACTTGGTGGAACCTTTCAGATCGGTAAAGAGCATGGTCAGACTGCGGACGGATATCCGGAGGTCAGTGGCAAGTTCCTGCATCTTGAAAAGACTCCGGAAAGCCTGATTATTCAGTAGCATCTTACCCGTCAGAAACGGAGCGATTATCGGAGGATAGTCTTTCTCAAGTTTATGAAGCAGGGGATAATCGGCTTCAAATATCAGAATATCTATGGGAGAACTATGCGCGTTGTGAACATACAGTTTCACCTGTCCCGGATGAAGCCGGACTTCCTCTGGAGAAAATTTACCCGAATCTCCGTGAATATGGACAGTCTGAGTCCCGGAAGAGGCTTCTGAATTATCCGTAATAAGTGAGACACCTGAATTGATTTTGATGCTTATCAGCCGATACATTCGCTCCGGTTTCAGTTCAAATTCGTAAGTCTCATATTTTTCAGGCCAGACAAAAAAGAATTCGATATGGCATTGGAGTATGGTTTTGATTGTCACCTTCGGAAATTTGAAATTCCTCGAAAAGAACGCCTGCCGGAACGTATCATGGTCATGATACGGATTGATATTGATCTGATAAACCTCTGGATTAACGGTAAAGGTGATCTCGATATAGTCATCCAGGATGACGGGAAGATCGACATGACAATATGCGCAGTGAAAAGATTCTCTATTCAAGTGACTTATGACCTGATCCGTGCTTAACAGCCCACTGCATACCGGACAGATAAGATCCCAGGTCAGGTCAAAGAGACCGATTCTGGCCGCGCAGACAAACAGATTGACGATTTCATCCGGATTCATGCCTCGATCCGCTGCAAACTGAATCGGGTTGATGCGGTACAACTCCCAGTTATCCAATTCTGTCAGGGCTTTTCCGAACGCCTCGGCAGTCCGGGACTCAATATATGGGAAAGATGATGACAAAGATCGGATTCTTTCCTGAAACAAATTTTTATCCATTTTGCGTTTCTCCTGTTATTTTCCAATTTATTCCTGCTCAGTTTTGCTATTATAGTTGTCAGATTCAGATTTGTTCTGGCATAAAAATTGCCTCCCCCACAAAAAGAGACAATTTTTGTGTCAATATGGTACAATCAGTTAGTCAAAACTGCATGATATAGCTTTTATAGATATTGCGTGCAAAAATCATGCCAGCACAAACCTGAATCCGATGACTATAACCCTTCTTTTAATTCTTTGACATCATTCAGCCAAACCTCAAAGTTTTCACCGGTTTCCTCCCACAAATCAAATAACTCTGAATCTTCACCTATCACGCGATCAATTGCTTTTACACATTTATTGTATAAATACTCTGCCTGATTTGGTTCATATTTTCGGATTTCAGCTAATACTTCATCCGGAACGCCTTCACGAGGACCGTTTTTTATACCGTATAAAACCTCTGCCGCGGCAATGATTTCAGAGCCGAAAGATGAATCCAAATATTCGTCGTCTTCTTTTTCCCATGTAAAAGTATCCTCAATGATTTTAAGTCCTGATTTTTGTAAATCATAGACCCAATCACAAGCCGAATCATTTTCAAAAGGTTTCATGTCCCATGCGCTCATTTTTTTCTCCTTAAATATTTATTTTTTCAAGATAACGTGAATGCTCACCGATGCGGCAGTATCAGTTAACCCAGTTGTTTTGTGGCAGGGTCATTCATAAATAACTTGTTTATATCTTTTCCGAAAACATCAACACATGAATAGCTGCTAATTTTGAATTCTTTTTCTGCAAAGCGGCATTCCCGATAGTGAAGAGTCACATCATAATTGTTTGATACGTCTTCAAAAAACTGCTCGATATTTTCTGCCGAATCGTTTGTTTCAGCCAATAACAAGACACAATCTCCAATACTTTTGATGAATCTCCAGTTAAGCCGGTTTGCCCGTTCCCAAACGGATTGATAGTAATTATTCAAAAAATCAGCCATATCTTGGGGAGAATCAGATTGGACAGCGTTAATAAACCCGTTGATGTCGATTTTTATGATCGTTGCCTTTTGCACCATTGTTCCACCTCCAACGGAGTGCCAAACTTCAGTTTGGCAGTTGATAAACAGTTGCAAGCCGCCAAACTGAAGTTTGGCACTCCGGCTTTAAAGTTTAAATCTCTTAATTAAAGATGCCTTTGTTTTTATGTTTTATTGCCGAGGCCATTACTCTCGATTTTGCGGTTTTTCACGAAATTTTTTCGTTTCAACCCAACCGTTACCCGCCTTTTCACGATAATCAAATTTCGGAATATATGGTTTTATATCAATCAGCGGGGTATTATCCAGAACATCAATTTCGCAGACATCCAAAATGTTTTTGTTTCTTCGCTCTAATTTGACGATAGATATCCCAATGCTGTTGGGCCGGCAGGGATGACGTGAAGCAAAGACGCCATGGGAAACATCATCTAAAAAAGTCGGCCTGGATAGTTTTATTTCTCCCGCTCTATCGAATATATAGAAAAGCATGATATGGGTGAACGTTTCGATAGTTTCCAGCGCTTCTTCGTATTCTGAAAATATTTCGATTTGTCCTTTGCCTTCGGACTTGGCCGCTCCCTGAATGGGACATTCTTCTTTAGTCTTATATGGCGAATAGATTACGCCGATTTGTTTTATTTCAAATCTCATATTTTTCACACGATAGTCAAGAAACCCCTTCAAAGGGTTTCATGCCCCATGCGCCCATTGTTTTCTCTTTGAACATCAGTCTTTTTTAAAAGCTTGTTTGGAAAGTCGTGATCGAATATTTTCATTATATTCAGCAGACACGGTTTACCCTACTGGAAAGCTTTGTTCACTTCATCAACAATTTTCGAGAAAGTCCCGTCTGTTTTCATATTCTCTATTGTTTCAGCTATTTTTGGAGCGATCTCTTTATGCTTTTTATGAATATACGCGTATATTTTGGTTTCATCAAGCTTTGCAATTTCAACAATATCGGAAAATTCAGGGTTATCCGATATAAGTTTTTTCCCCTGCCTGCTTTCCGAAATAACGATATCTATTCTGTCAGCGGCTAACATCTTGAAAGCCTGTTTATCGGTTTTCGTATCGTGTATCCGCTCAGGCGGCAATATTTTGCTAAGGAACTTTTCAACATTTTTGCGTCCCCGATAATAAATAACATTGTATTTTTTCAAGTCGTTCCATGTTTCAATTTTAATATTTTTGGCGGTAAATGCCGCCAACCAAACAGAAAGCAGCTTGGACTCTATTCTTATCAAATTCGGATATTTGCCACCGCTGACCAGGTGAAAATCATAAACCCTGTGCAGTTCTCCGTCCACTTGGCCTGAATTTGAAGATTCCAGGGAGCGGAGGCTGGGGTAATATTTGGCATGAAACCTGATTCCGTTTCGTTTAAACGCCTCTGCCAATATCGGCACAATGATTCTGGGTTGATACCCATCTGATGGCGCACCTCCCGAAAAAGTCATCTCATCTATGGCTTCCGCCGTCAAAGTTTGTGTCATAAAAAAAATGGCCATAATAAAATACAATGCTTGCTTCATATCCTCCTCCTTTTTTAAAAAAATAATTATTGCATAGTGATATGGTTTCCTTAAAAAATCGCTAATCTTCAATTTCAGCCGTAGCCAGGTTTAAGCTCTTTTCAACATTTCAACGCCATTTATCCCAAATCGGTCTGATTCCGCCGCTTAAATCGGCCCCTCGTTCAAGAAGTGTCATTTTGAGTTTTTCCTCACTCGCTGAAAACATGGATTCTAATTCGGCATACTCTTCTTGGGTTGCTGTTTCCTCATAATCTTCCATCACATAGTACATTTCACTGACAACGTCCCGATAAATATCGAACATCAGCATCGCTTCATAAGAAGGATAACGCATTTTAAGATGATCAGACAGCTCAAACTCCGCATCGTACTTACATACAATAAACTCACCTTTAGCTGTTTCGATAGCCGAATCTAAGCAATATACATCCGAGCCGAAATCAAACGTACGAAAAACGAGATGATGAGCCGGCTTATCTTTGTAGTAACTATCTGAAGAAGTGTGAAATCCTGCATCACTGTTTGGCGATTTAAAGCCGCATCGTTCAGCATATTCAAGAATTTGCTCACTCGATAACAAGGTTGAAGAATACAATTTGCCGCCATCCCATCTCCGTAAAAATTGTTTATATGAAATTGGTAAATCAATTCCGGTTTTTTGTTTTATTTCGGCTATTTGTTTTTCAGATGCGCCGACATCGTTTAACTGCAAATAGGTTTCACCGGAATCGGTAATTTCAACCAGCTTATAAATTTCTGCAAGCCAATCATACATAAGAACATCCTTTCAAATTATTTTGAATTTCCACTGACCGCTACCGACATAATCAGTTAATAAAGGTGATGACAGCATAATTATTTTCTGCCGCTTTCATATAGAAATTTCTCAAAGCTTTAAAATTAGGGAGGATGTAATCATTCAGTATTTCCTCCTCATCCCAAATCTGAGGGTATATATCCGCTTGCATCAATGCGTCAGAATCAAATTTATCACAAAAATCCGGGTCCGATATTACTGACAGTTTAACTGCGATCTGCTGCACGATGTCAGCCGGAGTGCCGAGAGCAGGCCCGTAACCGACATCTTCTTCACCGATTGGTTTCATTCCGAATATGGCGTTGCTCAATGGAGGCGTTCCTTCATATTGCTCTCCGGTCAACATGAAATGTATCGCATGCCATGTTTTATCCAAATCTGCGGTTTCATCAGAACGACTCCCATACAAGACCGAAGTGATTTTTTTCGGATTGTCATACAATTCATCTAATTCCGCTTGCGGTATCGCCAACAAACTGCCAATCATTGACATTTTGATCCTCCGATTTTTTATGTGTGGGTTTCAGTAAAAATGCTCTGACACCTGATTTCTGTTTTATATTTTGATTCATCGCCTTGTTATGAGATGATCTCGCAAAGTCGCCAGATTTCCCGGATACCATCTGGTAACGTAACCTTTTGGCCGCTTGGGTTAAGCCAGATCGCATTGATTCCGCATGAAACGCTGGGATAAATATCATTTTCGAGACTGTCGCCTGTCATCGTGACTTTTTCCGGCGGAAGATTTATCCGGCTTAAAATGCTTTGATAGAAACGAGGGTCCGGTTTCTTAAACCCGGTATTGCCCATACAGAAGTAACCGTCAATATATTGCGAAAGCCCGACTCTTTGAAATGCTTTTTCGATCTCTTCAGGAGATGAATCCGATGCGTTTGTCGCCACATAGACCTTTGCTTTGATTGAAAGCGATTTAAGAACCGCATCAGCTCCCTCAACAGCTTCCACATAATCCCAATCGCACATCTTTCCCGGTGTGTCAGGAAAATCCGTCATCAAAGTATCGCCCCAGTCAAATAAATATGCTTCGTATTTCATTTTAACTTTCACACTCCATATTTCCAGGTATTTTCCATCTATGGATAATACCAACCCCCGCTTTCAATAATACTCCTTAATATAAGCATACGCCCGCTCAAAAAGCGCCTGATCCTTATGTAGTGTATAATTGAAAAGTGCCTTGCGCAATGATTTTTGCACTTCGCGCTCACCCGAAGCGGTCTTTTGCCATCCGGGGAACTTGACCTCACGCACAATCGCGTCAATATCGGTTACGATTCTTTCCACAACCGCGGGCGTCTGATCGGTTTTGGTTTCTAAAAACAGTTCGGTCAAAGCGGCTTGGGGCGTTTTTTCATGCAGGGCCAGTTCGGCCTCTTTTTCGGCTTGAAGGGTTTCTTTGGCGAGTTTGCAGAGTTCCTTGACAAATTCGATTGAAGTGATCAAGCCCTTTTCGGCTCTATCCCGCAACGCTTCCAAGCGTTCACTGAGCGCTTGGAATTTGGGATTGCCGGCATGTTTTTTGAAACGCTTAATCAGGGTTCTTTCAAGCGTTTTAATTTTTTCAGGGTCGGGACGATTGAAAATATCCTCGATAACATCGGCATCCAGTAAAAATTCTTCCAATTGATGCACTTCGCCCGCATGGATATTTGCATGAATCAATTTTGTCGTTTGCGCGCCCAAAGAGAACCATAACAGCTTGCCGATATTGGCGGAAGGCGGTTTCACGGATTCATACACCTGCGACAACCAGCGGTAATCCTGCGTAAACCTATCCAAAACCCGATCCGGCGATAAAGATTCCCATAATTTGGTCAGATATTTAAAATCCGCGGCAAAGGCGTCTCTTTTGGCATCTGTGTCAATTGCGTTTTGGGCGGCTTCCAAGCCTTCAAAACCTTCCAACGTTCGATCAACGCCTTCAAAATGAGCCAACGCATCTTTGATCGCCCCGGGCAGTTTATCTCTTAATTGAGCAAGATTTGTGATGATTTTTTGAACGCTGGCCTCATCAAATTGCAGCGCTTTGGCGGCATCATCAAACACACCAAAATAATCCACCACTCTTCCGTAACTTTTTTGCGGATAAAGGCGGTTGGTTCGGCAGATTGCCTGCAACAGAGTATGACCTTTCAAGGATTTATCCAAATACATGGTTTGCAATATGGGCGCGTCGAACCCTGTTAAAAGTTTGGCTGTCACAATAATAAATTTCAATTCGGCGTGCGCATCATTAAAGGCGTCCGTGATTTTTTCCTGCCGGGCCTTGTCAATTCCCCATTTACGCTTGAATTCCAGTTCATCATTGGCGGATGTCGATATAACCACCTTGCTGGCATCTTCCGGGAAATGTCGATCCAAGGCGGTTTTGTATTGCACGCAAGCATGTCTGTCAGGCGTTACTATCATCGCTTTCAGGCCATGCGGCTCAACTTTGGATTTGAAATGCGCCGCGATATCCTTCACAATTTTTTCCACCCGTTCAGGCGCTTTCAGAAAAACAGCCATTTTGGCCGATTTTTTGTTTAAGGCGTCGGCTTCCTCATCCGTTAAGGCGGACTCTTGTTTGAAATCTTCAAAAGCCTTGTCCATGGTATCTTTGTCAACATGCACATCCGCCAAACGAGGTTCAAAATGAAGCGGCAAGGTTGCGCCGTCACGAATCGATTCGTGAAACGTGTAGCGCGACATATACCCGCCCCGGTCCTGTTCCGAACCAAAGGCCCAAAACGTGTTTTTATCCGCTTTGTTTACCGGCGTGCCGGTCAAACCAAAAAGAAACGCATTGGGCAAGGCCGCGCGCATCTGCCGACCGAGATCGCCTTCCTGGGTGCGGTGGGCTTCGTCCACAAGCACAATGATATTTTCACGACGGTTCATATCAGGCCGGGCGTCACGGAATTTATGGATCATGGAAATAATAATCTTGCGTGTATCCCGTTCTAAAAGGGTCTGTAACTCGCTGATGCTGTCCGTGGACACCACATTGGGAACATCGGCCGCATTAAACGTGCCGCTGATTTGGGTGTCCAGATCGGTGCGATCCACCAAAACAATGACAGTCGGGCTTTTGAGCGCCGGCGAGCGGCGCAGTTTCTGAGCGGCAAAAACCATGAGCAGCGATTTTCCCGACCCTTGAAAATGCCAGATTAAGCCTTTTTTGATTTTTCCGTCAATGACCCGCTCAACAATTTGATTCGCCCCATGATACTGCTGAAAACGGGGGATCACTTTGATGCGCTGTTTCTTTTTATTCGTCGTATAAAGCGAAAAGTTCAGCATGATATCAAGCAGCCGTTCCGGCGCAAGCAGGTCGTTCAACTCCTTGCCGATTTCCGACAAGCCCAACGCTTTGACAAGCGCCTGATTTTGATCCTCGATTCGCCAGGGCGTCCATAATTGCAAAGGACAACGGATTGCGCCGTAAAACAACGCTTTGCCCTCGGTCGCAAAAGAGAGAATGTTCGGCACAAACAGCATCGGCACCGCGTTCTCATACACATCATGCACTTCATGAGCGCCATCTAACCAGCTTACACAAGGGCGCAGCGGTGTTTTGGCTTCGCCCGCCACAACCGGTATGCCGTTGATAAGCAAAACAATATCAGGAATTTTGGTTTCCCGGTGATGGATATGAAACTGGTTGGTTACAACAAAGCGGTTGTTTTCTAATGTTTCAAAATCGATCAGGCGCACCGGCACATGGCGGTTGTTTTCCCCAAAGGGCATGCTCTTTTCACCGGTCAGCCATTTAAAGAACGCTTCATTGGCTTTGACCAAACCGACCTGATTGACCGAAAGCAATATGGCCCGCAGTTTGCCGATCACTTCATCAGCCAGCTCAGGCCGGGCTTTGATTTCAGGGTTCAAGCGAATCAGCGCCGCTTTGACCTCTGACTCCGCCATCACTTCACTCATACTGCGGTTGATTTCCAATGATGATTTGTATATCCATTTGGCGCCATAAGCCGCTTTAGACGCTGAAACTTGGGCGACATTCAGATTCACACCGGTGAGTTGGTGGATGATGTAGTATTCTACGCTGTTCAGTTCTGTGAATGTCATGGTTAAAATACCTGGTTGATTAGGGATTTTTGGAGGGATTTGGAAGACATTAGTTTTGACTTGTTCAATTCTATTGTTTCCACAACTTGATTTAACTCTTTTACAAACTCTAATTGAATAACAATGGGAGGCAAGTTGATTGGATAAGGGTTTATGTGTTTGTTATTAATCTGAGGAATCTGGGCCACATCAGCAATTCTGAATAGTTCCTTATAAAGTAAAAAGTAATACAAGAATTCATTATTCAATAATTTTTGATCTCGAATTTTTAAAGCCATCGTATTGGTGTCTATATGACAATTCTCAATAACGATCCGTACTTTATTGGTCATTATTGCTGCGCCGCGTTTTGGAAAAATTACACTTTCAGGGAAGATCACATTATTGGGAACTTCTTCTACCCATTCTTTTGCATAATATTGAAATTTTATTGATTCATTTAAGTCTTTCACTTTGTAATATGGAATACCAGCCTTTTTCTGAACAAAGTTAAATTTTGAGGGGCTAACTCCACTCTTAATTGATACAAGATCACCTAATACTTTAGTTTCAAACTTTCTACTATCCTTTCTAAAAAAATCAGCAGCAATACGTTGATAAAGCATTTCCAACTTCTCCAACACCCCCAACTCCTTCTCAATCACCTCATCCATAGCCCAAAGAAGTTCCGCCAGTTGGGCTTGTCGGTCTTTGGGGGGGAGGAGGAATTCTTGTTTTGCTATTACTCTCCAATTGATTGTCGGTGATAGAGACCCTACGGAAATTTCAATTGCTCGTTCCCAAAATTTCTCTGACAATAAAAAAAAGGGTAAAAATTCAGGTAAAACGTTATCTGGCTTTGGTCTAAGAACTAAGGAATGTGCCGAGACAACAGCATCAAATTCTGCAATCGCAACTCTTTTTAAGTAAGCATTTCTTTTAGCAAATATCAAATCGCCTTTATATATTTTGAGTTTATCACCAATTAATGTGGATGTTTCTCCAAATCTCCTAATTTTCAGCGAGCCGCTATCAAGATGTCCAAGCCCAATATAATGTTTTAAGCCAGACTCTTTGGGAACAACTTTATTAACAATATTTTCAACTAAATCAGAAAACTTCCACTTTTGCCACTTTGTTCTATCAATTTTATTTTCAATTAACTGAGTTAAGTTTTTTTTCATGATAGTGTCTCTAATAATTTCGACATTGATTTTTTTAACTTTGAGGATGATTTTTTCCAGTTTAGAAATGCTTCTTGTGGTTCCAAAATTACCTCTCCACTTTTTTTCTTTACATACAAAGGTATATTAAGGCTGCTTTCTTTTTTAACGATATCTTTTATACCCACAATGCTTGAAAAGCCATCTTCTGAAATATAATTTTTAAATACATTATGAATTTTACTAATGTGCTTGGGAAGCAGATAACTCATAGTTTTTTCTCTTTTTAATTCATCACGCGCATCAATGAATAAAATTTGTTCTTTTCTTTCTTTAGATTTATTATTATTCGTTATTAATAAACACGATTCCATTATTGAATTATAAAAAAGGTTTTTCCCTAAAGCAATCACACATTCAACTAAATCTTGCTTAATCATTTTTTGTCTCATGTGCCTTTCAGATTCTCTAAAAAGAACTCCATAGGGCCATAAGACTATAGAACGGCCATTATGCGCATCCAGACTTTTCTGAATATGCTGCTGAAACGCATAATCCGCGCATCCCTGGGGAGGCGTACCCCACAAATTGCGCCCATAGGGATCATTTACGAAACTCTTGCGATCCCACGCTTTTATGGAATACGGCGGATTGGCCAGAATCACATTAAAGCGTTTTAATTCATCATTTTCAATAAAAGCGGGATTTGCCAGGGTATTGCCGCGCGCAATGCTGAACTCCTCAATGCCGTGCATAAACATATTCATCCGGGCGATGGCCGAGGTGATCAGGTTGATTTCCTGGCCGAAAAGTTTGAGAGTGCGGTACTCCTTGCCTTCGGCTTTTAAATGCAGGGCGCAATTGAGCAGCAAACCGCCGGAACCGCAGGCCGGATCATAAACCGTTTCACCTGGCTTGGGGTTCATGATCATGGTCATCAGTTTGACAACCGTGCGGTTGGTGTAAAATTCCGCCGCCGTATGGCCGCTGTCATCGGCAAACTCTTTTATCAGATATTCGTAAGCGTTGCCCAGTTGATCATCCGGCACGGCGGCCGAGTTCAGTTTATGCTGTGAATAGTGTTCGATTAAATCAGTCAGGGTTTCATCGGAAAGACGGTTTTTATTGGTCCAACCGGCATCGCCAAAAATGCCATAAAGGGTATCCGGGTTTGCTTGTTCAATAGCGCGCATGGCATTTTGCAAGGCTGCGCCTACATTCACCGCGGTTTCGCGCACCGCATTCCAATGGGCGTTTTCAGGCACCTGAAAACGGTGGTTCTCGGCAAATTCGGCATACTCCCTGTCGCCATCGCTCTCGGCCAGCGCCTCTTCGGATTCTTCGTCATACACATCGCAAATCCGCTTAAAAAAAAGCAGCGGAAAGATGTATTGTTTATAATCGCCGGCATCGATAGTGCCTCGCAGGGCGGTTGCCGCGCCCCAGAGATATTTTTCCAATTCCTGTTGGGTCATTTGAAAATCCTTATAATTAAGTACTTAGACAAAAATTTTCCGGTATTTTAGAAATCGGATTTTTTAGAAAAATCCGATTTCTTGCAGTACTTAAACCTTATTTTATCGTTTTAAACCTTAGTAGCCAAAATACTGATATATCTCTTTACCTTATTACCTTATTTCTCTGTAAAGCGCTCTGTTGCATAACGGACTGTCAGTATCTGATAAGGTAATAAGGTTTAAGATATGTTAATTTTCATATCTACTAAGGTTTAAAAAAACTGAAATAAGGTTGGCAGTCTCACAATGATTTACCGGCTACCCATATAAGGCGGGACAGACGTAGGTTGGGTTGAGGAACGAAACCCAACAAATTCAGGCTGATGTCAGGTTTCGTTCCTCAACCCAACCTACGACTACTACGACTACATTTAGTGTCCCAGCTTATGTTGGTAGCCGATTTACCTTGCCACATTCTGTCAGGTCATTTGACAAATCTCTTTAATATTGACTTAAATTTTTCTTCGGCCTTCAAACTCGCTTTCCAAGCGGTTTTTAAATCCGCCATGGCTTCTTCAACGGATGGCAGGTTATCTTCAATTATCTTTTCAACATACAAAGGAATATTGAGATTAAAGTCATTTTCTTTGATATCTTCAATGGCAGCCGCTTTGACATAATTTTCCACATCATCAAAAGCCGCATACCAATCAAAAATCTGTTTGACATGTTGCGGTTCTAAAAAGTTTTGGGCGCGTCCCGTGCGGATCAAATCAGACGCATCGATAAACAGAACCTTATCCTTTTTTGCCGGCGCTTTATTGCGCTTAAAGACCATCACACAGGCGGCCAATGATGTTCCATAAAAGATATTCGGCCCCAAACCGATCACGGCCTCTAATAAATCTTGTTCCAAAAGGGCTTTGCGGATTTTGCCTTCGGCCCCTTTGCGGAACAAAGCGCCATGTGGCAAAACCACGGTCATGCGCCCGGTGTCATTCATGGATTTCACCATGTGCTGCACCCAAGCCATATCGCCATTGCCTTTGGGCGGTGTGCCCGCGATATTGCGTCCATAAGGATCATTCGCCCAGTTTTCAGAACCCCAGGCTTTTAAAGAAAAGGGCGGATTGGCGATCACACAATCAAAGGTTTGCAGCCCGTCGGCTTCAAAAAAAGCGGGATTGCGGAGCGTGTCTCCGCGAACGATTTTAAAATCCTCAATACCATGCAAAAACATATTCATGCGGGCGATGGAACTGGAAGAAAGATTTTTTTCCTGGCCATACAGTTTTAAAGTGCGATAATCTTCTTTATTCTTTTTAAGATGATCCACACATTCCAGCAACATGCCGCCGGTGCCGCAGGCCGGGTCATAGATGCTTTGGCCCTCTTGAGGGTCTAAAATCAGCCCAAGCAGATGAACCACGGAACGCGGCGTATAAAATTCACCGGCTTTTTTATTGGTCAAATCGGCAAAGTGCTTGATAAGATATTCATTGGCCTGGCCCAGCATATCGGGATCGACATTGGTATTGCCCAGGGTGTATTGCGAAAAATGTTCAATCAGATCAATGAGCAGTTTATCGGACAATTTATCCTTATTGCTCCATTGGGCATCGCCGAAAATACCATAAAGCGCTTCCTGATTGGCCTGTTCAATGCAGCGCAACGCCTTTTCAACAGCCAGACCGACATTGACGGTCGTTTCGCGCACATCTTGCCAATGACAGCCCAGCGGCACTTTAAAACGATGAAATTCAGGCAAAGCGGCATACTCTTTATCTCCATCCGATTCTTCCAACACCTGGGCAAACTCTTCCGTATAAACATCGGATATGCGTTTAAAGAACAGCAACGGAAAAATGTACACTTTAAAATCCGAAGCGTCAACCGGGCCTTTAAGAATCCAGGCCGCTTTAGACAGATATTGTTCGATTTGTGATAAGGTTATTTTGGGTTTGTTCATTTTTTCCTGCTCTGGAAATGAAGATTAAAAGGGTCATCAGGAATTTCCAATACTTCCACCTTTTTAAAACCGGCTTGATCGAGCATTTCAACAGCCTTTTGACGGCCCCACATCATCCCCAAGCCCGCACCGCCATCGGCCAGCCCCACCGGCATACAGTGCATCAAACTGACTGTGTACAAAAATGGCCCCATGGGATGATCCTTATTATCGGATAAACGGCTGCCAGCCGCGATATCAATCATTGAAAACAGTCCGTCATCTTTTAAAATGGCGCAAACTCCTTCCAGGGCGTCTGATGGCCGGGTCTGGTCGTGGATAGCGTCAAAGGCGGTCACATAATCATAAGATTTTGCAAGATCATGACGATCTTTGAGAGTCGAAGCATCTGATTTCAGAAAGGTGACATTTTTCAATCCCTGACGGCAGGTTTCTGTCCGGGCTTTTTCAATCGCTTCATCGGCGATGTCGATGCCGACAAACTCGCTGTCAGGAAATGCTTCAGCCATGAGCATCACCGCAATTCCTTCCGCACATCCGAGATCGCAGACTCGAATTCCGCGCTTTAACCTTTGAATCAATCGTCCTTTGTCAACCGACGGTAAAAATCGATCAACCAATACATCGCGGTGTTTGGCGTTAGCCAGTTGAGCCATAAAGTTTTGAAATTCAGGGTAATTTTCATAATTCACCCCTTGTCCGGAATAAAATCCTTTAATGACCGGCTCCATTGCGCACTGCGTCAACAGCGGTATTTCCTGAGTATATACTCCCAAATTGGAATTGCCTGCTCGTCTTGTCAGCAAGTCGCCGTGGGCTTTAGGCAGATAAAACAGATCATCTCCTTGAATGTTATGCGATAATTTCACGATCTGCCCTGAAACCATAACGCCAAGCCATTCCCTGATATACCTTTCGTCTAATCCGGCTTTATCCGCTATAACTGATGCGGTGCAGGGGCAATCTGATTGATCCATAATATCAAAGAGCCGAATTTTGTATCCGATCCCCATGGCAAGGTTTAACGCGCCGTAATTTAAAATAGCGGTCATCTGTTGTGAAAAATCTTGATGGTTTGCATCCTTGTTTTTATCCATAAATCTTACCTGTTTTTTTCAAGTTTAAGTTTGATGTTTAAAGCCCCGGGACAGCCTTCCGGTATGTGTCCGTTGGAATAGTGATTCTTTGGGCGAATAAGTGGCAATCTTGTAAAGGAGAGCCGCCAAATTGAAGTTTGGCACTCCGGATAACAGACGGAACATTCATAATCAACTGCGCCTTCGATAAAAGTTAAAGCGTCAAGTCATCACACAGGCGGGCTTCCGATTCTTTCGCAAATAGCGACCGCCAAAGCAAATATGATATCCGAAGTCAGATGTTCGATAACGGACTTGTCGTATAATATTTTTGATTCAGGCGGAAATTCATCATCGCCCTCCCAATACAGAACGGCTACCGGAATGCGGGGTGCGATTTTGAAAATATAGGCCGCATCCGCCATTTCAAGTGGAACCCCGCCATGTTGCTCACAAATTTTTTTGAACTTTTCAATCGCGTCGTTGTATCGTGAAGCGATCATATCGGTCGGTATCACATGCGGGCCGCGGAAAAATGTGGCACCCCCGGGAATATCTTTTTCTGATATCCATTCATTGCAAAGTGCGTTTTCCTTTGATTTCAGGAGATAATGGATAATGAAGAGTTCTAAATACTCATGCTGATTTTCAAAATTTTTGCTGATACGCTCAATCCTCTGTTTATATGGATAGACAGCGTATTCATCACCCCATACGGGTAAGGTATAACATTTTTTTATATCATCGTATCGGCATAACGCCCGCTTGCTGACATCTTCCGGATTCAGTTCAGTCAAGTCCTTAAAATAAACAGCGTCGATTAAATCTGTCATATCACACTCCTTTTATTCCAGTCATTTATAGTTGATAACACCCTTACGATCAGTGACCGGATACTTTGTTTTTATTTCGTATTATTTTCAATAAAATAACGATGAAAAAAGAAGGTATCCAAATCCATATAAACTCATTTATCAAAACCGTCAAGCCGCGCCGGCTTAAAAAACCTTTGATACTCAGCGGAGAGACCTCAATAGGCGTCCACGGGAAAAAGTACCTGGCACTGGTAAAAGGTGACAGCAGAGCCACACCGCGGCCGCCGTTGGTCAAGGCATCTGCCAGCCCATGACTTGCTGTGATAAGAAAAAAATAAAGCGCATATTTCCATCGCTGATTTGAAAAAGCCGCTTCTTTTGGATAGAAAACAGAAACAATGAATATACTGAGCAGGGCTGCGAAAAAGGGGGAGTGGAAAAAGCCTCTGTGACCCAAAAAATGAGAGTACGGTATGTGCAGCCAGAGGTAGCCGATGACGTCCGCATCCGGAATGACCGGACATACTATGCTTAATATCTGGAATTTCAGGGATTTTTTTTCGGAGCTGAAACAGCACGCCGCGGAAGCGCCGATTACAGAATGGGTGATGGCTGTAGGCATAATAATTTCCTAATTTCAGTGATCTGGTGCGGTGTCAGGTTCTTTCGTTGCACTCTGAGGTTATTACGACATTTCCCTTTTTGTGTCCTTTTTCAACATACCGAAAAGCTTCGACAATTTGTTCCATCGGATAGCACCTGTCTATGACCGGTTTCAATTTTCCCGCCTCAAAAAGCTCTTTGAAGAAATCCAGATCTTCCACACTTTCGCCCGCCACACCGCCCTTGACTCTCTTACCGCCTGTGATGGAAGTCCATACGATTTGAACGAGTTCTTTCAGATCCATTAATACCGGCAGAAAAACACCCTTTGGCTTCAGCGCTTTCTTGCAGTGTGAAAACGTGGTTTTGCCCACCGTATCAAGAATAAGATGATATGTCACCCCGCTTTCGGCATAGTCCTCTTTTGTGTAATCGATGACCTTATCTGCTCCCAGTGATTTGACCATTTTCAGATTCGCAGTGCTACACACCCCGGTAACTTCTGTACCAAAGTATTTGGCAAGCTGCACCGCATAGGTGCCTATGGCTCCGGAAGCGCCATAGATAAGAATTTTTTGTTCAGCCTGTATTTTCCCCTTATCCCTGAGGTAAAACAACGCGGTGCTCGCCCCCAAAAAAATGGCCGCCGCCTCTTCCCAGGTCATGTCAGCCGGTTTTATCGTCAGCACTCTGTCTTCCGGCACGGATATGTACTCGGCATGGGCTCCCAGAGTCATTCCGGGTGTTCCAAAAACATGGTCGCCTTCTTTAAATCGTTTCACATCTTTACCGACCGCTTCAATCTCTCCGGCCAAATCAATTCCCAATATTCTTATTCTTGGTTTAAACACACCGAACATGAACAGCCGCGCGGGGATTTGGAACACTCCGGGGACAAATGTGAAATTACGAACATTGCAGTCCGTGGATGTCACTGTTGTCGCACGAACTTTTATCAATACCTCGTTGTCTCTATGAACGGGTTTCTCTATCTCTTTAAGCTGAAGCTCATCCGGCGGTCCGAATTTTGTGTGTAAAATCGCTTTCATATATTTTTCCCAATCTGCGTCAATATAGTTCACTGCAATTGCGTCCTGTAAGTTTTCAGTTGTCCGGCCTGCTTGCGGAGGATTTGAGTTCGCACTGTCGGGCGTCAATGCTGAGAACGTCGCCCGGTCAGCTATCGTTTAATTCCGACAATTCTCTTTTGATATTTGATCTTGCCTGATTTTCAAATTCACTGAAAAAATAATCTGTATGATAGATTCTCCAGCTTGTCAAAAAAGATTTCAATAATTTTTTTCTTCCCTTTTTAAACAAAAAATCAGGGACAAAAGAATATTCCTTTCTGATATCAGAGCGATATTTGTCATACGATTCAGAATCAGTGCCTAATATCAGCAGATCAATGTCGATTAAATATTTTTCATCAGAATTTTCAGGGTTTGAAGGGTGTTTTGTAAGATTTATGAGATGTTCGATTTTTCGGATCGTATATAACATCATGGAACCAAACAGCCGCTTCCTGGCTGAAGCTGTCTTTCAGATAAGTTTGAATCCGGTCTGAAGCGGTCTGATATTCCGTAATATGATTGATGTTATGATAATGACGGTGCTTTTCAGAATATTTATGGAGCAATATGGATAGCAAATATAAGGCAATGAAACTGTCAAGTTACTTGTCACGGCCAAACCGATTGACATCACTCTTTTGTTGCCGTTTCAATCGGAATTTTTCCCGGAATCCAGAATCGGGTCAAACCACTGTGATCAAATTATTGCGCTGATTTATTCGTTTCACCCGCACTGCCGCCAATTCCGGTACGCCGGCGTTCACGCGGCCCGGCGGCTGTTGCGGTGCGCCAATCCCGCGGCATTCTGACTTCATGCAGCAAGTGCAGTTTATTTTGTTTTTTCAATCGGAAATAGATCATCGCCCAGGCGCAGGGTCTTTCGATATAGATTTCACAGCGACCGCCCTGGGAGCCGCCACAAGGGCCGTTAAACAAACTTTTGGCGCAACGGGCCACGGGGCAGATGCTGCCGGTTACGCCTAGCAGACAATCGCCGCATCCGTGGCACATTTCACGCCATACGCCGGCTTCATCGGAAGCGCCGATAAAAGTGGTGTTCAGCGCCGGTATCACCGGCAAAGGTTCAAAGGCATCCCCCACAGTCTGCACGCCGGCTCCGCACGCCAACGATAATATCGCATCCGTATCCGGTGGAACCTCACAAAAAGATGATACCAAATCCTTTTCACATTGCCTCAAAACTGTTCCGACTTCAAAAGACACAGGCGCGCCGTCTGTTTTAACCATGCAGTTAAGCTCACGTACCAGAGCCGCCGCCTCGCGATCACCTCCGGAAAGGCTGACTGTAACGCAGCTTCCGCAACCCAGTACCAGTATCCGGCGATAACCCGCAACGGATGAAACGATTTCATCTAACGGTTTTAAATCTCCGACAATCATTTGCTTCCCTCCTGTGGAATTTTACCTGCCGGAAAGAAATGCGCGCGCGTTATGGAAGGCAGCGCTTCCCGATGACGAGGGCATAACTGTTCGATCTCTTTATCCGCCAAAACGGCTGCATTTTCCCTGAAACCGGCTGTATAGAGCGGCTCATTGCAAATCCGGCATCGCAGCAGGGTCAATGTGGTCACTTCATCCCATTGGCCATGTAAAAAATGTTGAAATTCGATAGCATCCTGAGGGCAGACCCGCCAACAATTGCCGCAGCGGGCGCAACGCGCCATGTTGTGCAATAATGTCCGGCTGACACCTGAATCATCGGCCCGCAACGCATTGGCAGGGCAGTTTTGAACACAAGCAAGGCATCCGTCACATTTGGCATTCACACGAAAATAGGGCATGATTTTCTTCCTGATATTAACAGTCAATGTTTGATAAATTTAGTCATTTTCCATGCTTTAAACAGCTTGGCGCAATCCGCTGCGCTGACAATCGCATACGCGGATAGGCAATCGCATCAGCATTGACAAACGCCAGCGCCTGATACGGACAATATTTGACGCACCGCGGTTCCCCCAGACACAAATCGCACTTATACACCCTGGCATAGTCCGGATCAAAACCGATAGCGCCAAAGGGGCAGACCGCAGCGCACTTCTGACAACTGACGCATAAATCGTAATCCACGGTCACATGCCCCAAGCGGTCATCCCGATAGATAGCTTTGCGCGGACAAACGGCCATACAGGGCGGATCATCGCAATGTTGGCACATCACAGGCAAAAAAAAGCCCGAATCTTGCCAATTGACAATATTGATACGCGGCTTGGCCGGATTGGCGGGCGTGGCTTGTTGTAATGCGCAAGCCAGTTCACACAGTTGACATCCTGTGCATTTTTTAGGATCCGCAATCAGTATTCGGTTCATCATATCAATTCCTTTGAAACGTGAATTTATTCATCACATTTCATGTTCTGTTTTTTTACGAATCGCTTCTGAAGTTTTTTTAATTTCCGTAGCGATAAACTGTATTTTGCGATCATCCATCCCCGGCTTGAATCCCACCACCCAAATCGCGGCCATTATTCTGTCAATGCTGTGAAGCGGCGCGGCAATCGCTTTCACTCCGGGAATATATTCTTCATTGTCGATAGCATAACCATATTTTTTTACGGATGCGACTTCTTTCAAATACTGCTGCGAATCAGTGATTGTATTTGCTGTGAAACGAGGTAGTGCATTGCAATTTACTAATGCGGCGGCCTCTTCGGATTTCATCTGCGCCAGCATCACTTTGCCGATAGCGCCGGCCAATAAGGGAATTGCAGTTCCCAATGGCGCAGTGATCTTTAAGTTTTGAGAGGATTCGACAATATCAAGAATTGTTACATGATCGCCGTTTTTAACGCCCAAAAAAGCCGATTCGCCAACCGTGACCATGAGCTTTTCCATAAAGGGGCGCGCGGTGTCTTTTAAATCAGCGCGTGAATACGCCGCCCGTCCCAATTCAAACAATGTCAATCCCAATGAATAGCGTTTGGTCAGCGGATCGCGTATAACTGCCCCTAACTCATCCAAGGCGGTAAGAATGCCGTGAACCGTGCTTTTGCTGATATTCAGGCAATAGGACAGTTCGCTAGCCCTTTGGCCTTTTTTTTGAGCGGCGATCTGATTGAGAATTGAAAACGCCTTTTTAACAGTTGGCGCTTGATATTTTACAGTCATTGTTCACCATGATGAATTGTTATTGATAATTCATTCTATATTTAGATTCGATTGCTTGTCAATAAATTTTCGTTATAATAACTAAATTAATAAATATAGCTATTTTTAGGCTTGACAATTGATTTGGTTCTGTTATTAAGAATGAATTATCTGTTCATCATAGTGAACTTATTTGATGTTGTCAAGAATTGATCGAAAGAAACAGACGAACACTAAAATTATCAAACAACCCAAAACTGAAAGGAAAAACCGATGGCAACCGACAAAAACAAACTGTCTGGGGCCGAAACCCTGCGCCAAACAAGGACGTATGGCAAAGTGCGCTGCCATAATCCGAGTTGCATGGGACGGCTTCAGCCCGCATCCGCAGCGAAACAGGTTCAATGTCCCGAATGTGGCATGGAATATCGCATCGCCTGGGTTCGGCCGGATTTCCCCAGAATTCGAGGGCCGGTCTGGGAAACCAATCGTAAACTGGCCGAAGCATCGTTGAGTGCAAAGGAGGGCAAATAAGATGGCATTAAACCGCAAGATCGCCTTTATCAATCTGACAACCGGCGATATTGAAACAAAACCGATTCCTATTGAATTGCGCAAAAAATTTCTTGGCGGACGTGGCTTGGACGCCTGGCTGCTTTATAACTATACAGAAAAAGGTTGCGACCCGCTGGGGCAAGATAATACGCTGATTATCTCCGGCGGTGTTTTAACCGCCACATGTGCATCAGCCACCGCGCGCACCCATATTATGGCCAAATCACCGCTGACCGGCCTTCTTGGAAGCGCCAACATGGGCGGTTTTTTCGCGCCGGAACTGGCTTGGGCCGGGTTTCATCATCTCGTTATCAAAGGCAAGGCCGAAAAGCCGGTTTATATTTATATTAATAATGGCAAAATCGAAATTCGCGACGCCGCCGCATTGTGGGGCAAATCAACAACTGATACACAATGGGCAATTCGTGAAGAACTGGGCGATGAGGAGATTAAAAGTTGCGTTATCGGCCAGGCTGGTGAAAATCTGGTGCGCTATGCCAATGTGATGACTGGCATTAAAAATGCGGCCGGCCGCTCCGGTATGGGATGCGTCATGGGATCGAAAAATCTCAAAGCCGTGGCTGTGCGCGGAACGACCGATGTTACCATCGCACATCCCATGGAAGCGTTGGAATTCAACAAGCGCTTCATTGACCAGATCACCAGCGCCAAAGTCAATCAAACTCAGGGAACTCTGGGAACGCCATTTATTTGGGGAGCCACCAACTCTTGGGGAGGTATCCGCACGCGCAATTTTCAGTACAACCAATGCGAATACGCCGACGATATCGAACCGGAGCGCATTGATGAGATTGCCGAAGAAACCATCGGGCCGCACCACATGGCCGGTTGTTACGCCTGTCAGGTGCATTGCCGCGCTCAGTATAAAATCCCGACCGGCCCTTATGCGGGCAAATATGACGAAGGCCCGGAATACACATCCCAGGGCGCTTTCGGCGGTGAACCGGATTGCAAAAATGCGGAAACCGTGTTGGTCGGCAATCACTTGGTCAACCAGTACGGCGTGGATAACCTTGAGATCGGAAGCATTATCTCATGGGCCATGGAGCTTTATGAAAAAGGCATTCTCACACGCAAGGACACGGATGGGCTTGATCTGAATTTCGGCAACGACGAAGCTCTGTTGGAAATGGTGGATCGTATCTGTTTTCGCAAAGGCTGGCTCGGTGATGTACTGGCCGATGGCGGCATTCCGGCGTCTGAAAAAATCGGCAAAGATTCCTTTGATTATCTGATTCAGGTCAAAGGCATGAGCAATTTGCATTCGGATGAAAGAGCCACCCCGGCATTAGCGTTGAATATCGCCACCGCCTCCCGCGGTTCAGACCATCTGCGCAGCCGCCCGGCAATCGATCTCTATCATCTGCCTGAAAAAGTGCTGCGCAAAATTTATAGCAGCCCGGTTCCTTACGACGGCCCGCTAAGTTCGGAACACACCTCTTACCAAGGCAAAGCCTGGCAGGTGTTCTGGCAGGAAAACTGCTACATGGGAGTGGACTGTCTTGGTATTTGCAAATATCATACGGTGTTTCTCGGTGCCACGCTGCCCAATTTTGAAGACTGGTCTAAGGTTATCTATCTCAACACCGGCCTGGAATTGTCTCCCACAGAAATTTGGGAAATTGCCGAAAGAGCCAATATGATGGAGCGCTTGTTCAATCTTCGCGAAGGTTTGACACGCAATGATCTTAAAAAGGGCGATACCTTGAATCATCGCTATTTTGACGAGCCTTGCCGTCGTGGCGCCCCGGATGTGGTTGGCAAAACCATTGATCGGGAAAAATTCAAGATTATGATTGATGAATTATACACTCATAAAGGCTTGGATGAAAACGGCGAACCCCTGGCGGAAACCCTTGAACGGCTTGGTTTGGAAAATGAACCAACCCGCTTACTGTGATTTTATGAAAGGAGTGACAGCAATGGAACCTAACGGAAAAGTGCTGATGATCGATTATGAAAAATGCACCGGTTGCCGTTTATGCGAGCAGGTGTGCGCGGTGAAACACGATGGCGTTTCCAATCCTGCGCGCAGCCGGGTGAAAGTGATGAAATGGGAAGACCAAGGGCTTTATATCCCCATGGCTTGCCAACAATGCCAGGATGCGCCCTGTATGAACGGATGCCCGGTAAAAGCTATTTCCCGAAATGAAGAATCAGGCTGCGTCACCGTGGATTACGATGTCTGTATCGGATGCCGCACCTGTGTCGGCGTATGCCCATTCGGCGCAATGACCTATATCGCTATCGACCACAAAGTGGCCAAATGCGACTTGTGCGACGGCGATCCCCAATGCGTCCGCTTTTGTGAGGTACATGCCATTCAATTTGTCAATGCCGGTGATGTAAGTCTTCTTAAAATGCGCGATGCGGCCTGGCGATTATCCGAAGCTGGCAAAAAGGCGGCGGTGTTGCAGGCTCAGGTATGATGATGGTGTTTTAGAAAAATTGATGAATATACGGTTCCAATTTTGGTTTTTCCGAAATAAAAGAGTGCTGGCTTCAGCTTGCGAGCATTAAAAGGAAAAATCAAAATTGGAATACGATCAATGTAGTATGGGCATCCTTTATATATAGTGTCCATCCGGCCACCCTGGAGAAAAAGAGTTGGAAATGATCAGCACCATCATTAATGATACGCCTGCCATTTGTGAATATGTTCTTGAATATCTCAACAAAGGTAAAATTTTCAAACGCCGAACAGGTTCTTCGAGCTGCGATCATTATGCGCCTTTACGAATTCACATACGAAGATTCGGCTTTTCATATTTCTGATTCCGGATCTCTGAGGCGATTTTGCATTATCGGAATCGCCGACCGGGGATTTAAAAAATCGGCTATCAACACAAATATCAAATCGATTTCAGAGTAAACCCGGAAAACCATCTCTCGTGATCTGTCAGGATATGCCGAGGACAATAATATCGAAAAAGGACGCAAGGTTCGTGTCGATTGTATAGTCAGTAGAACGAAAAGTTTTTTAAAAGTGACGAACGGCATGTCTGTTTTCAGCTCCGTAGGAGCGGCATATTTGTAGAATCCGAATCACCCGTGTCCGCTGAGTCCCATCGGGACGGCATGTCCGCATCGGAATATGCCGTTCCGACAG